>NZ_JANKOF010000081.1 GCF_024655565.1 Nitratireductor sp. ZSWI3 | reverse complement strand
GTCATCAACTCTGAACGATATGTGGAATTGCCGCACCCGACAACTGGGCGGTCTCGCGGCTGACATCGGCGATTGCCCTATCCTCAAAAGGGGAATTGCCCGACGGCAGAGGGCGCGCGAAAGGGTGCCGCGTCTCAAGCGGCTTGCGCTGCCTGCCTGAGACCGGCGAGCTGCAGCGCCGCGAACAGGGCCACCGCCAGGGCCTGCGCGAGGACGAACAGGACACCGAGCAGCGTGGGCGCCACAAGGCCCGTCGCCAGCAGGGCGAGGCTGCCGATCACCCACAGCCCGTTGGCGATCACGACGTCGAGCAGGAGCAGGCGCGGGGCGCTCGCCCGCCGCGCGGTGAGCGCCAGAAGCGCCACGAAGGGGACGAGCACGAGCCCGGCCCAGAACAGGAGCGCCGCCGGCAGGCCGAGGAGCGGCGCCAGAAGGTTGGCGCCGAAGAGCATCAGCAGCGCCGCGGCGCCGCTGACAACCGCATCGAGCAGAAGGGTCTTGCGCAGAAATGGGGATATGGCGAGTTGCATTGTCAGAACTCCAGGTTCGGGTTGCGAATGGCCCGAGATTGAAGCTGGAAGCGCGCGCTGGCGATTACGCGTGAGGTAATGGAAACCCCATTCGTCCGCGCTAATCTAGTGGTGCGATCCCAACAGATGGTACCCATCTGTTGGGAAAAATCGCCCCACCAGATCAATAGCTTGTGGGCTGACTTATCGAAACAGATGGGGACCATCTGTTTCGGTCAGACCACTAGCGCCATGCTGAGAACAGACATGAAAACCATCGACACCGGTTTCGGCTCTCTGCTGCGCGAATGGCGCCAGCACCGGCGCATGAGCCAGCTGCACCTGGCGCTCGACGCAGGCATCTCGCAGCGTCATCTGAGCTTCGTCGAAAGCGGGCGCTCGCAGCCCTCGCGCGACATGGTGCTCCACCTGACGGAATGCCTGGACGTGCCCCTTCGGCAGCGCAACCGGATGCTGCTGGCGGCGGGCTATGCGCCGAGCTTTTCGGAGCGGCCGATCGATGATCCGGCGCTGAAGCCGGCCATGGATGCGGTGCAGCTCGTGCTCGACGGGCACGCTCCGAACCCCGCCATCGCCATCGACCGGCACTGGAGGATGGTCGCCGCGAACGGCGCCATTGCGCCGCTCCTGGCCGGCGTGCGGGATGCGGAGCTGATGAAGCCGCCGGTGAACGTGCTGCGGCTCAGCCTTCACCCGGACGGACTCGCCTCCAGCATCGTCAATTTCTCCGCCTGGCGCGCGCATGTGCTGGAGCGGCTGCGCCATCTCAACGATCAGGTGGCCGATCCGGCGCTGGCCGCCCTGGAAAGGGAGCTGGCCGCCTATCCCGTGCCGCACGGCGCTCCGAAGCCGCGACCGCGGGAGACCGATGCGATCGCCGTGCCGCTGCGCCTCAGGCTCGGCACGGAAGACCTCTCCTTCATCACCACCACGACGGTGTTCGGCACGCCGCTCGACGTCACGCTCTCCGAGCTGGCGATCGAGAGCTTCTTCCCGGCCGATGCGGCGACCGCCGCCTATCTGCAGAAGATGGCGCAGGGCCGCTCATGAGCTCGGCGGCACGAAACGGCGGGCGGCGACGCGCCGCAGGCCGAGCTGACGCTCGCGCCAGATGATGAACAGGCCGGCCCCGATGACGATCACCCCGCCGCTCAGCGTGTAGAGCGTCGGCACGTCGCCGAAGGCGAAGTAGCCGATGACGATCGCCAGGATCATCGACGTGTACTCGAAAGGAGCGATCGTCGACAGTTCCGCGTGGCGGTAGCACTCCGTCATCAGGATCTGCGCGACGCCGCCGCACACGCCGGCGCCGGCCAGCGCCAGAAACTGCTCCCGGGTGAGCGCCTCCCAGCCGAACGGGATGGTGCATAAGGCGAGGACGGTCGCCGTCACCGAGAACCACAGCACGATGGTCGCCGTCTTCTCGGTCTTCACCAGCTTGCGGACGAGGAGCATCGCGACGGCCGACGCGGCGGCGGCAAGCAGCACCGCCACGACGCCGACGCCCTGCCCTGCTTCCAGCGCCCGCGCCCCGGTGAGCAAGGAGAGGTTGGGCCAGGCGATGATGACGACGCCGAGGAAGCCGACCGCCACCGCGCTCCAGCGGTAGATGCGCACCACTTCACCCATGAAGACGGCCGAGAAGACCACGACGATCAGCGGTTGCGCGTAATTCAGGGTGATGGCGTCGGGCAGCGGCAGGCGTGTCAGGCCGAAGAAGCCAAGTCCCATCGACACCACCCCGACGAGGCCCCGCATCACATGGCCGACGGGCCGCGTGGTGCGGAAGGCGGTGGCGAGCTCCCGCCGCCAGGCGAGCATCGCCAGGATCGGGAAGATGGCGAAGAAGGACCGGTAGAAGACGATCTGGCCCGCCGGCACCGTCCCCGCCGATTTGATCAGCGAGGACATGACGACGAAAATGGAAACCGAGACGATCTTGAGCGCGATTCCGATGAGTGGCTGGCGTTCGACGCCAAGTTCCGCCGCGGCTGGCATGATCTATAATCCGAGACAGGCGGTTCGCGCCGCTGGTGGCGGGACGGAGAACGGCGGGTTGTGCACGATCAGCCCCTGGCCTCCCGGATGGTCTGCCAGACGCGCGCCGGCGTCGTCGGCATCTCGATGTGACGCACGCCATAGCCGCGGAAGAGAGCATCGGTCACGGCGTTGAGGACCGCCGGCGTGGCACCGATGGTGCCCGCCTCGCCGGCCCCCTTGATGCCGAGCGCGTTGGTGGTCGAGGGCACGTTGCGCGTCTCGAAGTGGATGAACGGCACGTCGTCGGCGCGCGGCATGGCATAGTCCATGAAGCTCGCGGTCACCAACTGCCCGTCCTCGGAATAGACCGTGTCCTCCGTCAGGGCCTGGCCGAGCCCTTGCACCACGCCGCCATGCACCTGGCCGGCGAGCAGCATCGGGTTCACCGTGGCGCCGAAATCGTCGACGATCCAATAGGCGACCACCTCCACCTTGCCGGTCTCGGGATCGATCTCGACCTCGCAGATATGCGTGCCGTTGGGATAGGTCGCCTCCTCCTGCACGAACTCGCCGAATCCCTGCAGGTCCTCCGGCCGCTTGGCCGCCTTGGCAATGCCGTCGAAGCCGATGCTGCGGTCGGTGCCGACGATGCGCGCCGTGCCGTCGACGAGCTCGATGTCGTCGATGGAAGCCTCGAGCTCGTCGGCGGCGATCTTGCGGATCTTGTCGGCCAGATCCTCGCCCGCGCGGGCCGACGAAACGCCGCCGAGCGGAATGGAGCGCGACCCGCCGGTGCCGCCACCCGAGACCAGTTCGTCGGTGTCGCCCTGACGCACCGTGATCCTGTCGATGTCGATGTCGAGCTTGTCGGCAACGAACTGCGCATAGGCAGTGGCGTGCCCCTGGCCGTTCGACTGGGTGCCGATCAGGAGCGTCACCGTGCCATCGGCATTGAGCCGCACATGGGCCGGCTCGGAACCGGCGAAGGCACAGGCCTCGATATAGGTCGCCATGCCGATGCCGCGCAGCAGGCCGGCCTTCCGCGAGCCTTCCAGCCGCTCCTCGAATTTCGCCCACCCTGCCCGTTCCATGGCGAGGTTCATGTGTCCCTCGAACTCGCCGACGTCATAGAGGCGGCCGGTCTGGGTGCGGTAGGGAAACTGCTCGGGCCGGATGAAGTTGCGGCGCCGGATCTCGTCACGCCCGAGCCCCAGGTCACGGGCGCAAGCATCGACGAGCTTCTCGAGCAGGAAGGCCGCTTCCGGCCGCCCCGCGCCACGATAGGCATCGACAGGGCAGGTGTTGGTGTAGACGCCGTTGATGGTCACGTCGAGCGCCGTAATGTCGTAGACACCCGTCGACATGGAGACACCGACAAACGGAATGAAGGGGGCGTATTGCGAGATATATGCGCCCATATTGGCGGTGAGGTCGACGCGCAGTGCGAGGAACCGGCCCTCCTTGTCGAGCGCCATCTCGGCGGTCACGACATTGTCGCGGCCCTGCGCGTCGGTCATGAAATGCTCGCTGCGGTCGCCGGTCCATTTGACCGGACGGCCGAGGCGCTTTGCCGCTTCCATAACCATCGCATATTCGCGGTAGACGAACGATTTGGGGCCGAAACCGCCGCCCACGTCGGGCGTGATCACCCGCAGTTGCTCCAGCTCTATGCCGAAGGTCTTGCTGAGGATGCCGCGCATCGAATGGACGCCCTGCGACCCCGTCGTCAGGACGAAACGGCCCTCCTCCTCCCGCCACTCGGCAAGGGCGGCACGCGGCTCCATATAGTTGCAGACGAGCCTGTTGTTGGTGAACTCGATGCGCGTGACGTGATCGGCCCTCGCGAAAGCCGCCTCGGCCTTCGCCTTGTCGCCCACATGGTAAAGGAAGGCACGGTTGGAGCCGAGTTCGGGCCAGACCAGCGGCACATCGTCCGACAGCGCCCTGGCCGTTTCGGCGATGGCCTCCTCGTCCTCGTATTCAACCTCGATCAGTTCGGCCGCGTCCTGCGCCTCAAGGCGGCTGTCGGCCACCACGAGCGCGACGGCATCGCCGACATAGCGGACGTGGTCGCGGCACAGGATCGGGATGTCGCGGGTGGGCGCGCGGGTGCCGTCCGGCTGCTTCTGCATGGCGCCGGACTTCAGGTCCGCCAGATGCGCGACATCGGCCCCCGTCAGCACCAGATGGACACCCTTGGCGCCCTTTGCGGCATCGGTGGAAGCGATCGTGAAGCGCGCATTGGCGACCGGCGAGCGCAGCACATAAAGATGCAGCGTGCCTGCGGGCGAGAAATCGTCCGTATAGTGTCCCTTGCCGGTGATGAATGCCGCGTCCTCCTTGCGGCGCACGGAAGCTCCCATGCCGAATTTCGGCGTCATCACAGTCATGCGGAATCCCTTCTGGCCAAATCGGGCTTGGCCGACTTTCGGTGAGCTGGCTGGAAACAGTCGAGCGACTTGCTGACGTTAGTTTTGTCGAGCCGCATCCTTGTGTAAAGAGCAGCAATCCGATTTTGTTGGGCCACGCGAGCGGACGATTTGCCCGACCGCCACACAGGTCATAGAAAGAGTGATGATGCGCAGGGACAGCGGCCAGATCTTTCGTCTCGAGGACTACCGACCGAGCGACTACCTCATCCCCGAGGTGGCGCTGACCTTCCGGCTGGCGCCGGATGAGACGATCGTCACGGCGGTGCTGACGGTCGAGCGGCGGGACGGGGCACCGGCCGATTCGCCACTGGTGCTCGACGGCGACGGGCTGGTGCTTGCGGCTTTCTCTGTCGATGGCAGGAAGGCGCAGGCCGACGGCTTCGAGGCATCGCCCGACAAGCTGACGCTCGCCAGGCCACCGCGGGCGCAGCGCTTCACGCTGACCATCGAGACACGGCTCCAGCCGTCCCGCAACAAGGCGTTGATGGGGCTCTACGTCTCCAATGGCGTCTTCTGCACCCAATGCGAGGCGGAGGGCTTTCGCCGCATCACCTATTTTCTCGACCGCCCGGACATTCTGAGCGTCTACACCGTGCGCATCGAGGCGGCCCGCGCTGAAGTGCCCCTTCTTCTGTCGAACGGCAATCCGGTCGAAAGCGGCCTGATCGGCGAAGACAGGCATTTCGCCGTCTGGCACGATCCGCATCCCAAGCCATCCTATCTCTTCGCCCTGGTGGCGGGCGATCTTGGGGCGGTGAAGGACACGTTCACCACCGCCTCGGGCCGCACCGTGGACCTTGCCATCTATGTGGAGCACGGCAAGGAGCCGCGCGCCACCTATGCGATGGATGCGCTGAAACGCTCCATGCGCTGGGACGAGGAGCGGTTCGGCCGCGAATACGATCTCGACGTCTTCAACATTGTCGCCGTCTCCGACTTCAACATGGGGGCGATGGAGAACAAGGGTCTCAACGTCTTCAACGACAAGTACGTGCTGGCCGACGAGGACACGGCAACCGACCTCGACTTCGCCAATATCGAGGCCATCATCGCCCATGAGTATTTCCACAATTGGACAGGCAACAGAATCACTTGCCGCGATTGGTTCCAGCTTTGCCTTAAGGAAGGCCTGACGGTCTTCCGCGACCATGAATTCTCCGCCGACCAGCGCTCGCGCGCCGTCAAGCGCATCTCCGAGGTGAGAACGCTGCGCGCGCACCAGTTTCCGGAAGACCAGGGCCCGCTGGCGCATCCGGTGCGGCCGCGCCGCTATCGGGAGATCAACAATTTCTACACGGCGACCGTCTATGAAAAAGGGTCGGAGGTGGTGCGCATGATACGCACCGTTCTCGGCGCCGAGGCCTTCCGGGCCGGCATGGATCTCTATTTCGAGCGCCACGACGGCCAGGCCGTGACCATCGAGGATTTCGTGAAGGCGTTCGAGGATGCGGCGGGGCGCGACCTGTCGCAGTTCGCGCTCTGGTATCACCAGGCGGGGACGCCGAACGTGGCGGTCGCCTGGCGCTACGACGCCGCGGAGCGCAGTTTCACCGTGGAGATCGAGCAGTCGGTGCCGCCGACGCCCTCCGAAAGCCGCAAGCGGCTGATGCACATTCCGCTCGCCTTCGGGCTGGTCGGGGCGGACGGCGCGGACATCCGGTATGCGGATGTCGAGGGGGCCGCCGTCGAAAACGGCGTCATCCATGTGCGCAAGCGGCATCACACGGTGCGCTTTACCGGTGTTGACGCACGACCAGTCCTGTCGATCAACCGCGGCTTCTCCGCGCCCGTCACCCTGTCGATCGAAAGCAGGCCGCAGGACCGGCTGTTCCTCGCCCGCCACGACAGCGACCCCTTTTCGCGCTGGCAGGCGCTCAACACGCTGTTCACCGACGCGCTGATCGCCGCCACCCGCAAGCTGCGCGGCGGCGGCCAGCCGGATTTTCCGGACGACCTCGTCTCGGCCGCGGCCGAACTGGCCGGCGACGATGCGCTGGAGCCGGCATTCCGCGCGCTGGCGCTGACCTTGCCGGGGGAAGCCGACGTGGCGCGCGAGATCGGCGAGAACATCGATCCCGACGCGATCTACGGCGCGCGCAGCGCCCTTCTCACGGCGATCGCCCGGGCGGGCCGGGACGGTTTCGAGGGCCTCTATGCCGGGCTGCGGGACAACGCCCCCTTCTCGCCCGACGCGGAAGGCGCCGGCCGCCGTGCGATGCGCAACGCGCTGCTCGAATATCTGGCGCTGGCGCAGGGCGAGCCCGCGCCGGCGAAGCGGCAGTTCGACGATGCCGACAACATGACCGACCGCGCCGCGGCGCTGACGGTGCTCGCGCACCACTTCCACGATACGGAGGACAGCCGCCAGGCCCTCGCCCGCTTCGAGGAGCAGTACCGCGAGAACCCGCTGGTCCTCGACAAGTGGTTCCAGATCCAGGCGACGGTTCCCTCGCCCGACACGGTGGCGCTGATCCGCCAACTGATGGACCATCCGCATTTCTCGCTGACCAATCCGAACCGCGTGCGCGCGCTGATCGGCACCTTCGCCATGGCCAACCAGACGGCCTTCCATGCAGCGGACGGGTCCGGTTACCGGCTGGTGGCCGATATCGTGATGGCGCTCGAGAAGCACAACCCGCAGGTGGCGGCGAGGCTGGCGACGGCGTTCCGCTCCTGGCGGTCGCTCGAAGGCGGCAGGCGCGAAAAGGCCAGGCAGATCCTGCAGGAGATGGCGCAACGCGAAGATCTGTCCCGCGATCTTGCCGACATCGTGGAACGCACGCTCGCCTGATCCGACCCCGTTAAGCCCTTTTTTACCAAACCCTCTGGACAAGGCGAATCACCTTTGATTCCTTATGGGTGATTCGGACGCAGGCGATACCGAATCACCTGGCACAACGAGGAACGAGGGAGCCCGTCGGATGGCGAAGGCGGAGGGATGGGCTGTGCCCCTGATTGCGGGCATCTCTGCCATACCGCGACACCGACGCGCGTCGCGCATGGGACTGGCCGGCAACGCCAAGATCATCGCTGCGCCCGCTTATGAGCGGCTGCTGGCGATCGAGCCTCATCTGCGTCGTTCGATCCCCGTCCTGATCATCATCTTCCTGCTGGTCGTTGCCGCGGCGCGCCTCCTGTCGCTGCTCAACTGGCGCGACGATATCGAGCGGGACGCCCGCACGATGCTGGCGCTGGCGGCCGACTCGCTCGCCACGACGCTTTCCATCGAGGCGAGCGAGCAGGACAATGCGCAGCGCGCGCGCATGTTCATCGAAGAAGCCTCGCGCCGCATCGGCAGGGCCGAGCGGCAGGTGCTCGCCGTCACCGATGCAAGCTCCACCGTGATCGCCAGCTCGTCGAACGGCCAGGATCTTGTCGGCAACACGCTGGAAGACATGCTGACGGGCGGGCAACCGCTGTTCCTGTTCGGCGCGCGGGCCGGCGTGATGGACGTGTGGATCGGCGGCGAGCCGTGGCTCGTCTCGCTGGTCTATATCCGCGGCCAGGACGGCGCGGCGGTCGCCATGACCTCGCGCGATGCCCTTTTCGCCGAGTGGCGGCGCGCCGTTTCGCTCAACGTGACGCTGTTCTCCCTGACAGCGGGCATCCTGATCGTGATCCTCTACGCCTATTTCAGCCAGGCGGCGCGGGCGCAGGCCGCCGACCGCATCTATCTGGAAGCGCATCAGCGGATCGACATGGCGATGGTGCGCGGCAAATGCGGCCTGTGGGACTGGGACATGGTGCGCGGCAAGATGTTCTGGTCGCGCTCGATGTTCGACATGCTGGGCTACGAGCCGACCGAGGAGATGCTGTCCTTCGGCGAGGTCTCGACCATCATCCATCCGGACGACGGCGACCTGTTCGACCTGGCCAACCGCATCATGGCACGCGAGATCGACCATGTGGACCGCGTCTTCCGCATGCGCCACGCGGACGGGCACTGGGTGTGGATGCGCGCCCGCGCCCAGGTGGTGGACCCGCAGGCGCCCGAGCTCCATCTGATCGGGATCGCCGTCGACGTCACCGAACAGCGCACCCTCGTGCAGCAGACGGAAGCGGCCGATCTCCGGCTGCGGACGGCAATCGAGAACATCACCGAAAGCTTCGTCCTGTGGGATTACGCGGAACGGCTGGTGATGTGCAACTCAAAGTACCAGCAGGACATGGGTGTCGACCCGAGCGCGATCGTGCCCGGCGTGCGGCGGCGCGACATAGAGGCCATGGCTCCAGCGTTCCGCTCGGAGCGCCGCCTGGTCAATGCGAGCGGCTCGAGCAACAGCGCCACCTATGAGCGCCAGCTTTCCAACGGCCGCTGGCTGCAGGTCACGGAACTGAAAACCCGCGATGGAGGCACCGTCTCCGTCGGCACCGACATCACGCAGTTGAAGCAGCATCAGGGCAAGCTGGTGGACAGCGAACGCCGCCTGATGGCGACGATCCACGATCTCAGCATCGCGCGGCGTGCCGAGCAGGAGCGGACGCGCGAGCTCAGCGAGTTAAACCGGAAATACATGCGCGAAACGGAGCGCGCCGAGGCAGCCAACCGGGCGAAATCGGAGTTCCTCGCCAACATGTCGCATGAGCTGAGGACCCCGCTCAACGCCATCATCGGCTTCTCCGAGGTGATGCAGTCGGGCATGTTCGGCTCGCTCGGCTCGGAGCGCTATGAGGAGTATGTGCACGACATCTATTCGAGCGGCTCGTATCTGCTCGGCGTCATCAACGACATTCTCGACATGTCGAAGATCGAGGCCGGCCAGTTCTCGGTAGAGCGCGAGGAGATCGACCTGTGCCCGCTGATCCGCGAGACGATGCGCGTGGTGGTGCTGCAGGCGGCGGAGAAATCCATCGAGGTGAAGGCCGATATTCCGGAGACGATGACGATGTTCGCGGACCGCCGCGCCATCAAGCAGATCGTCATCAACCTCCTGTCGAACGCGGTGAAGTTCACCGGAGAAGGCGGTCACATCACCCTGCGCGCCCGCAGGGTGGGACCGGCGGTGACGCTGATCATCGAGGATTCGGGCTGCGGCATTCCGCGCGAAGCGCTGCAGAAGCTCGGCCGTCCCTTCGAGCAGGTGCAGAACCAGTTCTCGAAGAACCACACCGGCTCGGGCCTCGGGCTCGCCATCTCGCGGTCGCTCGCCGAGCTTCACGGCGGCGTGCTGAAGATCCGCTCCACGGAAGGCGTCGGCACCATCGTCGCAGTGCGCATCCCCGCAGAGCAGAAGAAGACCGCGGCGGCCGCCTGAGCGACGGCGCGGTCAGCTTTTCAAAAGACGCTCGAAATGGCCGCGCACCCGCGCGGCGGTCTCCTCCACATGCGCGGCCAGCACCGACAGGTCCGGCAGGTCCGTCTGGCGCAGCAGGAGATCGATGAAACCGGGCGGTGCCTCGTCCGGGTCGAATCCGCCGTCGAGGCACAGGCGCGTGGTCTGGCTCAGCATCGTGTAGAGATGATGGGCATCGACCAGCTCCTGGCGCGCCTGGGGCGGGCAGAACGAGGGGGACAGCTCCGCGAGGATCTCGGCGGTCGCGGTCGACCGCTCGCGGCGGTCGACGCTGCCGACAAGCACGGCGACCTGGGCGATAAACTCCAGATCGATCAGGCCGCCCGGTATCAGCTTCAGGTCCCACACGTCGCGCGGCGGCTTCTCCTTCTCCAGGAGCGCGCGCATCTCCACCGCCTCGGCGCGGATCTTGCCGTGCTGGCGCTGCAGCGCCAGGACCTCCACCACCTCGGCCTCGACACGGTCCCGGAGGCTCCGGTCTCCGGCGATCGTCCGCGCACGCGTCAGCGCCATGTGCTCCCACGTCCAGGCATCCTGGCGCTGATAGCGGCCGAAGGCGCCGATCTCGGTCGCCACGGGTCCCTTGTTGCCAGACGGCCGAAGCCGCAGGTCCAGCTCGTAAAGCACGCCCTCGGCGGTGGGCGCCGACACGGCGGCGATGAGCCGCTGCGTCAGGCGCGCATAATACTCCGAAGGCGCGAGCGGCTTTTCGCCATCCGAATACTCCGCGTCCGGCGCATGGTCGTAGAGGAGGATGAGATCGATGTCGGAGCCGGCCGTCAATTCGCGGCTGCCGAGCTTGCCCATGCCCAGAATGACCACCCGCCCCCCGGCGATCCTGCCGTGCCGGACGGCGAAGGTCTCGATCACCGCGTCGAGCGCGGCGCTGACGGTCAGATCCGCAAGATCGGAAAAGGCCTTGCCGGCACGCATCGCGTCGATGGCACCGGTGAGGAGGCGAATGCCGATCAGGAACTTCTGCTCGGCGGAGAAAATCCGCAGTCGGTCGAGAATGTCCTCGTAGATCTGGGCACCGGCCAGGAAAGATTCGAGGCGTTCGGCCAGATAGGCCCTGTCGGGAAGCTCGGAGAGCAGGGCCGGATCGAGCAGGCCGTCGAAAACATGCGGCCTTTTCGTGATGATCGCGGCAAGGCGCGGTGCGGCGCCCATGATGCTGACCAGCATGTCGAGCAGCGCCGGGTTCGACTGCAGCAGCGAGAAGAGCTGGATGCCCGCCGGCAGGCCGGCGAGGAACGCATCGAAGCGCAGCAGGGCCTCGTCGGCACGGCGGGTGCCGCCAAGGGCCTCCAGCAGGGCGGGCGTCAGTTCGGTCAGCCGTTCACGCGCCTCGGCCGATTGCGTGGCCTTGTAGCGGCCATAGTGCCAGCCGCGAATGACCCTGCACATGTCGCTCGGCCGCGAAAAGCCGAGTTGGGCCAGCGTCTCCAGCGTGCCCGGATCGTCGACATCGCCGGTGAAGACAAGATTGCCGATGCCGCGCGAGAGCTGCGGCGCGGTCTCGAAAAGCGCCGCGTAATGTCTTTCGACGAGCCGCAGCGACTCGCGGAACGTGTCCGAGAAGGCCTCTGCGCTGTCGAAGCCCAACAGATGGGCGATCCGCTCGAGCCCCTCGTCGTCCTCCGGCAGCATATGGGTCTGCTCGTCGGCGACCATCTGCAGCGCGTGCTCCACGTCGCGCAGGAACCAGTACTGCCTGGTCAGTGCATCGCGTGCTTCGGCGTCGATCCATCCGCAGGCGGCGAGCTCTGCAAGCATGGCGACCGTCTGCCGGCCGCGCAGTTCGGGAAAGCGCCCGCCGGCGATGAGCTGCTGGGTCTGCACGAAGAACTCGATCTCACGGATGCCGCCGCGCCCGAGCTTGACATTGTGGCCCTTGACCGCCACCTCGCCATGCCCCTTGTGGGCGTGGATCTGGCGCTTGATGGAATGGACGTCGGCGATCGCCGCATAGTCGAGATACTTGCGCCACACATAGGGCTGCAGTTCCCTGAGGAAGGCGGTCCCCGCCGCCAGATCGCCGGCGATCGGCCGCGCCTTGATCATCGCCGCGCGCTCCCAGTTCTGCCCGCGGCCCTCGTAATAGTGAAGCGCGGCGTCGACCGGTATGGCGAGCGGGGTGGACCCCGGATCGGGGCGCAGACGCAGATCCGTGCGGAAGACATAGCCGTTTTCCGTGCGGTCCTGGAGGATCCGCACCAGGCGCCGCGTCAGCCGGACGAACAGATCGACCGCCTCATAGGCATCGATGATCGCCGGCGCCTGCGGATCGACGAGCACGATGAGATCGATGTCGGAGGAGAAGTTGAGCTCGTTTGCGCCGAGCTTGCCCATCGCGAGCACGATCCAGCCGCTGCCTTTCGCCGGATCGGCGGGCTCCGGCAGCCTGACCTTTCCCGCCCGGTTCGCATCGAGAAGCAGGTGGTTGACGGCGGCTCGCACACAGGCATCCGCCAGGGCGCTGAGCCGCCGCGTCGTCAGCTCCGTGTCCGCCGCTCCGGCAAGGCGTGCCAGGGCGATGAGGGCATGCGCCTCGGTCTTGAAGCCGCGCAGGGCCTTCATGATCCCGCTTTCGCTCTGGTCCTGCGGAAAGGCGCTTTGGTCGATCGCGTGGATCAGCGCCTCCAGGCGCGCCTCCAGCGGTGCCTCGAACAGCGCTTCGAGCATATGGGGGTTGCGCCGTGCGCAGTCGCGCAGGAAGGGCGAGAGCCCGAAGGCGGCAGCCAGGAAATGCTTCAGCGGAACGTCGCTGTCGAGAAGGGAGCCAAGCTTCGCACAACCGGCTTCCCGGGCTGCGTCGGCGACGATCTCCAACGCTTCCCGCGCTTCATCCTCATCGACTGGTTTCAGGGGATCGGCCGGCCTTCCGAACCATGCACTTGCGTCGACGACAGCGCTGTGCGCCATTCATGCATCCTTTCCAGACGTCCCGACCCTCTCCCCGCACGCCGCCCCGCCCGAGGTCGATCAGGACTTCCGCATGAAAGCGCCGGCGGGAAACACCATCGCCACCGCGAGACCGGGGTCGTTGTCGGCGAATTCGAGGCGCCCACCATGAAATGTCATGACGGCCTTTGCAAGACTGAGGCCGAGGCCCGATCCCGGCTGCGTGCGGCTTTCCTCCAGTCGGACGAAACGCTCGGTGACGCGGTCGCGATCCTGCGGCGGCACGCCGGGCCCGTTGTCGCGCACCGACAGGCGAACCTCCCCACCGGCCTTTTCCAGGGACACCTCGACGCGCGGCGCCTCTCCGGAGCCCGCCGAATATTTGATCGCGTTGTCGACGATGTTCGACAGTGCCTGCCCGATCAGCTCCCGGTTGCCCTGCAGTTCCAGCGGCATGTCGGCCCGCGCCACCAGCATGACCCCCTCCTCTTCCGCAGCCGGCTCGTAGAGCTCCACGACATCGGCGACAATCGCCTGCAGATCGATCCTGGACGTCGTCTCGGCCGAGTATCCGGCCTCCAGACGGGAGATCATCAGGATGGCGTTGAAGGTGCGGATGAGCTGATCCGACTCGGCGATGGTGCGCTCCAGCGCCTCGCGGTAATCGGCGGTCTTCTGCTTGCCGGCCAAGGCCGCTTCCGCCCGGTTGCGCAGCCGCGTCAAGGGGGTCTTCAGGTCATGGGCAATGTTGTCGGAAACCTGGCGCAGCCCCTCGTTCAGGGCCGCGATGCGGTCGAGCATCTTGTTGAGATTGTCCGACAGCCGGTCGAACTCGTCGCCGGCGCTTGAGATCGGCAGCCGCCCGGAAAGATCGCCGGCCATGATGCGGCGGCTTGCGGCGGACACGCGGTCGATGCGTTTCAGCGCCCGGCGGCCGACGAAATACCAGATCAAGAGTGCGCCAAGGCTCATGATGGCGAGTGTCACCACGAGCGCCCGCTGCATGACGCCGCGGAACTTTTCCGGCTCGCCGAGATCGCGGCCGACCAACACGATGATCTGGTTGGGCAGGCGGAAGACGACGGCCATCGCCTCGTGCCTGGCATTCGGCGGCGCGTTCAGGCGCTGCTCGCTCTCGCCGAAGCGGGTGTAGGTGAAGGGACGCTCGGTCCAGCCGGGCGCGTCGAGAATGCCCGGCTGCAGGCTCTCGACATTGCCGGACAGGATGCGCCCGTTGGCGTCGGCAAGCAGGTAGAGATTGGCGCCGGGCTGGCGCGCGCGCGCCTCCACGACGCGGACCAGAAACGGCAATCCGCCGCGCTGGTAGGCGCGATCGAGGCCGCGCACCTCCTCGTTGATCGCGTCCCGCGTCTGCGAGACGATCATGCGCGCGGAGAGCGACGTCATGTAGATGACGAGGACGGTGGCGCAGACGGCAAAGAGAAGCAGATAAAGCGCCGAAAGGCGCGCAGCCGTCGTGTTGAGGATCGCGAGAAGCCGGGCCATCAGTCCTTCAGCATGTAGCCGGCACCGCGCACCGTGTGCAGCAGCGGTTTTTCAAAACCCTTCTCGATCTTGCCGCGCAGACGGGAGATGTGCACGTCGATGACGTTGGTCTGCGGGTCGAAGTGATAATCCCAGACATTCTCCAGGAGCATGGTGCGGGTGACCACCTGGCCGGCGTGGCGCATCATGTATTCGAGCAGCCGGAACTCGCGCGGCTGGAGCGCGATCTCCTGCCCCGAACGGCGCACCGTGTGCGACAGGCGGTCGAGCTCCAGGTCGCCGACCCGGTAAACCGTCTCGATCTCCTTGGCGCCGGCGCGGCGCTTCAGAACCTCGATGCGGGCCAGCAGCTCGGAGAAGGCATAGGGCTTGGTGAGATAGTCGTCGCCGCCGGCCCGCAGCCCCGTCACCCGGTCGTCGACCTCGCCGAGGGCGGACAGGATCAGCGCCGGCGTCTCGTTGCCCCCTTTCCGCAGTTCGGTGATGATCGACAGGCCGTCACGGCGGGGCAGCATCCTGTCGATCACGTAGATGTCGTAGCTTCCGGTTTCGGCCATGGAGAAGCCGCTGTCGCCATCGCGCGCCACGTCGGCCGTGTGACCGGCCTCCGTAAGGGCGTTCTTCAGATAGTCCGCCGCCTCGCGATCATCTTCTATGACGAGAATCTTCATGTCGTCCTTATAACCCCGAACGCCACGGGCCGCGCCAGACTTTGTCGCCGGTGGCCGAAGGCCCGCCCCGATCCGCCAAAACTCCCCCACGGCGTACCGCGGGGAAGCTTCGCTCGATGAGGATCAGCCCTCGCTCGTCGGCAGCGCAACGAAGCGGCTGGCATCGTCGCGCTCGATCTGGACGAGCACGGCCTTGCGCCCCGCCTTCACGGCGGCGGCCACCGCATCCTCGACATCCTTGCCGGACGTCACTTCCCGGGAATTGACCATGAGGATCAGATCGCCGGGGCGGATGCCGCGTTCGTCGGCGGCGCTGCCGGGCTCGACGTCGGTCACGACCAGCCCCCGGCCGTCTTCGGCCGGGGTCACCTTCAGGCCGAACTGCGCGTCCACGGCGCTCGACCGCGGCGTCTCGCCCTGGGCCGATGCCACCCTGTCGGGAGCCGGCATGTCGGACAGCTTGACCTTCAGGTCCTGCGTCTTGCCGTCGCGCCACACGGTGACGTCGACCTCGTTGCCCGGCGCGAAACCGGCAACCCGGCGCGCGAGCTCCTTGGGCGAATCGACCGTCTGGCCGTCGAGGGCGACGATGATGTCACCCGACCGGATGCCCGCCTTGGCTGCCGGCTCGCCGTCCTGGGCATCGGCCACGAGCGCGCCCTTCTCCTCGTCCAAGCCGACCGATTCGGCGATGTCCTTCGACACCGGCTGGATTTGCACGCCGAGCCAGCCGCGCTGGACCGATCCGTCCTTGATCAGCTGATCGACCACCTGTTTGGCGATCGAAGCCGGGATGGCGAAGGCGATGCCGACATTGCCGCCCGACGGCGAGAAAATCGCCGTGTTGATGCCCACCACCTCGCCGGAAAGGCTGAAGGCGGGGCCGCCCGAATTGCCGCGGTTCACCGCGGCGTCGATCTGGATGAAATCGTCGTAGGGGCCCGCGCCGATGTCGCGCCCGCGGGCCGACACGATGCCGGCCGTCACGGTGCCGCCGAGACCGAACGGATTGCCGACCGCGACCACCCAGTCGCCGACCCGAACCTTGGCGTCGTCGGCAAAGGCCACATAGGTGAATTCGCGCTTGTCATCGACCTTCAGCACCGCGAGATCGGTGCGCGGATCGGTGCCGATCAACTTGGCGTCGAGCTCGGAGCCGTCATCCATGACGACCGTGTACTGGCTGCCGCCCTCGACCACATGGTTGTTGGTAACGAGATAGCCGTCCCCGGAGATGAAGAAGCCGGAGCCCTGCGAGACCGGCCGGACGCGATGCCGCGGCGGAGCGCGCCGTTCGGAGCGCGGCCACTGGTCGCCGCGGAACTCGCGGAAGAAGCGCTTCAGCGGGTGGCCGTCGGGCAGGTCCTGGAAGCCGGGCATGTCGAAGAACGAGGAACCGCTGCCATCGTCGGAGGCGGTCTCGACATCCGCCTTGACGCGCACGCTGACGACGGCGGGCGAAACCTTCTCGACGATGTCGGCGAAGCTCGGAGCCTGAACCGGCTGCTCCATCCGCACCGCCTCTGCAAGCACAGGTGCCGTCCCGCTCGTCACAACGCCGAGACCGATGGCGCCGGCGATAGCGACGGAGGCGATCGTCGCCATCAGGCGACCGCGTCCCCTGCCGATGACGCCGCGCTTCGTGGTCTGGCTTTTCGGGTCCTGATGCATGGTGATCTATCCTCTTGAGAATTCACTTTTTCGACGCGCGGAAGGCGCGTTTCGATTGGAGAGATAGCTGCCGGCACATTACAACGCCATTTCCTGACGATGAATTTTTGGTAATCTTCGCTAGGACCTCAAGCGCCGCCGCCCCACTCCACCCGTGTTTGGACATGGGCCACGCGCTCGAGCGTGCGATGCACCGGGCACTTGCCGGCGATCTCGACCAGCTTGTCGCGGGTCGCCTCGGAAATCTCGCCGTCGACCGTGATCCTGCGCTCGAAGCGATCGATGCGCCCTTCTTTCTTCAGCTCCTCCGCACAGTCCGCACAATCCTCGGCATGGACCTTCGCATGCGCGACGTCGACGCTGAGCCGGCCAAGCTCCAGGCCCTTGCGTTCGGCATACATGCGCAGCGTCATCGCCGTACAGGCGCTGAGCGCGATCGACAGGAAGTCATAGGGCGAGGGTCCCGAATCGAGCCCGCCGACGCTCTCCGGCTCGTCGGCGAAGAGCCGGTGCCTGCCGGCCTGCACGGCGTTCTGAAACCGGCCCTGACCGGTTTCCATGACACGCACGTGCTCCAAGGCTTCGCTTCCCTGCGGAAGATCCGCCGCGATGTAGCGCGACAGCCAGCCGGAGATCACGCTGGCGGCAAACGCGGTGTCGGCCGGATCGGTGAGCATGTGGTCGCTCTTGTCGAGCGAGACGAAGCTCTTGGGGTGCTTGGCGGCAAGGAAGATCCTGGTTGCGTTTTCGATGCCGACAATCTCGTCGAGCGGCGCGTGCATGATCAGCAGCGGCTTGCGCATCGCCTTTACAGCGTCGAGCAGGGTGTGCCGCTCCACGTCCTCGACGAATTGCCGGGAGATGCGGAAGCTGTGGCCGGCCAGCGAGGCATCCGCCTCGCCCTGCCGTTCAACGGCGTCGAGGGAGGTGCCGAGGTTCTTCAAGACGCGAGCGGTGTCGGCAGGAGCGCCGATGGTGACCACCGCCCGGATGTCGGCGAGCGCGCCGGCAAGCGCCAGGACCGCGGCTCCGCCGAGGGAATGGCCGATCAGGACGGACGGCGCCTCGTAATGCGCGCGCAGGAACTCGATCGCGCAAAGAAGATCGGCCAGATTGGTGGCGAAGTCCGTCGAGCCGAACGCGCCATCGCTGGCGCCAAGTCCCGTGAAGTCGAAGCCGAGCACCGCAATCCCCTCCCGCGCGAGCTCAGCGCCGATGCTGCGCACCGCCGGAACGTCGCTCGAACAGGTGAAGCAATGCGCGAAAAGCGCGTAGGCCCGCACGGGACCGTTCGGCAAATCGAGACGCGCCACGAGCGTGGCGCCGGAATGTCCCTCGAATTCGAGCTTCTGCATCTTCGTCCTCGCCTGTCACCAACCGGGCAGGCTAGGCCGAATTACCGCGGCCGCATAGGGGGTTGAGGACGCTCGTCAATCCCGATCGTTCAAGATCCGGTCAAGCCGCGCTTCCTCGTCCTTGCTGAGCGTCGGCTGGGCGCTCTTCCTGCGCTGGCGCGCATTGGCGAGGAGGACGGAGCCGCCGATCAGCAGGAACAGGAGCGGCGCGCTCCACAGGAGCACGGTCTTCACGTTCAGGCGCGGCTTGAGGAGAACGAATTCGCCGTAGCGGGCGACGATGTAGTCGAGCACCTGCTCGTTGCTGTCGCCAGCCTCAAGGCGGTCACGGACGAGGATGCGCAGGTCCCGCGCGAGCTCGGCGTCGGAATCGTCGATCGACTGGTTCTGACAGACCATGCAGCGCAGTTCCGCCGACAGATCGCGGGCGCGTTGCTCGAGGGCCGGATCGCTCAACACCTCGTCGGGCTGCACGGCACGCACCGGAGCGCTCCACAACAGCGTCGCCGTAGCCAGCGCGAAAAGAGCGATTCTGAGCCTGCGCCTCATGCGTTGCCGCCCCTGGCAGCCGCCGCCATCGCCTTGCGCGGCATGGGTGCGCCGACGCGCAGCCGACGATCCAGCAGCGAGACGGCACCACCCGCCATCATCACCAGCGCGCCGAGCCAGATCAGCGTGACCAGCGGCTTCCACCAGATGCGGACCACCAGCGAACCGCTCGGGGTCTTGTCGCCCAGCGAAACATAGAGCTGGCTGAGCCCCAGCGTCTTGATGCCGGCTTCCGTCGTCGGCATCTGGCGCGCCGGATAGAGACGCTTGGAGGAGACGATTGTGCCGCGCTCGGCGCCCGTTGTGCGCGTGAGGACGAAAAGCGCCTGGTCCTCCGTGTAGTTCGGCCCGGTGAAGGGGCGAAGACTGTCGAAACGCAGCACATGGCCACGAATCTCCACCGTGTCGCCGGGCTGCATGGCGACGATGCGTTCGGCCTGCAAGGCCGTCACGGAGACGATGCCGATCATGGTGAGCCCGAGCCCGGAATGGGCGAGCGCCGTTCCGAAGACGGAGCGCGGCAGACCGGCGAGCCGGCGCCAGGCGACGGCCGCCGGGACCTTGCCCAGGCCCGATTTGAACACCAGGTCCGTGAGCGCCCCGAGCACCAGCCAGACGCCGAGCCCGATGCCGAGCGCCGCCAGGACCGATGCCTGATCGACCAGCGCATAAGACAAGAGCGCGACCAGCAATGCGGCACCGAAGGCCGCGAACAGGCGCTGCGCCGCCGCCCACAGGTCTGCGCGCTTCCACGCCAGAAGCGGCCCGAAGGGCACGATGACCAGCAGCGGCAGCATGAGAGGACCGAAGGTGAGGTTGAAGAAGGGCGGGCCGACGGAGATCTTGTCGCCGATCACCGCCTCGATCAAGAGCGGGTAGAGCGTCCCGATGAGCACGGTCGCCGTCGCCGTCGTCAACAGCAGATTGTTGAGGACAAGCGCTCCCTCACGCGAGATCGGCTGAAACAGGCCGCCGGCGGAAAGCGAGGCCGCGCGCCAGGCAAAGAGTGCCAGGGAGCCGCCGATGAAGAGAACGAGGATAGCCAGGATGAAGACGCCGCGCGCCGGATCGGTGGCGAAGGCATGCACGGAAGTGAGAACGCCGGAGCGCACCAGGAAGGTTCCCAGCAGCGACAGCGAGAAGGTGAGGATGGCGAGCAGGACGGTCCAGATTTTCAGGGCCGAGCGCTTCTCCATCACAAGGGCCGAATGCAGCAGCGCCGTGCCGCCGAGCCAAGGAAGGAGCGACGCGTTCTCGACCGGGTCCCAGAACCAGAAACCGCCCCAGCCCAGTTCGTAATAGGCCCAGTAGGATCCCATCGCTATACCGCCGGTCAGGAACATCCAAGCGGCCAGTGTCCAGGGACGGACCCAACGCGCCCAGGCGGCGTCGATGCGCCCCTCGATCAGCGCCGCGATCGCGAAGGAGAAGGCGATCGAGAAGCCGACATAGCCGAGATAGAGAAGCGGCGGATGCACCGCCAGGCCGATGTCCTGAAGGATCGGGTTGAGGTCCTTGCCCTGCATCGGCGCCGGCGAAAGGCGGGTAAACGGGTTGGAGGTCACCAGGATGAAGAGCAGGAAGGCGCAGCCGATGGCTCCCTGCACGCCGAGCACGTTGGCCCGCAGAGACAGGGGCAGATTGCGCCCGAAGACGGCGACCAGAGCGCCGAAGAAGGACAGGATCAGCACCCACAGCAGCATGGAGCCTTCATGATTGCCCCAGGTGCCGGTGATCTTGAACAGAAGCGGCTTGGCCGCGTGGGAGTTCTCCCACACGTTCAGCACCGAGAAGTCGGACTGCACATAGGCCAGAACGAGCGTGGCGAAGGACAGGGCGATCAGCGCGAAACCGGTGATCGCGGCGGGCTCGCCGACGCGCATGAGAAGCTCGCTTCTCATGCGTCCGCCGATGATCGGCACGCATGTCTGCACCACGGCCAGCGCAAAGGCCAGAACGAGTGCAAAATGACCGAGTTCGATGTTCATCCTTGAACGCGCTCCATGCGGATTCGGTTTTGGCCGGTCGCCTCACGGGGCTTCCCGCCGATGCTAGAGCGGTTCATCGTTTCATGGAAACGGTGTCCCGCTCTATCTCATTGTTATTCCGTATTTATGCGACGTCAGGTGATTCCACCTGACTGCAAAATGCTCTAATTCTCCTGCCAGACACCCTTTTCCTTGAGACTGTTCGCCACTTCCTTGGGCATATAGTTCTCGTCGTGCTTGGCAAGCACGCTGTCGGCCACAAACACGTGATCGGCGTTGAACGAGCCCTCCGTCACCACCCCCTGCTCCTCACGGAACAGATCCGGCAGGATGCCGGAATACGTCACCATCACCGACGTCGCCCCGTCTGTCACCGCGAAGCGCACATGCGTGTCGTCGCCGCGCAGGATCGATCCCTTTTCGACAAGGCCGCCAAGGCGGATGCGCTGACCGGCCGCCACCGGCCGCTCCTCCAGATCCCCAGGCATGTAGAAATAGGAGGTCTGCTGACGCAGCGCATAAAGGGTCAGTCCCGTGGCTACGGCGAGGAAGCCGACCGCACCGCCAATGATCGCCAACCGTTTCTGCTTACGTGTCACATCACACCTATTCGATTTCGACGCCGAGGCCCTTGGCGAAGGTCAAAAGTTCCCGGCCTTCCGCCGTGTTCGCACCGAGCGCCGACATGCCGCGCTCCAGTGCCGAGCGGGCCTCGTCCGGCTTCTCCAACACCATGTACGAACGCACGAGACGGCGCCAGCCTTCCGGATCGGCCGGGTTTTCGCGCAGTTTTTCGTCGAGGCGCGCCACCATTCCAGCGACCATGGATTGCCGATCGTCCTGCGACATCTGCGAGGCAGCTGCGACGTCCTCGCTGGTCGGTCCGGGCGCCTGCTCGTCGGCGCCGCTTGCCAGCGCCTGCGCCGCCGCCTCGCGCCATGGCGAGCCCTCCGGCAGGTCCGCCTGCATGGCGCGCCAGGCATCGCGCGCATCGTCCATCATGCCTTCCTGAGCCCGCGCCAGGGCGATGAAGAACCGTGCTTTCGGGTTCTGCACATCGAGCGCAAGCGCTTCCTGGAAAGCGGCCTCGGCGTCCGCGGTCACCAGGCCCTGCGCCCGGGCGGTGATGACTTCACCGAGAGCCGCCTGCAATTCCGCCGTTGCAGCAGACAGACGGATGATGTTGCGCAGCGCCGTTTCGGCATCCGCGAAGCGGCCAAGACGCATATAGACCGGTGCGAGAACCTGCCAGCCTCGGACATCCTGCGGGTTGTCGGCGAGATGCGCCTCGGCGCGCCCGACCAGTTCCTCGATCGAGGCATTTGCCGGATCCTGCTGCAGCCGGGCCTGGAGCGGCTGCGAAGGCATGCCGGGAGACCCGATGACGGTATAGACCCCCCAGCTGATCAAGGGCACCGCGGCGATCGCGGCAGCCGCCGTCAAGCGTACCAGTAACCGGCCCTCGCCGGTGCCGGCGGGCTCGTCGGCCCCTTCGGAGACCTTCAGGATCCGGCGACCGATCTCGGCGCGCGCCTGTTCCGCCTCCTCAGGGCCGATCAGCCCGCGCTCGACATCCCTGGCGAGCTCGTTCAACTGATCGCGGTAGACCTCGATGTCATAGGCGGTGCTGGCGGCTGTCGCCGGCCTGCGAGCAGCAAACGGCCGCATCACCGCGAGAGCGGCGACGAGCGTGAGAAGTGCTGCAAGGATCCAGAACAACATGGCGCTCTAAATAGCGGTCCTGCGCAACTCTGCCAACTCGCCTCGCCTGCGGCCATTTGGCGTGCGCGCACCCGGCCGCAGAACGCACAAGGCACTGGAAATTCAACAGAGTCGGCCAGCTCGGGCGGCCTCTCGTTGATCCCGCGGTCGCGCCCTAGG
>NZ_JANKOF010000080.1 GCF_024655565.1 Nitratireductor sp. ZSWI3 | reverse complement strand
CGCCTGCCGGCACCTTCTCCCCGCAAGCGGGGAGAAGGAAGATGGCCGCAACGTGGATGCCTCCCTCTCCCCGCAAGCGGGGAGAGGGTAAGGGTGAGGGGCGGAGCGGCGCTGCCGGTTGTGCAGATATCGTTGGGGAAGGATAGTCGACCATGTCCAACATGATGAAGGCGCTCGTGAAGTCCAAGGCGGAGGAAGGCCTGTGGATGGAACGTGTGCCGGTGCCGGAGATCGGCCCGAACGACGTGCTGATCAAGGTGAAGAAGACCGCCATCTGCGGCACCGACGTTCACATCTGGAACTGGGACGAGTGGGCGCGAAACACGATTCCGGTGCCGCTGGTGACGGGACATGAATTCGTCGGCACGGTGGCGGATGTTGGATCGGCGGTGAGCGAATACCATGTCGGCCAGCGGGTCTCGGGCGAGGGGCACATCGTTTGCGGTCATTGCCGCAACTGCCGCGCCGGCCGCGGCCATCTGTGCCACAACACGCTCGGGGTCGGCGTGCACCGCAACGGCGCCTTCGCCGAATACATCGCCCTGCCGCAACACAATGTGGTGCCGATTCCCGACAACATCCCCGATGAGATCGCCTCCATCTTCGATCCGCTCGGCAACGCCGTGCACACCGCGCTCTCCTTCGACCTCGTCGGCGAGGACGTGCTGGTGACGGGCGCCGGACCGATCGGCATCATGGGCGCGCTGGTGGCCCAGGCGGTGGGAGCGCGCAAGGTGGTGATCACCGACATCAATCCCGAACGGCTGGAACTCGCCCGCAAGCTCGGCGTCCAGCACATCGTCAACGCGGCCGAGGAGACGCTGCCGGAGGTGATGCGTCAGCTCGGCATGACGGAGGGCTTCGATGTCGGGCTGGAGATGTCCGGCGCCGCCCCCGCTTTCCGCGACATGATCGACGCCATGAACAATGGCGGCAAGATTGCCATCCTCGGCATCGCCCCGACCGGTTTCGAGATCGACTGGAACAAGGTCATCTTCAAGATGCTGCATCTGAAGGGCATCTACGGCCGCGAGATGTTCGAGACCTGGTACAAGATGATCGCCCTGGTGCAGACGCGTCTCGACCTGCGCGACATCATCACCCACCGCATCAAGGCCGACGATTTCCGGGAAGGCTTCGCCGCCATGCGCTCCGGCAGCGCCGGCAAGGTGGTGATGAGCTGGTAGCGGTTCAGGCGCGACCCCCGGGGCCTTTCTCATTGTCTTCGAGGAAAAAGGCCTCGAGCCGCTCCAGCCCGTAGTCGAACTCGGCCCAGCGCGCCGCGCCCATCACGCCGGCAAGGCGGGCGGCGAAGGCGTGCGCCAAGGGAACGATCTCGCGATAAGCCTTCTCTCCCGCCGCGGTCAGCGTCAGGTGCTCGATCCTGCGGTCGTCGCCGTCGGTCTCGCGAACCACCCACTTGCGCTTCTCGAGTGCCGCGACCGCCCGCGAGACCTTGGTCTTGTGCATCGACGAATGCCCGCCGATCGCCGTCGCCGTCATGGTGCCGTATTGTCCGAGCGCCGCCAGGGCACGCCATTCGGGACGGGTGAGCCCGAAACGGTCGCGGTAGATTTTCGAAAAGTCCCGGCTGACGGCGTCGGTCAGCCTGTTGAGCCGATACGGCAGGAACTCTTCGAGGCGCAAAACGTCTCCCTTCATGACAGACCCGATCCGTGTTGATAGTTACATTTTCGACCGTTACGAGTGTAACGAACTTCGAACAGGGGAGGAAGACATGACCTTCCAGTACATGCCGGGCTTCGGCAACGACTTTGAAACGGAAAGCCTGCCGGGCGCGCTGCCGCAGGGCCAGAACTCGCCGCAGCGTCCCGCCTATGGGCTCTATGCCGAGCAGCTCTCGGGCTCGCCCTTTACCGCGCCGCGCGGCACCAACGAACGCTCCTGGCTCTACCGCATACGCCCGAGCGTCAAGCACACCGGCCGTTTCAAGTCGGTCAGCTTTGCCGACTGGAAGTCGGCGCCCAATCTCGGCGACCATGAGCTGGCGCTGGGGCAGCTCCGCTGGAACCCGATGCCCATGCCCAATGAGGAGACGGATTTCCTGTCGGGCGTGCGAACGATGACGACGGCCGGCGACGTGCAGGGCCAGGCGGGCATGGCCGCCCATGTCTATGCCTTGAACACCTCGATGGTGGACGACTACTTCTTCAACGCCGACGGCGAGCTCCTGCTGGTGCCGCAGGAAGGCGGGCTGCGGCTGAAGACGGAGATGGGCGTCATCGAGATCCTGCCCGGCGAGATCGCCATCCTGCCGCGTGGCATGATCTTCCAGGTGGAGCTGATGGACGGCCCGGCGCGCGGCTATATGTGCGAGAATTACGGCGCCAAGTTCACTCTGCCGGACCGCGGGCCGATCGGTGCCAACTGCCTCGCCAATCCGCGCGACTTCAAGACACCGACGGCCTGGTACGAGGACAAGGAGAGACCCTGCCGGCTGTTCGTCAAATGGTGCGGTGAGTTCCATGTCACCGAGATCGGTCATTCGCCACTCGACGTGGTCGCCTGGCACGGCAACTACGCACCCTACAAATACGACCTGGCGACCTATTCGCCGGTCGGCGCGATCCTCTTCGATCACCCCGATCCGTCGATCTTCACGGTGCTGACGGCGCCATCGGGCGAGGAAGGCACGGCCAACATCGACTTCGTCATCTTTCCGCCGCGCTGGATGGTGGCCGAGCACACCTTCCGCCCGCCCTGGTATCACCGCAACATCATGAGCGAGTTCATGGGCCTGATCAAAGGCCAGTACGACGCCAAGGAGGAGGGCTTCGTGCCCGGCGGCGTCTCGCTGCACAACATGATGCTGCCGCACGGCCCGGACGCGTTCGGCTTCGACAAGGCCACCAGGGCGGAGCTGAAGCCGGTGAAGCTCGAGGACACCATGGCCTTCATGTTCGAGACGCGTTTCCCGCAGCACCTGACACGCTATGCCGCCGAGACGGAAGCGCTGCAGGACAACTACATCGATTGCTGGCAGGACCTGAAGAAGCGCTTCAACGGGACGCCCGAGGGCGATTGGTCGTGAACGAAAGGCTCGTGCTTCTCGGCACGAAGGGCGGTCCGGCCTTGCGGCCGGGCGGCCCCATGCCGACATCCACTCTGCTGCAGATCGGTGGTCGTTCGGCCGTCATCGATTGCGGGCTCGGCGTGACCCGGGGATTGGTCGACGCCGGCGTGCCGCTGAAGACGCTCGACCTGGTGTTCATCACGCATCTGCACTCGGACCACGTGCTGGAACTGGGTGCTCTGTTGCACACGGCCTGGACCGCCGGCCTGGCGAGCCCGGTGAAGGTGTTCGGCCCTGTCGGCACGAAGGACGTGTGGGCGCATTTCTGCCGCTCGCTCGCCTATGACATCGACATCCGCATCGACGACGAGGGGCGCCCCGACATCCGCACGCTGGTGGAGGTCGTCGAGTTCGGCGAGGGGCTGGTGATGGATGAAGGCGGGCTGACGGTTGACGCGCTGCGGGTCGATCATCCGCCGGTCACCGAGTGCTACGCCCTGCGCTTCTCGCATGGCGGGCGGCGGATCGTCTTTTCCGCCGACACGAATTACTTCCCGCCGCTCGCCGGCTTTGCTGCGAAGGCGGATGTTCTGGTGCACGAGGCGATGCTTTCGGCAGGCGTCGACCGGCTGGTCGCCCGAACCGGAAACGGCGCGCGCCTGAAGGAGCACCTGATGGCGAGCCACACGCTGGCCGAGGACGCCGGACGCATTGCGTCGGAGGCCGGTTGCGCGCATCTTGTGCTCAACCACCTCATTCCGGCCGACGATCCGGATTTCGGACCTGGCGACTGGGAGGCGGTGGTAAGGCGGACCTTCTCCGGCCCGCTCACCATCGGCCGCGACGGCCTTGAACTGCCGCTCGGAAAGAGCTCCGCAGCCCCCGCATGAAGGAACAAGCATGAAACTCGCCACGCTGAAGAACGGAACGCGCGACGGAAGGCTGGTCGTCGTCTCGCGCGACCTGACCCGCTGCACGGACGCCTCGTTCCTGGCGCCGACGCTGCAGGCCGCCCTCGACGACTGGGCTCGCATCGCGCCGCATCTGGCGGCCCTCGCCGAGAGCCTGGAGCACGGCTCCGTACCCTCCGAGCGCTTCCACGAGCACGATGCCATGTCGCCGTTGCCGCGTGCCTATCAGTGGGCGGACGGCTCTGCCTACGTGAACCACGTCGAACTCGTGCGCAAGGCGCGCGGGGCGGAGATGCCCGAAAGCTTCTGGACCGATCCGCTGATGTATCAGGGCGGCTCCGATGCCTTCCTGGGCCCGCGCGATCCGATCGCAATGGCCGACGAGACCTACGGCATAGACATGGAAGGCGAGGTGGCGGTGATCGTCGACGACGTGCCGATGGGCGCGAGCGTGGACGAGGCGCGCGAGGCCATACGCCTGATCATGCTCGTCAACGACGTTTCCCTGCGCGGCCTCATCCCGGCCGAGCTTTCCAAGGGATTCGGCTTCTTCCAGTCGAAGCCGTCCTCGGCCTTCTCACCGGTGGCGGTGACGCCGGACGAACTGGGCGAAGCCTGGGATGGCGGCCGGGTCTTCCTGCCGCTGATCGTCGACTACAACGGCAAGCCTTTCGGCCGCGCGGAAGCGGGCGTCGACATGACCTTCGACTTCCCCACGCTGGTGGCGCACGCGGCCAAGACGCGGCCGCTCTGCGCCGGCGCGATCATCGGTTCGGGCACCGTCTCCAACAAGCTGGACGGCGGCCCGGGCAAGCCGGTGGGCGAGGGCGGCGTCGGCTACTCCTGCATCGCCGAGATCCGCATGATCGAGACGATCAACGACGGCGGGCCGAAGACGCCCTTCATGCGCTTCGGCGACACGGTGCGCATCGAGATGAAGGATGGCGGCGGTCATTCGATCTTCGGCGCCATCGAGCAGACGGTTCAGAAATACGAGAAAGGCGCGTAATGGCCAAGCAATTCGCATCCGCAGGCGATCTGACGGAAAAAAGGATATCCTTCGACGAGATCGGCCGCGACCTGTGGGCTTTCACCGCCGAGGGCGATCCGAATTCCGGCATCATCATCGGCGACGAATCGGTCATGGTGATCGAGGCGCAGGCGACGCCGCGCCTCGCCGAGAAGGTGATCGAGAAGGTGCGTTCCGTCACCGACAAGCCGATCAGCCACCTGGTGCTGACGCATTATCACGCCGTGCGCGTGCTCGGCGCCTCCGCCTACCGGGCGCCGACCGTGATCATGAGCGACAAGGCGCGCGCCATGGTGGTGGAGCGCGGCAAGGAGGACTGGGATTCGGAGTTCGTGCGCTTCCCGCGCCTGTTCCAGGGGCATGAATCGATCCCCGGCCTCACCTGGCCGACGACGACCTTCTCGAGCTCCATGACGGTCTATCTCGGCAAGCGCCGGGTCGACCTGATGTTCCTCGGCCGCGCCCACACGGCCGGCGACATCGTCGCCCATGTGCCGGATGCCAATGTGATGTTCACCGGCGACATCGTCGAATATCACTCGGCCTGCTATTGCGGCGACGGCCATTTCCACGACTGGCCGGCGACGCTGGAGGAGATCCGCGCCTTCGATCTCGACGCCATCGCGCCCGGCCGCGGCGATGCGCTGGTCGGCCAGGACATGGTCAACGAGGCACTGGACCTGACCGGCGACTTCGTCCTGTCGACCTACCAGCCGGTGGCGCGCGTGGCGCAGGGCGGCGGCTCGCTGAAGGAGGCATGGGATGCCTGCCGGGCCGCCTGCGACCCGAAATTCGCCGATTACGCGATCTACGAGCATTGCCTGCCCTTCAACGTCTCGCGCGCCTATGACGAGGCGCTCGGCATCGACACGCCGCGCATCTGGACGGCCGAGCGTGACAAGGCGATGTGGGACGCCCTGCAGGGATGACGGGTGCCCCTGCGGGGCTAAGGGGAGTATCCTGAACCGGGTAGAGAGGTGTGGACCCTGATCCAGGCGGTTCCGGTCAGACAGGAGGAGTGACATGGCCGCGCTCGTTGAACACATGCGCCGCATGGCCGGCAACAACCGGTGGTCCAACGACCGGCTCTACCGGTCCGTGCTGTCTTTGAGACCGGGGGAGTTCGCCGCTGCGCGCACCAGCTTCTTCCCGTCCATCGCCGAGACGCTGAACCACATCCTGGCCATCGACCTTTATTATCTCGATGCGCTGGTGGAGGGCGGCGTCGGCGTGGCCGCCTTCTACGACTTCACCCCCTTCGACGATCCGGCCGCGCTGGCCGAGGCGCAGCGGCTGGAGGACGAGCGTCTGATCGCCTTTTGCGCCGGGCTCAGCGCGGCGGACATGGAGCGCCGCGTGGCGACCGACCGGGGCGAGGCGGGAATCTTCCACGAGCGGATCGATGCGCTCCTGCCCCATCTCTTCCTGCACCAGGTGCATCATCGCGGGCAGGTGCATGCGATGCTCGCGGGAACATCGGTGAAGCCGCCGCAGCTCGACGAGTTCTTCCTCGACTTCGATGCGCCGCTCCGACGCGAGGAAATGAAACGCCTGCAACTGGAAGAGCAACGCTGATGCCGCGCTACGCTTACGAACCATTCCTCTACAGGACGCCGCCGGAGCTCGCCGGCGGTCATATCGGCCAGTACAGGGTGGCGATCGTCGGCGCCGGGCCGGTGGGCCTGGCCGCCGCCATCGATCTTGCCCAACGCGGCGTGCCGGTGGTCGTGCTCGACGACAACGACGTGGTCTCGGTGGGCAGCCGCGCCATCTGCTGGTCGAAGCGCACGCTGGAGATCTTCGACCGGCTCGGCGTCGGTGAGCGGATGGTGGAGAAGGGCGTGACCTGGAAGGTCGGGCGGCTTTTCCACGGCGACCGGGAGGTCTGGAGCTTCGACCTCCTGCCGGAGGAAGGCCACAAGATGCCGGCCTTCATCAATCTGCAGCAATACCATGTCGAGCAATATCTGGTGGAGCGGGCCGCCGACTTCCCGGACCTCATCGATCTGCGCTGGAAGAACAAGGTGACCGCCGTCGAGCAGAAGGGCGGCGACGTACGGCTCGGCGTCGAGACGCCGGACGGTCGATACCAGATGGATGCGGCCTGGGTGCTGGCCTGCGACGGCGCGCGCTCACCGGTGCGCGGCATGCTGGGTCTCGATTTCGAGGGCCAGGTCTTCGAGGAGCGCTTTCTGATCGCCGATGTCGAGCTGAAGGCGGATTTCCCTTCCGAGCGCTGGTTCTGGTTCGAGCCGCCCTTCCACAACGGCCGCTCGGCGCTGCTCCACAAGCAGCCGGACGATATCTACCGCATCGACCTGCAGCTCGGCCCGGATGCCGACCCGGAAGAGGAGAAGAAGCCGGAAAACGTCATCCCGCGCATCAAGAAGGTGATCGGCCACGACCTCTTCGAGCTCGACTGGGTGTCGGTCTACACCTTCCAGTGCCGGCGGCTGGAACGGTTCGTTCACGACCGGGTGATCTTCGCCGGCGACAGTGCGCACATCGTCTCGCCCTTCGGCGCGCGCGGCGGCAATGGCGGCATACAGGATATCGACAATCTCGGCTGGAAGCTGGCGATGGTGGTGCATGGCGAGGCGCCCGCCTCGCTGATCGCGACCTATGACGAGGAGCGCATCCATGGCGCCGACGAGAACATCCTGAACTCGGCGCGCTCGACCTCCTTCATGACGCCGAAGAGCAAGATGGAGCAGATCTTCCGTGACAGCGTGCTCGCTCTTGCCGACGATCACGACTTCGCACGGCGGCTGGTGAATTCCGGCCGCCTCTCCAGGCCCTGCTCGCTGGAGGGCCTTGCGCTGCAGACGCCGGCGCCGCCGCGCGCGCCGCTCGCCTCCGGCCTGGTGATGCCCGACGCGCCGGTCGAGGCCGAGGGGCGCCGGGAGTGGCTCCTGAACCAGGCGGGTGGAGGCTTCGTGCTCATCGCCGTCGATTGCGATCCGCCGATTGGCCTGCCGGCCGGGCTGCACGTGGTGCAGGTGTCGCAGACGGCCGACGGCGAAACCGTGGAGGGGGTTGTGCGATTGGTCGATGTGGACGGCGTGGTCGCCGCCCGCTATGGCGCCGGCCGGCTCTATCTCATCAGGCCGGACCAGCACATCGCCGCCTCGTTCGAGCATCCTGACGCGCACGAGGTGGCGGCCGCCATGAGCCGCGCCATGGGGAGGGAAGGATGACGAGGAAGACGGACATCGGCAGCGACCGGCTGGGTGCTGCGGGCGACGATTTCTATGCGGCGCTGATGGAAGCGCATGAGGGTCTGAGCCTGGAAGGGAGCGCCCGGCTCAACGCCCGCCTGGTGCTGCTGCTCGCCAATCAGGTGGGCAAGCTGGAGACGCTGAAGGCGGCGCTGGCGGCGGCGCGGAAGTAGGGCGGCAGGCCGGGCCGGAAGAGGCGGCGTCTTGGGCCGATGACGGGCTGTTCCGGCATGGACCCTCGGGTCGGGGCCCGAGGGTGACGAATGGCATGGACCATGGTGTCAGTCGGGGATGCCGATGGTTTGCATTCTCGTTCCCACAGTTCGTCATGCCCGGCCGCCGAGCCGGGCATCCATGCCGTGACGGTCGATCCTGACGCGCCGCCCTCAGTCCTTGTCCTCGCGCACGGCGATGGCCTCGATCTCGATCAGCCAGCCGGGATTGGCAAGGCCTGCCACCTGGAACACCGAGCGGGCCGGCAGGTTCGGCTGCGCTTCGGTGCCGAAGAACTCGGTATAGCCCTTCATGAAACCGGCGAAATCCATCGCTTCGCCGTCCTTGGCGACAAGGAAGACCTGCAGCTTCACGATGTCGCCGATGCCCAGATCCATCTCCTTCAGCGTCTTCTCGATCGCCTGCAGGACGGTGCGGGTCTGCTCGGTCATGTCGCCATAGGCTTTAAGGGTGCCGCGCTCGGCATTCTCGTTGACGACGGCGGGAACGGCGCCGCTGAGATAGATCGTCGTCGCATCGTCCGGCACCTCGACGGCGCGGGCGATCGGGAAGTCCGAGCCTGGAATCTTGTGCCGGACGACCGGGTCGGCCTGGGCTGCGCCGGCGAGCAGGACGGCGCCGGTGAGGAGGCTGGCGAGACGGATCATGGAAATCTCCTTTCAAAAATGGAACGTTGAAACCGCGCCGCCCGCGAAGAGACGGCGACGCGGTCGTGTGGTCGAAAATCAGGGCCGCGATGCGGCGACGGACTCTGCCGTCACTTCGCTGGAATAGTCGTTGCCGAAATGCGTCTGGATGTAGCGCACCACATCGGCGATCTGCTGGTCGTCGAGCACCCCGCCGAGCGGCGGCATCGCCTTCTGGCCGTTGAGGATGATGAAGATCGGATATTCGGGGTATTCGAGGTTGGCGTTGCCGGCAAGGGCCGGATAGGCCCCGGCGCCGACGGCACCGGCGCCTTCAGGCATGTGGCAGCCCCGACAGACGGCGTTGTAGACGTTCTCGCCGCCCTCGACCGTGATCTTGGAAGGGTTGTTGAACATGGCGTTGTCTTCCTGCGCCAGTGCCGGCGCGGCAGCCACGGCGGCCAGGGAAGCGATGCATAAGAGGGTTCTGGATCGCATGGGGTTTTCTCCTTTGCGAGGTCGGCCGCTCAGCCGTTGATGACGCGGTCGTGCAGGCGGGAAATGGCATCGAGGCCGGAGAGAAGCGCTCCCTCCTGCCAGGCCGGCAGATAGGAGATGTGCTCGCCCGCCATGAGGATGCGGCCGTCGAATTTCGTCGCCTTCTCGTAGTCGGCTTCCTTGTCTTTCCAGATGCCGTAGCAGCCGAGCACCCAGGGCACGCGGTGCCAGACGACGCTCACGCCGTTCGAGAATTCCTCCTTGTATTGCGGATGGATCATCGCGCCGTATTCGACCGCTCGCTTGATCCGTTCTTCGGGCGGCAGGGCGTTGAACTGATAGGCGTAGGCGCCCCAGCTGTAGCCGCCGAGCAGCACCGCCTTGCCGCTGGAGAAATAACCGGTCGAGGGATAGCTGATGAGCGAGATCGGCAGGTCCGTGTAGGAGATGCCGCCGTAGATGCGCTCGTCTTCTTCCCAGAAGCGGCGGTTGAACTCGAGGCCGAACTTGGCCGAGCCGGCATAGTACATGGAATCGATGATCCCCTTCATCTCGCCGGACAGATTGTTCTCGATCTGGCCGAGGATGGAGAAGGGAATGGTGCAGATGCACCAGTCGGCCGTGGCCTCCTGCGGGCCGCCCTGGCCGCCCGTGTCTTCATAGGTCACGGTGACGCCGCTGTCGTCCTGCTGGATGGAGGTGACCTTCGCATTGTAGCGGATCAGATCCTTGACCTCGCGTTCGAAGGCCTGGGCGATCATGTCCATGCCGCCGACCGGCTGGAAGATGGTCTGCTGATGGTCGATCGTCTCGGCATCGTCCAGCCACTGCCACAGCCGCGACTGCAGGATCTGGCTGGCATCGATCGGCTCGGAGGGGATGGGCGCTGCCCCGGCGCCGCCGCCCGGCCATTTCTGGTAACCGCGGAAGTCGCTTGTGTGCTCGCTCTTCACATAGGCGAAGTCCTTGTCGAGCGCGCCATAGAGGCGCAGCGATTCGAGCAGCATCTCCTTGTCTTCCTCGCTGACCATCTCGTCGAGCTTGCCCTGGTTGGCCGCCTTGGCGAGGAGTTCGGAGGTCTGGCCGCGATAATCGGCCGCGATGTCGCGAAAGCGCTGTGGCTTGCCGTCGAAGGCTGCGGTGGAGTGGAGATAGGCGTTGTGGTTCTTCTGGATGAAGGGCTCGAGCGTGACGCCGAGGCGCTTGCAGTAGTCGAGGACGGCGTGGTGGTGGTGCGGGATGCGCCAGGGGCCGGGATTTAAGTAGTTGCCCTCCGAGAACTTGACGTCCTGCTTGAAGCCGCCGAGTTCGGTGTAGCTGTCGCCGCCCCGTAAGGTCCAGCAGCGCCCGCCCGCCTTCTCGCGGTATTCGAGCACCTCGACCGTGTAGCCGGCTGCCCGCAGCTCGAGCGCCGCGACCATGCCGGCGAGGCCCGCACCGAGGACGAGCACCTTCGCCCCCTTGGGGTCGCCGTCCAGCTTGACGGGACCCTGATAGGTCGATTCCTGCGCGTGTCCGAGCGTCGTCATTGCCTGATAGAGTGCAGCGCTTCCGGCTGTCGCCCCGATCATCGTCAACAGATCGCGGCGAGACATTTGTCCAAACGTCCGTTGCATCGTGTTCCACTCCTTTGGGTATTGCTTGCAGCCCATCATCGCCCCGGCGGTGCCGACGATAAAGATCATGGTCAGTAAAAGTTTTGATCCATCTCTTATTGCTGCTTGATCCAGTCAGAGAGACACAATCTGATCTTGAAAATCCGGTTGGAAGCGCAGAAAAACAAAATAAAAGGCCGCACGAGGCGGCCTTTCCGGAATTGCGGACGGCAATTCTCCGCGTGATTATTCGGCGGCATCCACCTTGATGACGCCGCGCCGGATCTGGTCTTCCTCGATGGATTCGAAGAGGGCGCGGAAATTGCCTTCGCCGAATCCCTCGTCGCCTTTCCGCTGGATGAACTCGAAGAAGATCGGGCCGATGACGGTCTTGGAGAAGATCTGCAGCAGGATCTTCGTCATGCCGCCGTTCACAACGCCCTCGCCATCGATCAGGATGCCGTGCTTCTTCATCCGGTCGAGCGGCTCGTCATGGCCGTGGACGCGTTCGCGGCTCATCTCGTAATAGGTGTCGGGCGGACCGGGCATGAATTTGAGCCCGTTGTCCGCCAGCCTGTCGGTGGCGTCGTAGATCCCTTCGGTGCCGACGGCGATGTGCTGGATGCCTTCGCCGTTGTATTTCTTCAGATACTCCACGATCTGGCTCGTCTCGTCCTTCGATTCGTTGAGCGGGATGCGGATCTTGCCGCAGGGGCTGGTGATCGCCCGGCTGACGAGGCCTGTGATGCGGCCGTCGATGTCGAAGTAATGGATCTGCGTGAAGCCGAAGAGATCGCGGTAGAAGGCCCACCACTTGTCCATATTGCCGCGATAGACGTTATGGGTGAGGTGGTCGAGATAGTAGAACCCGACGCCCTCGGGCCGCGGATTCTTCTTGCCGACCCACTCGAACTCGGCGTCGTAGGGCGACCCCTTCGCCCCGTAGGTGTCGACGAAATAGATGAGGGAGCCGCCGATGCCGACGATGGCCGGCACGTCGAGGGTCTTGTCGGCGCCCGTATAGGGCTCGGCGCCGCGCGAGACGGCATGCTCCAGGGCATGGTTGGCGTCGACCACGCGCCAGGCCATGGACGGGGCGCAGGGGCCGTGCTTGTCGACGAAGCGCATGGCATGGCTGCCGGGCTCGGCATTGACGATGTAGTTGATGTCGCCCTGGCGCCAGACGGAAATCTTCTTCGCCCTGTGGCGGGCGACCTCGCTGTAGCCCATCTTGGCGAACAGCTCGGCCAGTTTCTCCGGTTCGGGGTGCGCAAACTCGACGAACTCGAAGCCGTCCGTGCCGGCGGGATTGTCGTCGGTGATCTTGGCGGGGGGCGCGTCGTGCGGGAACGGACCCATGGTTCAACTCCTCCTGTTCTGGAATGTCGTGGCGCGTCTCGGCGACCTGCGCATATTTTAGGCCCTCGGCTGCGCAAGCTGCTTGCATTATGGGGCATGTTTTGTGCTAAATGTGCGAGCTTCGTGCAGAAATAAGGAGAATTGCATGGCAGAGGCACGCCTGGATGGATATGACCGCAAGATACTGTCGTTGCTGCAGGCGGATGCGCGGCACACCAACAACGACCTTTCGGAACGTGTGAACCTTTCGCCCTCGCAATGTTCGCGTCGTCGTCAGCGGCTGGAAGAAGAGGGGTATATCCGCGGCTACGCCGCCGTGCTCGACCGCGACCGGCTCGGCTTTCCTCTGGTCAACATCATCACCGTGACGCTCGCCACCCACAATCCGGACAATGCCCGCCGTTTCGGCGAATTGCTGGCGCGTCTGCCCGAGGTGCAGGAGGCGCACGCCCTGACCGGCGAGATGGATTACATCCTCAAGGTCGTCACCCCGGACCTGAAGTCCCTGTCGGCGTTCGTCAACGGCGTGCTCCTGCCGCATGAATCCGTACAGCATGTGAAAAGCGCCATCGTTCTGGAGACCTTGAAGGAAACCGGGGCCCTGCCGCTCTGATCCGGCATCGTGTTACGAAGATTTCCCAACACGCCTCTTTATTGTTACACGATTTTCGTTAAAGTCGCGGCTGGACGTGAGCCGGGGTTCCGGAGGATACTTGGCCGCATACGACGCCTTGCATCCTGCGGGAATGCCGTGGAGCGCCGCAAGTCATTGACGTTCCGGTCTTCGACCGGTGCGCGAGGCATCGGACCAAAGGGTTGGGAACCGGCTGGGCAATCCGATGCGAGGTTGGAGGAAAGGGCGCTGTGCAGGCGCCGACGCTCATGCAATCGGGAGGAAAAGCATGAAATCATTTTCCGTGAGAAAACTGGCTTTGGCTGCCGCCGTGGCGGCGGGCGGACTGATCGCCGCGACGGCCTCGTCGCTCGCCCAGGAGGTGACGCTCCGGCTGCATCAGTTCCTGCCGCCGCAGGCCAATGTGCCGAAGCTGGTGCTCGACCCGTGGGCCGACAAGATCGAGCAGGAATCGGGTGGCCGCATCAAGATCGAGCGCTACCCTGCCATGCAACTCGGCGGCACGCCGCCGCAGCTCTACGACCAGGCGCGCGACGGTGTCGTGGACATCGTCTGGACGCTGCCGGGGTCCAATCCGGGCCGCTTTCCCTCGACGGAGGTTTTCGAGCTTCCCTTCATGATGACCAATGCCGAGGCCACCTCGCGCGCCTATTGGGATCTGTTCGAGAAGCACATGAAGGATACGGAGTTCAAGGACACCCATGTGCTGGGCGTGTGGGTCCATGGTCCGGGCATGCTCCACTCGAAACAGCCCATCGAGACGCTTGGCGATCTGAAGGGCATGAAGATCCGTGCGCCCACGCGCATCATCAACCAGCTCCTGGGCCAACTCGGTGCGACGCCGGTCGGCATGCCGGTGCCGCAGATCACCGAGGCCCTCTCCAAGGGCGTGATCGACGGCTGCGTCATTCCCTGGGAGGTGACGCCTGCCCTGAAGGTGCCTGAGCTGGTCTCCAATCACACCGAGTTCGGCGGCGACCACGCGCTCTACACGACGACCTTCGTGCTGGCCATGAACAAGGCCAAATACGACAGCCTGCCCGACGACCTGAAGAAGGTGATCGACGACAATTCCGGCCAGGAATTCGCCGCCTTCGCCGGGCGCACCCAGGCCGGGGCGGACGGCCCGAGCCGGCAGATCGCCGTCGACCGCGGCAACAACATCATCGAGATCAGCGCTGAGGATACGGAGGCGTGGAAAACGGCCGCGCAGCCGGTCTACGACCAGTGGATCGCGGAGATGAAGGGCAAGGGCATCGACGGCCAGATGCTCATCGACGAGGCTCGCGCGCTGATCGACGAGTACACCAGCAAGTAAGGCCGTCTTCGACGGTGGAAGCGGGGCGGGCTGTCGGGTCCGCCCCTTTTTCGCAGCTTGCGCTGAACCCGGCCGCTGGCTAACGTTTTTGCGCCCGGCCGCAGGAAACAACAATGAGCGGGAACGCAGTGGGACGGGAAGGGGCATGAAACCATCGAGCATCATCGTCTGGCTGGCGCGGGCGCTGGCCATCCTGGGCGGCATCGTCCTGGCGGCGGTCGTCGTCATGACGGTTGCCAGCATCAGCGGTCGCGCCTTCACGCGCTTCGGCCTCGGGCCGGTGCCGGGCGATTTCGAGCTGGTGCAGGCCGGCGTCGGCTTCTCGGTTTTCGCGTTCCTGCCCTGGTGCCAGTTGAACCGGGGACACGCCACGGTGGACATCGTGACCGCCTTCTTTTCCAACCGCGCCAATCACATCATCGACCTCTTGACCGAAATCCTGATGACGGTCGTCCTCGGCCTGATCGCCTGGCAGCTCTATTACGGGATGCGGGACAAGCTCGCCTATGGTGAAACCAGCTTCATCCTTCAGTTTCCCATGTGGTGGCCCTATGCGGCCTGTTTCGTCGCCTCCGTCGTCGCAACCATGGTCTCGGCCTATATGATCACCGTGCGTTTTCATGAACTCAGAGCCGGCACGCCCATGCCAGAACTCGGCCAGGGGAGCGTTCATTGACCAATTTCGAACTCGGCCTCTGGTCTTTTCCGCTGCTGCTCCTTCTCATCTTCCTGCGCCTGCCGATCGGGCTGGCCATGCTTCTGTGCGGGCTGGGCGGCAGCTGGCTGATCTTCGGCAGCGTCATGCCGGTGCTCGCCAAGCTGAAGAACGAGACCTATTCCACCTTTTCCGCCTATTCGCTGACCATCGTGCCGCTGTTCCTGCTGATGGGCCAGTTCGCCGCCCTCGGCGGCATGTCGCGGGCGCTGTTCAAGGCGGCCGAAACCTGGATGGGCCACCGGCGCGGCGGCGTCGCCATGGCGGCGGTCGGCGCCTGCGCCGGCTTTGGCGCCATCTGCGGCTCGTCACTGGCGACGGCGGCCACGATGAGCCAGGTGGCGCTGCCGGAACTGCGCCGCTACGGCTATTCAGGAGCGCTCGCCACCGGCACGTTGGCCGCCGGCGGCACGCTCGGCATCCTGATCCCGCCCTCGGTGATCCTCGTCATCTATGCCATCCTGACCGAGCAGAACATCGCCAAGCTGTTCGTCGCGGCCTTCATTCCCGGCATCCTGGCGGCCGCCGGCTACATGATCGCCATCTCCGTCTATGTGCGGCTGTGGCCGGAGTCTGCCGGGCAGCGCGAGCGCGCGCCCTATCCGGAGCGCCTGCGCGCGCTGATCGACGTGTGGCCGGTTCTGGTGGTGTTCCTGGCGGTGGTGGGCGGCATCTATCTCGGCGTCTTCACGCCGACGGAGGGCGCCGCCGTGGGGGCGGCAGGCACCGGCATCATCGCGCTGGTGAACGGCGGGCTGACGCGCGAGACCTTCGTCCAGTCGGTGCTGGCGACGGCAACGGCAACGGCGATGATCTTCTTCATCGTGCTCGGCGCCGGCTTCTACAACTCGTTCCTGGCGCTGGCGCAGGTGCCGCAGCAGATGGCCGCCTTCGTCAGCGAGCAGGGTTACAATCCGTGGATGGTCCTGACGCTGATCCTGGTGCTCTACCTGGTGTTCGGCTGCGTCATGGACTCGCTGTCGATGATCCTTTTGACGATCCCGATCTTCTTCCCGATCGTCACGGTGCTGGATTTCGGCCTGGGCGCCGAGGAATTCGCCATCTGGTTCGGCATTCTGGTGCTGATCGTCGTCGAGGTGGGGCTGATCACGCCACCGGTGGGCATGAACCTGTTCGTGCTCAATTCGATGGCCAAGGACACGCCGATCGCCGCCACCTACCGCGGCGTGACGCCGTTCATCCTGAGCGACATCATCCGCGTGGTGCTTCTGACGGTCTTCCCGGCGATCTCGCTGGTGATGTTGCGGTGGCTTTACTGAGGATGGTGCTGCCTTCTTGGCAGACTTGGTCCTAAAGCCCGCGCTCGCGGATGATGCCGTAGAGATTGGCCGAGCGGGCGCCGCTGCGGCAATAGGCGAAGACGGGGCCGGGAAGCTCCTTCAGGGCGGCCGCCATGTCGGTCACGTCTTCCATCGTCATGGCGCCGCTCACCACCGGCACGTGGCGGAAGGAAAGCCCCTCTGCCTCGGCCGCGCGGGCGATCGCCTGGGCCTCGGGCTGGCCGGCTTCCTCGCCGTCCGGGCGGTTGCAGATGATGCTTCGGAAACCCGCCGCCTTCACCTTGGCGACCTCGTCGGCGGTGATCTGCGGGGAAACGGCGTAGTCGTCTGCGATCTGGCGAATGTCCATTCTGTGCGTTCCGCTTTTTCTTTGCGTTCAGGGGCAATGTAGGGACGGCGGGCTTTCTATGCGAGGCCTCTAAGCGAGGGAGGAGAAGCCGCCGCCCGTCAGGGCGAGCTGTCGCAGGAGCGGCGCCGGCTTGAACACCTCCTTGCCGGTCACCCCGTGCCAATGCTCGAGCCGGTCGACGATCCTGTCGATGCCATGGCGCTCGGCCCAGAACATCGGTCCGCCCTTGGCGACGGGGAAGCCGTAGCCGTTGACCCACACCACGTCGATGTCGGAGGCGCGGGCGGCGATGCCTTCCTCGATGATCCTCGCGCCCTCGTTGATCATCGGATAGAGCGTGCGCTCGGTGATCTCCTCGGCGCCGACGGCGCGGCGCTCGATGCCGAGCTCCGCCGCCTTGCGCTCGATCAGTTCGGTGACGAAGGGATCGGGCTTCGGCGCGCGCGAGCCGTCCTCGTAGAGATAGAAGCCGCGGCCCGCCTTCTGGCCGAAACGGCCCGCCTCGCACAGCGTGTCGGCGATCGGGGCGGAAAGCCCGAGCGACTGGCGATGCTTCCAGCTGATGTCGAGACCGGCAAGGTCGACCATCTGGAACGGTCCCATCGGCCAGCCGAAATCGGTGAAGACCTTGTCGACCTGTTCGGGTGTCGCGCCGGACAGGAGCAGGTCCTCGTTCTCATCGCGCCGGGCCGCCAGCATGCGGTTGCCGACGAAACCGTTGCACACCCCCACCACGACCGGCACCTTGCCGATGGCGCGGGCAAGCGCCAGCGCGGTGGCCAGCACGTCGGCGGCGGTGCGCTCGCCGCGGACGATCTCGAGCAGCCGCATGACATGGGCGGGCGAGAAGAAGTGGAGGCCGACGACATCCTGCGGCCGCTCCGTGGTGGCGGCGATCTCGTTCAGGTCGAGATAGGAGGTGTTGGAGGCAAGCACGGCGCCAGGCTTCATCACCCTGTCGAGCGCGCTGAACACCTGGCGCTTGACACCCATCTCCTCGAACACCGCCTCGATGACGATGTCGCAGTCGGCAAGCGCCGCATAATCGGTGGTGCCGGAGATGCGGGAAAGCCGCGCCTCCTTCTCCGCAGCGCTGATGGAGCCGCGCGTCACGGAGCCGGAATAGATCTTCTCGACCTGGCCGAGGCCGCGCGCCAGCGCCTCTTCGTTCATCTCCAGAACGATGACGGAGATGCCGCCATTGGCGAGCGCCATGGCGATGCCGCCGCCCATCGTGCCGGCACCGATGACGCCGGCTTTGCGAATCGGACGCGGCTCGACGTCGCGGCCGACGCCCGCAACCTTGGTCGCCTCGCGGGTGGCGAAGAAGAGATGGCGCTGGGCCGCCGATTCGGTGCTGTCGCGCCGCTCGATGAAGATGTCGCGCTCGCGGGCAAGGGCATCGTCGAACGGCATGGTGATGGCGTTGCGAACGGCCTCGGCCACCTTCAGGGGCGCGGTGAGGCCGCGCGCCTTCTTGGTCGCTTCCGCGACGGCTGCGTCGAAGGCGTCGAGATCGACGGCGAGCTTTTCCGCGCGCTCGCGGATGTGCGGGTAGGGCCCACCTTGGGCCACCTTCTCTCTGGCAAACGCGATCGCCTCGGCGCGCAGGTCGCCCTCGGCGAGGCGGTCGACTGCGCCCAGCGCCAGTGCTTTTTCCATGCCGATGGGCTTGCCGGAAACGATCATGCCGAGCGCCGCCTCGGGACCGATGAGGCGCGGCAGGCGCACCGTGCCGCCGGCGCCGGGGATGAGGCCGAGATTGACTTCGGGCAGGCCGACCTTGGCCGACTTCTCGGCAACGCGATAGTGGCAGCCGAGCGCTAGCTCGAAACCGCCGCCGAGCGCTGTGCCATGGATGGCGGCGACGGTCGGCTTGTCGATGCTTTCCAGAAGAGCGATCAGGTCCGGCAGGCTCGGCTCGAGCGGCGGCTTGCCGAACTCTGAAATGTCGGCGCCGGCGATGAAGGTGCGCCCGGCGCAGGCGATCACGACGGCCTCGACCGCCTCATCATCCCTGGCCTTTTCCAGGGCCGCGAAGAGAGGCGCCCGCAAAGCATGGCCGAGCGCGTTGACCGGCGGATTGTCCAGAACGATGAGGGCGACGCCGTTTTCCAGCGTGAACGAGACGGTATCGGACAATGGTCACTCCCTAACACTGCGATGGCCGCAAACCGTTTCGCATATTTGCGGGGCCTGCATAAGCCCCCATCACGCCGCATGCTGCCCGTAGTCGGGAAACGCCTGTCGCATCGCTGCCTCCTCCTGGCGGATGCGCAGGACCAGCGAGACGAGATAGACCGGCAACCCGACGAGAAGCGTCCGGTAGGCGCCGAGCGCCAGTGCGAAGCCGATCAGCTCCGGCACGATGTTGAGGACGTAGTTGGGATGGCGGACCCATCTGAACGGGCCGCTGGCGACGAGCCGGTGATTGGTGGCGATGATGATCTTGACGGTCCACAGCGGCCCGAGCGCGCGGATGACCAGCACCAGCATGAGCGCCGCGAAGAGATAAAGGGCGAACCCGAAGATCTGGATGGAGGAGAGGGGAGCCTTGTCCGCAAGACTCCATTCAAGGATGGCGCAGACATAGAAGGCGACGTGCAGCAAAGCCAGGACGATGCTGTTGACGGCGCCGTATTCGCGCGCGCCTTCGGCCTTCAGCCGGCGTTCGTGACGGATGGAGATGCCGAGTGTGGCGAAGCGGAAGGCGAACGCCAGGCAGATAAAGACGATCATGAAAGTGGGTGACATGAAAATATCCCGCTGAAAATCGAGGGAAAAAAGCTGAAAAAGAGGGTCGGCGATTATCAGGCGCGGCCTAGAAAATCCGCGATCAGGCCGGCGGTGATGGCGGGTTGCTCGATGCATGGCAGGTGGCCGGCATCCTTGACCACCTCATATTCGGCGCCGTCGATCAGGTCGGCGAGCTGCCGCACGAGATCGGGCGGCGTCGCGCCGTCATGGTCGCCGACGATGCACAGGGCAGGCAGCTTCAAGGCGCGGGTGGATTCGGTGAGGTCGGCATCGCGCAGCGCCGCGCAGGTGCCGGCATAGCCGTCGACGGTGGTGCGTGTCAGCATGGCCGTATAGCCGACGAAATCGGCATTGTCCGGCGACCGGTAGGCGGGCGTGAACCAGCGCTGCAGGATGCCGTCGGCGATGGCGGCGATGCCTTCGGCATTCACCGCTTCGATGCGGCTGTTCCACAGGTCGTCGGTGCCGATCCTGTGCGCCGTGTCGCACAGCACGAGAGCCGTGACGAGGTCGGGCCTGAGCGTCGCCAGCCCCTGGGCGATCATGCCGCCGACGGACAGGCCGACCACCGCCGCGCGCGCGATGCCGAGATGGTCGAGCAGCGCGGCGAGATCGTCGACGTGGTCGGTCATCGCATAGGGCTGCGACGTGGCCTCGGAGAGCCCGTGGCCGCGCTTGTCGTAGAGGACGATGCGGTGGTCCCGTTCGAGCCGGGCCGCGACCGCGCTCCAGATGCGGAAATCGGTGCCCAGCGAATTGGAGAAGACCAGGGCCGGCTTGTCCGCCGCACCACGGACCTCGTGGTGAAGGACGACGCCGTTCACGCGTGCGAAAGCCATAGCCTGCCTCCCTTAGACCGATTTGTTTTTCCGCATTTATGCGGACGTCAGGTGATTCCACCTGACTGCAAAATGCACTAGCCTGTCGCTGTGCGTCCTCTGTATGGGAGAAGCGTGCGGCGCCGTCAATCGGCTTTGCCCGGGTCGGGCGTCACCCAGCCATGTGCATGTCGAGGGGGCCGTTGAGCGAGTTGCTGACCGTGCAGCGCGCCTTGGCGCGTTTGATCAGCTCGGCGCACTGCGCCTCCTCCGGCACGATGTCCAGCGAGACGAGGGCCGTGTAGCTGCCGACGCGGTCGGGCAAGTCCTCGGCCTTTTTCCCGCTCACCTCGACCGAAACGGTGCCGACGTCGATCTTCATCTCCTGGGCCGCGTGATGGAAGGAGAGGGCCAGGCACGCGCCGAGCGCCGAAACCATGAAGTCCACCGGCGACCCCGCATCTTCGATGCTGGGCGAGGTGATGGACACGGTCTGCTTCGGCGCGGTCTCAACGCGGACGATCTTGCCCGGGCCGATCGCCGTGGTGAACGGACCGTAGGTTTTCGGTTTGATGCGGATGGCCATGGGAAACTCCTGAAGTTGCTCAACGACATTTAGTGATGTCGTGGGAAGACGTCCACCGCCGCCGGCGATTGGACGAGGCCCCTGGCGGGTGATCACTGTCCGCGCGCCGGCGCGCCAAGGCCCCAGCAGGCGCGCAGGCCGTCGGCGGTCTCGATCTCCATGCCGAGGCCCGCGAGCGCAACGCCGACGCCGGAGACGATCGCCGCATTGTCGTGGGCGATGCTGCCGTCGGCGAGGAAGAAGTTGTTCTCGAAACCGACCCGCGCGTGGCCGCCGAGAAGGCCGCAGGCCGTCACGCAGCCCGCCTCGCGCGCGCCGAAGGCGCAGACCATGAAATGGGAGAAGCGCGGCATGGCGCCGTCGAGAAAGGGGAGGAGGTCGGCGGGAGCCGAGCGCTGTCCTTCCGTATAGCGGCCGAGAACATAGAGCACCGGCACATCGGGGAAGGGGACAAGCCCGCGCGCCATCATGGCCTTGAGCTGCAGCGCCTCGTCCGGGTGATAGAGGATGATCTGCGGAGCGATGTTCTCCTGCCGCATGAAGGACAGGAAGCGCGAGAACTCCACCTCGTGCGAGGCATCCGGCACGAGTTCGCGCAGGGCCAGCGAGGCGGCCTCCGGACGCACCGCGCGCACCACCTCCATCTGCTCGCGCGCCGCGTAGCGCCCCACGGCCTCCGTGGTGATCTGCACCACCAGCCGCTCGCCGACCGCCTGCCTGATGGCGGCGATGGCCTGACGGTAGGCATCGGCGTCGAGGGTGTGACGGCCCTCGGCGTCGCGCACGTGAAAATGGATCATCGCCGCACCCGCATCGAGGCAGGCGGCGGCCGTCTCGGCCAATTCCGCCGCCGATTGCGGCAGAGCCGGGTGATCCGTCTTCGTGCGCCGGCCGCCATTGGGTGCGACGGCGATGGCGACGCGATGCGCGGTTTCGCTCACGAAATCCTCCATACGTAGCATTGAATAATATAATGCAACATTTGTTGCATATCCATGGCACTGCGTCTAGGATGCATTTCATGGACCGCGCCGCTCTCGCAGACCGCATCACCCGTTCCTTCGACCAGTTGCCCGGTCAATTGGGAGCGGCGGCCCGCTACGTGCTCGACAATCCCGGCGACGTGGCGCTGCTTTCGATGCGTGAGCAGGCGCGCCGCGCCGGCGTCCAGCCCTGGACCATGACCAGGCTCGCCAAGCGGCTCGGTTTCGAGGGCTACGAGGAACTGCGCCAACTGCACGGCGCGGCGCTGAAGGAACAGGCGCTCGGCTTCTCCGGCAAGGCGGGTGCGCAGGTGGCCCGCCAGAAGGAGGGCGGCAGCCATGCGCTGGCGCGCGACATCGCCGCCGCCGGTGCCGCCCAGGTGGCGGCGCTCGCCGAGCCGGAGACGCTGGAAACGCTGGTGGCCGCTGCCCGGACGATGGCGGATGCGAGGCGCATCTACTGTTTCGGCCTGAGGTCGAGCCATGCCGTGGCGGCGCATTTCGCCTATGCGATGTCCTTCCTGGGCGAGAAGGCGGTTCTGCTCGACTTCGGAGCCGGCACGGGGCTCGACGCCCTGCGCCACGCCCAGGCGGGCGATGTGTTCTTCGTCACGACGGTCGCGCCTTATACGCGTGCCAGCATCGAGGCGGCCGAGCACGCCAGATCGCTCGGGCTGACGGTCGTCGCGCTCACCGACAGTCCCGTTTCGCCGATTGCCGCCCTTGCCGATCACGTGATCCTGGCGGCGACCGAAAGCCCGTCCTTCCTGCACACCATGACGCCGGCCTTCGCCGCCGCCGAGATTCTCGCGGCGCTCGTGGCCGGGGCGGGCGGGGAGGCGGCGCTGGCTGCCATCGGCCGTGCCGAAAAACAGCTCTCCACCCTGAAGATCCACCTCCTGCAACCCGCGCCGCGCGCGCACCTTTTCGGAAAATCGAGATGACGCACATTCTGCATCGCCAGATCCATGCAACCCTGCCCGTCGCCGTCGGCGGCCGCGGCGTCGAACTCTTCGACGCCGCGGGCAAGGCC
>NZ_JANKOF010000079.1 GCF_024655565.1 Nitratireductor sp. ZSWI3 | reverse complement strand
CGCGCGGGCGACCGCCGCGCCGTCGCGCGGCGGCCGGCGCAGGACGATCTCGTTCAGTGTGTCGGAGTTGATCGTCTCGCCCGGATAGATGACGCGGGTCGGCACCACCGCCCGCTCCTCGGCGCCGGCATCGGGCGTCGGGAGGAGAAGCACCGCAAGCGCGAAGGCAGGCGCGAGGAGGGCGGGGTGCCGTTTCACTGTTTCTACCGTATCGATTGGGTCACGGTGGCGGCCATTTCGTCGGCCGCCCGAATGACCTTGGAATTCATTTCATAGGCGCGCTGGGCGGAAATCAGTTCGGTGATTTCCTTGACCGGATCGACATTGGAGCCTTCGAGGTAGCCCTGCTCGACGGTGGCGAAACCGGGATCGCCGGGAACGCCCTGGATCGCGGCGCCGGACGCGGCGGTTTCGCGGAACAGATTGTCGCCGATCGGTGCAAGGCCCGCTTCGTTGGCGAAGTTGGCCAGCGTCAGCTGCCCGAGATTCTGCAACTCCACCTGGCCGTCGATCCGCGCGAAGACCTGGCCGGTCTTGTTGATGACGATTTCCACCGCATCCTCCGGGACGACGATCGCCGGCGACACCGTATAGCCCTCGGTGGTCACGAGCTGACCCGTGGCGTTGGTGTTGAAGGCCCCGGCGCGTGTGTAGAGCGGTTCGCCGTCCGTGCCCTCGATCTCGAACCAGCCCTTGCCGACCAGTGCCACGTCGAGCTTGTTGCCGGTGTTGGTCAGCGGACCCTGGATGTGCAGGTTGCGCACGGCCGCCGCCTGCACGCCGAGGCCGACATTGGCACCTTCCGGAACGATGGCCTGGTTGGCGCGGCTCGGCACGCCCTGCAGCCGCTCGGTCTGGTAGAGCAGGTCGGAGAATTCGGCGCGGGCACGCTTGAACCCCGTCGTGTTGATGTTGGCGATGTTGTTGGCGATCACCTCGAGGTTGAGCTGCTGGGCGCTCATGCCGGTGGCCGCGATCGACAGGGCTTTCATCGGTCGGTCTCCTTAGATGGCCATGCGGCTGATTTCGAGATAGGCGGTGACGAGCTTGTCGCGCACGGCGATCGCCGCCTGAAGAGCCTGCTCGGCGCTCATCACCGCATCGACCACCTCGCGTGCGTCGGCCTCTCCCTGAAGCGCCTTCAGCGAAACGGTTTCCGCATGTCCGAGCCTGGCCATCGTGTTCGCGGCGGCCTCGCCGAGCATGGCACTGAAGGCCTCGCCAGTCTCCGATGTCGCGGCTTGGCGGGCCGGCTGCACGGCCGCCGGGCCGGCGAGGGTGGAAGGGGCGATCGCGCCGACTGGAGGAATCATGACTGGCTCCGCATCAGGTCAATGGTCATGGAAATCAGTTCGCGTGCCTGCTTGATGACCTGCAGGTTGGCTTCGTAGCCGCGATTGGCCTCGCGCATATCGGCCATTTCGATCAGCACGTTGACGTTGGGCAGCTTCACGTAGCCCTGCTCATCCGCCGCTTCGTGGCCGGGATCGTATTCGATCGTGAAGGCGGAAGGATCGTTTGCGACGGAACCGACCTCGACGATGCTGCCCCCGATCTCGCGGTCAAGCTCGGCAACGAAGCTGATGGTCTTGCGCCGATAGGGATCGCCGCCCGGCACCTCGCTGGTCGACCTGGCGTTGGCCAGGTTCTCCGAGACGACCTGCATGCGCTCGGACTGCGCCTGCAGGCCGGATGCGGCGACTTTCAGGGAGGCGGAAAGAGGATCCATCACTATCCCCTCGACGTGTTCATGAGCATGCGGTGGAACGCCTTGACGATGGCGGTGTTCAATTCGAACGAACGGCGCACCTCGCCGGCGCTGACCAGTTCTTTCTCGATGCTGACGGTGTTCTCGGACGGCAGCACGGTGGGATCGTCGGTGCTGTCGACTGCGAAGGATGCGTTGGTCGCGCCGATCCTCATGTGATTGTCGGCCGTGCTCCGCAGGGCGACGCGCGTCCCCTTCAGCACGTTCTCGAAAGGCTCGATCTCGAGCGCCTTGTAACCGGGCGTGTTGACGTTGGCGACGTTGCTGGCGACCGTCGTCTGCCGGACGGAAAGCCACTTCGCCTGCTGGGTGGCGAGATCGAACAGGTTGACGGGCTGTACCACGGGGTCTCTCTGTCTATCCGGACGTGTTTGAGCCTCACCTTAAGCGGCCAGTCTTGTGCGGGCCTTGCGTCTTCCCGCTATCTTGCAGCCATGGCGATCACCGCGTCGCGCGTGGTGACGATCTCCCACGTGCCTTGCCGGCGCTGGATGCGCGCCACCCGGCTGCCGTCGGGCAGCCATGACCCGCGCTGCACGATCCAGTATCCGTCCTCATCCTCGATCATGGCCCGGCCGTTGGCCGCGTCGACCAGCCGGAAGCTCCTGAAGTCGCCGGGATAGGGCTGGTCTTCCAGCGCCTTTGCAGGTTCGCTGCCGACGGTGCCCGTTGCGCCGTAGTCGAGCTCCGGGAACTCGATGATGCGCTGGGGAATGCGCATTCCGACAAGCTCGGGAAGGCGCATCCCCGGCGAGCCGCCGGTTGCCGGTCTTCCCTCGAAGGTGAGCGGCCGCACGCCGAATTCGTCCTGATTGAAGAAGATGTACCAGGGAAAGAGGGCGCAGACGGTGGCAAGACCGATGCCGCCGATCATGATCACCCAATCCCCGCTGCCGCTCGGAGGCTTCTGGGTCTTCGGCTTTGCCGCACGGAAAGGAAGGAGGCTCCTGCGGTGCGGCGCGCGTTCGGCGGCGCTGCCGGGCATCCTGGTTTCGGTCGTTTCCGTCAAGCTGCCGTCCGGCAGTTCGAGGCTTGCGAGCTTCTCGGTCATGCGACGGGCTCTCCGGCTCTCAGCTTGATCGCCAGATCGGCGAAGGGGTCGGCCGACGGGCGATCACCAGGCGCTTGCTTGAGGACGTCGTAGATCAGCGGCACCTGGCGCACGGCCTGGTCGAGCTCCGGGTCGACGCCAGCCTGGTAGGCGCCCAGAAGGCGGATGTCGCGCGTGTCCTCGTAGCGGGCGAGCATGGCGCGAAGGCGCAGGACAAGCCGCTTCTGGTCGGCCGACCAGGCGCGGTCGGCGAGGCGCGAGATCGAGGATAGCGGGTTCACCGGCGGATAACGTCCCTGTTCGGCGATCGACCGGTCGAGCACCACATGCCCGTCGAGAATGCCGCGCACCGCGTCGGCGACGGGGTCGTTGTGATCGTCGCCGTCGACCAGAACCGACAGGATTGCGGTGATGGAGCCACATCCGCTCTCGCCGGGGCCGGCGCGCTCGAGCAGCCGGGGCAGTTCGGTGAAAACCGAAGCGGGATAGCCCCGGGCGACGGGCGGTTCGCCGGCGCCGATCGCCACCTCGCGCAGCGCATGGGCAAAGCGGGTGATGGAATCGAGGATCAGCAGCACCTTGTCGCCGCGGTCGCGGAAATATTCGGCGATGCGCATCGCCGTGTCCGGGGCGCGGCGGCGCATCATGGCGCTCTCGTCGCTGGTCGCCACCACGGCAACCGACTTGGCCATGCCAGCCTGCCCGATCGTGTCTTCCAGGAATTCCCGCACTTCGCGCCCGCGCTCGCCGACGAGTGCGATCACCACCGTGTCGAAGGCGTCGGCATTGGCGAGCATCGACAGAAGCGTCGATTTGCCGACGCCGGAGCCTGCGAAAATGCCGAGGCGCTGTCCGTGGCAGAGCGGCGTGAAGATGTCGATGACCCGAACGCCGGTCATGAAGCTTTCGGAAACCCGTTGCCGCTGCATCGCGGGCGGTGTGGCGGACGGGGTGGCCATCGCCGCAGGGCCGGCAGCGGGCGCCGGTTTGGAATCCGCCGGCCGGCCGAGCGCATCGACCACACGGCCGCGCCAGTCCGGCCCGGGCGCGAGATGCACCGGTCCACGGTTGAAGACCGCCTGCCCGAGCCCGATGGCGCCGGCATCGTCGAACGGTGCCACCAGGACGCTGTCCGGCATGATGCGCACCACTTCGCCCGATCCGGCGCCACGTCTGCTGCGGGACGACACCAGATCGCCCAGTCTCGCCGTCCGCGAGAGCCCGTCGACGCGGTAGTGGGTTGGCGAAACCTCGCTGACACGTCCGCCATGGCTGACGAGGAAACGATCGTCGCAGGCGATGCGGCGATAAGCGTGCTCCAGCGCGTTCAACACCGTCGTCATGCGCCGAGCAGCTTGATCGCGTCTTTAAGGGCGGTGTCGCTGTCGCTCATCAGGGCCGTCACCTGCTCGAAGGTGCGCTGCACCTGGATCAGACTCATCATCTGATGAACGGCGTTGACATTCGACTCCTCGACGAACCCTTGCGCGACGCCGATATCCGGCTGATCGACGACCGGCTGAGCGTCGGGCGCGACGAAGCCCGAATTGCCGAAACGGGCATGGTCCGGCGGCGGGGAGAAGGCATAGAGGCCGATGGCGCCCGCCAGCCGGTCGCCCTGGCGCAGGGTTCCGTCGGCCGCCACTTCGGGCGGGCCGCCCAGCGGGTCGAGCAGCAGCGGCGCGCCGCCGGCATCGAGCGCGGGATATCCGTCGATGCTCACCAATTCGCCCGTCTCGCGCATGGTGAAGCGTCCGTCGCGGGTCACGACGGTGCCGGCGGGCGTGTCGAGGGCGAACCACGCATCGCCCCGGATGGCGAAATCGAAGGGATTCTTCGTCTCCCGCAGACCGCCCGCATTGACATCGACCGAGGGTGCGCCGGGAGTCACGAAGGAGACCGAATCCGGCCCGGTTCCGTTGACGATGTCCTGAAAGTTGACGGATGCTGCGCGAAAGCCCGCGGTTCCGGCATTGGCCACGTTGTCGGCAAGCGTGGCCAGTCGTCTTTCGAGCGCGACCTGGGAGGACAGGGCTACGTAAAGTCCGGTCTGCATGAAACGTCGCTACCTCTTCAGTTGCGCAATGGTGAAAAGCATGTCGGTCGAAATGCCGTATTCCGTCGGCTGGCTGAAAAGCGCGGCGATGGAGGTCTGCTGCGGGTTGGAGGGGTTCTCCAGCTCCCACAGGGTGGTGAAGCGCGTCAGGAACGCCTGGAGCTTTTCGGGATCCTGGAAATCGGTGAGATCGATCCGGTCCTTGATCATCTCGACCTGCTTGTCGATATCGGCCTGCGCGAGCGCCTCGGGGAAGCCGAGCGCCGTCCGCACGACGCGGCTCAGCGCCTTGTCGGCAAGGATCTCGTAATAGGAGCGCAGCTCGGGGCCCTTGCGCTGGAAATAGAGCGCGAGGCGGACGCCCTCGTTCTGTTCGCCGGCATCCTCCTCCAGCGTCTGGCGCAGATATTTGTCGATCGTCGGCGCCTGCGTGACGTTGTAGGTGGTGGCATCCTCGCCGTAGCGCGCGAAGTTGAAGCTCTCGGCGAGCGCCGCGAAGCGCTTGTCCTCCATCCGGTTGGCCGGGCTTTCAGGGTCGTCGATGCCGCCTTCGAGCACTTGTTTGAGCACCTGCTTGTCGATCACCTCGTCCGTGAAGCCATGTGCCAGCATGGCGACGGTGAGCAGCCGGTTGTCGGCCAGCAGATCGTCCGCGGACTTCACTTGCGGGATTTTCGCCAGATAGTGGTTGATGTCGGCGAGGAGCTGCTCGTCGTTCGGGCTGGTGCCGTTGCGGATGGCAAAGGTGATGTATTTGTCGATCGTGCCCTTCTGCGCGGGATTGTAGGTGGTGGTCGACGCGCCGCCGGCGACGAAATTGTAGGTGCGGGCGAACTCCACATAGCGCTTGTCGGTGAGCTTGTTGGCGAAGCTCTCCGGATCGCTGATGCCTTCCTCCAGGACCTTGACCATGAAGGCCTTGGCGTAGGCCATGTCCTCTAGCCCGTGCGCCTTCATCGCATAGCGGAACAGGCGGTCGTCGGCCACGAACTCCTCGATCGAAGTCACGTTGCCGATATTGGCCAGATAATATTCGGTCTCGCGCTGCACCATCGGCTGCGACTGGACGCGCTCGAGCGAACGCGACAAGTCGCGGTTGATCAGGTTGAAGCTCAGGAATGTGTTGATCAAGGCGCGCCCTCCGCCACCGTTCGTAACGGCAGACTAGGCGAGCAGTCTTGCGCGAGGCTTTCGGCCGTCATGCGCCCATTCAAGCCTCACACAAGGCACGGCGGTTAGGAGAGGGGAAAGGCCAAACGAAAGCGACGGGTTAGATGGGCATTCTTGTCGGACTGGTGGTGACGCTCGGCTGCGTGATCGGCGGCTTCATGGCGATGGGCGGGCATGTGGACGTGCTGATCCAGCCATGGGAAGCGGTGATCATCTGCGGCGCGGCGTTCGGTACGTTCCTCGTGGCGAATCCCATGTCGACGGTGAAGGACACGGGCAAGGCATGCCTGGAAGCCTTCAAGGGGGCCGTGCCGAAGGAAACGGAATATCTCGAAACGCTCGGCGTCCTGCACAGCCTGATGCGTGAGCTGCGTACCAAGTCGCGCAGCGAGGTCGAGGCGCATATCGACAATCCGGAAGAGTCGGCGATCTTCCAGACCTATCCCACCATTCTCAAGAACCGCGACCTGATGAACTTCATCTGTGACTACTGCCGCATCATCATCATCGGCAATGCGCGGCCTTTCGAGATCGAGGCGCTGATGGACGAGGAAATCCAGACCATCCGCCGCGACAAGCTGAAGTCGTACCATGCCCTGATCTCGGTGTCGGAAGGCCTGCCTGCGCTGGGCATCGTGGCTGCGGTGCTCGGTGTCATCAAGGCCATGGGGGCGCTCGACCAGTCACCGGAAATCCTGGGCGCCCTGGTGGGTGCGGCGCTCGTCGGCACCTTCCTCGGCATCTTCATGTCCTATGCGGTGGTCGGCCCGATCGCGACCAAGATCAAGATCGTCCGCGAGAAGAAGAACAGGCTTTACGTGATCGTCAAGCAAACGTTGCTCGCCTATATGAACGGCTCGCTTCCGCAGGTGGCGCTCGAATTCGGCCGCAAGACCATCTCCGCGTATGACCGCCCGTCGATCGACGCGGTCGAGCAGAGCACCATGAGCCCCGGCGGCGTTGCCGACAGGCAGGCGGCGTGATGCGCCGGCCGGCGTGGAGAGGCGGTCGGTCATGGCGCTGACGGAAAATCCGGAACTGATGCGCGCGCTCGTCGTCGAGCGCCTGGTGGGAGCCACGGGCGACCCGCGCCGCGTTTCGGAAGCGGCGCGCGCCTGCGCCCTGCGGGCGCTGCCGCAGATCCTGGAGGCGTTTACCGACCGGCTTCCCGTTCCGGTCGCGGTGGACGTTCTCGATATCGAGATCGTCCGCCTTGCAGAACTGAAACCGAGCGCGGATTGCTGCGACGCGCTGGTGGTCGTCCCCTCGGAAGCTTCCGGCGATGCATTGAGCATGCGGCTCGATCCGCGGGCGATCTCCGTGCTCGTCAGCGCCATGTTTGGCGGCGATCCGGATCTGCCGGCGCCGCCGAGCGAGCGGCCACCCTCGGCCATCGAGTGCGACGTCGCAGCGATCGCCTTCGAGGTGTTCGCCAAGGCGCTCAACGGCACCGGTGCCCGTGCGCTCGGGCTGCGGATGCCGTTGCCGAAGCTGCTTTCCGGAGCCGACTTCCGCCGGTTCGTGGTGCGCGACGGGCCCGGCGTGCGGATCCGCTTCTCGCTCGGCGGGGAGGAGGGCGGCGGGGTGTTGACCGTATGGATGCCGCAGCGGCTGATCCTCGAAATGCGCGGCGCGCCGCAGCACGACAAGCGGGCGGAGAGCGCGCAGGCGAGCGACTGGACGCACCGCTTCAACGACGAGGTGCTGCGTTCGAACGTCAGCATAAAAGCGACCATCCCGCTGATGCGCATGGCGCTCGGCGATCTGGCGTCGCTCCACGAGGGGCAGGTCATCGAGTTCGGGGAGGGTGCGCAGTCCGAGGTGCGGCTGGCCGTGCGCGACAAGACGGTGTTCCTCTGCGATTTCGGAAAATCGGGAAACCACTACACGGTCCGCATCAAGCAACCGTTCGACGCCCGGCAGGATGTCGTCGATGGGCTCCTGGCACGTTGAGACAGGATACGCGGTGAAGGAGAACATCATGAGCAAAGCCGAATCCAAGCCGCAACAGAGCGGCGAGGGAGAGCTGGACAAAGCGATCGAAGAGCTGAAGGGCGTTCTGCATGAAGAAGCGCCGCGCGGCGGAGCAGTCAATCCCGACGACAATCGCGACCTGATCATGGGCATCCCCGTGGAGTTGCAGATCGTGCTGGGCACCGCGGAAATGCCCGTCTCGCAGCTGATGGCGCTGAAGAAGGATTCCACCGTGTCGCTCAACCGGCGCATCGGCGAGCCGGTCGAGATCGTCGTCAACGGCCGGCGCATCGCACGCGGCGAGATCACGCTGGTCGACGACGATCCGTCGCGCTTCGGCGTCCGGCTGACCGAGATCGCCGGCACCGGCGGCAAGTGACGGTAGGGCGAAGGCTCGGGCAGGGAGATTTTGGGCGATGACTGAACTGGTGGCTCTGACGCAGGCGCAGAAGGCGGCGGCGATCCTGGTGGCAATGGGCAAGCCCTCCGCCGGCCGGCTGCTGAAATTCTTCAAGCAGGAGGAATTGAAGGCTCTGATCGACGGCGCGCGGCTGCTGCGCACGATCCCCCAGGCGCAGCTCGAACGGGTGGTCTCCGAATTCGAATCCGAGTTCACCGAAGGTGCGGGCCTGGTCGATTCTGCCGACAGCATGGACACCATCCTCGCGGAGACCCTGTCGGAGGAGGAAGTCAACCTGTTGATGGGGCGCGGCGATCCCGCATCCGCCGAGGCGGAAGAGGTCTGGGCCGAGCTCGAGAAGATGGAGCCGGCGCGCCTGGTCGAGATCCTGTCCGGCGAACATCCCCAGGTCGTCGCGGTGATCCTTGCCAGCATCGCCCCGCCCATGGCGGCAAAGGTCCTGGTCACGCTCGACAGGTCGCTGCGTGCCGCAGTCCTGGGCCGCATGGCTTCGACAGGCGACATGCCGGCCCCGGCCAAGAAGCTGATCGAGAAGCGGTTGAGCGACCTTCTGCGCTCGATGCGCAGCGGCAGGGATTCGGCGGCCGGCCTCACCCGCGTCGCCAATCTGCTCAACGAGCTCGACAAGGCACAGGTCGACGAGGTGATCCACGAATTGGAGGTGGCCGGCACGAGCGACGTCGGCGCGATCCGCTCGCAGCTCTTCAGCTTCGAGGAGATCGTGCTGCTCCCGCAGAAGGCGCGGGTCGCCCTGTTCGACGGCCTGCCGAGCGACATGGTGACGCTCGCGCTGCGCAACGCCTCGCCGGACACGGTCGAGGCGGTCCTGTCCGCTCTCGGCCAGCGCACGCGCCGCATGATCGAGGCAGAGCTGAGCACGGGTGCGGAAGACATCCCGATGGACGAGATCCTGCAGGCGCGCCGGCGCATCTCCGCCACCGCCGTGCAGTTGTCCCAGAAGGGGACGTTCGAGCTGCCGGGCATGCAGCGGGCGGCTGCGTAGCTAGCCGACGTCGATGTCAGAGGGAGCCGACAAGGAAAGCAAGACCGAGGAAGCGACGGAAAAGAAGGTTCGCGATTCCGTCGAGAAGGGGCAATTGCCTTTCTCCAGGGAGGCGCCCGTCTTCGCTTCCTTCCTGGCGATGCTGGCCTTCGCGCTTTTCTTCGCGCAGGACAGCGCGGTCCGGCTCGGCAGCTTCCTGTCGATCTTCCTCGAGCGTGCCGACGGCTGGAAACTGGAAACCCAGGCGGATGCGGTCGCCATCTACCAGCTCGTCTTCATCGAGATCGCCAAGGTCGTCGGCATCCTGATGGTTCTGCTGGTCGCCGGCGGCATCTCCGCCTCCGTCCTGCAGAACACGCCGCGCCTCGTCATCGACCGCATCAGGCCGAAGCTGTCGCGGATCTCACTGAAGGAGGGATGGAGCCGCATCTTCGGGGTCAAGGGGTTCGTCGAGTTCGCCAAGTCGCTCGGCAAGCTCGTGGTGGCCGGCGGTTTCCTGATCTTCGCCATGCGGCAGGCGGAGACCCGCCTTCTGGCCGGCATGATCACCAATCCGGTGGAATTCACCAATGTCATCCGCAACATCGCCGTCGAGAGCCTGGTGGTGGTCACGCTGGTGGTCGCGGCGATCGCCGTTGCCGACCTCTTCTGGTCCCGCTTCCAGTGGCGGCGGGACCTGCGCATGACGCGCCAGGAGGTGAAGGACGAGCACAAGCAGGCGGAAGGCGACCCGATCGTGAAAGCGCGCCTGCGTTCGCTGGCGCGGGACCGGGCGCGCCAGCGCATGATGGCCGCGGTGCCGCGGGCGACGCTGGTGATCGCCAACCCGACGCATTTCGCGATCGCGCTTCGCTACCGGCGCGACGAGGACGCCGCCCCGGTCGTCGTCGCCAAGGGCCAGGATCTCGTGGCGTTGAAAATCCGCGAGATCGCCACCGCCAACAACATACCCGTGTTCGAGGAGCCGGCGCTTGCCCGCTCCATGTACAAACAAGTTTCGGTTGATAACCTCATTCCCACTCAGTTCTACAAGGCTGTGGCGGAGCTGATCCGCCGCATCTACCGGGCTGGGGAGGGTTCTTAGTTCAGCAGGGATACATTATGGACAGGCAACCGCATTCGCCTGCGCGAGAGATCATTGTCGCCGACGCCATCCGCGCGGTGGCGAACGAGCTTCGGCTTGTCGAAGTCTCGGACTATGTCGCCTTCATCCGCCTGGAGAGCATGGCCAGCATTGCCGACATCATCGAATCCGCTGCGGAACTCTACTTCATGCCTGGCACGTTGCGGCTCGGGCATGGCTGCGAAGCCCACGTCCACTGGACCGGCAATCCCCGCATTCTGCTCGATCTCGAACTGCGTCCGCGCGGCGCGACCATCTATTTCACCCTGGAACTGAGCGCCGACAACGCTGCCGTCGAGGTCAATTACGTGACGTTCGACGACCCCTCGGAGGATCCCGACGAGAATTCCCGCTATCTGGAACGGGCGCTGATGGCCTCGCGCATCGTCAGGACCGAGCGGCCGCTGATCACCGGCTGAACGGCTCGCCTCGGCGGATCAGGCCGGTTGCGCACGCCTTGGCCAGCTTTCACCTGCTCAAAGATAAAGAAGCGAGCGGCCCTCTTGCGTGAACAGGTGCATCCTTTCGGGCGAGGCGGTGACCCGCACGGTCTCGCCTTTCTGGTTGTGCTGCACGCCGGCCACCTTGATCACGATCGCCTCTTCCACGCCGTCGACGTCGAGGTAGATGTTGGTCACCTCGCCGAGGCGCTCGACGAAGTGGACCTTCCCCTCGAAGAGGTGATCCTTTCCATCGGCCAGGCGCAGATCTTCGGGACGGACGCCGAACTTGGCCGGTTTCCCGGCCAGCGCGTCCGGGGAGGCGATGGGCACTTCGGCCGATCGTCCGGCAAGGCTGATCGTGGTCGATGGTCCGGTCTTCTCGATCGTCGCCGGCAGGATGTTCATTGCAGGCGAGCCTATGAAGCGCGCCACGAACAGGTTGGCCGGCCGCTCGTAGAGTTCGATCGGTGCGCCGACCTGTTCGATATGCCCCGCCGACAGCACGACGATGCGGTCGGCGAGCGTCATCGCCTCCACCTGGTCGTGGGTCACGTAGATCATCGTCGTGTCGGGCATCGAGCTCTTGAGCTTGGCGATTTCGATGCGGGTGGCGACACGCAGGGCCGCGTCCAGGTTGGACAGCGGCTCATCGAACAGGAACACTTTCGGATTGCGCACGATGGCCCGCCCGATGGCGACGCGCTGGCGCTGGCCGCCCGAAAGCGCCTTCGGCAGCCGATCCAGATAGGGGGTGAGCTGCAGGATCTCGGCGGCCGCCCTGACGCGCTTTTCGATCTCGGCCTTCGGCGCCTTGGCGATCTTCATGCCGAAGGCCATGTTGTCGAAGACCGTCATGTGCGGGTAGAGCGCGTAGGATTGGAACACCATCGCGATGCCGCGCTGCGAGGGCGGGATGTCGTTCACGCGCTCGCCGCCGATGTGCATGTCGCCGCCGGTGATGCTCTCAAGGCCGGCGATCATGCGCAATAGTGTGGATTTCCCGCAGCCGGAGGGGCCGACGAAGACGACGAACTCTCCCTCCTGGATCTTCAGGTCGATGCCGTGAATGACCTTCGTCGCGCCGTAGCTCTTGTGGATGTCCTGCAGATTGAGAGCAGTCATGGTCGTCCCCCTTTTCTGGCGAACCAGCTCCCGTAGGGAGGGAGCTTGAGTGCGCCGTTCTCGACCCATCCGGCCGCGCCGGAATCGGCCATCGTCTCGTGGTTCTCGAGATTCAGTGACAGTTCGGCCGCCTGTTCGCTCATGTTGATGGCGACAAGGATCGTCGAGCCGGCGATGATGCGCTCGAACAGGAGCACGTTCTCGCCGCCGTCGAGGAACCTGATGTCGCCCTTGACCAGTTCGGCATGCCGGGCGCGGAAGGCCAGCATGTCGCGGTAATGCGCGAGAAGCGAGTCCCGTGCGGTCTGCGCCGACACGGCAAGGTGCAGGTGCTCCGGCGGCACCGGGAGCCAGGGCCTGCCGGCGCTGAAACCCGCATTCGGCTCGGTTTCCGACCAGACCATCGGGGTCCGGCATCCGTCGCGTCCCTTGAAGGTCGGCCAGAACTGGATGCCGTAGGGATCCTGCAGATCCCTCAGGTCCAGCACGGCCTCGGTCAGGCCCAGTTCCTCGCCCTGGTAGAGGCAAACGGAACCGCGCAGCGAGAGGATGAGCGTGGTCGTCATCTTCAGGAAGGCATCGCGGTCATGCACCTGGTCGGCCCAGCGGGAAGCATGGCGCACCACGTCATGGTTGGAGAAGCTCCAGCATGACCAGCCGTCCGGCGCCTTTTCCTGGAACGTCTCCATGACCGAACGCACCCGCATCGGCGACAGGGGCTCCTGCGACAGGAATTCGAACGAGTAGCACATGTGCACCTTGTCGCCGCCGCTCGTGTATTGGGCGACGATGTCCAGGCCACGCTGGGCATCGCCCACCTCGCCGACGGCGGTGGTGCCGGGATACTCGTCGAGGAGGGCGCGGAACCGCTTCAGGAACGCGATGTTTTCGGGCTGGTTCTTGTCGTAGAGATGTTCCTGAAAGTTGTAGGGATTGACCGCCGGCGCGATCTTCGCGTTGCGCTGGTCATGCTCGAGCGGCGGGTTGTCCTCGAGGCCGGCCGAGTGGAAGTAGAAGTTGATCGTGTCGAGCCGGAAGCCGTCGACCCCGCGGTCGAGCCAGAAGCGCACGGCGTCGAGCAACGCGTCCTGCACCTGCGGATTGTGGAAGTTCAGGTCCGGCTGGCTCGCCAGGAAATTGTGCAGGTAATATTGGCAGCGGCTGGTGTCCCACTGCCATGCCGAGCCGCCGAAGATCGATAGCCAGTTGTTGGGCGGATTGCCATCCGGTTTGGGATCCGCCCACACATACCAGTCGGCACGCGGATTGGTGCGGTTCTGGCGGCTCTCGACGAACCAGGGATGCCGGTCTGACGAGTGCGAGATCACCTGGTCGATCATCACCTTCAGGCCGAGGCGGTGCGCCTCGGTGATCATCGCGTCGAAATCGGCCAGCGAGCCGAACATCGGATCGACCTGCTTGTAGTCCGACACGTCGTAGCCGAAATCGAGCATCGGCGAGGTGAAGAACGGCGAGATCCAGATCGCGTCGACGCCCAGGGAGGCGATGTGGGGCAGGCGCTGGGTGATGCCTTTGAGATCGCCGATGCCGTCGCCGTCGGAATCCTGGAAGGAACGCGGATAGATCTGGTAGATCACCGCGCCACGCCACCAGTCCGGATCCTCCGCATGGCGGCTCATCGCTCCGGGGGCGTGTTCGAAGGGAGCATCGTGCAGGACATTCATGAGAGCGATCAGCCTCCTTTGACGGACCCGGCGAGCAGGCCGCGGACCAGATAACGTTGCATTGCGAAGAAAACGAGGATGGGGACGACGATGGCGATGAAGGCCGAGGCCGTCAGGATCTCCCAGTTGCCGCCGCGCGATCCGAGCAGCTCGCGCAGCCGGCCCGTCAGCACCAGCTGCTCCTCGTTGTTGCCGAGGAAGACCGTGGCGACCAGCAGATCGTTCCACACCCAGAGGAACTGGAAGATGGCGAAGGAGGCGAGTGCCGGGAAGGACAGGGGCAGGATGATCTTACGGAAGATCTCGAAGTCGGAGGCACCGTCGACCTTGGCGCTCTCGATGATCTCGCGCGGCAGGCCCGCCATGTAGTTGCGCAGCAGATAGATGGCGAGCGGCAGGCCGAAGCCCGTATGGGCGAGCCAGATGCCGATATAGGACTTGCCGATGCCGACGTCGTTGTAGAGCCTGAGGAGCGGGATCAGCGACATCTGCAGCGGCACGACCAGCAGGCCGACGATGGCCGCAAGCAGCAGGGCGCGGCCCGGAAACTCCATCCAGGCCAGCGCATAGGCCGCATAGGCGGCGATCAGGATCGGGATCACTGTGGCGGGGATCGTCACCGTCATCGTGTTGATGAAGCTCTTGCCCAAGCCCTCGGAGAACAGCACGTTCTCGTAGTTCTCGGTCGTGAATCTCGGCGGCTCGACCGAGGTCACGAAGATGCGCTGGCCGCGGCCCGCTTCGGGTTGGCGCGCATAGGCGATGGTGTAGTTGCCATCGGCATCGAGGGTCAGCGTCCCGCCGCCCTGCAGTTCGACCGTCGAGCCGACGTCGTAGGCCGACGGAGCGCGCGAGGATATGCCGAAGGCCGTCGCCTTGCCGCCGCCCTGGAAGACGTTGCCCTTCAGCACCCAGCGGTCGCCTTCCTGGCTCGCCTCTTCGGGCGGTGCTGCGCGGGCGACGACGTTTCGTTCGGCCGGGCCGAGTGCCGTCCACCAGCCGCTGAGGGCGAGCTGATCCTTGTCGCGGAGCGAGGAGACGAGGATGCCGAAGGTCGGCAGGGTCCACAGGGCCACGAGAAAGAGGACTGCGAGATGAACGGCCCAGGTGAGGGCCGGGCGGGTTCCGACGACCGTGCTCATTTCATGTCCTTCCGCGCTTCGCGAATGTTCCAGATCATGATCGGCGTCACCATGACCATGATGACGAGGGCGATGGTCGAGGCCCTGCCGAAATCGAGGCCACGGAACATCCAGTCGAACATGTAGTTGGCGAGCACCTGGCTGCCCCACTGGCCGTTGGTCATGGCCAGCACGATGTCGAACACCTTGAGGACCAGAATGGTGATCGTGGTCCACACCACGGCGATGGTGCCCCAGATCTGCGGCACCTTGATCTTGTAGAAGATCTGGAAGGGCGAGGCGCCATCGATGATCGCCGCCTCCACCGTTTCCTCGGGGATGCCGCGTAGGGCGGCCGACAGGATCACCATGGCAAAGCCGGTCTGGATCCAGATCAGGATGACCATCAGGAAGAAGTTGTTCCAGAAGGGCAGCGTGATCCAGGCCTGCGGCTCGCCGCCGAAGAAGGTCACGACCGCGTTCAAAAGGCCGATCTGCTCGGCGCCCTCGGCGCGATAGTCGTAGATGAACTTCCAGATGACGCTGGCGCCGACGAAAGAGATCGCCATCGGCATGAAGATCAGGCTCTTGGCGAGGTTGCCCCAGCCGATGCGGTCGGTCAGCGCGGCGGCGATCAGGCCGAAGAAGGTGGCCGCCGCCGGCACGACGAACAGCCACAGAATGTTGTTGCGCATGCTTTCCCGGAAGGCCGTGTCCCTGGCGAGCCAGGCATAGTTTGCGCCGCCGATCCAGCGGTTGCCGTCGGGGCCGTGGAAGCTCAGGATGATCGAGTTGATCACCGGATAGACGAGGTAGATGCCGAGGATCACCACCGCCGGGCCGAGAAACAGCCAGGGGCGGATGCCGTTCGCCTTGTTGATGTTGTCGGCGATGTTACGGCCGCGCGGCGGGTAAATCGTATCGAGGATGCGGTTGGAGCCCCAGAAATAGCCGAAGCAGGCGGCGACCCCCAGGATCATCACCAGAACGGCCTGGATCAGCATGATGTCGGGCAGGACGGTGTTCAGCGCGGCGAACACGGCCACCGCGCAGGCGACGCTGACGACAATGCCGGCGATCATAACGATCAGCGCTATGGCGAGGGTGATGAAGAAGCCTCCAGGGCCGGACGATCCGGCCGGTGAGGAGGTCGCAGTCGAGGAAATGGCCATGTCAGCCTCCCGGGGCATCGCCCCACAATCCGTTGTGGCTGGCCACCCCGCCACCGAGGAAGGGGGCAGGGCGGCAGCATTCATGGTCGGGATCTTACTTGATGGCGTCCCATTCCTTCTGGATGTCGGTTGCGACATCCTTGGCCGATTTGCCGCCGACATAGTCGATCATGCCGGTCCAGAAGGCGCCGGCGCCGATCCTGCCGGGCATCAGGTCGGAGCCGTCGAAGCGGAAGGTGGTGGCGCTGGTCAGGATTTCGCCCTGCTTTCTGAGCGGCTCGTTGGCATAGGCTTCGGGATTGGCACCCGTGAACGGCGTCAGGAAGCCGGCCTGAGCCATCCAGATCTCATGGGCGATCGGTGTCTTCAGGAACTCGATGAAGGCGCGTGCCACTTCCGAATCCTTGGTGATGGCGAACAGCGTTCCGGCACCCAGCACCGGTGTGCCGAGGTCCTTTTCCGCGTCGGCGGGGAAGTAGAAGAAGTCGGCATCACGGCCGAGCTGCGTTCCTTCGGGGAAGAACGAGGGGATGAAGGATGCCTGGTGGTGCAGATAGCATTTCGGCGGCGATGCGAAGAGGCCCTTGGGGCTGTCGCGGAAGTCGGTCGAAGCAACCGCGCCCGTGCCGCCGTCCACATAATCGTCGCTGCGGGCGAAATAGCCGAACTCCTCGATCGCCGCGACGACACGCTCGTCGTCGAAGGGGATCTCGTTCTTCACCCACTGGTCGTAGACCTCCGGCGGCTGCGTGCGCAGCATAAGGTCTTCGACCCAGTCCGTGGCCGGCCAGCCGGTGGCGCCGCCGGAGCCGAGGCCGATGCACCAGGGCGTCTCGCCGTCGGCCACGATCTGCTCCGAAAGCGCCTTCAGCTCTTCCATGGTCTGAGGCACCTCGTAGCCCGCATCCTCGAAATTTTCCGGGACGTACCAGACGAGTGACTTCACGTCGGCCTTGTAAGGAAAGGCGTAGAAGGATGTGGTGCCGTCCTTGCCCTCATAGCTGCCGAGATCGACCCAGGATTGGCCGGCCGCGTAGTTTTCCTTGATCCAGTCGGCGGTCTCGCTGCCGAGCGGCACGAGCAGGCCCTTGGAGGCAAGGTCGGCGGCAAGGCCCGGCTGTGGGAAGACTGCGACGTTCGGCGCGCTGCCGGCCTGCGTGTCGATGACGATCTGCTGCTCGAAGGAGTCCGAACCCGAATAGTTCACCTTGGCGCCGGTGGCTTCCTCGAAATAGGCGGTGACGGACTCGACCAGATCCTTGTCGGAGCTCAGCCACGGGCCGAAAAGGCTCATCTGCTGGCCGGAAAGGTCATGGGCCGCCTTGAAATCCTCGTAGCTCTTCCAGTTGAAGCGCTGATCCTCGCCCGGCGCGAACTTCAAATCGGCCGCATAGGCAGCCCCGCAGGAAAGCGCCAGCGCCATGGCGCCGACGATCATGGACGTCTTCATGAATTCCTCCACTGGCGACCCCCGGCCGCTCCTCCTCGACTTCTTCTGTTCCGCGCGCTTCACAATCCGGCGTAGCCTTTCAAAGCGCTTTGGATTTTTGCACCATCAATCTCCGGTCCTTCCGAGTCAAGGGTCGGTATCAAAAAATGGCGATTTTCTCCCAATTTGCTTCATTCCGGCGATTGTTTTCGGCTAAACACATCATTGAGAATCAATCTCTTGATCCTGCGGGCAGGATGTGACACCAATTTTTTAAAAGCGCTTTGAGTATGTAGGAGGCGTCTTGAACGCGCGCAAAACCGTCAACCTGAAAACCCTGTCGGAGACTCTGGGCCTGTCCCAGACGACGGTATCGCGCGCGCTGAACGGTTTTCCTGAAGTGGCCGAAAAGACGCGAGCCCGTGTGATCGAGGCGGCGCAGCGGCTCAACTATCGGCCCAGCCCGAGCGCCGCCAGCCTCGCCACAGGCAAATCGAGGCTGATCGGCCATGTGGTGTCGCTCTCCGAGCACATCATGATCAACCCGCACTTTGCCGATTTCATCGCCGGTGCGGGTGAGACCTATGCGCAGGCGGGTTACGATATCCTCCTGCGGCTGGCGCCGCTCGAGGAGCAGGTGCGCATCTATTCGAACCTGGCGCAGGACCAGCGGGTCGACGGCGTTGTCGTGCACGGGCCGCAGACGAGTGATTCCCGCATCGGAATCCTCAACTCGCTGGGGCTTCCGTTCGTCGTGCACGGCCGCTGCGACGAGGAGGGGTCGGATTATTCCTGGATGGATGTCAACAACCGGCGCGCCTTTCACCGGGCGGCGAAGTTCCTGCTCGACCTCGGACATCGCCGCATTGCCCTGGTCAACGGCCTCGAAGCCATGAATTTCGCGCATCGTCGGCGGCAGGGCTACGAGATCGCCCTGGAGGAGGCGGGGATAGCCGTCGATCCGGCTTTGCTCCACAGCGAGGACATGGTCGAGCCCTACGGCTACCGGGCGACGCGGGAGATGATGGACCTCGACGACCCGCCGACGGCGGTGCTGGTCGCCAGCGTTCTTCCGGCTCTCGGCGTCACCCGTGCCCTCAGCGATCTGGGGCTGCGTCCCGGTGACGACGTCTCGATCATCGCCTTCGACGACTGCCTGTCGTTCCTGCAGTCCGGCTACCGGGGCGGTGGCCGCGAAATCCCCTATTTCACCGCGATGCGCTCGTCCATTCGCGAGGCGGGAAAGCGCGTCGCGCAAATGCTGCTCGACAGGATCGAAAATCCCGACGCCCCCCTCGAGAGCGAGCTCTGGGAGGCCGATTTCGTGATCGGCCAGACCACGGCGCCGCCGCGCCGTCGCTGAAAGACAACTCTCTTCAACCAACCGGCAGGAGCCAACATGTCCGACAGGAAGCCTATGGACCTCGATCTTGCGCGTGCCGATTTTCCGCCCGGCTTCGTCTTCGGCGCGGCCACCTCCGGCTACCAGATCGAGGGCCGCCGCTTCGGGGGCTGCGGCCTCTCCCACTGGGACACCTTCGCGGCCACTCCCGGCAACACAGTGCGGGGCGAGGACGGAGCCACGGCCTGCGACCACTACCATCGCTGGCGGGAAGATCTCGACCTGGTGCGGGACGCGGGGCTTGATTGCTATCGCTTTTCCATTTCCTGGTCGCGCGTGCTGCCGGAGGGGCGTGGGGCACCCAATCCCGCCGGCCTCGATTTCTACGAACGGCTCGTCGACGGCATGCTGGAGCGGGGGCTGCAGCCCTTCGCTACGCTCTACCACTGGGATCTTCCGGTGCCGCTCGCCGATCTCGGCGGCTGGCGCAACCGCGACGTCGCCGACTGGTTCGCCGATTATACCGAGGTGATCATGAAGCGAATCGGCGATCGCCTGGAGACGGCCGCGACCATCAACGAACCCTGGTGCGTTTCCTGGCTCAGCCATTTTCTCGGAGAGCATGCGCCGGGCCTGCGCGATATCCGCGCCACCGCGCGCTCGATGCACCACGTGCTCCTGGCGCATGGCCGGGCGACCCAGGCGATGCGCTCGCTCGGCATGAAGAACCTGGGTCTTGTCACCAACTTCGAATATGCCTCACCGGCCGACGACAGTCCCGAAGCCGCTCGCGCGGCCAGGCTCTATGACGGCATCTACAATCGCTGGTTTCTCGGCGGCGTGTTCGACAAGGCCTATCCGCAGGACGTGCTGGAAGGGCTCGGCCCGCACATGCCTGAAGGCTACGAACAGGACTTCGACATCATCGGCACGCCGGTCGACTGGCTCGGCATCAATTATTACACGCGCAAGGTGATCGCCCCGGACGGCAGCGGGCAGTTTCCCGCCCTGAAGGAGGTCGAGGGGCCGCTGCCCAAGACGCAGATGAACTGGGAGATCTTCCCGGAAGGCCTCCACCACTTCATCACCTGGACGCATCGCCGCTACACGAAGGGCCTGCCGATCTACGTCACGGAAAACGGCATGGCATCGCCCGACACCTTGTCGGACGGGCGCGTGGACGATCCCGCGCGGATCGAATACCTCAACAGGCACCTGAAGGAAGTGCGGCGCGCCATCGACGAGGGCGCGCCGGTCAAGGGTTATATCGTCTGGTCGCTGCTCGACAATTACGAATGGTCGCTCGGCTACGAAAAGCGCTTCGGCCTGGTGCATGTCGATTTCGACACGTTGGAACGCACGCCCAAGGCTTCCTGGCATGCTCTTGGGCGGGCGCTCAAAGACAAGGGTTAGACGGACCGCGTGGCGCCGCCGTCGATCCGGATTTTCGTGCCGGTGACGTAGGAAGCGCGCTCGGAGGCGAGGAACACCGCAACATTGGCAAACTCTTCCGGCCGGCCATAGCGTCCCATCGGAATCGTCTCAGCCATGGCCGCGGACACGTCTTCGAGCTGCTTGCCCGAACGCTTTGCCGCAGCCGTGTCGAGCTCGACGACGCGTTGCGTGTGGATGCGGCCGGGCATTAGAACGTTCACCGTCACGCCATCCCTGGCGACTTCGCCCGCCAGCGTCTTCGACCAGCCGACGATGGCCGAACGGATGCCGTTCGACAGGGCGAGCACCGGAATCGGCTGCTCGACGCCGGAGGAGGTGACGGTCAGAACGCGGCCCCATTTGCGCGTGCGCATCGGCGGCAGCAGGCGCTGCGTGAGATGGAAGATGTTGGCCGCCATGGTCTCGAAATGGGCGAGCCAGTCATCGCGCTTGGCATCCAGCGCCGTCGAAGGGGGCGGGCCGCCGGTGTTGTTGACGAGAATGTCGACGCCGCCCTCGGCAAGAAGCTTGTCGGCAAGCGCATCGATGGCGGCAAGATCCGACAGATCGAGCGGCTCCAAGGTGACCTTGCCCGAGCCGGAGGGAAGCTTTCCGGCCCAGGCCGAGATCGCATCCTTGTTGCGGGCCGCCGCCGTCACGTGAACCCCTTCACGCGCCAGCCCTTCGGCGATCGCCGCGCCGAGGCCGCGACTGGCGCCAAGAACGAGCGCACGCTTTTCTTTCAGTCCAAGATCCATTGCATTTCCCCGGAAAGTTTTGCTGCCCGGGCCATTGGTTCACCCTGCGGCAGATTTCGGTGGTGAGACACTTCGACGCGAGGTGTCACAGACGATTGGGCACGATTCAAATGAGGATTGCAAGTCGCCCGCCGGCGCAGTAAAGCGGCGCGCCGCTCAGCGTGCCGTTTCTAAAGTTTGATGACAGGCGTTCTTCGAATGTTACGTGCAATGCCAAAACCTTACCGCAATTCGTGCGTTTGAAGTTGCACGCGTTTTAAAGCCGCTTTCTGCAACGTTTCTCGCATACGAGTTCCCTTGATGGACCGACGTTCCTTTATTGCTTCTTGCCTGACGGCGCCGCTGCTGGGCACCACCAGCCTCGTGGCGCTCTCTTCTTCCGCATATTCCCAGCAGACCGAGGCACCAACGCCCGAAGCCGGGCACGATGCCGGCGGTGACACACAGCCGTTTTCCTTCGATGGCCTGACGCAGGCCATGCGGGCGAAAGCGTCCGAGCCCTATAGTGCGCCCAAGGCCGAACTTCCCGAAGCGATCGCCGAGCTCACCTACGATGAGCACAGGGCGATCCGGTTCAGGCCCGACCACGCCTTGTGGCAGGGTGAGGCGCCTTTCGAGCTGCAGGCTTTCCACATGGGCTGGCTCTTCAAGGAGCCCGTGGGCCTTTATTCCGTCGAAGGCGGCACCGCGAAGCAAATCATCTTCACCGGGCGCGATTTCGAGTACCGCAAGCCGCTCGATCCGGCGCGGTTCGAAAACATCGTCATGAAAGGGGAGGCCGGCTTCCGCCTCCATTATCCGCTCAACGCCCCGGACGTGATGGACGAGCTGGTGTCGTTCCTGGGCGCCAGCTACTTCCGCGCGCTCGGCCGCGACACGCTCTACGGCCTTTCCGCGCGCGGCCTTGCCATCAACACGGCGACCACCAACGGGGAGGAATTCCCCCGTTTCAGCAACTTCTACATTGAGAAGCCGAACCGCCGCAGCAAGGAGATCACGGTCTACGCCGCGCTCGACAGCGAGAGCGTGACCGGCGCCTTCCGCTTCGTCATCGTGCCGGGCCAGAGCACGGTGATGACCGTGACCGCGCGCATCTTTGCCCGCAAGGACATCGAGCGGATCGGCATCGCGCCGATGACCTCGATGTTCCTCTTCGCCGAGAACAACGACAGCGCGTTCGACGATTACCGCGGCCGCGTGCACGACAGCGACGGCCTGAAGATCATCCGGCAGAGCGGCGACGAATTGTGGCGCAACCTGAACAACCCGGCCGAGCTTGCCATGTCGTTCTTCTCCGAGGAGAACCCGCAGGCGTTCGGGCTGTTCCAGCGCGACCGGGATTTCGCCCATTTCCAGGATGCCGGCGCCGGGTACGAGAGGCGCCCCTCGCTGCTCGTCGAACCGCTCGACAACTGGGGCAAGGGAACGATCACTCTCGTGGAGATCCCGACCAAGCTCGAGATCAACGACAACATCGTTGCCTTCTGGGTGCCGGAGAAGCAGGTCAAGGCAGGCGAGGAACTGGATCTGAGCTACCGCTTGACCTGGGGCGCCATCGAGGAGCCGACCGACCGCTTTGCCCGGGTCATGGCCTTGCGCAGCGGTCAGGGCGGCGTCTCCGGCACGGAGAACACGGACGGCCTGCGCAAGTTCGTGATCGATTTCGACGGCGAGGTCCTGCGGAACCTTTCTGCCGACTCGAACATTGAGGCGGTTGTGAATGTCGGCGGCGGTGACATCGTTCATTCGACGGTTTCCCGCATCGAAAGCAACGGAATGTGGCGCCTGGTGGTCGATCTGAAGCCGAACGGTGCCCGACCGGTTGAGATGAACGGTTATCTCAAGCTGGACGACAAGCGGCTGTCCGAAACCTGGAGCTACCAATGGAGAAAGACCGATGACGCGCGTTCTTGAGACGAGCACCCGGAAACTGGAGCTCGACGCTTTTGCGCTGCCGGTGGCTCCCATGGCGATGCCGGAGCAGGTGCTGGAGCGGCCTCGGCTGCGGGGCGCTCTGTTTGCGACGCTTCTGAAAAGGCTGGTGGTGCGATCCTGACAGATGGTTTCCATCTGTCAGGATC
>NZ_JANKOF010000078.1 GCF_024655565.1 Nitratireductor sp. ZSWI3 | reverse complement strand
GATCCCAACAGATGGTACCCATCTGTTGGGATCGCACCACTAGATCAACAGCTTGTGGGCTGACTTGTCGAAACAGATGGGGACCATCTGTTTCGGTCAGACCACTAGAGCCGCTCCACCAGCCGCACCTGGAAGGTGTGCATCTTGCCCTCGCGGGCGATTGACACATACTCGCCCTGCACGAACCGCTCCTCGCCGAGGCGGAAGCCGATCTCGTCGTCGCGCTCGCCTTCCTCGTAGTCGAAATACCACTGCCCGCCGGGCTTGCGGCGCAGGCGACCGATCTTGTCGTCGGCGCCGGGCTGGAAGCGGCGCACACGGCACTGCATCTGGTGCTTCTTCCATTCGGCCGCGTCCAGATGGCCTTCCGTGTCGAGCGGCACGAGCAGATCGTAGCCCTCTCCGTGGTCGCCCAGCGGATGGCCCTTTTCACGGGCAAGCTCGAGCCGCACATGGCGGAACTTGGGAGAGAGATCCGAAACTGTCGTCATGGTGGGTCCTTTCGCTGTCCTTCAGCCCTAACCGCAGGGAGCCGTTCCTGCCTTGAGCGAGATCAACTCCCGGCCGACCAGCCTCCGCCCAATCTTGATCGGGATCAAGTCTTCGCGCCGGTGAATTGCTATCGTGCCCGTGACGTTCACACGGGGCGGTGAGGCGGCGATGCGCTGACGGCGTGATTGCCGGTGCAGGTGGCCGGCACGGCCGGGCGGGGAGCGCCCCGCATCCCGCGCCAACCTTTTGAACGCGATCTAGGAAAGCGCGGAGCACTTCCATGGCCGACCAACCGAAATGCATCCTTCTCGGGCTCGAGGCGCGCGACCCCTTCGCCATCACGCCGGCGCTCGATTATGCCGTGGCGCTGGCGCGCCGGTTCGAGGCCTGCCTGACCGTCTGCGCCCTGCCGCCCCAGGTCTATCTGCCGGTCTCGCGCGTCGGCGGGCCCGGTGCCGGGCTCATCAGGCAGGAGATCGAGGCCATGGAGAAGACGACCGTGGAGACCGCCCGCGCGGCCGGCCGCGTCGCCGGTGCGGCGGGCGTGGAGTGCATCACCGAGCAGGCGCTTTCGCGGCTGGAGCGGCGTGCGGCACATCTGGCCCGCCTGGCGCGGGTCAACGACCTGTGCATCATGGATGCGCCGGGAGAAGACGATGCGGCTCAGGCCGGTGCCGTCGAGGAGGTGCTGTTCGACAGCGGCCGGCCGGTGCTTTTGGTGCCGGCTTCCGGGGGCGATCCGGCGCCCAGGCATGTTGCCATCGCCTGGGACGGCAGCGCCCGCGCCGCCCGCGCGGTCGACGATTCGCTTTCCTTCCTGCAAGGGGCGGAGCGTGTCTACATCGTCTCCGTGACCGGCGAAAAGGACCTCTCGCGCATGGCGCCGGGGGCGGATCTGGCGGCCTATCTCGTCCGGCACGGCGTGGCCGGCGCGGCGCTCGAGATGCTGGCGGCGCCCGATGGCGACATCGCCGCGCGGATCAATGCCTTCATCGCCGCCGAAGGGATCGGCCTCCTGGTGATGGGCGCCTTCGTCCATTCGCGCTTCCGCGAAGCGGTTCTCGGCGGCGTGACCCGCTCCATGCTGAACGCCGCTCCCGCCCCTCTGCTGCTGGCGCACTGACAGCGCGCGTCCTGCCTGCCGCGCTGCGACGGCCGGCCGGCGGCGCCTTGCGCTCGCCGGTGAGGCCGCATCGTGCTGTCATTCCCTCGTTGTGCAGGCATCTCCCGACATTGGATCGCGATGATTTTGGATTGAATCAATCCAAAATCACAAACGCGATCGATTCCGAAAAATTAGAGCGGGATGCGGGCGGAAAACCACTTCGCACTTTTCCTCATCCCGCTCTAGGCGCAAGGCCGGGAAATGGTGTTGACAGGCCTCTCGCCCGTTTATAACCTACCGGTAGGTAAGTTAGGGAGGAACCTATGCCAGTCACCCGGAAAGTGGCAATTTCTGCTTTATTTTCAATGCTCGTTGCTCCGGCGCTCGCTCAGGATGCAGGCTATAGCTGGAAGCCGGATCGCCCCATCAACATCATCGTGCCGTGGTCCGCGGGAGGTTCGACCGATCAGGTGACGCGCGTGGTGGCGCCGATCCTCGAGGCGGCGCTCGGCACCGAAATCGTGGTCGTCAACCAGCCGGGAGCATCGGGCTCGATCGGAACCAAGGCGGCGCTCGACGCACCGCGCGACGGCTACACCTGGACCGCCAACGCGATCGCCAACAACGCCACCTATGCGATCACCGGGCTTCTGCAGGACACCTCCATCGAGGACTATCACATCTACCTGCACGTCGCGAACGTGCCCGTCGTCAGCGTCAACGCGAGCACCGAGTACCAGACCTTCGAGCAGCTTCTCGAAGCGCTGAAGTCCGGCAGTGTGACGATCGGCACCGCGGGCGTCAACAGTTCCGGCGGCATGGCGCTGGCGGCGGTGAAGGAAGGTGCCGGCGACCTGCCGGGCGCTCGGATGATCGCCTATGACGGCGGCAACCCGGCGGTCATCGCGGCGGCCAGCGGCGAGGTCCAGGCGACCACCCAGCTCGCCGTCGAGCAGGCGGAGATGATCCGCGCCGGGCGTCTGCGTCCCCTGGCCGTGCTGTCCGACAAGCCGCTGGTCATCGGCGACGCCGCGCCCATCCCGCCGATCACCGAGTTCCTTCCCGGCTTCCACGTGGCCAAGGATTTCTTCGGCGTCTTCATTCCCAAGGGTGCGCCGCAGGAGGTCTATGACACCGTCGACCAGGTCTGGCGCGACCATGTGATGAACAGCGAGGAGCTGCAGAGCTATGCGGTCGCCAACGGCGCGGTGTTCTCGCCGAGCTATGGCGACGGGGCGCTCGAGGCCGCCATGCCCGTCGTCATCAGCGAAGCCTGTGCGCGCAAGACCAGGGGCGAAGCCGTCCTCGATCCCTCGGAAATCGGCATCGATTGCCCCTAGATCGCGATGATTTTGGATTGAATCAATCCAGAATCATAACCGCGATCGCTTTCAAGAAGTCAGAGCGGGATGCGGGCGGAAAACCGCTTCACACTTTTCCTCATCCCGCTCTGGCGGTGCGATCCCAACAGATGGTGCCCCATCTGTTGGGAAGAATCGCCCCACCAGATCAACAGCTTGTGGGCTGACTTGTCGAAACGGATGGGTACCATCTGTTTCGGTCAGACCACCAGCGCATCGGCCGAAAATCGGAATCGATTCTCGGAAAGCACGGTGCGCAGATTCAAGGCGGGCCCCGGTTGCCGGACCCCTGACGACAGAACAAGGAGGTTGACGCTGTGAGAATGGCTACGGCAGACCGCATCAGCGCGGTGGTTTTCTGCGCGCTCGGCGTGGCGATGCTGGTCGGCGGCTACACGATGGACCGGCTGGAGATCCGGCAAATCCATCCGCTGTCCATCCCCGGCCTCCTGCCGATGCTGCTCGGCGGCGCGCTGGCGCTATGCGGCGGCTTGCTGTGGCTCCAGGCCGATCCGGGCAGCGAGGCCGGTAGCGAGCGCCTGATGCAGGGCGGGTCTTTCTCCCGCCTGGCGCTGACCGCCGGGCTCGCCTGCTTCTACGCCCTCGTGCTGGTCGGCTGGCTGCCCTTCTTCTGGTCCACCGCCCTCTTCGTCTCCTGCTTCACGGCGGTCTTTTCCTGGCCCGGAGCGGCGGGTGGGGCGGCGCGCCTGCGGGTTCTGGCCCAGTCTGCAGTCTTCGGGGTGATCTCGGCGACCGCCGTCACCCTGCTGTTCGAAAAAGCGTTTCTGGTGAGATTGCCATGAGCCCGCTTGTCGACCTCGCGGCGTCGCTCTGGCAGATGCTGACCCCGACCATGCTGTTTCACGTCGCCTGGTCCATGCTGCTCGGCATCGTCGTCGGCGCGTTGCCGGGGCTGACGGCGACCATGGGCGTGGCGCTGATGACGACGCTCACCTATTCGCTGGACACGACGAGCGCCATCCTCGTCCTGATCTGCATGTATATGGGGGCCATCTATGGTGGCTCGCGCAGCGCCATCCTGCTCAACATTCCGGGCACGCCGGCGAGTGCCGCCACGGCCCTCGACGGCTTCCCGCTGGCCCGGGCCGGCAAGGCCGGCCACGCGATGGGGCTCGCGACGGCGGGCTCGACGCTCGGAACGCTGGTGGGGATCGTGCTGCTGGTGCTCATCGCGCCGCCTCTGGCCGAGCTGGCGCTCAGGTTCGGCAGCTACGAGATGTTCTGGCTGGCGCTCTTCGGCGTCCTGATCTCGGGGCAGCTGACGGTCGATTCCCCGCCGCTCAAGGGCTACATCGCCGGCATACTCGGCCTGATGATCGCGATGATCGGCTCCGAGAGCCTGCATGCCTATGTGCGCTTCTCGCCGACGCCGCAGATGAATGGCGGCATCAGCCTCATCCCCGCCATGGTCGGCGTCTTCGGCCTGGCCGAGGTGATGACCGCCATGTGGCAGCGCCCCGGCACGCTGGCGGCCATCCGCGACAAGTCGGACCGCATCCTGCCCTCGCTGGTCGAGCTCTGGAAATACCGGCGGACCATCCTGCGTTCCGGGGTGATCGGCACGTTCATCGGCGTCATTCCGGGCGTCGGCGAGGATATCGGCGCCTGGACCAGCTATGCGGCGGCCAAGCGCGCCAGCCGGGAGAAGGAGACGTTCGGGCACGGCAGCTATGAAGGGCTGACCGCCGCCGAGACCGGCAACAGCGCGGTGGTTCCAGGTTCGCTCATCCCGGCGCTGACGCTGGCCGTGCCCGGCTCGGCCAGTGCGGCCGTGCTGATCGCCGCGCTGTTCATCCACGGCATCCGCCCCGGCCCGATGATCATGAGCGAGCAGCCGCAATTCATCAGCAGCATGGGTGCGATGCTGATCCTGGCGACGATCGCCATGGCGGTCTACGGCCTTGCCTTGACGCGCCTGTTCGTTCAGGTGCTGCGCGTCCCCTACGCCTATCTGATGCCGGTGGTCTTCACCTTGTGCGTGATCGGGCCCTATGCGCTTTCGCTGCGGATCTTCGACATCTGGGTGATGGTCGCCTTCGGCCTCGTCGGCTTCGTGTTGCGCCAGATGAAATATCCGATGGCGCCGCTGGTCCTGGGGATCATTCTCGGCACGATGCTCGACACCAATCTGCGCCGCGGACTGACGTTGAGCGACGGCGATCTGACACCGTTCTTCACGCGGCCGATTTCGGCGGTCTTCGTGGCGATCATCGTGGGCGCCATCCTGCTGAACTTCGGCTTCGTGCGCCGGCCGCTCGCCGGCCTCAAAGACAGGCTTCTGAACCGTGGCAATGCTTGAGCTCACCCTGTGCAACGAGCTTCTGGCCGGCGAAGGCCAGACGCTGCACGAACAATGCCGCACCGCGAAGGCCCTGGGCTATGCGGGGCTGGAGATCGCCCCCGCGACGCTGGGTGTGGAACCGCATCTGCTCGACGCAGGCGCGCGTGCGGCAATCCGCAAGACGGTCGAGGATGCGGGCCTGCGCGTCACCGGGCTGCACTGGCTGCTGGCGGCCTATCCTGACCTGTCGATAACCGATCCCGCGCGGCAGGCCCGAACCGCCGAGGTGCTGATTGCGCTGGTCGATCTTTGCGCCGATCTGGGCGGCACGGTTCTGGTTCACGGCTCGCCCGCCCAGCGCCTCCGCTCGCCGGGGATGGGCGATGCCGCGTTGCACGAGCGGCTCGCCGCGTTCTTCAAGCCCGTGGCGATCGCCGCCGAGCGGCGCGGCGTGACCTACTGCATCGAGCCGCTGGCCCGCTCCGAGACCGAGGTCATCACCACGGTGGCCGAGGGCGCGGCGCTTGCCGAGGCCGTGGGCGTTGCGGCCTTTCGCACGATGATCGACATCAGCGCCGCGGGCCGGCAGGAGCCTCCGGTCGCCGACCTGATCCGGACCTGGGGGCCGACCGGCAAGATCGGCCATATCCACGCCAACGACACCAATCGCGGCGCGCCGGGAACCGGGGACGATCCCTTTCACGAGATCGTCGCGGCGCTGCTTGAGGTCGGCTGGCGCGCGCCGGTCGGGGTCGAGCCGTTCCGCACCGTCATCGATGCCGGCGTCACCGCGGCGATCGCCGCTGCCACCCTGCGCGCCTGCGAGCGGACGGCCCGATGACCGACGCTCCCCGCCTGTCGATCCGCGAAGTGCGCCTGTCCGAGCGGCCGGTCGCGATGCGCCTGCCGTTCCAGTTCGGCAGCACGGAGGTGCGCCGCGCGGCGGAGATCTATTGCGCCGTCACCGTCGAGGTCGGGTCCCGCCCGGTGGAAGGCGTGTCCGCGCAATTGATGGTGCCGCGCTGGTTCGACAAGCGTGCCGGCCTGTCCAACGAGGAGACGGTCGACGAGCTGCGCCGGATCGCTGAGGAGGCGGCCGCGGCCGCCCCGGGGCTGTCGGGAACCGTCGCCGCGCTCTCGGCCGAGCTGCGGGCCGGTGTGCCGCCGCGCCTGCCGGACGGCACGCCGGCGCTCGCCGCGGGCTTCGGGCCGGCGCTTTTGGAGATGGCGCTCATCGATGCGGTGTGCCGCTCGGTGGACCTGCCGTTCTGGCGGGCGGCGAAGGCCGACCTGTTCGGCCTTGCGGCGCATCTGCCCCCTGACGTGTCGGCTGACGATTTCGTGGCGGCGCTGCAGCGGATCGGCGCTCCCGAGCGCATCGCGCTGCGCCATACGGTGGGGTTCGACGCGCCGCTGCTGGGCCGGCCGGAAGATGCGCCGGACGACGGCTTGCCAGTCACCGTCGCCGAGGTCGCCGAAGGCACAGGCATCACCGCCTGGAAGATCAAGCTGAAAGGCGATCCGGACGCCGATGCCGGACGCCTTCTGGCCCTCCAGCAGGTGTTGGCCGGGCGCATGGGAGGCGGCGTCACGCTCGACGCCAACGAGCAATATGCCCCGGATGATTTCCGCGTGCTGCTCGAGCGATTGAGGGCGGCGGACCTTGCCGAAATCGCCACCCGGATCCGTTTCTTCGAGCAGCCCTTCGCGCGCGAGGTCGCGCTTCGGACGGAAAACGATTTCGGCGTTCCGCTGATCATCGACGAAAGCGACGACGACATCGGATCCTTCGCCACGGCGCTGGCCCTGGGCTGGTCCGGCACGTCGATCAAGAGCTGCAAAGGCGTGCTGCGCGCGCTGGTGAACATGGCGCGTGCGGGCCGGTCGGGCGCGATCCTCAGCGGCGAGGACCTGACCTGCCAGCCGGGCCTCTGCTGGACGCAGGATACGGCAATGGCCGCCGCCTGCGGGGTGGTGGATGTCGAGCGCAACGGCCATCATTTCGCGGGCGGGCTGCAGGGGGCTGCGCCCGCCGAGCGCGCCGCCCTGCAGCGGCTTCATCCCGATATCTTCCGGAGCGAGAACGGCAGGACGGTCCTGAACATCGACCGTGGCCATGTCGGCATAGCCTCCTTGTCGCGCGCCGGTTTCGGCGCCTCCGCGGCAGTGGCCTGACCCAGACCGATGGTTAACGCCTGATGGGATTGCACCATCGGCGAGACGGGAAGATTGACAAGCCGCATTATATTACCTACTGGTTGGTAACAAAACTTAGACAGACCGAGGATCGGGAGGAGAAAGCCAGATGACAACGCAGCGTATCGGGATCATCATGCACGGCGTGACGGGCCGCATGGGGATGAATCAGCATCTCATCCGCTCTGTCCTCGCCATCCGCAACCAGGGCGGCATCCGGCTGAAGAGCGGAGACGTCCTCGTTCCCGATCCCATCATCGTGGGCCGCGACGCCGCCAAGATCGAGGATCTGGCCAGAAAGCACGGCGTGACGCGCTGGACGACCGACCTCGACGCGGCGCTGGCAAATCCCGACGACACCATCTTCTTCGACGCCGCCAGCACGCAGATGCGCCCCGGCCTGCTGCGCCGTGCCATCGATGCCGGTAAGCACGTCTATTCTGAAAAGCCTGTGTCGGAAGGGCTGGCAGAGGCGGTCGAGATTGCCAGGCACGCCAAGGCCAGGGGCGTCAAGAACGGCATCGTCCACGACAAGCTGGATCTGCCCGGCCTCCTGAAGCTGCGCCGCCTGCGCGATGCCGGCTTCTTCGGACGTATGCTGTCGGTCAAGGGCGAGTTCGGCTACTGGGTGTTCGAGGGCGACTGGATGCCTGCGCAACGCCCGAGCTGGAACTATCGCGCCGAGGATGGCGGCGGCATGATCTCGGACATGCTGTGCCACTGGCGCTACGTTCTCGACAACGTCGTCGCGCCGGTGAAGTCCGTCAGCTGCCTCGGCTTCACGCATATCCCGCAGCGCGTCGACGAAGCGGGGCGCCGCTATGAGGCGACGGCCGACGATGCGGCCTATGCGACCTTCCTCCTCGACGGACCGGACGGGGACATCGTGGCTCACATCAACTCGAGCTGGTGCACCCGCGTGCGCCGCGACGACCTGGTGACCTTCCAGGTCGACGGGACCTACGGCTCTGCCGTCGCCGGGCTGCACAAATGCTTCAGCCAGCATCGCGTCAACACGCCGAAGCCCGTCTGGAACCCCGACATGCCGCAGCCGCTCGACTTCTACAGCGACTGGGAGGAGGTGCCGGACAACACGGTCTTCGACAACGGCTTCAAGGTCCAGTGGGAGCAGTTCCTGCGCCACGTCGTCGAGGACGGGCCCTGGTCCTACACGCTGGCCGAAGGCGCCAAGGGCGTGCAACTGGCCGAAGCCGGCTATCGCAGCTCCAAGGAGCGGCGCTGGATCGACTTGGAGGATCTCGGCCTATGAGCGGCACCGTCCTCAATCTTCCCGGCGGCGCCGTCACGCTGGAGGCCGGTCCGTCCCTGCGGGCGACCGGCGACTGGACGCGCACGGCCTATGCGGCCGCCCATGTGGTTGCCGATCCGCTCGCCGATGCCGATCCATGGCTCGACGCGCGCGTCGACTGGGACCGCACGCTTGCCTTCCGCGAGCACCTGTGGGGGCTGGGCTTCGGTGTCGCGGAAGCGATGGACACGGCGCAGCGCGGCATGGGGCTCGACTGGCCGACCTCGCTGGAGCTCATTCGGCGGTCGACCGAGCTGGCCCGGGCCGGCGGGCACCTCATCGCCTCGGGAGCGGGCACCGACCATCTCACGCCCGGCCCGCAGGTCACCATCGACGACGTGATCCGCGCCTATGAGGAGCAATGCGAGGCGGTCGAGGCCGCCGGATCCCGCGTGATCCTGATGGCCAGCCGCGCGCTGGCCGCGGCCGCGAAGGGCCCGGACGACTATGCCAGGGTCTATTCGCGCATCCTGTCAGGCCTGTCGCAACCGGCGATCCTTCACTGGCTGGGGGAGATGTTCGACCCTGCTCTCGAAGGGTACTGGGGGTCGCGGGACCATATGGCCGCGATGGACACGGCGCTGGCGGTCATCGATGCCAACGCCGCCAAGGTCGACGGCATCAAGATCAGCCTGCTGAGCGCCGAGAAGGAAATCGCCATGCGCCGCCGCCTGCCGGCCGGCGTGCGGATGTATACGGGCGACGACTTCAATTATCCCTACCTGATCGCCGGCGACGGGCAGGGGTATTCGCATGCCCTGCTGGGGATCTTCGATCCGATCGCCGGGGTGGCCGCTCGGGCCCTGTCGCACCTGGCCGGGGGACGCCTGGCCGAATACGGGCAGACCTTCGCGCCGACGGTGCCGCTGTCCCGGCACATCTTCAAGGCGCCGACCCGGTTCTACAAGACCGGCGTCGTGTTCATGGCCTATCTCAACGGCCATCAGGATCATTTCACCATGGTCAACGGCCAGGAGAGCGCCCGATCCACGCTACATCTGGCCGAGATCGTCCGCCTGGCCAACGCGGCGGGCCTCTTTGCCGATCCCGAGCAGGTGGCGGCGCGGGCGCGGCCGGTGTTCGCCGTTCGTGGAGTTTCGGCATGAGCGGGCTGGAGCCGCATCGGCTGTCCCTGAACACCGCCACCGTGCGCGAAAAGTGGAGCCTGGCCGAATGCATCGAGGGCTGCCTGCGGCACGGCATCGGCGGCATCTCCCCGTGGCGCGATAAGCTGCAGGAGATGGGCGTCGACAAGGCCGCGCGGGCGATCCGCGAGGCGGGGCTGGCGGTCTCCGGCCTGTGCCGCGGCGGATGGTTCACCGCCTCGGGCGCAGTGGACCGGACGGTGATCGATGACAACCGCCGCGCCGTCGACGAGGCGGCCGCCATCGGCGCCGCGTGCCTCGTCATGGTCGTGGGCGGGCTCGCCAAGGACAGCCGCGACCTGCCGGGCGCCTGGGCGCTGGTCGAGGAGGGGCTGGCGCGGACGCTGGATTATGCCCGTGAAGCCGGGGTCCGCATCGCCATCGAGCCGCTGCATCCGATGTATGCCGCCGACCGCGCCTGCGTGAACACGATGCGTCATGCGCTGGATATCTGCGACCGCCTGGGGCCGGGAATCGGTTGCGCCGTCGACGTCTACCACGTCTGGTGGGACAACGAGCTCGAGGCGCAGCTGCAGCGCGCCGGCAAGGACCGGATCATGGCCTTCCATATCTGCGACTGGCTGGTGCCCACCCGTGATCTGCTCACCGATCGGGGCATGATGGGAGACGGCGTGATCGACATTCCGCGGCTTCGCGGCCTTGCCGAGAGCAACGGGTTCTCCGGACTGAACGAAGTCGAGATATTCTCAGCCCTGGACTGGTGGAGGCGCGATGCCGACGAGGTGCTGGCGACCATCGTCCGGCGCGGGCGAACCGCCTGCTGAATGGAGGTGCCGGGATAGAGGGATGACGAGCGGACCGCATAAATTCACCGTCCCCCCGCCCGGCATCGCCGGGGCGGCAGAAGATTTGCCGCAAGGCTCTTCCGTCGGCTATAGCAATTCCAGGGAATCCTTGGGAACGCCGATGAAAGCTGCCAGAACCAAACCAAAACCGCGGCCCCGCCGGCGTGATGCCGAACAAAGCCGGCAGCTGATCCTGCAGGCAGCGCTGGAGGAGTTCTCCACCTACGGCTATTCCGGTGCGCGGGTGGAACGGATCGCCAGCCAGGCGGGCGTCAGCAAACCGCTGATCTACGACTATTTCGGCGACAAGGACGCGATCTACGCCGCCGCCCTGAAGGAAGCCTATGTCCAGATCCGCGAGGGCGAGAAGCAACTGGATCTCGACACCCTGTCGCCGGTCGAGGCGGTGCGCGCGCTCGTCCGCTTCACGATGAACCATTTCCGCGAGAAGCCGTGGTTCATCAGCATCCTCAACACCGAGAACCTGCGCGGCGGCACGACGATCCGCGAGATTCACGACGCCAAGGGCGTGCAGTCGATTCTGGTCGAGCGGCTGCAGGCAGTCCTGAGCCGCGGCGTCGAGGCCGGGGTTTTCCGCGCCGGCGTGGACCCGGTCGAATTCTACGTGTTCATCGCCTCGCTCTGCTATTTCCCGGTGTCGAACATCCACACGCTGCGGGCGGTGTTCAGCCTGCCCATCGACGGGCCATGGCTCGACCGGCGCGCCGAGGAAGCCGCCGACATGGTGCTGGCCTACCTCTGCCCGTCGCGCCCGCCGCGGTGACGGCGGCGCCGGGGGCAGCCGGCGCTTTTCAGAAATCGAGCTGGGCCCCGTCCACCACCTCCTTCATGACGAAGAAGGTGCGTGTCTGGCGCACGCCCGGCAGCGCGATCAGCTGGCTGCCGTGCAGGCGGTTGAAGTCGGCCATGTCGCGCACGCGGATCTTGAGGAAATAGTCGAAATCGCCGGCCACCAGATGGCAGTCGAGGATGAAGGGCAGCGTCTTCACCGCGCTCTCGAAGGCGGCGAAGCTTTCCGGTGTCGAGCGGTCGAGCACGACGCCGACCATCACGAGCGCGGCGCGGCCGACACGGTCCGGCGCGATCGCCGCATGCACGCCGCGGATGCAGCCGGTCCGCAAAAGCCGCTCGGTGCGGCGATGGCAGGTGGCCGCGCTGACCCCGGCCCGCTTGGCCAGGTCGGCATTGCTCAACCGGCCGTCCCGCTGCAGGTGGCGCAGGATCCTGAGGTCGGTCCGGTCGAGCTCTTCCCCTTCGGAAGATTCTTTCATTTTCTCCCTCGCTGTGAATGGGTTCTCATCATCAATGCTGGCATGAAATTCAGAATGAGCAGGTTTTCAGGAATTATGGAAGCACCTTTCATTCAAGTTCGGCTAGTTTTCGGTTGATCTGTTGCTTGTGGAAAGGCTTGCCATGCTGGAAAAATTCGACCGCTACCCGCTCACCTTCGGCCCCACCCATATCGAGAAGCTGGAGCGCCTGTCGGCGCATCTGGGCGGCAAGGTGGAGCTCTACGCCAAGCGCGAGGACTGCAATTCGGGACTTGCCTTCGGCGGCAACAAGCTGCGCAAGCTGGAATACATCGTGCCCGACGCCATCGCCTCGGGCGCCGACACGCTGGTTTCGATCGGCGGCGTGCAGTCGAACCACACGCGCATGGTGGCGGCGACGGCGGCCAGGATCGGCTTCAAGTGCCGGCTGGTGCAGGAAAGCTGGGTGCCGCACGAGGATGCGGTCTACGACCGCGTCGGCAACATCCTGCTCAGCCGCGTGCTCGGCGCCGAGGTGCAGATGGTCGACGAGGGCTTCGACATCGGCATCCGCAAGAGCTGGGAGGACGCGTTGGCGGATGTCGAGGCCGGGGGCGGCAAGCCCTATCCGATTCCCGCCGGCGCCTCGGTGCACAAATATGGCGGGCTCGGCTATGTGGGGTTTGCCGAGGAGGTGCGCGCGCAGGAGGCCGAGCTCGGCTTCCGCTTCGATTACATCGTCGTCTGCACCGTCACCGGCTCGACCCATGCCGGCATGCTGGTGGGGTTTGCCGCTGACGGCCGCGCCCGCAACGTCATCGGCATCGATGCCTCGGGCACGCCGGATCAGACGCGGACCCAGGTTCTCGACATCGCCCGCCGCACGGCCGAGCTCGTCGAACTCGACCGGGGGATCGAGGACGACGATCTGGTGCTGATCGAGGACTACGCCTATCCCGCCTATGGCGTCCCCTCCGAGGAGACCAAGGAGGCGATCCGCCTGTGCGCACGGCTCGAAGGCATGATGACGGACCCGGTCTATGAGGGCAAATCGATGCAGGGCATGATCGACCTGGTGAAGAAGGGCTTCTTCCCCGAAGGCTCGAAGGTGCTCTATGCCCATCTCGGCGGCGTGCCGGCCATCAACGGCTACAGCTACGCCTTCCGCAACGGGTAGAGCTCATCTTCGCTTGAAGCGTCGGGGCGTTTCGCGCCCCTCCGGCCTCCTGAGCTTGTCGAACGGGGCGGCCATCTCCCCCGTCGAACGGGCAGGGCAATCGCCTTTGGCGGCGCGGTACCCCCACCCCTTACCCCTCCCCTCAAGGGGGAGGGGAGGATCGGGCGCACCACTTGGCTTCCCTCCCCCTTGAGGGGAGGGATCGAGGGTGGGGGTCGCAGGCGAAGCCTGCAAGAAAAATCATATGCGACTGCCCAGCGTTGCAGAAGATGCGATCCATTGATGCCTGCTGATCTCCCCCTTGAGGGGGAGATGCCCGGCAGGGCATAAGGGGGTGCGTCGCGCGACGCAGCCGGGCCGAAGCCGCTGGCTAGACGATCCGGAACACCTCGCCGCTGCCGGCGTCGCGGTAGAGGTCGACGCGCTCGCCGTTCCAGTGATAGTCGATGTGGCGGCCCTGCATGGGGTTGGCGGCGGTGTCGGGATAGAACAGGCCGACGCATTCGCCGCCCTCGTGGCGCACGCTTGGATAGGCGAGCCCTTCGGAACCGGCCGCGCGCAGCCCGGCAGCGAGCGCCTGGCTGTGGCTGTAGTCGTCCGGCTCGAGCGCCGGCTCGAAGCCGCCGCCGCGCAGATCGTGCAGCTCCGCCGCGACGTCCAGCACGATCTCGCGGAACTGCGAGGTCCAGCCGGCGGACTCGCCCGTGGCGGCCATGAAGCGGGCATGGTGATGGACGGTCTCGAAGAGCGCCGTCTCGAAGGCGCCGGCCACATAGAGCACGCCGTAGCGCCCGTCGCTGAAGCGGCTCGGCCGGTCGGGGCTGACATGGGTGAACGGCGCCATCAGCCATGACGCGCCGGGTCCCGAGACGCGGCGCTCCTGCGGCACGAGATCCAGATTGCCGATGGTTTCCATCAGGCGCGGATTGGTCTTCTGCTCGGCGGAAATGAGGAGCGGCCAGTCGGCCGGATCGGCGATGTCCTCGAAGAGATCGATCGGCGGATAGGCGCTGCGGATGATGCGCACCGCGCCGGGCCAGTCGATCGCGGCAAGGGGAGGGGTGCCGGGATCGCTCACCAGCCGCCCCGCTCGGCATCGAGATAGCGGCGCACGCGCATCAGGTCGGTCAATTCGCCGCCCAGCATGATGTCGAGGGCCGAACGGCCGGCAAAAGCCGCATTCGGCCTGCCCACCCAGCGATAGCCGCGCTGCGGCTCGCGGAAGATGAGCCGCAGCGCCTTGTGGATGCCCATCAGGTTGGAAAGCCGGGCCTTTCCGTCACGGTCGATGCGGCCGATCTCGCCCGCCTTCCAGCGGCGATAGGTGCGCACCGGCAGGTCGAGCAGGATGGCCGCCTGCTCGTCCGTGATCTCCCACAGGCGGAAGAGATTGACCACGGCCCGGAACATCGCCGCCGCTTCCTCGTCCGTGACGGGGGCCGGGCGGAAGTTCTGTAATCGCGTTTCGACCGGGTGCAGCAGGGCCATGTGTTTCTCCTTTTGGCATTAAATAATATATTTGATGCCAATTGGCAATGGCGGGACAATCCCTCTGGCCGCGCGGCGCCCCCGCCCCTTACCCGACCGGGGAGAGCGTGCCGAGGACGTCGGCGAGCTCGGCGGCGCCGGTCGCCACGACGGCCGCGCCGGCTTCGCGCAGTCTCGCCTGGCGGTCGGGACGCGGATCGCCGGGATCGACGAAGCCGATCGGCATGACGCCGGCGGCGAGCGCCGCGCTGATGCCGTGGATGCTGTCGTCGATCATGACGCTGCGCTCGGCGCGCGCGCGGCATCTGGACAGGCAGTGCAGCACGAGGTCCGGAGCCGGTTTGGGATGTGCCACGTCCTCGGCGCTGAACACGTTCGGTGCAAAGAGCGGCCACAGCGAGGTTCCGCCGAGGCTTCGTTCGAGCCGGATGCGCGAGCTGTTCGAGGCGACACAGACCGGCGAATCGAGCGCGAGAACGACTGCCTCGATGCCCGGCATCGGCTTCAGGTCGGTCGCGAAGGCGGTGTAAAGATGCTCGTGCCATGCCCCGGCAAAGCTGTCGAAATCCTGCAGCCCGCGTGCGGCCAGATCCAGCCTGATGTCGGATTCGCTCTTGCCGGTGAAGCGTTGGAGCACGGCATCCGCCGACATCGGAAAGCCGACCCGCGTCAGGGTTTCGGCCATGGTCCGGCTGGCGATCGGCTCGCTGTCGATCAGCACGCCGTCGCAATCGAAGATGACGAGGTCGAAGGGCGGCTTGGTCATGGCCGGGTCATTCCGCCGGGGTGGCCATCCGCGCCCTCACGCAACCGCCGGCGCAGGGCCAGCGCCAGCACCGGGTCGTCGGAAGTGATGAAGGCCGTCCTGGCGGCGAGCCAGCGGTCGATCTCCTCGGGCGTGTTGGTCACCCAGGCGCCGATCCGTTCCAGCGGCAGCAGCGCGGTGATCTCGTCCCACCGCTCGGACAACAGATCCTTGTGCACCGCGACGTATCTGCAAAGCCTCTCGGCGGCGGCGATGGTCTCCGGCACGCCCAGCTCCGCCGCCGAAGCCGCGTTGACCGAACAGAGCCTCTCTATGTCGGGCGCGATGTCCGCGCATTCACGCAACACGTCCAGCTTGAAGCTGGTCAGGCAGCTGCGTCGGCGAAGGCCGAGCCTGTCGATCTCGGCCACGACGCGCGCCGGCAGTCCGGGATAGGCCCTGCCGGCTTCGTCGGATTTGATCTCCAGGTGCAGTTCGAGATCGCTGTCGGCCAGGATCTCCAGCACCTCGGACAGGAGCGGTACGGTCTCTTCGCTGTCTTTGAGCCGTATGCCGCGGCGCGCGGCGGGGGTGAGCGCGCGCACCGGGCCGGTCCCCGCGCTCGTGCGGTCGAGCGTCGCATCGTGGATGACCAGCAATTCGCCCGCATCGCTCAGATGGATGTCGAGCTCGGCGCCGTCGACCGGCACGTCGAGAAGCCTGCGGAAGCCTTCGAGCGAGTTTTCGGGCCACAGGTTGCGGCCGCCGCGATGGCCGATGATCTTCGTCATGGGATTTGTCCGCTTTCGGGGGAGGGGAGGGTTGTTCACTTGCCTGCGTCGACCAGGCCCCGCGCGAACCAGCGCTGCAGGGCGAGGATCACGAAGGCCGGCGGCAGCATGACGATGAAGGACGCCGCCATGGCGTAGCTCCACCACTCGGCCGGGTCCATCGGCCCGGGCAGAAGCCCCTTGAGGGCGATGATGACCGTGGTCATGTCCTTCTGCGTCGTGAAGAGCAGGGGCCACAGATACTGGTTCCAGCCATAGATGAAGAGGATGATCGCCAGCGCCGCGATGTTGGGCACCGACAGCGGAAGGACGACGTCCCGGAGGAAGCGCATCGGCCCGGCGCCATCCAGCTTGGCGGCCTCGCACAGGTCGTCGGGGATCGTCAGGAAGAACTGCCGGAAGAGGAACACGGCCGTGGCCGAGGCGATCAGCGGCAGCGTCAGGCCGGAATATGTGTCGACGAGGCTGAACTTGAGCCCGGCATGGACATCGACGCCGGCGAGGGCTTGCACCAGCGCTGCCAGGCCGGTGGCCTGAAGCAGCCAGCGCAGCGGCCCGGCGGCATCGGCCACCGCTTCGTAGGTCGGCACGATGCGCACCTCGACCGGCAGCATGAGCGACATGAAGATCAGCCAGAACGCGGTCATGCGGAAAGGGAAGCGGAAATAGGTGATGGCGAACCCGGCGAGGATCGACAGGGCGATCTTGCCGACGACGATCGCGCAGGAGACGAGCACCGTGTTGACGAAGGCGCGGCCGAAGCCGGCGGTCTCCCAGGCGATTGCCAGATTGTGCAGGAACTGGTTCCCGGGCAGCATCGGCTGCGGCACCTGCTGCATTTCGGGGCCGGTGTGGGAGCCGGCCACGAAGGCGAAATAGAGCGGCGCGCAGACCAGCAGCGCCCCGACGACGAGGATCAGGTGACAGACGGCTGTCAGGACGGGATTGCGTTCAATCATCGGATCAGACCTGGTAGTTGACCTTGCGGTCGAGCGCGCGGAACTGCAGCACGGTGAACAGCACCGCAAGCACCATCAGGACGATGGACTGCGCCGCGGAGGAGCCGAGATTCAGCATGATGAAGCCGTCCTGATAGACCTTGTAGACCAGCGTCGCGGTCGACCCGGCCGGCCCGCCGGCGGTAACGGCGTCGATGATGCCGAAGGTGTCGAACAGGCCGTAGACCATGTTGATGATGAAGAGGTACATGACCGTCGGCATGATCAGCGGCAGCGAGACGGTGAAGAAGCGCTGCAGCGGCCCGGCGCCGTCTATGGCGGCAGCCTCGCGCAGCGATTGCGGCACGGCGAGCATGGCCGCGACGAGGAAGATGTAGTCATAGCAGATGTGCTTCCACACCGAGGCGATGGTGATCAGGATCAGGGCGTCGCCGGCGCGCAGGTTGGGATCCCATGGCAGGCCAAGGCCGTGGATGACGGCGGCGGCAGGGCCGACGACCGGGTTGAACAGATAGGCCCACACGGCGCCCGAGATGACCGGTGCGATGGCATAGGGAAGCAGCAGAACGCTTCGATAGGCGACCCGCAGCCGGATCACGTAATCGGTGGCGAAGGCCAGCACTCCGGCGATGAAGAGCGTCGCAAGGTTCTGCACGATCGTGAACCAGAGGGTCAAAAGGGCGCTGTTGCGGTAGGCCGGATCGGTGAAGAGCTCGACGAAATTCTGCATCCCGACGAAGATCGTGCGGCCGCCGAACGGATCCGTCTGCACGAAGGCCAGCGACAGGGCCTTGAAGGACGGGATGAAGAAGAAGAACAACAAGATCAGGATCTGCGGCGACAAGAGAAGGGCTGCGAGCCAGGTCTGCTCGAAATGCGCCCGTTTCAGCCCGCTGCGGCTGGCGGTAAAGAAGCGCCGCGACGGGAGCGGCAGGCGCAGTCGCGGGGCGGCCGAAGCCGCCCCGACACCGGTTGCCGTCTCAGTTGCCGACATTGATCTGCTCGTACTGGCGCAGGATCTTGTTGCCGCGCTCGACCGAGCTGTCGAGCGCTTCCTGCACTGATTTCTTCCCCGAGAACGCCGCCTGCAGCTCTTCGTTGATCACCGCCCACCACTGGTTGGAATTGCCGAAGCGGAAGCCCCAGGAATTGTCGGACGGCTCGCCGCGCGTCAGCTGCAGCAGGGCGATCTCGCGGGTCGGATGCTTCTGGAAGAAGCCTTCCGCCGCCATCAGCTCGTAGGCGGCGTTGGTCACCGGGATGTAGCCCGTGGTCTCGCTCCACCAGGCCTGCGTCTGAGGCCGGGCGACGAAATCGAGGAAGGCGGCGGCAGCCGCATATTCCTCGTCCGTCTTGCCCTGAAGCACCCACAGGGCCGCGCCGCCGAGATTGGAATTCTTGGGCTCGACGCCCGCCAGATGCGGCTGCAGGCTGGCGCTCCAGTCGAACTTCGCCTCCGCTTCCACCTGGGCATGCGCGGCGGTCGAGGCCGACCAGGTCGAGCAGGTGCCCGAGGTGAAGAGCTGTCCCGGCGACATGCCCTGGCCCGAAAGCTGGATGATGCCGTCGTCCACCCACTTGTTCAGGCGCTCGACCTGCTCGACGGTGCGGGTCGTGTTGTAGACATACTCGGCGTCGAGCCCGTCTCGGCCATTGGCCCTGGTCCCGAAGGGCAGGTCGTTGATCGCCGAGAAGCCCTCGACCATCGACCACACGAAATCGGTGTTCAGCACCATTGCGCATTCGGAGATGCCCTGGTCCTTGATCGCGTAGAGCTGCTTCTCGAACGCGTCCCAGGTCTGCGCCGGTGCCTCGAAACCGGCCTTGGCGAAGTGATCGGCATTGTACCACATGATGCCGGTCGAGGAGTTGAAGGGCAGGGCGTTGAGCTCGTCGCCGACCACGTAGTAGCTGGCCACCGGAGCCAGGAAATCGTCCTTGTTCATGCTGTGGCCGTGCTCTTCCGCGAGCTTGGCCACGGGCACGATGGCATTCGAGTTCAGCATGGTCAGGACGCTGCGCTCGGTCGCCTGGATGATCGCCGGGTGCTGGCCAGCGCGATAGGCGGCGATCATCGCCGCGAAGGTTTCCTCGTAGTCTCCCTTGCGGACGCCGACGACCTCGTAGTCGTCCTGGCTGGCGTTGAAGTTGGCGATCATCTCCTGAATGGCAACTTCGATCCGGCCGCCATTGCCGTACCACCATTCGATCCTGGTCGCCGCCTCGGCAAGCGTCGGGAACGAGCCGGTGAGGAGTGTCGAGACCACCGCTGTCATCGCAGCGAAGTTCCGGGTGTTGAGCATTTCGGTTTCCTCTGCAGTTTCCAGAACGACGGGTTGAAGCGGCGCGGAAAGTGCTCCCTCGCGCCGCGGGCCGCCTGTGTTTTCGCAGGTTCGATCCCTACGGAGGCTGCGTTGCACGCTTGTGACATTTGATGTTTACGCTGGGCAGTTGCTCAGTCCCGATCGAGGGCCGCCGGCGGCGGCGCGGTATCGGGGCAGCGGGCCGGCGACGGCCTGCGCCTGAGGAGATGGCAACAACCGGGACGTGGCTGGGAATGTCGGCGACGGAAAGCACTTATTTTGGCCGGCGGCTGGACGATGCGGCGCGCGCCGGCTGGCTCTATTACATCGCGGGTTACAAGCAGGACGAGATCGCCCGATCGCTCGGCGTCTCGCGGCAGACGGCGCAGCGGCTCGTGGCCCTGGCGGTCAGGGAAAAGCTGGTCACCGTGCGCATGGAGCACCCGATCATGAATTGCATGAGCCTTGCCGAGCGGCTGCGCGCCCGCTACGCGCTGCTCAAATGCGAGGTCGTTCCGGAGGATCCCCTGAGGCCCGATTCAGGGGCCGGCCTCGGCCAGGCCGGCGCGGTGGCGATGGAACATGCGCTGAAGGCGTCCAAGCCGAGCATCATCACCATCGGCACCGGTCGTTCGCTGAAGGCGTCGGTGGAGGAGCTGTCGGCGATGAACTGTCCCCGGCATACGATCGTCGCGCGGCTCGGGCACATGTCGCCGGAGGGGCTGGCCTCGAAATACAATGTCGTCGTGCGCATGGCCGACCGGGTGAACGCCAAATATTATCCCGCAGTGATGCCGGTCTATTCCAAATCGCGCGAGGAGCGCGAAGCCATCCGGAAGCTGGACACGGTCAGGGAGATCCACAAGCTGACCGAGCGGGCCGATGCCACCTTTGTCGGGATCGGCAATATCGGCCCTGACGCGCCGATGCACATCGACGGGTTTCTGTCGCAGCGCGAGGTGGGCGCGCTCACGAGCGCCGGCGGCGTCGGCGAGATCACCGGCTGGATCTACGACGAGGACGGCAACATCCTGCGCTGCGCGGTCAATGAGAGGGTCAACAGCGTGCCGCTCCGGCGGGCGAGCAGGAGACCGATCTACGGCATCGCCGGCGGCCCGTCGAAAATCGCCGCGATCCGTGGCGCGCTGCACGGACAATTGATCAACTGCCTGATCACCAACGAGCAGACCGCCGAACTGCTCCTCTAGGGTCAGGATCCATGAATATGGCCGGAGCCGCAGGGCTTTGACCCGGGTCGACGCGGCGCCAACCACCCCCACTCCGTCTTGCTTCGCAAGCCACCTCGGGGAAGAGGAAGGGTGCAAAGCGGTCCGCCTGATGCTTCCTCTCCCCCGTCGAGCGAGGGAGAGGTGGCCGCGAAGCGGTCGGACGGGGGTTGATGCGACGTTCGAAACCTCAGTTCTTCGCCCCAGCCGGAGCTGCTGCGCTCTTTCGGATGTCCGAGGGATACTCTATTCTCTCGTCTTTGCGCATCGATGCATACCGATTGTGATAATACCAGTTTAGCACCTGCGAAAAATTTGTTGCACGATGCGGGCGACGTGGTCCGGGAGGGGAAATCGGGTATGGAAGAAGCCGCGCTTCTCGACTTCATGCGAGAGCACATCGCCGGGGGCAACAGCGCAGAGCCGCTCTACCGGCAGGTCGAGACGGCGCTTGCCGAGGCGATTCAATCGGGACGGCTGAAGCGCGGCGCCGTCATTCCCAGCGAGCGCACGCTCTGCGCCGCCCTTTCGCTGTCGCGCGTCACGATCCGCCGCGCCGTCGAGGATCTCGAGGCGGATGGGCTCCTGCACCGGCGCCACGGGGCGAAGACGGTGGTGTCGTCCCGGCTTGAAAAATCGCTGTCCACCATGACCAGCTTTTCCGAGGACATGCGCTCGCGTGGGCTGGAGCCGGGGTGCATCTGGATCTCCAAGGAGCTCTGCCGTCCGTCGCCGGCCGAGATGATGGCGCTCGGCATTTCGGTGGCCGACGAGATCGCTCGGCTGAAGCGCATCCGCACCGCCGACGGAACCCCGATCGCCATCGAGACGGCTGCCGTGCCGGCGCGCTTCCTGCCCAAGCCCGGCGTTGTCGGCGCCTCGCTCTACGAGGTGCTGGCCGCCCATGGCGCCATGCCGGTGCGCGCCGTGCAGCGCATGCAGTCGACACCGATGACGCTGGAGGAATCGCGGCTTCTCGAAGCCCCGCCGCAGACCAGCCTCCTGGTGATGGAGCGCCGCTGCTTCCTGGAGGACGGACGGATCGTCGAGTTCACGCAGACGAAATACCGCGGCGACGTCTACGATTTCGTCATCGAGCTCCATCGATAGGATTGGTTGATAATACCAGTTTAAAACTGGTTGTTATCTGGTATTCGATCTGCCTATGATCATCTCCTCAAACAGGGGAGCAACCGTGCAGCAGACACTTCTGACGCTGGAGAACGGGCTGATCGTTTCTTGCCAGCCGGTCAAGGACGGGCCGATGGATACGGCGGCCATCGTCGCGGCCTATGGGCAGGCGGCGCTTGCCGGCGGGGCTGTGGGCCTGCGCATCGAATCGGCCGACTATGTGCGGGCCGTGCGCGCGGTGACCGAGCGGCCGATCATCGGCCTCGTCAAGCGCGACCTGACGGATTCGCCCGTGCGTATCACGCCGCTGATCGAGGATGTCGACGCGCTCGCCGAGGCCGGCGCCGACGTGATCGCCTATGATGCCACGCAGCGTCTTCGCCCCGTGCCGACCGCCGATCTGGCAGCCCGGATCCATGCACACGGCAAGCTCGCCATGGCCGATTGCTCGGTGCTCGACGATGCGCGGCAGGCGCTCGCCGAGGGCGCCGACATGGTGGGCTCGACGCTCGCCGGCTACACCGGAGGCCCCGAGCCGACCGAGCCTGACCTTGCCCTGATCGGCGCCATGCGCGCCCTGACCTCCAACGTCGTTGCCGAAGGCTGCATCCGCCTGCCGCACCACGCGGGCGCGGCGCTGGCGGCCGGGGCGCGGCTGGTGGTGGTCGGCTCGGCCATCACCCGGCCGGAGCACGTCACCTCCTGGTTCCGCGCCGACATGGACCGGCAGGTCGCGGCGCAGCATGGGGTGAGCGCATGAGCGCAGGCCGGACGATGCTCGCACTCGACATCGGCGGCACCAAGATGCTGGCCGCCCTGGTGCGCGCGGACGCCGTTCTGGAGAGCGTCAGCCTGCCGACGCCGCGTGAGGGTGGCCCGCGGGACTGGCTCGAGATGCTGTTCGGCAGGATCAAGCCCTGGCGCGGCCGCTATGCCGGCGTCGGTGTCGCCGTGACCGGCATCGTCGACGGCGGGTTCTGGTCGCCGCTCAACCGCCGGACGCTGGATTTCCCCGACCGGTTTGCGCTGACGCAGACCGTGTCGGATCTTGCGGGAACCCCGGCGTTCGCCGTCAACGATGCGCAGGCGGCCGCCTGGGGCGAGTTCCGCTTCGGGGCGGGACAGGGAGCCGACATCGTCTTCCTCACCATCTCGACGGGCATCGGCGGCGGCATCGTCACCGGCGGCAGGCTGCTGACGGGGCTCGGCGGTCATTTCGGCCTGCTGCGCGCGCAGGATTTCGAGGGCGCCGGATCGCCGGACGGGGCGCTGGAAGACGAGGTCTCGGGCAATTTCATCGCCCGCCGCGCGGCGGCGCATCGGCCGGGCGCGACGGCGCGCGACGT
>NZ_JANKOF010000077.1 GCF_024655565.1 Nitratireductor sp. ZSWI3 | reverse complement strand
CCGGCGGACCGGCGCCGGCCGTGCCGGTGCCGATCTGGCACGTGCCGAACGGGCCTTCGAGCCGGGCATGGACGGCGAAGCCGCCTTCAGAGCCGGCGCGGGCGACGTCGTCGAGTGTGGCCCGGCGCAGGCCGCGTCCGGGAGAAAGAAATGAGACGGCTTCCAGAAGATTTGTTTTGCCGGCTCCATTTTCGCCGGTGAGCACCACCGCGCCCGGCCGGAGTTCCAGCGACAGGGCGCGATAGTTGCGAAAATCGCTCAGGTCAAGCCTGGCAAGGTGGACCTGGGCCGGCTGGCTTCTGACGTCGTCTTGTTCGGCCAAGGCTTTTCCAAGGGCGCTACACGCGCATCGGCATGAGGACGTAAAGCGCGCTCTCGTCGCCTTCGTCCTGGACGAGGGTGGGCGAGCCGGCATCGGCGAGCATGAAGCGTGCGTTCTCGCCGGAGAGCTGCGCGGCGACGTCGAGCAGGTAGCGCGCGTTGAAGCCGATCTCGATCGGATCCGCGTCGTAGTCGGCCGGGATCTCCTCGGTGGCGCTGCCCGAATCGGGATTGTTGACGGTGAGGGTGACCTGTCCGTCGGCAATGGCCAGCTTCACCGCCCGGCCACGCTCCGACGAGATGGTGGACACGCGATCGACAGCGGCGGCGAAGCTCTGCCGGTCGATGACCAGCTTCTTGTCGTTGCCGGTCGGGATGACGCGTTGATAATCCGGGAAGGTGCCGTCGATGAGCTTGGAGGTGAGGATAACGCTGCCGATGGTGAAGCGGATCTTGGTATCGGAAAGCTCAACCGTGACGGCGACGTCCGGATCGTCGACCAGCTTCAGCAGCTCACCGACCGTCTTGCGCGGAATGATGATGCCGGGCATCCCCTCGGAGCCCGCCGGCGCCTCCATCTCGGCGCGCGCCAGCCGGTGGCCGTCGGTCGCCACCGAACGCAGCTTCAGCGCGCTGCCGACTTCGATCGTGTGCAGGAAGATGCCGTTCAGGTAATAGCGCGTCTCCTCGGTCGAGATGGCGAACTGCGTCTTCTCGATGAGGGTTTTCAGCGCTTCGGAATCGAGGCGGAAGATGTGCGAGAAATTGCCCGCCGAAAGCTCCGGGAAGTCGGACTGGGGCAGGCACTGCAGGCGGAAGGAGGAGCGGCCGGAGATGACCGACATGGCGTTGCCGGCTTCATCGGTTTTCAGCATCACCTCGGCGCCGTCCGGCAGCTTGCGGACGATGTCGTAGAGCAGATGCGCCGGCACTGTGGTGGCGCCCGCCTGCTCGATGGTGGCGCCCGCCGCTTCCGTCACCTCGAGGTCGAGGTCGGTCGCCTTCATCTGCAGGCTGGCGCCGTCGGCATTGAGCAGCACGTTGGACAGGATCGGGATCGTGTTGCGCCTCTCCACCACGCGATGAACATGATTGAGGGATTTCAGGAGGGTGGAGCGTTCCAGAATAACACGCATGACCGATCGATCTCGCTTGAATGAAAAGTCGTCCCTGGGGCATCGCCCCGGACAGCCATGAACAGGCTTGATTTTCAACAAACTGACAGGAAATCAAGGAGAAACGCAAGCCCGTGCAGCGAAGCGGCCGCACGGGCCGCGGCTTTTTGGGGAAAACGGCCGCGCCTGGCGCCGATGAGGCAGCGACGCGGCCCCTCACCCTTGCCGACTGGGGTCGAGCCACCGGCCCCGACCCGTCCTTCGGACACCCGCAGGCGGGGAGAGGGGACGCCAACGTTGCGGCTCTCCTCCTTCCCGCTGGCGGATGAGGGGCGATCCAGCCTGGGCCGGAAAAAGCGCTATGCCTGGTCGCTGATGAGGCGTTTCAGCAGCTCGATCTCCTGGGCAAGCTGCTTGTCGCCGTCCGTCAGTCCCTCGATCTTGCGCACGGCATGCAGCACCGTGGTGTGGTCGCGCCCGCCGAAGCGGCGGCCGATCTCCGGCAGGGAGCGCGGGGTCATGACCTTGGACAGATACATGGCCACCTGGCGCGGCTTGACGATGGTGCGCGTGCGCCGGTTGGACAGAAGCTCCGTCTTCGACACGTTGTAATGCCGTGCGACGATGCGCTGAATGTCCTCGATGCGCACCCGCTTGGGCTCGCCGGCGCGGCAGACATGGCCGAGAATCTCGTCGACGCGGTCGATGGTGATCTGCGGCTCGAAGGAATGGCGGAAGAGGAGCTGGTTGAAGGCGCCTTCCAGCTCGCGGCCGCTGCCGGTGACGGAGCGGGCCACGTGCACGAGGATCTCCTCGGGAATGTCGAGCGTTGCATCCTCGGCCTGGGCGGCGGCAAGGCGCTGCTTGAGGATCGACAGGCGCATGCCGAAATCCGGGGCGCCGATCTCCAGGGAGACGCCGCCATTGAGGCGCGACTTGACGCGCGGCTCGAGCGATTCCAGTTCCGAGGGCGGACGATCGGCCGCCACCACCACCTGGCGGGCGCTGTCGAGCAGCATGTTGAGCAGATGGCAGAACTCGTTCTGGATCGACTTGCCCTGCAGGAACTGCATGTCGTCGATGATTAGCAGGTCGATGTCGCGCAACTGCTCCTTGAGGGTGAGCGCGTTGTTGTCGCGGATGGCCGTGGCGAAGCGCCACATGAAGTATTCGGCCGTCAGATAGACGACGCGCGCCTGCGGTTTGCGGCGCAGGGATTCGGCCGCAATGGCCTGCAGCATGTGGGTCTTGCCGAGGCCGACCGAGGCGTGCAGGAACAGCGGATTGAAGCGGATGGCGTTGGAATCGGATTCGGCGACGGTGCGTGCGGCGGCGCAGGCGACCCGGTTCGACGGCCCCTCGATCAGGGAATCGAATGTGTAGCGGCTGTCGAGCGGCGAGCCGAGAATGCTTGAACGGCCGTCCTGCTCGGCGCTCTGCACGGCGCTGTTGCGCGGTCCGTGTGCGGCCGACAGCGTGCCGGCGCCGAGCGCTGTCTGGGGGCGGCTGGCCACCTTGCGCGCCACCACCGGCTTCTGCTCCTGCGGCGCCCGGACGTTACGTGTGGCGGTGCGCACGACGATCTCGACCTTCAGCGTGTCGGGCTCTTCCTGCTTCCACAATTCGGTGATGAGGTCGAGATAGTGGCCGTTGATCCACGAGCGCAGGAAAGCCGTCGGAACGGAAATCCGCACGCTGCCCTTGGAGGCCTCCATCAGCTTCATCCGGCCGAACCAGCTCGAATAGACCTCGCTTCCGAGCCGGGCGCGCAACTGCGCCTTCACTCGTTCGAAAACGATCTCCGAGGGACCGGATTTCTCGATGATTTCGGTTTGGCCCGCAGTCGCCTTTTCCGTGGCGTCCTGCTCAGACACTTGCTCTTGAAAAGAAAATCCCCCCAATGCTTCCCTTTCAGCGCCGCTTTGCATGCCTCATGTCCCTGTTGTTCAATGAATGGTGTTTTTCCGACCGGATCGTTGTGAAGGCCTAGCCCGCGCCCGCCCATCCTTTGCCGGAGTCCCTTATTGATTGATGCTAACGGTCGCAGCCAACGACCCACTCTCGGCTTTCCCTCTCCTCTCCAGCGCCCCGGCTGTATCTCTCACAAAACGAACTCAACCGCCAGTTGTTTTACCGGCGTGCGACAACCTTCCAAGCCCGCTTGGTCAAATGACGCGAAAGGCGCCGGTAAGTTTGTCCCCGACAAGCGAGCCGGCAAGGCCGGTGACCGAGAGCGCAAAGGAGCCGTCGCGCGGAAAAACGTCCACGTCGCTATGCATGCCGATTTAGGCTTAAGGCTGGGGCTCTGACTGCCCTCTCGATGGACCGACATTACCGAAATCCTTGTGGAAAGGGCAAGAGCGGGCCTGATCCTTTTTTCTCGAATCTGCTCTTGTGTCGCGCCGGAAAATGCGCATGCCCGACAGGGGCAAAGTATAAGTCTTTTGGATTCAAGAGCCTTTTCCAAGTGGTCCTATCGGCGGTGGCCGCTGAAAAAAAATCCTAAAAAAATGCTTGACAATTTCACATCTCCATGGCGGCGGACGTGACGTGAGCAAGTTGTGGATAAACTTCTGCAAGATGCTGATATTAAAAGGGAAGTTTCTTCGGCGGCGAAAATGAGGCCGTCGGAATGTGACAAATTCGTAGCGAAAGTAATCCTGCTGCGCCGGCAAACAAAAACGGGTCGGCACCACACGCTATGCGCGCATGGATGGCCAACCTCTTGCGTGACAAAGAAAAAACCCGGCGCCGCCGCCGGGTTCATTCAGGCGATGTGCTCTGGAATCAGGCGCCGAGCGTCTTGACGCGCTGCGCCAGGCGGGAAACCTTGCGCGAAGCGGTGTTGCGGTGAAGCACGCCCTTGGTGGCGGCACGCATCAGCTCCGGCTGGGCAGCCTTGAACGCGGTCTCGGCCGCGGTCTTGTCGCCGGAAGCGATCGCTTCCTCGACCTTGCGGATGAAATTGCGCACGCGCGAGCGGCGGCTCTTGTTCACCGCGGTGCGGCGGGCGATCTTGCGCACCGCCTTCTTGGCCGAAGTCGTGTTGGCCATGAGTCCTCTCTTGTCTCTACAGTCAATGCCGCGAACTCAAGGTCTCGCGGGTGCAAAACAAAAAGGGCAGCCGCAGGGCCACCACAGTCGTGGCGGCTTATAGTGGAGCTTTTCCCGCGCGTCAACGCCCGTGGACGCCAAAGCGGCGGTTGCGCCGAAAGAAACCGCTGCACTCACCCCCTTGGGCGGTCTCAGCGGTTCTTGAAGTTTGCCGAGCGCTTTTCCGAGAAGGCGGACATGCCTTCCTTCTGGTCGTCGAGCGCGAACATGGAGTGGAACACCCGCCGTTCGAAGCGCAACCCCTCGGACAAGGTCGTCTCGTAGGCCCGGTTGATCGTCTCCTTGGTCATCATCACCGCCGGCTGGGAGAAATCGGCGATGGTAGCGGCCGCCTTCAGGGCCTCCTCGATCAGTTCGCCGGTCGGCACGACGCGCGAGACGAGTCCCGAACGCTCCGCCTCCTGAGCGCCCATCATGCGGCCGGTCAGGCACATGTCCATGGCCTTTGATTTGCCGACGAAACGGGTCAGGCGCTGCGATCCACCCATGCCTGGCATGACGCCGAGCGTGATCTCCGGCTGGCCGAACTTGGCGTTCTCGGCGGCGATGATGAAATCGCACATCATCGCCAGCTCGCAGCCGCCGCCGAGCGCATAGCCGGCAACGGCGGCGATGACCGGCTTGCGCACGCGCGTCAGCCCTTCCCAGCCGGCAAAGAAATCTTCCAGATAGGCGTCGATATAGGATTTGGGCAGCATCTCCTTGATGTCCGCCCCGGCCGCGAAGGCCTTTTCCGAGCCCGTGATGACCATGGCGCCGATGCGGGGGTTCTCGTCGAAGGCCTGCATAGCCGACACCACCTCCGTGAGAACCCGCGAGTTGAGGGCGTTGAGCGCCTTGGGGCGGTTGAGCGTCACCAGGCCCACGCGCTCGCGCGTTTCCACCAGGATTGTTTCATATGCCATAATGCGTTCCTCTCTTCGCAATTCGTGTTTCCGCTTCGGCGCATCGCACACCAGACCACTAGCGCTGGCAGGACGAACAATGGAAGGTCGACCGCCCCGCCTGGACCGTGCGCCGGATCGTCCCCTTGCACCCCTCGCGGCGGCACGGCTCGCCTTCGCGGTCGTAGACGTTGAACGTGTGCTGGAAATAGCCGAGCGAGCCGTCGGCCTGGACATAGTCGCGCAACGATGAGCCGCCGGCGGCGATCGCGTCGGCGATGACCGCGCGGATCGCCTCGGCCAGGCGCCGGCTCCGCACCGACGTGCCGGATTTGCCGGCGACGGTATCGGCGCTGCGTTTCGGCGAGAGGCGGGCGCGCCACAAGGCTTCGCAGACATAGATGTTGCCCAGGCCGGCGATCAGGCGCTGGTCCATCAGGACCGTCTTCAGGGGTGCGCGCCGCCCGCGCAGGAGATCCGAAAGCAGCATTCCGTCGAGGACGTTGCCGGTCGGCTCGACCCCGAGCCCGGAGAGCAGCGGGTGACTGTCGAGCGTGCCCTCGGCATGCAGGAGCATGAAGCCGAAGCGGCGCGGATCGTTGTAGACCACCCGCCGCTTGCCGCCGTCGGCCGTCGCCAGATGGAACACCGCGTGATCGTGCTTGCCGGCCTTCGCGCGGGCGTGATGGAAGGTGCCCGGGCTCGCCTCGTCGCCGTCACGATCGACGCGGAACGATCCCGACATGCCGAGGTGGCACAGCACCACGTCGGCGGTGTCGAGATGCACCAGGAGATATTTCGCCCGCCGGCCGAGGGCGACGATCCGCCGCCCCTCGAGCCGCGTCGTGAAATCGTGCGGAAAGGGAAAGCGCAGGTCCGGGCGCCGCAGTTCGACGGCCTCGATCAGCGCCCCCTCCATGACCGGCTGCAGACCGCGCCGGACCGTCTCCACCTCGGGCAGTTCAGGCATCGGGCGCCAGCTCGCGCAGAAAGGAGACGCCAGCCTTCCCGGCAGGCAGGTCCAGATGGTCCGCCACCGTCTCGCCGATGTCGGCGAATGTGGAGCGCAGGCCGATCGAGCCCGGCTTCAGGCCCGGCGCAGCGCCCACCACCGGCACTCTCTCACGCGTGTGGTCGGTGCCGGCCCAGGTCGGGTCGCAGCCGTGATCGGCGGTCAGGATGAGCATGTCGCCCTCGCGCAGCAGGGCGAGCGCATCCGGCAGCCGCCGGTCGAAAGCCTCCAGGGCGGCGGCATAGCCGGCAACGTCGCGGCGGTGGCCGTACAGCGTGTCGAAATCGACGAAATTGGCGAACACCAGATCGCCGTCGCGCGCATCCTTCATGGCTTTCAGCGTCGCCTCGAACAAGGCCATGTTGCCGGCGGCCTTGCGCACTTCGCTGACGCCCTGATGGGCAAAGATGTCGCCGATCTTGCCGATGCCGAAGACCGTGCCGCCGCTGGCCTCGACACGGTCGAGCAGGGTCGGTTGCGGCGGCGGGACCGCATAGTCGCGCCGGTTGGCCGTACGCTCGAACTCGGCGGCATGCTCCCCGACGAAGGGGCGCGCGATGACACGCCCGATATTGAGCGGATCAACCAGCCCGCGCACGATGCGGCAGAGCTCGTAGAGCCGGTCGAGCCCGAAATGCGTCTCGTGGGCGGCGATCTGGAAGACGGAGTCGGCGGACGTGTAGCAGATGGGCTTGCCGGTCCGGATGTGCTCCTCGCCGAGCCGGGCGATGATCTCGGTGCCGGAGGCGTGGCAATTGCCGAGGATGCCAGGCAGCGCCGCCTTCTCGATGATGGCGTCCGTCAGCGCCTTGGGGAAGGTCGGTTCCGTCTCGGGGAAATACCCCCAGTCGAAGGGCACCGGCACGCCGGCGATCTCCCAGTGACCCGACGGCGTGTCCTTGCCGCGCGAGGTTTCGGAGGCCGCACCGTAGAAGCCCGTCGCCGGGGGCAGGCGGGCAGGATCATCGCCGGCCGATAGGGCGGCGGCATGGGCAAGGCCGAGCGCCTTCATGTGCGGCACGTGCAGCGGGCCCTGGCGCAGGCCTGCCCGGTCGCCGCGGCCTTCCGCGCAGGCAGCGGCGATATGGCCGTAGGTGTCGGCGCCCCGGCTGGCAAAGGCTGCTGCATCCGGCGCATGACCGATGCCGAAGGAATCGAGGACGAAAAGGAAGGCACGCGCCATGGAAAGAGCACCGTTGTTACCGATGCCTCAGACATAACGCATCGGCCCGAAAATCGGAATCGTTTTCGGGCCGGTGCGCTAGCACCCCTGGCAGGGAATGGTGCTGCTCATGCGCGGGCGCAGATAATAGCGCTCGCTCATTTCCATGTTGTCGAGGCCGAGCATCGCCATCAGACCGAGGGATTTCCTGCCGCTCTCCGACCAGGTGATGATGGGCTGGTAGCCCAGCTCCGCCGTGGCGCGGATGTAGAAGGCGCCCTTGACCTTCAGATTGTCGGGAATTGTGGTGCCGGTGCCCGCCGGCAGGCCGGGACCGGCATTGCTGCCGACCAGCTTGCGCGACCACACGACCTCGACCTTGGGCGTGGTCTCATCGGTGACGCGGATGGCCGTGACCATCACTTCCGGCGCGGATCTTTTGTAGGGATTGAGCAGCGAGCCGCCGATCTTCATGATCGCGTCCACCTCTCCGGGCGTGATCGACGGTTGCTGGGCGACGAGATCGCCGACCATGCTGCCGATGCGGCTGATCTTCTTGTTGGTGTCGATGGCCTGGGCGAATTCCAGGGTCAGGAAATAGAGCGCGAACAGCACGGGCGCGATGAAGACGAACTCGACGGCCGCGACGCCGCGCCGGTCGTCGAGGAAGCGGCGCAGGGTGCTGAAGACGCCCCGGCCCTGGCGGAAGGAGCTCTGATCGTGTGTCATCGGCATGTTCCTGATCTCCCGCCCGTCTCAGAAGGGCTCGTTCTGCCAGGTCATCGAGGCGAAGAGCAGCATCGTGCCGTCCGGCAGGGTCTGGGCGAGGCGGTTGGTGACGATCGGCCAGTGATAATAGACGCGCAGCATGTTCTTGGTGAGCGCCGGGCCGGGATCGACCTTGGTCTTGATGCTGCCATCCTCGTTGAACGAGGTCGCCGCCCTTGCCGCATCCTCGAACGTGTCGAACTGCTGCAGGTCGACGGCGAGGCCGGGACAGGAGTTGGAAACCAGGATCGAGATGCGATCGCAGATCATCTGGCGCAGCTTCTGCTCGTCGATGTTGTCTTCGACCTTGATCTGGCCCGTGCGAAACCGGCGCGCCACGTCGTCGGTGGCGTTCGACAGCAGCTCCTGGGCCGCGAAGGCGATGCAGGATTCGAGGATCGCGAAGATCAGCAGGAAGAACGGCAGACCCAGAAAGGCAAACTCGATGGCCGTGACGCCGTCGCGGTTCCGCGCGAAGCGGCGCAGCAGGCCGAGCCGGCATCGGCCATGATTTCCCCCGGAGGTCTCCCCCAGAACGCCCATTCCCAACCCCCTGAAAGGTGACGAAGACTGCGCTGATGCTAGCGCGTTCCGGTTGCATTCCGGTTTTGCGCACCGATCAAATTCCAGGTTCTGCAGTAAGGATTCGCTAACCGGCCGGATCACCAGCGGGAAGAAAAACGGCGCGGCCGCCACGGATCAGTTCGACCCCATCTCCACTTCCGAGGTGCGCTCGGCGTCGGTCTTGTAGGCGCTCTCGCAATAGGGGGTGCAGGACAGCGTCTGGATGTCGGCGCGGCGATAGATGCGGACCGACCGGGCCGTCTGACGGCTGACGGTGACCTGCTCGTCGACGATGGGTTGCCCGTCGACGTCGAGGACGACGAGATTGGTGACGCCGAAACCCTTTCCGGTCAGAACGATGGTGGTCGCGTCCTGCACCGCCGCGTCGGCGATCTCGGGATTGCCGATGACGATCGTATCGGCCGCCCGGGCCAGCTTGACGATCTTCGCCTGGTTCATCACCACGCCGATGCCCGATTCCGCCTGTGCTGCGGCCGGTGCGGCCAGCAGGCAGGCCGCGACGGCGGCGAGATGGAATGTCCGTCTGGACTGAATAAGTGCGCTGCGCATCGCCCCGTTCCCCAAGTCATGCTGAAGGGACTATGAAGCCGATTGGTGAACCAAGCGTTAAATGCCGTGCGGTGCTGCCGCTGTGAGGCGCCGCGCCACGCGGGCGCGCCGCGCAAGTGGCTGTTATGGAAAGACACCGGGGCAACCCTTTCAAAACAAGGGTTTCAGCTTAGCCTGCCATTAACCAATGCCATGCCTCGGGTGCTGGAAAGACTTTGGTAATGGTGTTTCTTAAGCCCGCCGAAAGAGCTTCCCCGTAAGGTCGCCCCATCCGATCAACACCGAAGAAAGTTGACGGTCTTGCTGTTTGAAAACGCGGAAGAGGAGTACTCCACATGGCAAATCTGTTTGCACGTTTCATGAAAGACGAATCCGGCGCCACGGCCATCGAATACGGCCTGCTGGCCGCCCTGATCGCCCTCGGCATCATCGCCGGCGCCCGCACCATCGGTACTGAGATCAGCGGCACCTTCACGACGATCGGCGCGGACCTGACCACGGCCAACGGCGGCTGATCGGATCGCACGTCAAATCGAAGCCGCTCCTTTCCGAAGGGGCGGCTTTTTTGCTTCCGCGGGCGACGACAGCTGGCGCATTGGCCGGTGCGTGGTTCGACAAGCTCACCATGAGGGTGGCTGCGCTTGGCAGGAAGCCCGGTTCCAGGACGTTGCAGACGGGTTTTGCGATCGATGTTCGCCCCTCATGGTGAGCTTGTCGAACCACGCACGACGCTCGAACGCACGGCGCTTTAAGGGTTGCACTTCACCAAGTCTTAAGCCGCGCCGGTGCAGGATCGAAAGAAACAGGACGGCGTGACAATGCTCGAAGCAGCGATCTTCGTGGTCTTCCCCTTCTGCATGGCCTTTGCGGCGGTGTCCGACATGCTGTCGATGACCATCGCCAACCGGGTCTCCGTCATCCTTCTCCTGACCTTCGCCGTCGTCGCTCCCCTGACGGGCATGGCCTGGCCGGCCTTCGGCATGCATATGGCCGCCGGCGCGCTGGTGCTCTCGGTCACCTTCGTGCTCTTCGCCGTCGGCGGCATGGGCGGCGGCGATGCCAAGCTGCTCGCCGCGACGGCGGTCTGGTTCGGCATTGCACCGGGGCTGGTGCAATATCTGGTGGTCGCGGCCCTGATCGGCGGTGCACTGACCATGGCGATCCTCTATTACCGCGGCTCTCCGCTGTCGCTGATGACGGGCAACAATGCGTTCCTGCGCCACTTCGCCGATGCCAAGGTGGGGGTTCCCTACGGCATCGCCCTCGGCCTTGCGGGCCTGATCACCTATCCCGAGACGCCGCTGATGCAATGGGCGCTCGCGAGGCTCGCCGCGCTCTGAGCGGGTTTGCCGGCCCCGACGCATCTTTGCGTCGTTCCGGCCCCGACGCATCTTTGCGTCGCTCCGGCATAGATCCTCGGGTCAAAGCCCGAGGATGACGAATCGCGTAAGCGTTCGTGTCAATCGCCGAGGTTGACGATCGGCATCGTTTCTTCCCACCACTCGTCATCCTCAGGCCCCGACCCGAGGATCCATGCCTGGCCGCCAAAATCCCGCGCCGACGGGGACAATTCCGTGCGTGCGGGAATGATGCAACCCATGATCGGTAACCTTGAATTAATCACGCCCGTAAGGGTCCTGTTAACCCTAATTTGACGATTGCCGCGCCATTGTCCGCCTTACGCAAGGGGATTTGGGTTCAAGGGGCAATGTAAATGGGGAAATCCCGGACCGTCATTCTTGGCGTTGCCGTTCTGGCAGCGCTTGGCGCCGGCTATGTGGCGAAGAACCTGACCGCGCCGGCGCCTCAGCAGCCCGTCGTCGACCTTGGGCCGAAGACGCCGGCGGTCGAGATGACCGACGTGCTCGTGCTCGGCCAGGATGTGCCGATGGGGACGGAGCTGGGCAGCGCGCTCTCCTGGGAAGCCTGGCCGGTCGACAATCTCAACGCCAATTTCATCACCCGCGACCAGAGCCCGCAGGCGCTCGAGGAGCTGCGCAGCTCCATCGCCCGGGTGGCGCTCTACGCCGGCGAGCCGCTGCGCCGCTCGAAGCTGATCGGCGAGGGCATCAGCTTCATGTCGGCGATCCTGCCTTCGGGCAAGCGCGCCGTCGCCACGCAGATCGCCGCCGACACCTCGGCCGGCGGTTTCATCCTGCCGAACGATTTTGTCGACGTCATCATGACGCGGCGCGCACAGGAAGCGGCGAGCACGGGCGGCTTCATCACCGAGACGATCCTGAAGAACATCAGGGTGCTGGCCATCGATCAGACGATCCAGGAAGACGAGGAAGGCCGCCGGGTCAAGGTCGGTGAGACTGCGACCCTGGAACTGTCCCCCGAGCAGGCGGAGATCATCACGGTGGCGCAGCAGATGGCCGATCGGCTGACGCTGTCCCTGAGAGCCGTCACCGACACGAACGAGCCGGCCGGAAACGAGGGGGCCTACCTGGTTTCGGGCGCGGGACGAGGCAACAGCGTGCGCCTGATCAAGTCGGGCCAGGTGACTGAGGTGGGGACCCGCAAATGAACGCGCCGAGCTACACCCGATCGGACAGGATCATGCCGTATCGCGAGGATTCAGGTCCCTATTCCGCTCCACGCCAGAGCGACGGCCGCCGGCGGCGGGCCGCCGCAAAGCTGCTCATGGGCTGCGCGGCGATGGTCCTGGCGCTGACCGCCGGTCCCGCTGGCCAGGCAATGGCCGAGCAGGCGGTCGTCAAGGCGCGCAGCGGCCAGAGCGCCGGCCAGCGCGTCAAGCTGGGGCTGAACAAATCGCTGGTGATCGATCTGCCGGGCGATGCCTACGACATCCTCGTCGCCAATCCCTCGGTGGCCGATGCCGTGACGCGCACCGCGCGACGGATCTACCTGTTCGGCAAGCAGGTCGGCGAGACGAACATCTTCGTCTTCGGGCCGAACGGCGAGCAGATCGCCAGCCTCGACGTGGCCGTGGAGCGCGACGTGGCAGGGCTGGAAGACTATCTGAAGCGCTTCATCCCCAATTCCGACATCGACGTCGAGCTGATCAACGACAACGTGGTGCTGACGGGAACGGTCGAGACGCCGCTCGACGCCTCGCGCGCCGCGCAGCTGGCGCAGATCTTCGTCACCGGCGGTGAGGCGACGACCGGCCAGTACTCGCAGAGTGCCGCAGCCCCCACCGACGGCGGCGGCGTGGCGATCAACAACCCGGACCAGAAGCGCCAGGTCAGCAAGATCGTCAACATGCTGCAGATCATCGGCGAGGACCAGGTGACGCTGAAGGTGACGGTGGCCGAGGTGAGCCGCTCCGTGATGAAGCAGCTCGGCGTCAACATGATCGGTTCGGGAAGCGTCGACGGCATAAAGTGGGGTGCGGTCTCCGACAACGCGTTCGGCCTCGGCAAGCCCTTATCGCCGACACAGCTCTCGCTCGGCGGCTCGCTGATCGACGCCTATGTCAACGCCATGGAGCAGGCCGGCGTGATGAAGACGCTGGCCGAGCCGGCGCTGACGGCGGTGTCCGGCGAGAAGGCGACCTTTCGCGTCGGCGGCGAGTTTAACCTGGTGACGTCGCAGAAGATCGATGGCGAATCGGGCGGGCTGGAGTACGAGGTCCAGAAGATCGATTACGGCATCGGTCTGGAATTCCAGCCGACGGTGCTTTCGGCGGGGCGCATCAGCCTCAAGATCCGAACCCAGGTCTCCGAGCCAACCATGCAGGGCTCGCAGACGTTTTTCGCGGGCATGGGCCGCGGCGAGCGCTATCGCAACGCGTCGAGCATGAACGCCATCTCGATCCGCAAGCGCCTTGCCGACACAACGGTGGAACTGCCCTCCGGCGGCTCCATGATGATCGCCGGTCTCGTCCAGGACGACGTGCGTCAGGCGTTCAACGGCGTGCCGGGCCTGTCGAAGGTGCCGGTGCTCGGAGCCCTCTTCCGCAGCCGCGATTTCGTGCGCAACGAGACCGAACTGGTGATCATCGTCACGCCCTATCTGTCCAAGCCCAGCGCGCGCACCGCGCTGGCCAAGCCGGATGACAATTTCACGCCGGCGAGCGACGGGGCGGGAATCTTTCTCGGCCGCGTCAACAGGATTTACGGAACCATGAAGACCAACCTGCCGGACGGCCGCTACCACGGCGTCGTCGGCTACATCTACAAGTGAGCGGGGAACGAGCGATGTCGGGGGTGGTGACGATGAAACACGGCCATTCAGGCGGCGCCTGCCGGCGCCGTGCCGGCCCTCTGCTGCTGCTGGCGGGTGCCGTTCTGCTGGCGGGCTGCAACGCCGCCAAACGGGATTCGGTGATCGTCGGCTCGATCCCCGATGACTACCGCACCAATCACCCGATCGTCGTATCGGAATCCTCCGAGCACATCGACCTTCCGGTCGGCACGTCCTCGCGCCGGATGACGCGCGATCAGGCGGCGACGCTGGCCGGCTTCCTCGACGGCTATGACCGGCGCACCGGCGGCACGGTGACGGTGCTCGTGCCGGCGGGTTCGGCCAACGAACTCGCGGCTTCCAACGTCGCTTCGGATTTCACCCGCCTCCTGCGCGAACGCGGGGTGCCGGGCGAGCGCATCGCCGTGCTCGCCTACCAGTCGCCGTCCCCGGACGTCGCGCCGCCCATCCGCGTTTCCTACCCGGTCGTCAAGGCCTCGACCGGCCGTTGCGGCCGCTGGCCGAAGGACATCATGGATACGACCGAAAACAAGCTCTACGCCAATTTCGGCTGCTCCTACCAGAACAACCTCGCCGCCCAGGTCGCCAATCCGAACGACTTCCTCGGCCCGCGCAAGATGACGGAGATCGATGCCGAGAACCGCGACGCGGCCATCATCGACTACAAGGACCGGGCGGTTTCCGAGCGCTTCGCGAAGCAATCGGAAGTCGATTACGACTAGCGGCATGACCGAGGGGCGATCCATGAGCAACCTTGCCTACGAAACCGATCCGACCGAGATCGAACCCCACGAGGCCGATCCGGCATTGCGGTCGCTTCGTCCGGTGCCGCGCATCTCCATCCAGGCGTTCTGCGAGACGGAGGCCGTGTCGCGGCCGATCGAGCGGGCCGCCGCCGACCGGCGCATGGCCAAGGCCCATCTGCGGGTCAACAAGGGCGGCATCGCCACGGCGGTCGAATTCTACCAGACGGCAGCCACGCCGAATCTGATCATCATCGAATCGGCCAGCGAGCCGCGCGAGATGATCGTCGCGCTGGAGCAGCTCGCCGAGGTCTGCGATCCGTCGACGAAGGTCATCATCGTCGGCCACTACAACGATGTCTGGCTCTATCGCGAGCTGATGCGGGCCGGTATCTCGGAATATGTCGTCGCGCCGATCTCGATGGCCGACATCGTCAGCGTGATCGCCAATATCTTCGTCGATCCCGAGGCCGAGCCGATCGGCCAGTCCATCGCCTTCATCGGCGCCAAGGGCGGCGTCGGCTCTTCTACCATCGCCCACAATCTGGCCTGGACCATCTCCCATCTCTTCGAAAACGAGGTGGTGGTCGCCGATCTGGACCTCGCCTTCGGCACGGCCAACATCAATTTCGACCAGGACCCGCCGCAGGGCATAGCCGAGGCGGTGTTCTCGCCCGAACGCATCGACGAGGTCTATCTGGACCGCCTCCTGGCGCAATGCGCCGAACGCCTTTCGCTGCTGGCGGCGCCCTCGACGCTCGACCGCGTCTACGATTTCGATTCAGAGGCCTTCGCACAGGTGATCGACACGACGCAGCGCACGGCGCCGGTCCTGGTGCTGGACGTGCCGCACATCTGGTCCGGCTGGAGCAAGACCACGCTGGCGCGCGCCGACGAGGTGGTGATCACGGCGACGCCGGATCTGGCCAGTCTGCGCAACACCAAGAACCTGATCGACACGTTGAAGAAGCTGCGTCCGAACGACGGCCCGCCAAAGCTCATCCTCAACCAGATGGGCGTTCCCAAGCGGCCGGAGATCTCGATCGAAGATTTCAGCGAGCCGCTCGGCATCGCGCCGGTGGCGTCGATCCCGTTCGATCCGCAGTTCTTCGGCAACGCCGCCAACAACGGGCGGATGCTCGGCGAGATGGATGCCAGGAACCCGATCGTCGAGACGGTCAACGAGCTTGCCCATGTCCTGACCGGCCGGCGTGAAGCCCGGCCGAAGAAGAAGCCCGGCCTTTCGGGCATCCTGGACCTGTTGAAACGCAAGAGCTGAAACGGACGGTAGCTGCCAGATGTTCGGAAAGAGAGGCAACAGCGGCGGGTATTCCGCACCGCCGCAAAACCGGGCTCCCACCTCCTTCGACGATGGGGCCCTCGGTGTGCTGATGCCGGAACGGCCTTCGGCGCCGCCGCCCGTCGCGCCGCTGGAGGCGCCGCCTCCGGCCATGGCACCGGCCCTGCAGGCGCCCGGCCCAATGGTTCCTCCGCCGCTGCAACCGGCCCGGGCCGCGCCGGCACAGCGCACGCGCAGCGAATCCTATTACGACACCAAAAGCCAGGTTTTCTCGGCCCTGATCGAGACGATCGACCTGTCGCAGCTCGCCAGCCTCGATCCCGACAGCGCGCGCGAGGAAATCCGCGACATCGTCAACGACATCATCGCGATCAAGAACTTCGCGATGTCGATTTCCGAGCAGGAGGAACTGCTCGAGGATATCTGCAACGACGTTCTGGGATACGGCCCGCTGGAACCGCTGCTGGCGCGCGACGAGATCGCCGACATCATGGTCAACGGGGCACAGAACGTCTACATCGAGGTCAACGGCAAGGTCGAGCAGACCAATGTCCGCTTCCGCGACAACCAGCAGCTTCTCAACATCTGCCAGCGGATCGTCAGCCAGGTGGGGCGCCGGGTCGACGAATCGAGCCCGATCTGCGATGCCCGCCTGCCCGACGGCTCGCGCGTCAACGTCATCGCGCCGCCGCTCGCCATCGACGGCGCCTCGCTGACCATCCGCAAGTTCAAGAAGGACAAGCTGACGCTCGACCAGCTTGTCCGCTACGGCGCGATCTCGGCCGAGGGCGCGGAAATCCTCAAGATCATCGGCCGCGTGCGCTGCAACGTGCTGATCTCCGGCGGCACCGGCTCCGGCAAGACGACACTGCTCAACTGCCTGACGAGCTTCATCGACAAGGATGAGCGCATCATCACCTGCGAGGATTCGGCGGAGCTGCAGCTTCAGCAGCCGCACGTGGTGCGCCTCGAGACCCGTCCGCCGAACCTCGAGGGCGAGGGTGAAGTGACGATGCGCGACCTGGTGCGCAACTGCCTGCGCATGCGGCCCGAGCGCATCATCGTCGGCGAGGTGCGCGGCTCGGAGGTCTTCGATCTCCTGCAGGCCATGAACACCGGCCACGACGGCTCGATGGGCACGATCCACGCAAACAGCCCGCGCGAATGCCTGAACCGCATCGAATCCATGGTCGCCATGGGCGGTTTCACGCTGCCGCAGAGGACCGTGCGCGAGATCATCGTCGGCTCCGTCGACATCATCATCCAGGCGACGCGCCTGCGCGACGGCTCGCGCCGCATCACCCACGTCACGGAGGTGATCGGCATGGAGGGCGACGTCATCATCACCCAGGACCTGATCCTCTACGACATGAAGGGCGAGGACGCGAACGGCCGGATCATCGGCGAGCATGTGTCGACGGGCATCGGCCGGCCGCATTTCTGGGAGCGCGCCCGCTACTATGGCGAGGACCGGCGCCTGGCGGCGGCGCTCGAAGCCATCGAGAAGAAGGCGGATTGACCGTGGCGGCCCCGATCACCCTGAGCGATGGGGAGGGTTGAGAGGATGTTCGGCATCGACATCACGCTGATCGCCTTCATCCTGCTTGCCGGCTGCAGTGCCGGCGCGGTGGCCTATGCCTTCATGTTCAACAGCATCGCCGAGGAGCGCAAGGCCGGCCGGCGCCTGGAAAGCGTGAAGAAGGCGCAGACCGACCGCATGGCCCTGAAGGCGTCCCGCGATCGCGTCGCCGAGGTGGCGAAGAGGCGCAAGTCCATCCAGGATTCGCTGAAGGAGCTCGACGAGCGGCAGAAGTCGCGGGACAGCAAGATCCGCAAGCCGCCGCTGAAGATGCAGCTGCGCCAGGCCGGCCTCGGCATTCCCGTCGAGCGGTTTCATATCGCCTCCGTTCTGTCCGGTGTTTTTCTGACGCTGCTCGTCTTCCTGCTCGGCGCGCCGCTGATCGTGCTGCCCGGCGCCCTGATCGTCGGCATCCTCGGCCTGCCGAGATGGTTCGTCGCCGTCAAGCGCCAGCGCCGCGTGAAGGCTTTCCTCAATGAGTTCCCCAACGCGCTCGACGTCATCGTGCGGGCGGTCAAGTCCGGCCTGCCGATCAACGACGGCATCCGGCTGATCGCCAGCGAGGCCCAGGAGCCGGTGAAGACCGAGTTCCGCCGCATCGTCGAATCCCAGCAGATGGGCATGTCGACGCCGGAAGCCTGCCTGCGCATGGGCGAGACGATGCCGTGCCCGGAAGCGAATTTCTTCGGCATCGTCATCCAGATCCAGTCCCAGGCCGGCGGCAACCTGTCCGAAGCGCTGGCCAACCTGTCGCGTGTCCTGCGCAACCGCAAGAAGATGAAGGCCAAGGTCCAGGCCTTGTCGATGGAGGCGAAGGCCTCAGCCGTCATCATCGGCGCGCTGCCCTTCATCGTCGCCTTCCTCGTCTATCTGACGAGCCCGACCTATATCATGCCGCTGTTCACCACGAGCCTCGGCCATCTCATTCTCGGCGTTTCCGGTATCTGGATGCTGATCGGCATCCTGGTGATGCGCAAGATGATCAATTTCGAGGTGTAGCATGCCCGCAAACGTCATCGGCGCCGTCATCGATCCGAGCTTCCTGATCGCGCTTCTGGTGGCGATCGCGGTGTTCGCCACCGTGTTCACGCTGTTGCCGGCCTTCGGCGGCGACCCGCTGAAGTCGCGCATGAAGAGCGTCGCGCTCGAGCGCGAGGAATTGAGGGCCAAGCAGCGCGCCCGGTTGGCCGCCGAGGCGGAGAACCGCCGGCGCGGTCTGCGCGAGCAGCAATCGGTGGGCATGCGCGCCATCGTCGAGCGGCTCGACCTGCGCCGTGCGCTTGCCGACGAGGCGACGGTCGCCAAGCTGCGTATGGCCGGCTTCCGCGGCCAGAACCCGCTGACGAAGTTCCTGTTCTTCCGCTTCGTCCTGCCGATCGTCGGTCTCGTGCTCGCCGCGACCTACGTCTTCCTGCTGGGCGGCCTGCCTGACCAGCCCTTCTTCATCCAGGCCTTCGTCTGCGTCCTGGCCGCCTATGCCGGCTTCTATCTACCGGTGCTCTATGTTTCCAACCTGGCGTCCAAGCGCAAGCAGTCGCTCCAGCTCGCCTGGCCGGACGCGCTCGACCTGATGCTGATCTGCGTCGAATCGGGCATGTCGATCGAAGCGGCGTTCCGCCGCGTCGCCGATGAGATCGGCGCGCAATCGGTGCCGCTGGCCGAGGAATTCGTCCTGACCAACGCCGAACTCTCCTTTCTTCAGGAGCGCCGGCAGGCTTATGAGAACCTTGCCGCGCGCACCGGCCTGGAGACGGTGAAGAGCGTCGCACAGGCGCTGATCCAGGCCGAGCGCTACGGCACGCCGATCAGCCATGCGCTGCGGGTGCTTGCCGACGAGAGCCGCGAGATGCGCATGAACGAGGCGGAGAAGAAGGCTGCCGCCCTGCCGCCCAAGCTCACCGTGCCGATGATCCTGTTCTTCCTGCCGGTCCTGTTCGCCGTGATCCTCGGGCCGGCCGGCATCCAGATCCGCGAGCAGGGGCTGTTTTAGCGCCGTTTCGGCTCAGTTGCGCTTCTTCTTGTTGTCGTCGGAAAGCTGGCTCCAGGCGTTCTGCTGCGACAGTATGGAGCGGAGATAGGCGACGTTGGCTTCCGCCTGCTCGGGGGAGAGCTCCTGCCGGGCGATGCGCTCGGCCTCATCGAAGCGCCCCTTGAGGCCGACGATGAGGGCGAGGTTCTGGCGCACGCGGCTGTCTGCGCCTGACGCCTCAGCCGCCTGGCGCATATGGGTCTCGGCGGAATCCAGATCGCCTTCCAGGAGATAGGACATGCCCATGTTGGAGAGGATCGAGGATTCGCCGGGCTGCAGGGCGAGCGCCTTGCGATAGAGGGCGCGGGCGGAATCCTTGTCGCCGAGCTGGTCGAGGATGGCGCCTTCGGCCGAGAGGAGGCGCCAGTCGGGATATTCCGGCGTCTGTGCGCGGCGCACGGCGTCGAGCGCCGGCTGCAATTCGCCGGCCGCCGCCAGCGCCTTGCCGTAGGCGGCGAGCACGTCGCGGTCCGACGGGTGGTCGATGGCGGCCTTGCGCATCACCGCGAGCGACTGGTCGACCCGGCCGTCCATCTGCAGGACAGTGGCGTAGCGCAGCGCGGTCGACTTGTCCTTGGGTTTCCTGGCATAGGCGCGTCCGAGGGCGTTGGCGGCGTCGTTGAGTTGCGGCGCGCTCATGCCGGCGACCGTCGCCGGCGTGCTGCGGCTGATGGAACCGGTCGTCATGCGGTCCTTGGCGCAGCCGGCAAGAGCCGCTGCCATAACGAGAGCCAGAGCCGTCGTTGCTAACGTGTTTGCGGTTGCATTCGTGCGCTGTTCGGTAAACATCTGCGCGCCCCTCCGATTGGCTTCGGCCGCCCGCCGGCCAGACCCCATGAAGGAGAAATATTCTGTTAACCCTAACGGAGCGTTAAGACGCACCCCCCGCCGCTCACAAGGAGACCCGACATGCCGCTCTCGCTGATCGCCGAAAAGGACGCCAACTCGCTGCCGGTCTATCCGGTGCATGCCGGCGCCATCGAGGGCTCGGGCGCGCCGGCCGCGGCGGTCGCCTGGGCCAGGGCGAACGGGTTCTCCGCCGGGGCCGGCAAGGTGATGACCTTTCCCGGTGCGGATGGCGCGCTGGCCGGCGCGTTCCTTGGCCTCGGCGAGGCGGGCGCCGCCTCGCCGCTTTCCGCCGGGGCGCTGGCGCGCACGCTGCCCGAGGGGTCATGGCATTTTTCGGCGGTGCCGGACGAGGCGGAGCTGGCGGCGCTCGGCCTGATGCTCGGCGCCTATGTCTTCACCCGCTACGGCAGGAAGCCGTCGCCGCAGATACGCTTCGCAGCACCGCAGGGCGTGGACGTGGCAAGGGTGCAGCGGTGGGCGGAGGGCAGCCTGCTGGCGCGCGATCTCATCAACACGCCGGCGGCCGATATGGGCCCCGACGCGCTGGAGGAGGCCGTGCGGACGCTGGCGGGCCGGCATGGCGCCGAGGTCTCCGTCACCGGCGGCGAAGCGCTGATCGAGCAGAACCTGCCGATGATCCATGCGGTGGGTCGTGCGGCGGCCGCTGCCCCGCGTCTGATCGACATGACCTGGGGTGCGACCGGCGCGCCGAAGGTGACCCTGGTCGGCAAGGGCGTGTGCTTCGATACCGGCGGCCTCGATTTGAAGCCGGCGGCGGGCATGCTCCTGATGAAGAAGGACATGGGCGGGGCGGCGAACGTTCTCGGCCTTGCCTCGATGCTGATGGCGGCCCGCCTCGACATCCGGCTGCGCGTGCTGATCCCTGCCGTCGAGAACGCGGTTTCGGGCAATGCCTTCCGGCCCGGCGACGTGCTGACGAGCCGCAAGGGGCTCACGGTCGAGATCGGCAACACCGACGCCGAGGGCCGGCTGGTGCTCGCCGACGCCCTGGCGCTTGCCGATGAGGAGGCGCCGGAGGTGCTGATCGACATGGCGACATTGACGGGCGCGGCGCGTGTGGCGCTCGGGCCCGACCTGCCGCCTTTCTACACCGACGACGAGAGCCTGGCCGCCGCCATCGCCGAGGCCGCTGCCGCCGTCGCCGACCCGCTGTGGCGCATGCCGTTGTGGAAGCCGTACATGACACGGCTCGAGTCCAAGGTGGCCGACATGAACAACGTCTCGGCGGACGGCTTTGCCGGCTCACCAATCGCCGGCCTGTTTCTCTCCCGCTTCGTGGAGAAGGCGAAAAGCTGGGCGCATTTCGACATCTTCGGCTGGAATCCGAACGACAAGCCGTATGCGCCGATCGGCGGCGAGGCGCAGGGGATTCGCGCCCTGGAGCGGGTCCTGACGGCGCGCTACGGGCGCTGAGAGGCTTGCCTCGGCGCGGTTTTCGCGGCATGAATGAACGGTACGGAACCGAAACGGTTTCCGTGTTCCGTGTCAAAGCGCGCCGACGGCAGCGGGCGGCGCGTGCAACGATTGAGCCGGTGGCATGTCGATCCATCTACGCCCGAGCCAGGCGCTCAGGCTTTGGCAGCAGACGAGCCTCGCCGAGGTGCGGGCCGGCGGGCCCGATCTCACCGAACGGCAGATCGCCATCCTTTTGACCATCTATCTCGATCCGCCGCCGCACACGGTGCGCGGACTGGCCGAGAAGCTGGGCGTGACCAAGCCCGTCATCACCCGCGCGCTCGACACCATGGGCGCGCTCAAATTCGTCTCGCGCCACCGCGACGAGCGCGACCGCCGCAACGTCCTGATCCGGCGCACGGTCGATGGTGCCCTGTTCGTCGAGCGGCTCGGCGACGTGGTGGTGGCGAAAGCTGCGGAGCTGCCCTTGTGACCCTGCTCGACCGTCGCCTGAACGCCCACCGGGCCGACCTCGCCGACATGCGCCTGAAGGGCTCGGTCGAGGCCGAGCGCTTCATCGAGGGCGAGGCGGCCTGCGTCGTCGTGCCGGTGCTCGACATCCGCGGCGCGCCGCGTGCCGATGCCGGTCTCGACACACAGCTCCTTTACGGGGATGCGGTGCGTGTCTTCGAGCGGAGCGAAGGCTGGGCCTGGATTCAGGCGGAGCGGGACGGCTATGTCGGCTATGTCGCGGAGAACGGGTTGGGCGCGCCGGGACCCGAACCGACCCACACGGTCATCACGCAGCGCAGCTTCGTCTATCCGCGCGCCGAGCTGAAAGCGCCGATCCTGGCCGCGCACAGCATGGGCGCCCGCCTCGTCGTGACGGCGACGGCCGAGACCCGCGGCACGCGCTACGCGCTGCTTTCGACGGGCGGGGCGATGATCGCCGACCATCTGCGGCCGCTCTCCGAGCAGGCGGGCGACTATGTGGCGGTGGCCGAAACCTTCCTGCACACGCCCTATCTGTGGGGCGGGACCAGCGGCTTCGGCATTGATTGCTCGGGGCTCGTGCAGCTTTCCATGCGCATGACCGGCCGCACGGTGCTGCGCGATACCGACATGCAGGCCGAGAGCATCGGCACGGCGACCGACCCGGCGGCGACACCGCTGCGTCGCGGCGACCTCGTCTTCTGGCGCGGGCATGTGGCGATCATGCTCGACGGCGAAACGATGCTGCACGCCAACGGCCACACCATGACCGTGGCGCGCGAGCCGCTTGCCGAGGCGGTGGAGCGTATCGCGGCGCTGTATGGCCGGCCGACCGGCTATCGCAGGCCGTGAGGGCTTTGTTGAAAGCGATCGCGTTGACGGAAGTGGTCGGTTGATTGTGCGGTACCGGCGCGCGGCACACCCCCCTCTGGCCTGCCGGCCATCTCCCCCTCAAGGGGGGAGATCAGCAGGCCGCACCGTGTCGCATTCCCTGCAACGTTGGACGGTTGGTCAAAATCCTTGCAGCCGCCCAATCTCCCCCCTTGAGGGGGAGATGCCCGGCAGGGCAGAGGGGGGCGTGAAGGGCACCTGGCGTTTCAAGCCAAAGATGAGAAGCTCT
>NZ_JANKOF010000076.1 GCF_024655565.1 Nitratireductor sp. ZSWI3 | reverse complement strand
GCGTCGACGCCCGCCCCTTCCCGCTGGAAGAAATCTTCCCTTTTCAATCGATAAAGACGCGGCGGAGCGGCCTGGCGGCCTTGCGCTGGCGGGCGCCGGCCCTTAACGCTGCCTTCCGTAGCCGGCGGGTTTTCTTCCAGGCGCCGGCAGTCTTGACCGGAAGGGGAAAGCGGCATGACCAAGTGGGTCTATGTGTTTGGCGATGGACATGCGGAAGGCGGCGCGGGCGATCGGAATCTGCTCGGCGGCAAAGGCGCAAACCTGGCGGAAATGTGCAGCCTCGGGCTGCCTGTGCCGCCGGGCTTCACGATCACCACCGAACTCTGCGCCCACTATTATGCCAACCGAAGGTCGTATCCGGACGAACTGAAGACGCAGGTCGCATCAGCCCTCGACGCGGTCGGCAGGATCGCCGGCCGGCACTTCGGCGACGGCGAGCGGCCGCTTCTGGTTTCCGTGCGCTCCGGGGCGCGCGCCTCCATGCCGGGCATGATGGACACGGTGCTCAATCTCGGCCTCAACGACAGGACGGTCGAGGCGGTGGCGGCGGAGGCCGGCGACGCGCGCTTCGCCTATGACAGCTACCGCCGCTTCATCCAGATGTACTGCAATGTCGTGCTGGGTCTCGACCACGACCTGTTCGAGGAGATCCTCGAGGAGGAGAAGGCGCGGCTCGGCTACGAGGTCGACACCGAGTTTTCCGCCGGCGACTGGCAGAACGTGATCGCGCTCTACAAGGGCCGGATCGAGAGCGAGCTCGGCGCGCCGTTCCCGCAGGATCCGCAGGAGCAGCTCTGGGGTGCGGTGGGGGCGGTGTTCTCCTCGTGGATGAACCCGCGTGCCGTCACCTATCGCCGGCTGCACGACATCCCCGAAAGCTGGGGCACGGCGGTCAACGTGCAGGCCATGGTGTTCGGCAACCGCGGCGAGGATTCGGCGACCGGCGTCGCCTTCACGCGCAACCCCTCGACCGGCGAGAAGGCGCTCTATGGCGAGTTCCTGGTCAACGCGCAGGGCGAGGACGTGGTGGCCGGCATCCGCACGCCGCAGAACATCACCGAGGCGGCGCGGATCGAGGCCGGTTCCGACAAGCCGTCGCTCGAAAAGCTGATGCCGGAGGCTTTCGCCTCCTTCATCGGGATCGCCGACACGCTGGAGCGGCACTACCGCGACATGCAGGATCTGGAGTTCACCATCGAGCGCGGCAAATTGTGGATGCTGCAGACGCGCTCGGGCAAGCGCACGGCGAGCGCGGCGCTCAAGGTGGCGGTCGACATGGCGAATGAGGGGCTGATCACCCCTCAGGAGGCGGTTTCGCGCATCGACGCGGCCTCGCTCGATCAACTGCTGCATCCGACCATCGATCCCACGGCGCAGCGCGACGTCATCGGCATCGGCCTGCCGGCTTCGCCGGGCGCTGCCACCGGCGAGATCGTGTTTTCGTCCGAGGCGGCCGAGGAGGCCAGAGCCGAGGGGCGCAAGGTGATCCTGGTGCGCGTCGAGACGAGCCCGGAGGACATCCATGGCATGCACGCGGCCGAAGGCATCCTCACCACGCGCGGCGGCATGACGAGCCACGCCGCCGTGGTGGCGCGCGGCATGGGCAAGCCCTGCGTGTCGGGTGCCGGCTCGCTGCGCGTCGACCACAAGACCGGCACGCTTCTCGCCATGGGCCAGAGCTTCAGGGCCGGCGATACCATCACCATCGACGGCGGCACCGGCCAGGTGCTGAAGGGCGCGGTGCCGATGCTGCAGCCTGAGCTTTCCGGCGACTTCTCGACCATCATGGGCTGGGCCGACGAGGCACGGCGCATGAAGGTGAGGGCCAATGCCGAGACGCCGGCGGATGCGCGCACGGCGCGTTCCTTCGGCGCCGAAGGGATCGGCCTGTGCCGCACCGAGCACATGTTCTTCGAGGACGGCCGCATCCTGGCCATGCGCGAGATGATCCTCGCCGACACCGAGAGCGAGCGGCGCGCGGCGCTGGCCAAGCTCCTGCCCATGCAGCGATCGGATTTCGTCGAGATCTTCGAGGTGATGGCGGGTCTGCCGGTCACCATACGCCTGCTCGACCCGCCGCTGCACGAGTTCCTGCCGAAGACGGAAGAGGAGATCGCCGAGGTGGCGAACGCCATGGGCGTTGCGCCGGAGAAGCTGCGCCAGCGCACCGAAGCCCTGCACGAGTTCAACCCGATGCTCGGTCACCGCGGCTGCCGCCTGGCAGTCTCCTATCCCGAGATCGCCGAAATGCAGGCGCGTGCCATCTTCGAGGCGGCGGCGCAGGCCGCTGCCAAGACGGGCGCCCCCGTGGTGCCGGAGGTGATGGTGCCGCTGGTGGGCATGCTCGCCGAACTGAACTTCGTCAAGGCGCGCATCGACGCCGTGGCGAAGGAGGTGATGGCAGAGCAGGACGTCGAGATCGATTATCTGGTCGGCACCATGATCGAATTGCCGCGCGCGGCTCTTCGCGCCGACGAGATCGCCGGCAGCGCCGAGTTTTTCTCCTTCGGCACCAACGACCTGACGCAGACCACCTTCGGCATTTCGCGCGACGATGCGGCCTCGTTCCTGGAAGCCTACCGGGCGCGCGGCATCATCGAGCAGGATCCGTTCGTGTCGCTGGACGTGGACGGGGTCGGCGAATTGGTGCGGATCGCGACGGAGAAGGGCAGGTCGGTGCGCCCCGACATCAAGCTGGGCATCTGCGGCGAGCATGGCGGCGATCCCGCCTCGATCCGCTTCTGCGAGACGGTCGGCCTCGACTATGTCTCGTGTTCGCCCTTCCGTGTGCCCATCGCCAGGCTGGCGGCGGCGCAGGCGGCGATCAGCCGCTCCTGAGTTCGTCGCCCTGGGGGCAGGGTAATCGCCGATGGCAGCCGCAAGACCGCTCAGTTCTTCTGTCGGGGCAATTCCACATATCGTTCAGAGTTGATGACGGCTTGCTTCTCCCCGCGTGCGGGGAGAAGGTGGCCTTCACCTTTGCGCACCACCTCCACCCACCTCACCAACTCGAAGCTCAGCGTTGATGACGGAAACGGCTGCATGGTTCTCGATTGCCCTGCCCTGGGTGTCTTTGAAGACAGGCTCCGCCAAGCGATCAGGACGACATAGGCCCCGGCGTCTGGATGGCGGCTTCGCCGTCCGGGATGCGGTCGAGCGTCGCCATCAGCCCGGCATAGGCGTTGACGATGCGGGCCACGGGAAGCTCACTGGCCTCGATGCTCTCGACGCGGAGGGATTCGCTGTCGGTGTGCTGCACCACGAGCGCGAAGACCAAGCTCTCCATGCTCTCCAGCGCCACCGCCGCAACCCAGTCGCAGTCGTCGACGCCGTCGAGGCGCATCTGGAACAGAAGGGTTCCGCGCACCTGCTCGAGCGCATGGTTCACCGTGCCCTCGAACCCGAGGGCCACGCAGTCCTGGTGGTTCAGCGCCAGTTCCAGCTCGACCAGCTCCAGCGGAGCAGCCGGTGCCTCGCCTGTTTCCAGGAGCGATGTTTCCATGGCGGACCTCACATCATTCTTCCGCACCCGCCCGATTGGCCTATTGTATTGTGCCATCGAGCATGGCTGCAATATGGCGGACTTATGCAGCAATAACCGGAAGCCGAGGGTCCGGGCGTGGAAGGCGCGGCAACCTGCGAACCTGAATCAATTTGTCAGACATCCCGCCCAGGGGATTGAAACTTCAGGCTGTCTTCCGCAAAACGATACGGCGTCCTGAACGGATGGTTCGGGGCGCCGGACCTATGGATGTGGGTTTGCAGCGCGCGGCTCGAGACGGAACATGACGGCGATCCTGACGCAGGAACAATCATCGACGGCCCCTTGGTGCCGCCGCTTGGCCTTCTTCTCGGCGGCGCTTCTCCTGGTCGCCGGCGCCGGGCACCGGTTTGGCTTGGTCGAAACCGTGCCGTTCCTGTGGCTCCTGGGTCTCGTCTGCCTGCTCGCCTTGCTTGCCCTGGTGCTCGGAGCGGTGACGCTGGCGCAGGCGTGGGAGCATGGGGTCGGCGGGGCGCTCGAGGCCGGCTTCGGCATCTTCGTCGCGCTCCTCGTCCTGACGCCCTATGGCATATCCTTGCTGCGCGTCGTCGAGCATCCGCGCCTCGTCGATATCTCCACCGATCTCGAGAATCCGCCGGCCTTCATCATGGCCCCGCGATCGAGAACGAGCGCGATGAACCGGATCGATGATGCCATCGGCCCGGATCTGGCCGCTGTGCAGAAGGAGCAGTATCCGGCTGTGACGGGCCGCCGCTACGAGCATGCCGCCGAGAACGTCGTCGAGGTGGTGATGGCCATGATGAACGAGCGGGGCTGGGAACCGAGGCAGGGGCTGCAGGCGATACCGGCCGGCAACCGCACCCTGATCGAGGGAACGGCGCACACCTTCTTCCTGGGCTTCGTCAGCGACGTGGTGATCCGCATCGAGGACGACCAGACGGCGACCTTTGTCGATATGCGCTCGGCCTCGCGCTACGGGCGGCACGATCTGGGTGACAATGCGGCGCGCATCAAGGCGTTCTTCGAAGAACTCGACCAGCGCATGACCATGCTGGCCGGTGTCTGAGGCGGGCGTGGCTGCGCCTCACACCGGGAAGTAGAGCCCGTCGATGGAGGGAGCGCCCTCCGTCGCCACCGCGCCGCGCGCCACGAGATCCTCCAGATGGGCGAGCACGGAAAGCCCGGCCGCGCCGTGCAGGCGCGGATCCGTCTCGCGATAGATGGCGCGCACCATCTGCGCAATGCTGCGGTCGCCGCGGGTGATGCGTTCCAGGATCGCCCGCTCGCGCATCTTGCGGTGCGCCTTCAGCCCGCGCATGAAGCGCCCGGGCTGCGTGACGGGACCGCCGTGACCCGGCAGGAGAAGGCGGTCGTCGCGCGCCAGCAGCTTGTCGAGCGAGGCCATGTAGTCGGACATCGCGCCGTCCGGCGGCGCGACGATGGAGGTCGACCAGGCCATGACGTGATCGGCCGAAAACAGGAGGCCGGTCCCTTCGAGCGCGAAGGCCGTGTGGTTGGCCGCATGGCCCGGCGTGTGCACGGCGCGCAGCACCCAGCCGTCGCCTTCGACGAGCGCATCGTCGGCCAGTGTCAGGTCGGGCCGGAACTCCAGGTCGGCGCTGGCATCGAGCGGGTTCGTCTCGCCGATGCGCAGCGGCCGGGCCGGGCGGTGCGGGCCTTCGGCGCAGACAATCGCCCCGGTGTGCCGGGCAAGGCGGGTGGCGAGCGGCGAATGATCGCGATGCGTGTGGCTGACGAAGACGTGGCTCACCGGCCGCCCGCCGATCGCCTCGATAAGAGCCTGGAAATGCGCTTCGTCGTCGGGACCGGGATCGATCACGGCCAGAGCCTTTCGGCCGACGACATAGCTGTTGGTGCCGTGGAAGGTGAAGGCGCTCGGGTTGTTGACGGTGAGGCGGAAGACATCCGGTCCGACCTCGACAGGCACGCCATAGGCGGGGTCGAAGGTCGTGTCGAATTCAAGGGCCATGGGCGAGCGTTCCGGAAAAGCTGGGGCAGGGCGACCGCGGGTGGTCGACGTGGTTGCCGCATATCATGGAAGCGCCTATAGGAGAATCCAAGCGCTTTGTTTGCATCAGCACCAACGGAGGTACCATGTCCCTGGCGATCGCTTCCAGACCACTCGTGTCCTTAACGCTGCCGGAGCAGGGCGCCCGGCGCTTTGCGACCCAATTTTTCCTGGCGCTCGGCGCCACCTTGCTCCTGACCCTTTCGGCGAAGACGAAAGTGGTGCTGGGGCCTGTCGATCTCTCGCTGCAGACGCTGGCGATCCTGCTCATCGCCGCCACCTTCGGCATGCGGCTCGGCATCGCGACCCTGCTTCTCTACCTCGCCGAAGGCGCGATGGGGCTTCCTGTCTTCCAGAGCACGCCGGAAAAGGGCATCGGCCTTGCCTATATGGTCGGCCCAACGGGCGGCTTCCTGATCGGCTTCGTGGCCATGGCGGCCATCGCCGGCTGGGCTGCCGATCGCGGCTGGGACCGCAACCCGGTGAAGCTCGCCGGCGCGATGCTGGTGGCCGAGGCGGCGTTGATGGCGCTCGGTTTCGCCTGGCTTGCCGGCCTGATCGGCGCCGACAAGGCATGGCAGTTCGGCGTCGCGCCGTTCATCCTGCCGGATCTCATCAAGGTTGCCCTGGCCGCCTGCCTGATGCCGGCAGCCTGGGCGCTGCTGCGCGGCCTCGGCATCACGCGCGAATAGCCGTAATGCCACGCAATCGCCGCTTTCGGTGATAAACGCTTCATGCGGGCCGGATAGAGATGTCCGGCCCGTTGTATTTCTGGAGAAGGTTTTCAATGGCTGTTTTGGTAACCGGGGGGGCCGGCTACATAGGTAGCCATATGGTTTGGGAACTCATCGACCACGGGGAGACGGTGGTCGTTCTGGATCGTCTCAGCACCGGCTTTGACTGGGCCGTTGCGGAGGCTGCGACCCTAGTGGTCGGCGACATCGCCGATCAGCCACTGGTCGAGGAGACCATCAGGAAGCACGATGTCGACGCGATCATCCACTTCGCCGGTTCCATCATCGTGCCCGAATCGGTCGCCGACCCCCTCGGCTACTATCTCAACAACACCGCCAAATCGCGCGATCTGATCGACAGTGCGATTCGCTGCGGCGTGAAGCGCTTCATCTTCTCGTCGACGGCTGCGGTCTATGGCAGCCCGGCGACCTTTCCGGTCACCGAGGACGCCCGGCTGCTGCCCGAATCGCCCTACGGCACGTCGAAGATGATGACGGAGCTGATGCTGCGCGACTGCGCGGCCGCCCACGATTTCGACTACACGGCCCTGCGCTATTTCAACGTCTCGGGCGCCGACCCGCAGCTGCGCACCGGCCAGTCGACCAAGGGCGCGACGCATCTCATCAAGGTGGCCTGCGAGACGGCCACCGGCAAGCGATCGCACATGGAGGTGTTCGGCACCGACTACGATACGCCCGACGGGACCTGCGTGCGCGACTATGTGCACGTTTCCGACCTCGTGAACGCCCATTATCTCGCCCTGCAGCGGATGCGCGAGGGGGGCGGCAGCCTCGTCGCCAATTGCGGCTACGGCAAGGGTTACTCGGTGCTCGAGGTGATCGATGCGGTCAAGAAGGTGGCGAAGACCGACTTCGACGTGCGGGTGAGTGGCCGGCGCCCCGGCGATGCGGTGGCGATCGTCGCCAGCGCCGAACGCTGCCGGCAGGAACTGGGCTGGCAGCCGAAGCACGACCAACTCGACGAGATCGTCGGTCACGCGCTGAGCTGGGAAGCAAAGCTCGCCCGGCGCAACCGGCAATGACCTATCGCCAGGTCAACCGGCTCTTCACCTTCGCCTGCTTTGCCACCGCGCCGGTTCTCGGCTCGGTGGTGAGCTTCATCTGGCATGGTGGGGCGTTGTGGTGCGGTTTCGAGGTCGTTTCCGGCCGGCGGCGCTTCAGCCCCGACCGGCCCTTGCGGGTGCTGACGGCGCTGATGCTGGTTTACGTCGCAGCCAACGTCGTCGCCTTTCTGGCGAACGGACCCTCTGCCGCGGCCGCGGTCAAGCTCCTGCCCTTCGCAACGTTCCTGCTATTTCCCTTCTCCTATTCGGTGTGGACGATCTCCGACCGGCAGGAGGTGGCGCAGGCGGCGGTCTGGGGCAGCGCCGTTGCCGCCTGCGGGGCGCTCGTTCTGGCGCTGATCCAGCATCATCTGATCGGGATGCGCGCCGAGGGTGGGGCGGGAAATGCGCTGGTGTTCGCCGACGTCGCCTGCCTGGCGGGGCTGGTCTGCCTTGCCGGCGCGCTGACCATCGAGCGGGCGCGGGACAAGGCACCTGTCTTGATGGTGGCCTATGCCGCTGCCTTCCTGGCGGTGCTCTATTCGCAATCGCGCTCCGTCTGGGGCGTGATGATCGGCGCCACGGTGGTCGTCCTGTTCCTGTGCCGGACGCGGCTGAAGGACGTGCTCGAAGGGCGCATGCTGGGCGTCCTCCTGGCGGTTCTGGCGGTCGGCATTCTGGCGTCGGGCATTGTCGTCAGCCGCATGGAGCTGCTCGGCGAGGAGCTCTACGAGCTGGCCGGAAGCGGCGATTACAGCACCTCCTCGGGGCTGCGCGTCGCGCTGTGGGAGATCGGCGCAAAGCTGATCGCAGGCGATCTTCTGATCGGGCACGGCGTGCAGAACACGGCGGCGCTGATCGGCGAGCATCTGGGCGCCGACTACGGCGTCGGCCGCAGTTTCTCGCATTTCCACAACGGCTTCATCACGGCCTTCGTCGAAGGGGGCGTGCTGAGCGGCGGCGCCGTGATCGGCATCTTCGCCACCATCCTGGTGATCGCCTTGCGGACGCTGCAGGACAACGAGGAGCCGACGGCGCGGTTCGGCGCGTTGATCCTCGTCGCCCTGTTCTGCGTCTATGTCGTCGGCGGCAGCGTCAACCTGATCTTCGGACACGACATCCTGGATTCGGTCTTCATGATCTTCCTGATCACCGGCGTCTACCTGGCGGCCGGAAGCTCGGCGCTGGCCGCCGGCGGGAGCCCCGCCGATGATGCGGCGGGAGGTCAGACGCGGCCGTAACGGTCCTCCAGGCGAACGATGTCGTCTTCGCCGAGATAGGAACCGGACTGCACCTCGATCAGCTCGAGCGGGATCTTGCCGGGATTTTCCAGGGCATGGATCTCGCCGAGCGGAATGTAGGTCGATTCATTCTCGCTGAGCATGATCGTCTCGCTGCCTTTCAGCACCTTGGCCGTTCCGCGCACGACCACCCAGTGCTCAGCGCGGTGGTGGTGCTTCTGCACCGACAGCTTGGCGCCCGGCTTGACCGTGATGCGCTTGACCTGGTGGCGCTCTCCGACGTCGATGGAATCGTAGTTGCCCCAGGGGCGGTAGACCTTGCGGTGGTTCACATACTCACTGCGGTCGAGCGCCCGCAGCCTGCCGACCACCTCCTTGACCTGCTGCACCGCGTCGCGGCGCGCGACGAGCACGGCATCCGGCGTTTCGACGACCACGAGATTGTCGACGCCGACCACGGCGACGAGCCGCTTGCCGGCCGCCACGATGCTGTTCTTCGAGCCCACCTGCAGCACGTCGCCGCTCAGCGCATTGCCGTCGGCATCCTTGTCCATGGCGTCCCAGATCGCCGACCAGGAACCGATGTCGTTCCAGCCGGCATCGAGCGGCACGACGGCGGCGCGGTCGGTCTTTTCCATCACCGCATAGTCGATCGAATCCGACGGACAGGCCTCGAAGGCGGTCCGGTCGGGGCGGATGAACTGCGCGTCGGCCTTGGGCTCCGCCATCGCCGCCTCGCAGGCTTCCAGCATGGCGGGCGCGTGCTTACGCATCTCGGCGAGATAGATGCCGGCCCGGAACATGAACATGCCGCTGTTCCAGTAGCAGTCGCCGGCGTCGAGATAGGCCCTGGCGGTGTCGAGATCGGGTTTTTCCTCAAAACCGGCGACGGCGAAACCGTCGGCGCCGATGGGGCCGCCGCGGCGAATATAGCCAAAGCCGGTCTCGGGGGATCCGGGCACGATGCCGAAGGTGACGAGGCGGCCGTCGCGGGCCAGCCGCTCAGCCTTTTCGAGCCCGGCATGGAAGGCCGGTATGTCCGTGATGAGATGGTCGGCCGGCATCACCAGAAGCAGCGGGTCCTCGCCGTTATGGGTGGCGCTGAGCGCGGCCAGCGTGATCGCCGGCGCCGTGTTGCGGCCGACCGGCTCCAGGATGATCGGCGAATTCTCGATGCCCGACAGGCGCAATTGCTCGGCGGCGAGAAACCGATGCTCCTCGTTGCAGATGACCAGCGGCGGCGGACAGCCGAGCCCGTCCAGCCGCCGGACGGTCTGCTGCAGCATGGTGCCGTCACCCACGAGCGTGCAGAACTGCTTCGGATAATGCTCGCGGGAGACCGGCCAGAGCCGCGTTCCGGAACCGCCAGCCATGATTACGGGCAAGAACATGAAACTTCCTTCTCAAATACGCGCGTTCGTGCGGGCAGACGGTTGGACGATGCAGCCTTGATGGTCAACTCACCTGTTGCGGGTCCTGACGGTCGCCATGCCGCTCGGGCATGCTCGCGCGGATTGTGAATTTGAAACGTTGACATGCGGTGTAGGCAACCGCTCCATCATAGAAGCTGTCCCGGAAAATGGGGATAGCGCGATACCACCGAACCGGATTTTCTCCTCGCCTATCGCCCGTTCAAGGCGAAGAAGAGGCGGCGAAGCGCTTCCTGCGCGGCAAAATCGCCGGGCCGGCTGGGAGCGGCTCGGGGAGCAGCTGGCGGCGCCCGTTGACCGCCACTCCCCGCGCCTCCGCAGCGGCCTATGCTTCTCGGCGACAGCGCGAGGAACAGGCGATGGAAGAAACCACACATCTCGGACTCCCCTACATCATGCCGCAGCAGGCACAGAAGCACGTGACCCATAACGAGGCGCTGCGGATGCTCGACGGGCTGCTGCAGCTCTCGGTGGCTGATCGGGACCTTGCGTCTCCGCCGCCGGCGCCCGCCGACGGAGACCGCTACATCGTGGCGGCTGGCGCGGATGATGCGTGGACGGGCTGGGATGGGGCGGTCGCCCATTTCGTCGACGGGGCCTGGGAGCGCCTTTCGCCGCGCGCCGGCTGGCGGGCCTGGATCGAGGACGAGGCGCGCATCCTCGTCCATGACGGCTCGGGCTGGCAGCCGTATGACGGCATTCCCGAAAGCGGCGCGATCCTGCAGAACGCGGCGCTCGTCGGCATCGGCACGACGGCGGACGCCGCCAACCCCTTCTCCGCCAAGCTCAACAAGGCGCTGTGGACCGCCCGCTATGCGAGCGAGGGCGGCGACGGCGACCTCTTCTACACGATGAACAAGGAGGCGGCCGGCGACGATGTCGGCCTGCTCCTGCAGACGGGCTTCGTGACGAAGGCGCTCATGGGGCTGTTCGGCTCCGACGACTGGCGCCTGTCGGTCTCCGCAGACGGATCGGCGTTCAGCGACGCGATCCGCGTCGACGGGGCGAGCGGTCTGGTGGCGCTGCCGGGCAACGCACGGTTCCTCGGCCACATCGATTACGACCAGTATCTGGCCGCCGACACCTGGACCCGGGTCGCCATCAACATCGCCGACCAGAACGACCAGGGTGCCTTCGATGGCGGGACGAACCGGTTCACGGCGCCGGCTGCCGGGCTCTACGCCTTCGGCGCATCGATCGGCTGGAAGCAGAACGGAAGCAACGTGCCGGCGCCTCTCAAGGCGAAGCTGGTGCTGAACGGAACGACAGACCTCACCGCCCCGCTGGTGACGTCTGATCTGGCGCAACTGGCGACGGACGGCTCGGAAAGTGCGCTGAACCTTCAGGCGATGGCGGTGCTCGCGGCGGGCGACACGGTGGAACTGCAGCAGTTCTTCGGCACGCTCGACGGCTATGTGCCGGCGGGCACGACGCGCTTGTGGGGCTTCTGGATGGCGTGAGCCGCCGGCGCGGCGAGCGGCGAGGGGATTGCCCACGGTTTTGGGCCAATCCCCTCCTTGTCGGCGGCCCGCCCTTCTGCTATCCACCGCCTCGCCCGGCATTGGGGCGTCGCCAAGTGGTAAGGCAACGGTTTTTGGTACCGTCATTCGCAGGTTCGAATCCTGCCGCCCCAGCCAAACTATGCTCAAATTCGTCCAAGCGCGATTATGCGGCCGGCTTGAAGCCCAAGCGCAATCCCAGCGCGTGAGCAACTTTCATAATCGTGGCGAAGCTGGGATTCCCATCCTCGGAAAGCGCCTTGTAGAGCCCTTCGCGGCTCATTCCTACATCGCGCGCGAGCTGGCTCATATTGCGCGCGCGCGCAACCACGCCAAGCGCGCGCGCAATATAGGCGGGATCGTCGCCACCTTCTTCCATCACCGCTTCCAAGTAAGCAATGATGTCTTCCTCGTTTTTGAGATAATCTGCCGTATCGTAGCGGCTGAAGGTCTCACTGCTCATCATCTCAGTCCTTCCACTGTGCGGCAATTTCTTTGGCCCTGGCGATGTCGGATTGTTGAGAAGACTTGTCGCCGCCCGAAAGCAGGATGACAACGATTGGTCCTCTTTGCATGTAATAGACCCTGTAGCCTGGACCATAAGCAATCCGCATCTCGGAAATTCCACCGCCTACGGGTTTGACGTCGCCGGGATTTCCACTTGCAAGCCGATCAAGTCTCGCCTGAATACGCGCTGTGGCCCGCCTGTCTCGCAAGCTACGTAGCCAACGATCGAATGCGGCACTCTTGATCAGCTCAATCATATGTTAACTGTAGTTATCGCTTTTGCATGTGTCAACCATGGTTATCAGTGGCGATCGATATACTCATACCTCTTCAGGCGTCTCCGCATCCGCCACAAGCGCCTTCATCTCCGCTGGAGGCGAGACACACCAAGTTTTAAATGCTTCCAGGAACCCCAGCCATGACCTATTATATAAATAAAAGCAGTCGCTTAGAGAAAATTCAAACGTTCGACGTGTTATAGTCGCGTGGGTGATTCACGTGAGCCTTGGTTGGTGGAAAATCAAACGGCCGGACACACGCCGGACTCTTGACAGGCAAATCCGCTCCACAGACCTTGCTACTGGGCTAGCTTTTTAAGGGAGATGTCCCTCTCCGGCGGGAATCTGCGCGGTATGATCGACAAACGGCCAATTGATAAGTTGAGAGAGTCCGCCGTCGGGATGACAGTTGGTGATGCCTCAGACGGCGCAATCACCGGTATGATCACGATTGCCGAAAGGCTCTACGTTATTAAAGAAAAGGCTATTTACTTATTAGCTATGGCCGACGAGATAGACCCACAGCGTACGCGTGCCGATATACCAAACACGCAACAGCTCGTCCTTAATAGCGGGTCCAATTCTGAAAGCGTTCGTCGAATCCTACTAACAGCGCGAGAATTGTTCAGAGAGCACCGACTGATTGAAATGATCGACTGGAATGCTGTCCTTTTGAGCGCCCTGGAAATTTTGAAGGATGTGATAGCGGCACAGGAAACTTCAGATGAATTCATAAAGCTGAAGGTAGCTGCCGATGCCGCAATCATCCCTCCACAAGAAAGGGCATTTCGGATGCCCGCGATTTCCGGATTAGAGGGGCGGGTGAAGAGCTTCATTCAAAAAACCGAGCACGCATTTCAGGGCCTCTATAAGACATGCGCGCTATTCTATCCGGAGGAAATGCAGAAAGCCGGCAAGTGGTTGGACGGTTTTGCGGCCGTGGTCGAGACACGCTACGGCAATCAGGACGAGTTTACCTTATTCGCCAAGGAGCTTGCGAACTTCGGAAAGATCATTCGGAACGCCCGCCACTGCGTAGAGCATCCGAAGACAACACAACAACTCGAAGTACGAGACTACCAGTTAACAGCGGATCGCATTCTAGAAGAACCCATGATCCGGGTCATTCATAATGATACCCCGATTGAGCGGATGCCGCTCGGCCAATTTATGGAAGAAGTAACAATCCAGTTGCACGACGCGGCAGAGCTTCTGTTGGCGTATCTTGCTGCAAAACACACGGCGGCACTGGGGCAATTTCAAGTGGCGGTGGGGGAGATACCGGAGAATCAGCGGGGAAATGACGGGGTCCGCTTTGGATACCTGATTAATATTGGAGGCACGCTACAACGCCTCGGATAGCAGCCGTTCGCTAAAATACCCGCCGTGGTGTGCGGTGGGCTTCTAGTAGATCGGCGCGGATCGGCTTGTAGGCAGCTTCTTTCATGTCTTAGGTCTTGGCACATGCGGATCAGGCCGACATGATGCAATATGCCCGAATCAAAAAGCCCGCTGGATCGCTCCGGCGGGCCTTCGTGAACCGGCGGGCGGGCCGGCTTCGCTCAGGCGGCCTTCTGGATCAGCGCCGTGATCTCCTCGACCCTGGCCTTGAGCAGCGCCTCGTCGCCGCGGGCCTCGACGTTGAGGCGCAGGAGCGGCTCGGTGTTGGAGGCGCGCAGGTTGAAGCGCCAGTCGCCGAACATCATGCCGAGCCCGTCGATGGTCTCGAGTTCCGGGTTCTTGGGCATGAAATGCTCCGAGATCCGGGCCTGCACGGCCGCCGCGTCGGAGACCGTGAAGTTGATCTCGCCGGAGCAGGGATAGGCGGCGATGCGCTCTTCCAGACGCTCGGCAAGGGAGGCCCCGCCGGACGACAGCTCGGCCACCACGTCGAGCCAGGCGAGCATGCCCGAATCGCAATAGGAAAAGTCGCGGAAATAGTGGTGGGCACTCATCTCGCCGCCATAGACGGCGTTTTCCTCGCGCATCATCTTCTTGAAATAGGCATGGCCGGTGCGGCACGGCTTGGCGATGCCGCCCGCCTTTTCCACCACGTCGATCGTGTTCCAGGTGAGCCGTGGGTCGTAGAGGATCGTGGCGCCGGGGCTCTTGGCCAGCAGCGACTGGGCGATCATGCCGACGAGATAATAGCCTTCGACGAAGCGGCCCTTGTGGTCGTAGAGGAAGCAGCGGTCGAAATCGCCGTCCCAGGCAATGGCGAGATCTGCCCCGTGCTCGACGACGGCCTTGCTCGCCTTGGCGCGTTTTTCCGGCAGGAGCGGGTTGGGCACGCCGTTGGGCAGGCGCGGATCGGGCTCGTGGTCGATCTTGATGAAGGTGAAGGGCAGGTGCTTTTCAAGAAGATCGATGATCGGCCCGGCGCAGCCATTGCCGGCATGGCAGACGATCTTCAGCGGCTTCAGGTCCTGGCCGGCGACCTCGGCCAGCAGGCGCTCGATATAGGCGTTGCGATCGGGCGTCTCGTGCAGCGTGCCGCGCTCGGCATAGCTCGCCACCGGCTCGAGCACCGCATCGGAGCGCATGATCTCCTCGATGGGATTGAAGGCGTTGTCGGGCGTTGCCGCCGAGGCGCCCTTCAGAACCATCTTGATGCCGTTGTAATCGGGCGGGTTGTGGCTGGCCGTCACCATCAGGCCGGCATCGGCGCCGGTGGCGGCGGTGTGGAAATAGACTTCCTCGGTGCCGCAGCGACCGACCGGCTTCACGTCGACGCCGCTGTCGAGCAGGCCCTGAGTCAGCGCCTCGGCGAGCGCCGGACTGTCGAGGCGCATGTCGTGGCCGACGACGACGAGGCCCGGCTGGAGGCTTTGCTTGAGCGCCTGTGAGAAGCGATAGGCGAAGGGAACATTGATTTCAGCCGGAATGCGGCCGCGAACGTCATACGCTTTGAAAGGGGCGCCCATAATTTTTTCCATTTCAACGATTGTGCCGGCGAAGCCGAAGATATTCCTGAGTATCGAACATCGCAGCGGTTGATTGACTTTTGATTGGGTGGTTGCGTTGAGGTCATGCCACTGGGAGGCAGCAGGTGGAGATTAGATAGAGGTGCGGCATGACTGCAACATGGCATGTTGATGGACACCGGCACTTCGCCGTTCACCTCGTGTAACAGGCGAAACGACAGTTTGAATGAAGTGCTTGGTTGCGCATCTTGCCGCGCATCCGTATTCAACGTTCGGGGCAAAGCGGAATCACCCCGCATCTGATTGGGCTATATATGCAATTCATCGATCTCGGCGCTCAGCGGGAGCGCATCAAGGACCGACTCGCGGCCGCCATTGACAAGGTCGTGGCCGAGGGGCGCTACATTCTGGGGCCGGAAGTCGGCGCCTTCGAGGAGCAGATCGCCAGATACATCGGCGCCAAGCACGCCGTTGCCTGCGCCAACGGCACGGATGCGCTGCTGATGCCGCTGATGGCCTATGGCATCGGTCCGGGCGACGCGGTGTTCTGCCCGAGCTTCACCTTTGCGGCGACCGCCGAGGTGGTTGCCCTGGCCGGCGCCGAGCCGGTGTTCGTCGACATCGATCCCGACACCTACAACATCGACCCCAAGAGCCTGACGGCGGCGATCGACCACATCAAGATGGAAGGCCGCCTGACGCCCAGGGCGATCATCCCGGTCGACCTGTTCGGCCTGGCGGCCGATTACGACGTGATCGATGCGATCGCCTCGCGCGAGGGCTTGCGCATCATCGAGGACGCGGCCCAATCGATCGGCGGCCGGCGCGGCAACAAGCAATGCGGTGCCTTCGGCCATGTGGCCTCGACCAGCTTCTACCCCGCCAAGCCGCTCGGCTGCTACGGGGACGGCGGTGCCATGTTCACCGACGACGACGATCTGGCCGAGGTGCTGCGCTCGATCGCCTTCCACGGCAAGGGCGCCAGTCAGTATGACAATGTGCGCGTCGGTCTCAACTCGCGCCTCGACACGATCCAGGCGGCGATCCTGATCGAGAAGCTCGCCATCCTGCCCGACGAGATGGAGAAGCGCCAGGCGGTCGCCGCCCGCTATGCCGAGGGGCTCGGCGATGCGGTGAAGGTGGCGCAGGTGCCCGCAGGCTACCGCTCGGCCTGGGCGCAATACGCGATCGAGACGGAACATCGCGATGCGGTGCGCCAGAAACTGTCCGCCGAGGGCATCCCTTCGGTGATCTATTACGAGAAGTCTCTGCACCTGCAGAAGGCCTATGAGATGTTCGCCCGCGCGCCGGGTGGCCTGCCGGTTTCGGAAAGCCTGCCGCAGCGCATCCTGTGCCTGCCGATGCATCCCTATCTCAGCGAAGCCGATCAGGACCGCATCGTCCAGACGATCCGCGCCGCGCTTCCTGCATGAGCTTCCGCCCTGCGGCGGATCCCCAAAAAGGCCCGTCGGAACGGGCCTTTTTTGCATTCTGAAATGCCTTTCCCCCTTTGCCGGAAACAACGCAAAAACCGCCTCGCAAACCGGGGTCGGCTTGGGCGCGCCCGCCTTGAGCAGCCGGAAAGGCGCATGGTACCTCACTGTCAGGATCCGGCGCCTCCCCTTGCCGGGCAGAGCGATAGACATGCGAAGGCCAAGACATGCCGGTAGCCCTTACCCATCTCGACAGGCTGGAAGCCGAGGCGATCCACATCTTCCGCGAAGTGGCGGCGACCTTTTCCAACCCGGTGATGCTCTATTCCATCGGCAAGGATTCGTCGGTGCTGATGCATCTGGCCATGAAGGCCTTCTATCCCGCCAAGCCGCCCTTTCCCTTCCTGCATGTGGACACCACCTGGAAGTTCCGCGAGATGATCGAATTTCGCGACCGGATGGCCGAGAGGCTGGGTTTCGACCTGCTCGTCCACATCAATGAGGACGGCGTGCGCGAGGGGATCAACCCCATCGATCACGGCTCCAACACGCACACCCATGTGATGAAGACCGTTGCCCTGCGCCAGGCGCTCGACAAGTACGGCTTCGATGCGGCATTCGGCGGCGCCAGGCGCGACGAGGAGAAGTCGCGCGCCAAGGAGCGCATCTTCTCGTTTCGCTCGGCCGGGCATGGCTGGGACCCGAAGAACCAGCGCCCGGAAATGTGGAAGATCTACAACACCCGCGTGGCGCCGGGCGAATCGATCCGCGTCTTCCCGCTGTCCAACTGGACCGAGCAGGACATCTGGCAATACATCCTGCAGGAAGACATCCCGATCGTGCCGCTCTACTTCGCCAAGAAGCGGCCGGTGGTGGAGCGCGGCGGCATGACCATCATGGTCGATGACGACCGCATGCGCCTGCAGCCCGGAGAGAAGGTCGAAGAGCGCATGGTGCGCTTCCGCACGCTCGGCTGCTACCCGCTGACCGGCGCCATCTCCTCGACCGCGACGACGCTTGAGGAGATCGTCGGCGAGATGCTGACGGCCCGCACCTCCGAGCGGCAGGGCCGGCTGATCGACCGCGACGAAGCGGGCTCCATGGAAAAGAAGAAGCGCGAAGGGTATTTCTGATCATGCTGACAGCCAACAGCGCGCTGCTGAGGAAAGACGAGGACGCCCTCGTCGATATCGGCGATTATGTCGCGGCACAGGAGAACAAGGGGCTGCTGCGCTTCCTGACCTGTGGCTCGGTCGACGACGGAAAGTCGACGCTGATCGGCCGGCTGCTCTACGACACGAAGCTGATCTTCGAGGACCAGCTTGCCGCGCTCGAGCGCGATTCGAGGAAGCACGGCACGGTCGGCGACGAGATCGACTTCGCGCTGCTGGTGGATGGCCTGGAGGCCGAGCGCGAGCAGGGCATCACGATCGACGTCGCCTACCGCTTCTTCTCCACGCCGAAGCGCAAGTTCATCGTCGCCGACACGCCTGGCCACGAGCAATACACGCGCAACATGGCGACGGGGGCCTCGACGGCCGATCTCGCCATCGTGCTGGTCGATGCGCGCCAGGGCATCCTGCCGCAGACGCGCCGCCATTCGATGATCGCCTCGCTGCTCGGCATCCGTCATATCGTGCTGGCGGTGAACAAGATCGACCTCGTCGGCTTCGACCGCGCCACCTTCGAGCGCATCGTCGAGGACTACCGCTCGTTCGCCGAGGAGCTGGGGTTCGATTCGATCCAGCCGATCCCGATGTCGGCGCGCTACGGCGACAACGTCACGCTCTCCTCGGGCAAGACGCCCTGGTATCGGGGGCCGTCGCTGATCGAGCATCTGGAGAATGTCGACATCGACGCGCACGCCGAAGGGCGGCCGTTCCGCTTTCCGGTGCAGTATGTCTCGCGCCCAAACCTCAATTTCCGCGGCTTTGCCGGCACCGTCGCCTCCGGCAGGATCGCGGTGGGCGACCCGGTGACGGTCGCCAAGTCCGGCAAGCGGTCGCAGATCAGGCGCATCGTCACGCGTGACGGCGATCTGGACGAGGCGGTGGAAGGCCAGGCCGTGACGCTGCTTCTCGAGGACGAGGTGGAGCTGTCGCGCGGCAACATGCTGGTGACGCCGGAGGCGCGCCCGCACGTGGCCGATCAATTCGCCGCCAACCTCGTCTGGTTCGACGAAAAGCCGCTTCTGCCCGGCCGCTCCTACATCCTGCGCACCGAGACGGACGAGGTGTCGGCGACGGTGAGTCAGCTGAAGCACCGGCGCAACATCAACAACTCCGCCCAGGAAGCGGCCACCAGCCTGGAGCTCAACGAGGTCGGCCACTGCCATTTCTCGCTGCAGGCGCCGATCGCCTTCGATGCCTTTGCAGACAACCGCACGACCGGCGCCTTCATCCTGATCGACCGGCTGACCAACGCGACCGTCGGCGCCGGCATGATCCTGCGTCCGCTGCGCCGTGCCGCCAACATCCATTGGCAGGCGCTCGACGTGACGCGCCAGTCGCGCGCCGAGATCAAGCATCAAAAGCCGGCCGTCCTGTGGTTCACGGGGCTGTCGGGATCGGGCAAGTCGACCATCGCCAATCTTCTCGACAAGAAGCTGCACGCAGCCGGCCGCCACACCTACATCCTCGACGGGGACAATGTGCGCCACGGGCTGAACCGCGATCTCGGCTTCTCCGACGAGGACCGGGTGGAAAACATCCGCCGCGTCGCCGAGACGGCGAAGCTGATGGCCGATGCCGGACTGATCGTGCTCGTCTCCTTCATCTCGCCGTTCCGTGCCGAGCGCCGCATGGCGCGCGAGCTGATGAACGAGGGCGAGTTCGTCGAAGTGTTCGTCGACACGCCCTTCGAGGAATGCGCCCGCCGCGACCCGAAGGGCCTTTATGCAAAGGCGCTGAAGGGCGAGATCAAAAACTTCACCGGTGTCGATTCACCCTATGAGACGCCGGAAAGGGCTGATATCCACATCTCGACCACCGGCCGCACGCCGGAAGAGCTGGTTGACGATCTGGAAGCCTGGCTCAAGGAACGCGGCTATTGCTGAAGGCTTGACCGGGAGCCCGAGCCCCATGGGCATGATGAAGGATGATGCAGCGCTTCTGGCGCTGTTCGAAGACCTGGCGCTGGCCGCGGGGGCGGCCATCATGAGCCATTACGAGACCGGTTTCGAGGTCGAGCAGAAGGCCGATGCCTCGCCGGTGACGGTGGCCGACCGGGCCGCCGAGCGCGTCATCCTCGACGGTTTCGCCAAGGCCGGTCTCGGCACGCCCTGCGTTTCGGAGGAAGAGGCGTCGGGCGGTGTCATCCCGGCCTGCGGCGACGGCAATTTCCTGCTGGTCGACCCGCTCGACGGCACGCGCGAGTTCATCGAGAGGCGGCCGGACTTCACCGTCAATATCGCCATGATCCGCGCCGGCGCACCGGCGCTCGGCGTCGTTTATGCGCCGGCGCGCGCGCTGCTTTATTCGGCACGGCCGGGCGTCGCCTTCGAGATGCAGGTCGGGGCCGGCGCGCCGCAGGCCCGCCGCGAGATCCGGGCGCGGCCGCGGCAAACGCCGCCGGTGATCCTTGCCAGCCGTTCCCACTGCACCGACGAGACGCACGCCTTCATCGCCCGCCATCCCGGCGCCGAGACGGTGTCGATCGGCTCCTCGCTGAAATTCTGCATGATCGCGCGCGGCGATGCGGATCTCTATCCGCGCTACGGCCGCACCATGCAATGGGACACGGCGGCCGGCGATGCGATCCTGCGGGCCTCAGGCGGCACGGCACGCACGCTGGACGGCCTGGCGCTGACCTATGGTCCGAAGAACGGCGCGGGTCTGGAGGCTTTCGTCAGCCCGTCCTTCATCGCCGAGGGCGCGCCGGCCTCAGGCGGCTGACAGCTCTTCCTTCCATGGCGGATTGGCCCCGGCGCGCGAAACCGTGACGGCGGCTGCGCGCGAGGCAAAGGCGATCGCCTCGGCGAGCGCGTCGCGGCCGAGGGCTGCGATGCTCTCTTTCGTCAGCAGCCCGGCATTGCCGAAGGCTGCGAGAAGGGCGCCGTTGAACGTGTCGCCGGCCCCCACCGTGTCGACCACCTCAACCGGGCTTGCCGGGACGAAGACCTTCTGGCCCTTCATATAGGCGGTGGCGCCCTTGCCGCCGTCGGTGAGCACGACGAGGCTCGGGCCGCGGTCGAGCCATCGGGCGGCGATCGCGTCGGCATCGCCGGGCTCGCCGAACCAGTCGAGGTCGTCGGCCGAGATCTTGACGATATCGGCCATGGCCACCATGCGGCCGATGCGCGCGCGGTGACCGGCCGGATCGGCGATGAAGGCAGGGCGGATGTTCGGATCGAGCATGGTGACGCGCGTGGCCGCTTCCCGCGCCATCAGCGCTTCATAGGCCGATCCGCAGGGTTCCGACACCAGGCTTATGCCGCCGAAGAGCAGGGCCTTCACATCCGCGCCGAGGGCGGGCAGGTGCGCCGGCTCGATCATGCGGCCGGCGGTATTCTCGTCGTAGAAGCGGTACTCGGCCTGCCCGTCGGTGAGGGTGACGAAGGCCAGTGTGGTGGGGCGGCTGGAGACCTGCACCAGGCCGAGATCGACCCGGCTTTCGATGAGCTTGTCGCGCAGCATCGTTCCGAACAGATCGTCCGACAGGCCGGTGAAAAAGCCGCAGGAAAAGCCGAGCCGGGCGACGGCGATGGCGCTGTTGAACACCGCACCACCGGCATAGGGTGCGAAGACGGCCTCGCCTTCGGCCGACCGGCGCGGCAGCATGTCGATCAAAGCCTCGCCGCAGCAAAGGATCATGAAACGCCTCCCATCTCATCTGTCGGCTACAGCGCCCGTGCGTCCATTCGGATGCAAAAAGGACGCTGCAAGTCCTTGCATCTAGGCAGTAGCCGCGGCAACGGCGTTTTGCAACGGCGTTGGCGGCGCTCGCAAAATTGTTCGCTTTATGTTCTGTCTGTGATATGCATGCTGCAGCATCACCGATAGGGAAAGCGATGTCGGACCAGCAAGCCAAGTTCGATCGCCTGAGGGCCCTTCATGAGAAGGACCAGGCGTTCGTCATGCCCAACCCGTGGGATGCCGGTTCGGCACGTCTCTTGAACAGTCTGGGTTTCGAAGCGCTTGCCACCACAAGCGCGGGCTATGCCTTCTCGAAGGGCAAGCGGGATTCCTTTGCCGGTCTTTCCCGAAGCGAGATTCTCGAGAACGCCGCCGAAATTGTCGGCGCGACGGATCTTCCGGTCTCCGCTGACCTTGAGGACGGTTTCGGAGCCGCTGCGCGAACCTGCGCGCAAACCGTGCGCCTGGCTTGTGAGGTCGGGCTCGTCGGCGGATCGATCGAGGACGCGACCGGTGATCCCGATGCTCCGATCTACGATCTTTCCGAGGCGGTCGACCGCATTCGCGCCGCGGCGGAAGCAGCAAGCGGGCTGCCCTTCCTGCTGACGGCCAGGGCCGAGAATTATCTTTGGGGAAGGCCCGATCTGGATGACACGATCCGGCGGCTTCAAGCCTTCTCGGAAGCCGGGGCGGATGTCCTTTATGCGCCGGGCCTTCCCGACATCGAGGCGATCAGAACGGTGTGCCGCGCCGTCGACAAGCCGGTGAACGTGGTCATGGGGCTCAAGGGGCAAAGTTACTCCGTCGCCGAACTGTCCGAAGCTGGAGTGCGGCGCATCAGTGTCGGCGGCTCGTTCGCGCGGGCCGCATTGGGTGCTTTGATGCGTGCGGCGCAGGAGGTGCGGTCGACAGGCACCTTCACCTATGCGGCGGATGCGGTCCCCGATGGGGTCGTCAGCCAGCTCATGTCACAGGACAAATGCGCCGACCGGCAATGACTGCCCCGCCCCGCTTCGATGCTGGCAGCGCCGTGCGTGCGTGGTTCGACAAGCTCACCATGAGGGTGGTTGCGCTTGGCAGGAAGCTCCCAAGACGTTGAGGACGGGTTTTGCAACCAATACCGCCCCTCATGGTGAGCTTGTCGAACCACGCACGGTGCTGTTGCCAAGAGGTCAAAGCATGATCGAAATCGTCATGCGTTATATACTGTGTTCGGACGCACAGAGTATGCTGTAAGTCGTTCTTTCGGGCCGATGCGCTAGAAGCGCCGTGCGTCCTTTTGGACGCACAAAGGACGCTCTATCTTATTGTTTTTCCGCATTTATGCGGCCGTCAAGTGATTCCACCTGACTGCAAAATGCTCTAGTGAAAATTACGCCCCTTCGGCAGCACGCGCACGTCGCGCGGGTGGCGCCACAGGCCTTGTTCGAGCGGTGGCAAGTCCGGCCCCGCCGGTGCCTCGGGCTCGCTCATCGCCGCCATCAATTCGGGCGTCATGTCGGTGAGCCGCCGGGCGACCACGTGGATCACGTCGCTCTCCTTCTGCAGCACGCCCTCAACCACGACCATGCGGGCGCCGAAGACGACGCGGCGGAATCTTTCGAAGACGCGCGGCCAGACGATGGCGTTGGCGATGCCCGTCTCGTCTTCCAGCGTCATGAAGATGACGCCGCTCGCCGTGCCCGGCCGCTGCCGGACGAGCACCAGGCCGGCGACGCGCACGAAGCGCCCGGCCGGCGTGTCGGCGAGCGCCCGGGTTTCCAGGATGCCGCGCCGCCGAAGGCGGGCG
>NZ_JANKOF010000075.1 GCF_024655565.1 Nitratireductor sp. ZSWI3 | reverse complement strand
CCCGCGCGTCCAGAAGAACGCGCGGGGACGCTGTTCATGGAGCCATATGTTTCGGAACAAACTGTCACAAATCTCTGCTAAGGGGTCTTTCCAGAACAGAATCGATCGGCTTTTCTGAAGCGGCATCGAGAACTCACCGGAGGCAGATATCCATGAAGATTGCGGTTCTTGGCGGAGATGGTTTCGTCGGCTGGCCCACCTCCCTGCACCTTTCGGCGCGCGGGCATGAAGTCCACATCCTGGACAATCTGTCCCGCCGCTGGATCGACACGGAGCTCGGCGTGCAGTCGCTGACGCCGATGGATTCGATCCAGGAGCGCACCCGCATCTGGCACCAGGAAACCGGTCGGCGCATCAGCTTCCATCTCATCGACCTGGCGCGTGACTACGACGTTCTGAAGGCGTGGCTCGCCGAGAACAGGCCGGATGCCATCGTGCACTTCGCCGAGCAGCGCGCCGCGCCCTATTCGATGAAGAGCGACCGGCACAAGAACTACACGGTCAGCAACAACACCAATGCCACGCACAATCTCCTCAACGCGATGACGGAGATCGGCCTCGATGCGCATCTGGTCCATCTCGGCACGATGGGCGTCTACGGCTATTCGTCGGTCGGGGCGGCCATTCCGGAGGGCTATTTGCCGGTGGGGGTGGAGACCCTGTCGGGCGATACGGCGACGCAGGAGATCCTCTATCCGAGCAATCCCGGGTCCATCTACCACATGACCAAGTGCCTGGATCAGCTTGTCTTCCAGTTCTACGCAAAGAACGACGGCGTGCGCATCACCGATCTGCACCAGGGCATCGTGTGGGGAACGCACACCGAGGAGACCAGGCTGCACCCGCAGCTGATCAACCGGTTCGATTACGACGGCGACTACGGCACGGTGCTCAACCGCTTCCTCATCCAGGCGGCGATCGGCTATCCGCTCACCGTGCACGGCACGGGCGGGCAGACGCGCGCCTTCATCCACATCCAGGATTCGGTGCGCTGCATCGAGATCGCGTTGAAAAATCCGCCCAAGCGCGGCGACCGGGTCGAGATCTTCAACCAGATGACGGAGACGCATCGGGTGCGCGACCTTGCCGAGATGGTGGCGCGCATGAGCGGCGCCAAGGTCGCCTATCTGCCCAATCCGCGCAAGGAAGCCGCCGAAAACGATCTCGTGGTGCGCAACGACAAGTTCCTCGGGCTCGGCCTCAATCCGACGACGCTGGAGGAAGGCCTTCTGGCCGAGGTGGTCGACGTGGCGAAGAAGTTCGCCTACCGCGTCGACCGCACCCGCATTCCTGCCGTGTCCGCCTGGACCAAGGACATCGCGCCGACCCTCGAGCGCGACCCGGAAGGAAAGCGGCTGAAGAGCGTCGGCTGAGCGACCCCGCGGAATGCCGGCAAACGCCTACGTCACCCTCGTCACCAATACGGATTACGCGATGGGTGCGCTTGCGCTGGTCCGCTCGTTGAAGCTGACCGGCACTAAGGCCGATATCGTCGTCCTCCACACGGGCGGGGCGCCCGAGGCGGCGCTCGTGCCGCTCGCCGAGCTCGGCGCCCGTCTCGTGCCGGCGGCGCTGCTGCCGACCTCCGAAGCCTTCAACGCGCGGCATCAGAGGACGCGGCTGCATGCGGACGCGCCCTTCACCAAGGGCAACAAGCCGGCCTTCCACACGCCGCTGGACAATTTCGCGAAGCTGCGCCTGTGGCAACTCACCGGCTACGAGACCACGGTCTTCATCGATGCGGACGCGCTGGTCCTGCGCAACATCGACCGGCTGTTTTCCTATCCGGAATTTTCCGCCGCGCCCAATGTCTATGAAAGCCTCGCCGATTTCCGCCGGCTGAACTCGGGCGTCTTCGTGGCCAAACCCTCGCAGGAGACCTTCGCCAGGATGCTGGCCCGGCTCGACGAACCAGACGCCTTCTGGCGGCGCACGGACCAGACGTTCCTGCAAAGCTTCTTTCCCGACTGGCACGGCCTGCCCGTGTTCTACAACATGCTGCAATATGTCTGGTTCAACCTGCCGGTGCTGTGGGACTGGAAATCGATCTTCGTGCTGCACTATCAGTATGAGAAGCCGTGGCAGAAGGATCATCCCAAGGCGGATGCGCTGAAACCCCTGATCGACCTCTGGCACGCCTACCATTCGGGCACCGGCGTGCCGGACATCGACCGACTTCCCAACCCGGCCGGATGAGCGCCCCGCACGGCATCGTTTCCGGCGGCACGGGGCTCGTGGGCCGGTTCATCGTGGAAGCGCTGCTTTCGGCGGGATACCGGGTGACGGTGGCCGGCCGCCATGCGCCCGCCGACGGGTTCTTCTCGGCGCCGGTCCCCTTCACGCCGCTGGCGCTGGAGCCGACAGCCGTCTCGGCGGCCCTCTTCGAGGGCGCGGACGTGTTCGTCCACGCCGCTTTCGATCATCTGCCGGGGCGCTATCGCGGCGGGGAGGGGGACGACGCCGCCGGGTTCCGCCGACGCAATCTCGACGGGAGCCTCGCCCTGTTCCGGGCGGCGCGCAGCGCCGGCGTCTCGCGCACCGTGTTCCTGTCGACGCGCGCCGTCTACGGTCCGCGGCCGCCCGGGGCAATGCTCGACGAAGACGAGGATTGCCGTCCCGACACGCTCTACGGCGCGGTGAAGCTCGCCGCCGAGCAGGAGCTGGCGGCGCTGTGCGGGCCGGCCTTTGCCGGCGCCAGCCTGCGTGTGACCGGCGTTTACGGCCCGGCCGGTCCCGGCCGGCGGCACAAATGGGCGGGGTTGTTCGAAGATTATCTCGCCGGCCGCCCGGTCGCCCCGCGCGCCGCGACGGAGGTGCACGGAGCCGACGTTGCCGCCGCCGTGCGGCTAATGCTCGAGGCGCCCGCCGATACCGTATCGAAACGGGTCTTCAACGTATCGGACATCGTGCTCGACCGGCGCGATCTTCTGGCGCTCGTGGCGCAGGAGACCGGCTGTGCGCACCCGCTTCCGGAAGCCGCCGACATCGCCGCGGTCAACGCGATGAAGACCGGGCGGCTGCGGACGCTCGGCTGGCGGCCGGGCGGCGCGGCGCTTCTTCAGCAAACGGTGATGGAGCTATCAGCGCGCGCTTGATCGTTCGGCGCCTCGCGGCATCAGCGCTCGCTTATGCGAATGTAACGGACTGATCGGGGATCCTGACGTATCGATTCAGGTTTGTGATACGGTGAGTCATGCTGTCATGTTAACCGTATGAAAACGCTCAGATACTTCCGGTCGTCCCTCACGTCTGAATCGGCTCCTGCGCCATCTGCAGATGCAGGTCGTCTCCCTCATAGGGATGCGCTTCTGCGACCGCCTCGTCGAGCTCGACGCCGAGGCCGGGCTCACGCGAGGGAATGACGTGGCCGTCCTGCCACTCGATCTTCGTCTTCAGAAGCTCGGCGTGGAATCCGTCGAAGCTGCGTATCGATTCCAGTATCAGGAAGTTCGGCAGCGTCACGGCGAGCTGGATGTTGGCGGCCGCCACGATCGGCCCGCAATAGCAATGCGGCGCGATCTGGATGTGACGTGCCTCGGCCATGGCGGCGATCTTCTTGGTCTCCAGAAGGCCGCCGGAGCGACCGAGATTGGGCTGCAATATGCCCGCCGCCCCGAGCTCGATCAGCCGCGCGAAATCGAAGCGCGTCGTCAGCCGCTCCCCCGTGGCGATGGGGATGGAGGTGGCCCGCGCCACCTCCGCCATCGCTTCGGGATTGTCGGGCGGCACCGGCTCCTCGAACCACAGGGGATCGTAAGGCTCGAGCGCCCGCGCCATGCGTTTTGCGCCCGACGGCGTGAACTGTCCGTGCGTGCCGAACAGGATGTCGGCCGTCCCGCCCACCGCCTCGCGCACCGCGGCCACCATGCGCACCGAAAGGTCGAGGTCGGCGAGCCGCGGCTGACGGCCGCCGAAGGCCGTGTAGGGGCCGGCCGGGTCGAACTTGACGGCGGTGAAGCCTTCGGCGATGCAGGCGCGCGCGGCTTCCGCGGCCAGACCGGGGTCGTTGTAGACGTTGCGCGCCTCGTCGGTTTCGCCGGGCACGACGCTGCCGGTCGCCGGGTAGAGATAGGTGTAGCTGCGCAGCCGCTCGTGCACCATGCCGCCCAGGAGCTTGTAGATCGGCTTGCCCGCCTCCTTGCCGATGATGTCCCAGCAGGCCATTTCCAGCGCCGAGACGCAGCCCATCAGCGTCGGATCCGGCCGCTGGCTGAAGCCGGAGGAATAGGCGCGGCGGAAGAGGGTCTCGATGTCGTGCGGGTCGTGGCCGACCAGATAGCGCTCCGCCACGTCCTCGATCAGCTTTGCCGTCAGATGCGGGCCGAAGGCGGCGGAATAGGCCTCGCCATAGCCCACAACACCGCCATCCGTGACGAGCTTGACGAAGATGAAATAGCGTCCGCCCGCCTGCGGCGGCGGATTGCCGGTGACGAAGGTCCTGACGTCGGTGATCTTCATGGCGCGGCCGTCAGTCGAAGACGATCACGTTGCGCAGCGCCCGCCCGTCCTTGACGGCGGCGATCGCCTCGTTGATCCCTTCGAGCGGATAGCGCGCGGTGATCAGCTCGTCGAGCTTCAGCCGGCCCTTGTGATAGTGATCGACGAGGATGGGGATGTCGTGGCCGATGCGCGCCTCGCCCATCTTGGAGCCGATGATCTTCTGGTTCCAGGCCGCCAGCTTGCCGGGATCGTAGGGGATGCGCACGCCGTTCGGCGGCATGCCGACGACGACCACCGCGCCGTTCCTGGTGATGTAGCGCGGCGCGCTGGCAAGGGCCGCTTCGACGCCGACGGTGACGAACACGAAATCGACACCACGGCCCTGGGTCAGGCGCCTGATCTCCCTGGCGTGCTCGGGATCGGCGGGGCTGAAACCGTGGGTGGCGCCGAAGCTGCGCGCGGCGGCGAGCTTGTCCTCGCTGAGGTCGAGCGCGATGACGGGGCTCGCCCCGGCCAGCGCCGCCCCTTGAATGCTGTTCAGCCCGACACCACCGCACCCGATGACGGCCACCGCCTGGCCGGGCGCCACCTTCGCCGTGTTGACCACTGCGCCGTAGCCGGTGATGACCCCGCAGGCAAGCAGCGAGGCAACGTCGAACGGCATGTCGGCGGGGACGGGCGCGATCTGGCTCTCGTGCACCACCACCTTCTCGGCGAAAGCGCCGGTCCTGAGCCCCTGTTCGCAGGGGCTGCCGTCGGTGAAGGTGAGGGGGCCCTTCTGGTCGAGCGGAAACACCTCCTCGCACATGACGAGGCTGTGGCGCACGCAGTAGTGGCAGTGGCCGCAAGAGCGGATCAGCGTCACCACCACGTGGTCGCCCGGCTTCACCGCGGTGACGCCCGGTCCCGTGCCGGCGACGATCCCGGCCGCCTCGTGGCCGTAGACGGCCGGCAGGTCGCCGCCCCAGGCGCCGTCGGCATAGGAGATGTCCGAGTGGCAGATGGCGCAGGCCTTCACGTCCACCAGCACCTCGCCATGGCCGGGCGCCGCCAGTTCCAGTGTCTCGATGCTGAGGGGCTGGCCGAATTCGCGGCACAGGGCGGCTTTGATCTGCATGGAGGCCTCGCTGATCTTGGCAGGAAGGCGATTTAAGCCGCAAAACGGTGCGCGGGGCAATGCAAAGCCGACACGCATCGTCAAGCATGCGTCAATTGCATCCTTGCCCTGCATTCCGTCTTGTTGACCTCATGCCGGGTGGGGGCTACGCAAAAACATCACAATCGAGGGGACCGACCGCCATGAACGAACCATCCGCAAAGCCCGCCGGAGACCTGACGCTGCGCACCCAGGCGATGCCGGGCGACGCCAACGCCGCCGGCGACATCTTCGGCGGATGGGTGATGGCGCAGATGGACCTTGCCAGCGGCATCCGTGCCGCCGAGCGGGCCCATGGGCGCGTGGTCACCGCTGCGGTCAAGGAAATGTCCTTCGCCAAGCCGATGAAGGTCGGCGACACGCTGTGCATCTACACGCGGATCGAGGGCGTCGGCCGCACCTCCATCCGCCTGAAGGTGGAGGCCTGGGCGCAGCGCTACCTCTCGCCGACCATGGAAATGGTCACGCATGCGGATTTCGTCATGGTGGCGCTCGACGCCACCGGCAAGCCGAGCCCGGTGCCGGCCGAATAGGACCGCTCAGTTCTCGGTATCGTATCGGGCGCGAGCGGCTTCGATGCGGTGCTGGTTGTCCGCAACCCAGCCGGCGAACACCTTCACCGGCACCAGCAGCTCGCGTCCCAGCTCCGTCAGCGCGTAGTCGACGCGCGGCGGAATCGTCGGATAGGCGGTCCTTGTGATGAAGCCGTCGCGCTCCAGGTTGCGCAGCGTCGTCGTCAGCATCTTTTGCGAAATGCCGTCGATCGCCCGCTTCAGCTCGTTGAAGCGCATCGTTCCGCTGCCAAGATGCCGGATCAGCAGCAGGGACCATTTGTCGCCGACGCGGCTCAGGATCTCGTGGATCGGTCCGCAGCCATCGGGGTGAGCACTCTTGCGGGCGGTGTCGTCGGGATGACCGGGTTGCAAAGAGGCGCCTCCTTAAATGCGACTGAACGGAGCCATGAAAAGCGCCTGCGCGGACCGGTTCGGCTGCCGGGCTGATCGCCCGCAGCCGTTATCGAGGAACGGATATATGGTCGTGGTTGCAGAATACAACCACGCGCGGTTCGGCTCATGTCAGTTGCCGTCATCCTGCTTGTCGACCTTCGAGGCCAGCACCTGGTCGATGCGGCGGTTGTCGAGGTCGACGATTTCGAAACGCCAGCCGTGGGCTTCAACGCTCTCGCCCGTCCTGGGCAGATGCGTGAACTCGGCGAGCAGGAAGCCGGCCAGCGTGGTGTAGTTGCGGCGGGCAGGCAGTGCGATGCCCAGATGATCGGCCATCTCGTCGGCCGGCATGGAGCCCGGCAGAAGCCACGAGCCGTCGGCACGCTGGACGACGTCGAGTTCGCCTTCCTCCGCGTCGGCGCGGAACAGGCCGGCGATCGCTTCGAGAATGTCCGATGGCGTGATTATGCCCTCGAAATGCCCGTGCTCGTCATGCACCAGCGCCATCGGCATCTCGGCCTCGCGCAGCACGGAGAGCACGTCGAGCGCGTCGGCGAAGTCGTGCACGATCGGTGCCCGGACCACATGCGCCCGCACATCGAGCGGTTGGCCTTGAAGGTCGGCCGTCAGAAGGTCGCGCAGCTTGACGACGCCCGCGAGCTCGTCGACCGAACCGTCGCCCGCCGGCAGCATCGAATGGCGCGTTTCCTTCAGGGTTCGCGCCAGCGTGTCCTCGTCCGCCGACAGATCCAGCCAGTCCACCTCGCCGCGCGGCGTCATGATGGCGCGGGCTTTGCGGTCGGCCAGCCGCATGACGCCGGCGATCATGCGGCGTTCGTCGGATTCGATGGTGCCGGAGCGTTCCGCCTCGGCAATCAGCGTGCGGATCTCCTCGTCGGTCACGCGCTGGCTGGTTTCGGCGCCCTGGCCGAGCAACGCCAGCACCGCGCGCCCCGACATGTCGAGCAGCCAGACCAGCGGCAGGGCGATCTTCGACAGGAGGCCCATGAAGGGCGCGACTCTGATCGCAATGTTCTCGGCGTTCTTCAGAGCGAGCTGCTTGGGCACGAGCTCGCCGATGATCAGCGAGACGTAGGTGATCAGCGCTACCACGAGCCCGACACCAAGAGGATTGGCCATGCGCGGCGACACGCCGCCGGCGATCAGCCAGTCGGAAAGGCGGGTGCCAAGCGTCGCGCCGGAGAAGGCGCCGGACAGGACGCCGACGAGCGTGATGCCGATCTGCACGGTCGACAGGAAGCGGCCCGGGTCGGCCGACAATGCAAGGGCGCGGCGCGCTCCCTTCTGCCCCTGGTCGGCGCGTGCCTTCAGCCGGGCCGGCCTCGCCGAGACGACCGCGAGTTCCGACATGGCCATGAAGCCATTGAAGAGGATGAGGGCGAAGAGGATGGCGATTTCGAGCAGCAGCATGATCGCTGTTTAGCATTCAAATGCCGGTGGTGCGATGCATCGTTTTCAGCGGCAGGCGCGGTGGCCGTTGCGGCGCCCTTTGAGGTCGAAATGGAAATGATCGCGATGGTCGTAATTGTAGCCGGGGCCGAGAACGGTGGTGAAGTAGTCGCAGCCTTCGGCGCGCACGGTGTTCAAGAGGCCGCGCTGGCGGAAGGCGAAGAAGCCCGGTTTCCTGACGTCGATCTCGCGGCCGTTCTTCAGCTCCACCGCCATCACGTCGAGCGCGTTGCCCTTGGAATGCTCGGAGGCGACGCTGGTGCCGGCGATGCGGCGGCAGGAATAGCTCGATCCCTGACGGATCCTGCCGATGCCGGAGAGATAGCGGGTGCGGGCGGCGGGTGCGAGTTCGTTCTTGGTCCAGCGGGCGAAGGTCTCGGCCATCTGGCAGTTGAGGGTGGCGGGCGGCGACATCTCGATGCCGCCCGACAGGCCGCTCACCTGCACCGGCCAGTCGACGCGGCAGGCACCGCCGTCGTTGATCGGGGCAAGGTCGCGGAACTTGACGCCGAGCCGTTTCAGCCGCTGGCGGCAGGCAACTTCCTCTGCGGGCATGGCGGCGCCTGTGCCCGGCTCCCGCGGAACCGTGAAACGCGGATAGGAAACCATCATCGGATTGGAAGGCACCAGAGCCTGCATGCCCCGCGCCGAGGGCGGCGCCGAGGCCGGGGTCGAAGCCGGGGCCGGGGTCGGCTCTGGAATCGCGGCGGGCTCGGGCATGGCAGGCGCTGCGGGCAGGGCGGCGGCCATCACCGGTTCGGGTGACGGCGCCACCGTCGGGACCGGCGCCGGGGGCGCGATCACCGCTAAAGGCACGGCTGCGGTGGTGACGCCCACGTCGATCGAGGGACGCGGCGACATCACGTCGCTGACGGAACAGGCGGAAAGGCCGACAAGGGCAACGGCGATGAACGGCGCGCGCATCCTGCCACGCCACGCCGGCGCGCTGCTGTTCGCCTTGAGCATTCCCGCCATCCATTCGCTCCCGTCGACCCACGACATGCCAGAGAGGCCGATGCGCAGATTCAAGCACTTACAGCGTCCTTGTGCGTCCGGATGGACGCACGGCGCTGTGGAAGGATAGACCGATCGGGTAAAGGAAAGGTCAGCAGCGCCGTTCAGACCTGTGGCGCGAATGCGGCGGGCTCACTGGCAGAAGGTGTAGCCGTTGCGCCGCGCCTTCATGTCGAGATGGAAATGGTCGCCGTGGTCGGCGTCGCTTCCCGGGCCGAGCACCGTCTTGAACGGGCCGCAGGCGGCGGCCCGGAAGGCGTCGAGGAACCGCGCCTCGCCGTTTTTCGGGTCTTCCGGCGCCTCGACCGGAAGGTCGCTGCCGTCGGCCAGGGTGAAGGAGGCGATGTCGAGCGCGTTGGCGAAGGCGTGTTCGGAAAGCTTTTGCGTGCCGCGCCGGGGGCGGCAGACGAAGGCCGATGCATGGTGCACGGATTTGAGGGATTGGCCGAGGTGCTTGCGGGCGAGCGTCGGCACGGTTTCGGTGAAGAAGCGCGCGAGCTGCAATGCGGTCGTGCAGTTGACCACCGCCTCCGGCTGGAGGGCGACGGATCTCGAAAGCTCGCCGATCAGGATCGGGTGGGACACCTCGCAGCCCTCTTCGGATTGAACCGGCTCCTGCTCCGTAAAGGCAATGCCGAGGGCCGTCAGGGCGGCGCGGCAGTCGCGTTCCTCCTTCGGCAGGCCCGCCTTCCTTTCGGGAGGTTGCGTAGCCTCGTCCTGCGTCTCGACCCTCGGGCGGGGCGAGGGAATGGGCACCGGAACGGACATTTCCTGTTGCCGGACCATCTCGGCGCGCATCACCGGGACAGGGCCGCGCGCCGGCAACTCGCTGGCATGGCCACGCGCGAAAACGAGGAAGAGCAGCAGGAACGGAACGGCGATGATGGCCGTGAAGATCGCCAGTGCGATGAGACGTGAGACGGAAGGCGGGCGGTGCATGACGGCCTTGTGGCCGAAACCCGACCTATGGGGAAATAACGGCGGCTGCATCATGCCGTCAGGCAGCGCCGATCGCGTCCAGTCCGCCTTCGAGCCAGTTGCCCAGCATCGGCATCCCGAGGAGATAGGAGGCGACGCGCTTGTTGCCATACTGCCGGGCGTCGTTCACCGCATCCGCCCATTCGCCCGGCTCGTAGTCGCCGCGGCCGATCCAGGCGATGGCCACCAGTTCCGCCGCCTCGTCCACGTTGAGATCGGAAACCAGCTCGCGAAACTCCTCTTCGGTCAGGTCTTCCGTCTCTTCCTCGGCCAGCCCGTCGTGCTGGTGCTGGTCCTGCGCGTCATCGAATTCGATCTCATGTTCCTTGCCGTCGTCATAGTCCTCGTTGATCGCGGCGCTGAACGCACGGGCCTTCTCCGCCAGCATGCGGACGGTATCGGGGTCGATGGTCAGGTCCCATTCACGTTCGATAGACTTCTGCACGACTGTCCTCCGGCGAACTGCAACCATGATAGCGCAGAACGCGGCGAAAAGGAGAGGGCTTCTGCCGGGTTTTCAGGAGGTTGCGCTTTGCCGCGGTCGCATCGCCGGCACGAGTTCGACGAGAAGGATCGCGGCGAAGATCAGGACACATCCCGCAAGCCCGGTCGGCGGCAGGCGCTCGCCGAGGAAGATTGCTCCGAACAGGGCGGCGAAGACCGCTTCGGTCGACAGGAAGATGGCGGCTTGCGGAGCCGTCGTGTAGCGCTGGCCGATCACCTGCAGGGTGAAGGCGATGCCGCCCGAGAAGATGCCGGCATAAAGGATCTCCGGCAGGGCGAGGCGGATCGCCGGAATGTCGACCGGCTCGCTGAGGAAGGCGATGGCGAGGGCGATGGCGGCGGTGACGCCGAACTGGGTCACGGCCAGGGTCACGGGACGGCCGGTGTGGGCCGCGCTGCGGGCGATCATGATGACCTGCAGGGCCCAGAAGAGCGCACACAGAATGGTGAGCCAGTCGCCGGGCCGGAAGGATACGCTTCCCGCGCCGGAGAGGAGCCAGATGCCGGCCAGCGCCGAGAGGGCTCCCGGCCAGACGACCCGGTGCGGCCATTTGCGGAACAGCAGAACCGAAAGGAACGGCACCATCACCACGTAGAGGCCGGTGAGGAAGCCGGAATTGGTCACGGTGGTCGTCAGAAGCCCGATCTGCTGCGCCGCCATGCCGGCAAAGAGCAGCAGGCCGATGGCCATGAAGTTGCGGTTGTCGCGCGGGCTGAGCGGGGCGGCGCCGCGGCTTTCCCAAAGCGCGAAGGGCAGCATGGTGATGAAGGCGATGGCGAAGCGCAGTCCGATGAAGAGAAACGGTCCGATCGCCTCCATGGCGGTCGACTGGGCGACAAAGCCCATGCCCCACATGGCGCCGGCGAGAAGCAGCAGGAGGTTGGCCTGGATACGCGACATGAAGAGCAAGCCCGATTGGAGGAAGTGCGCTCTTCTTAGGGATGCGTGCGCCTGTCCGCAAGGGGAGGAGATGCGTCGGTCATTGTGCCAGATTCGGGCTCCGCGCGTGGGTTCAGTCCGGTCGCGCGATTCGGATGATGGCCCCGTCGTGCTCGTCGGTCAGGAGCCAGATCGAGCCATCGGGCGCGACGTTGACGTCGCGGATGCGCCCGAAGGCGCCTTCGAAGAGGCGTTCCTCGCCGGTGATCTTGCCATCGGCGTCGCGGTCGAGCCGGGAGACCAGATGGTATTTCAGCGCCGCGACCAGGATGTCGCCCCGCCATTCGGGAAACATCGCGCCGTCATAGACGGCGGCGCCAGACGGTGCGATCGAGGGATCCCAGTAATATTCCGGCTGTTCATAGCCCGGCGCTTCGGTGCCCTGTCCGATCTTCAGGCCGCTGTAGTGGCGGCCGTAGGAGATGATCGGCCAGCCGTAGTTCTTGCCGGCTTCGGTCGAATTGACCTCGTCGCCGCCGCGTGCTCCGTGCTCGACGGTCCAGATCGAGCGGGTCACGGGATCGTAGAAGGCGCCCTGGGGATTGCGATGTCCGCTCGACCAGATCTCCGGGGCGGCATCTTCCATTCCCACGAACGGATTGTCGGCCGGCACCTCGCCGTCCTGGTCGATGCGCAGCACCGAGCCGGCATGGTCCGTGCGGTCCTGGGCGCGATTGGCCTCGCCGCGATCGCCGATGGTGAAGAAAAGCGTTCCGTCGGGATGCATGGCGATGCGCGAGCCGAAATGATGGGTGGTGCCCGTCTTGCGGTTCATCGTGAAGATGGTCGTCAGGTCTTCGAGCCGCGCTCCCTGGGTGTCGCGGACGAGCCTGGCGCGGGCGATCGCGGTGCCGTATCCATCCTCTCCGGGCTGCGAAAACGACAGGAACACGAAACCGGTGTCTGCGAAGTCGTCGGCGATCGCGACGTCGAGCAGGCCGCCCTGACCGGCCGCCGCGACCTCGGGAACGCCGGGAATCGGGTCGGAGATGCCGTCTGCGGTCAGCTGGCGCAACCGCCCGTCACGCTCGGTGACGAGGGCGCTGCCGTCGGGAAGGAAGGCTAGCCCCCACGGGTTGACCAGTCCGCGTGCGACCGTTTCCGCAGTGACGTTGCCCGCCTCGGTCCTGAATGTCTGGGCCGCCAATCCGGGACCTGCAAGGGAGAGGGTCAAGGCTGCGACGAAAACCAGACGTTTCATTCCGAATGCTCCCTATGCGATGTGTTAGGAAGATAGGTTCCATGCTGTTAGGTACAAGGCGGGACGAGACGCCGGCGAAGCCGCTCCGCTTGACAGGAGCGAGAAAATTCTGGTGAAAATTGTCACGGGCTTGTTATATTTGAACAGGTCATACGAAACGGCTCCGTGGGCATCAGCTTTCGGACCGTTTCTTTTTATGTCTGCAGCGGCGACAAGGTGACGCTTCATGCGCGGCAGCGCAGCCGAGCGGGTTGGCCTTGTCTTCAGGTCCGGAAGGTGAAGTGAAATGAACAAGGTGCCGATGACGCTTGCCGGAGCAGCGGCGTTGAAGGAAGAGTTGCGCTGGCGCCAGCAGGAAGAGCGGCCGCGCATCATCGAGGCGATCGCCGAGGCGCGCGCCCATGGCGACCTTTCCGAAAACGCCGAGTACCACGCTGCCAAAGAAGCGCAGAGCCTGAACGAAGGGCGCATCGGCGAACTGGAAGACCTGATCGCCCGTGCCGAGGTCATCGACGTCAGCAAGCTTTCCGGCGACACGATCAAGTTCGGCGCCACGGTGATGCTCGTCGACGAGGACACGGAAGAGGAAAGGACCTATCAGATCGTCGGGGATCAGGAAGCCGACGTGAAGTCGGGCCGCATCTCCATCTCCTCGCCGATCGCCCGGGCGCTGATCGGCAAGGCCGTCGGCGATTCCATCGAGGTCAACGCTCCCGGCGGTGCGCGTGGCTACGAGGTCGTCGAAGTCCGTTACGGCTGACGGTTTCCCGCTCCATGTCTTCCGAGGCGCGTCGAACCGCTGGCAACGCGCCGCGCTCCGTGAGGGACGTGGAGGTGGTCGCCCCCAACTTCAAGAAACGGCTCTCCGGCGTCACCAGCACCATCATCCAGCTGGTGCCGGAGCAGGCGCGCACGCTGCGCATCGCGACGCTCGGCCCGGGCCTGCCGGACGATTTGCCGAAACTGCGCCTTTGGCAGGTACCGGGGCTTCTCACGCGGCCCCGCAACCGGCCGTTCCGCATCTGGCACGCGCGCCGCAACACGGAGATGCTCGGCGGGCTGCTTCTGAGGGACGTGCTGCGTGCGCCGTTGAAGCTGGTCTTCACCTCGGCCGCGCAGCGTCACCATACGGCCTACACGAAATGGCTGATCCGCCGCATGGACGCGGTGATCGCCACCAGCGGCCGCTCCGGTTCGTTTCTCGAGGTTCCGCATAAGGTCGTGCGTCACGGCATCGATACGGTGCGCTTTCATCCGCCGGCGGAAGCGGACGATTCCTGGCCGGCGTCCGGTCTTCCTGGGCGCTACGGCATCGGCTGCTTCGGCCGGATCCGGCATCAGAAGGGCACCGATCTGTTCATCGAAGCGATGATCGACCTTCTGCCGGGATTCCCCGACTGGACCGCCGTGGTCCTGGGGCGTGTGACGGCCGACAACAAGGCGTTTGCCGAAGAGCTGCGCAGAAAGGTTGCTGCCGCCGGCCTTTCCGACAGGATCCTTTTCCTGGGCGAGGTCGCCGACGTTCTGCCCTGGTATCGCCGGATCACGCTTTGCGTGGCGCCGTCGCGCAACGAAGGATTCGGGCTGACGCCGCTCGAGGCGATGGCCTCCCGGACGGCGGTCGTGGCGAGCGATGCGGGGGCCTATGCCGAACTGGTGGTGCCGGGCGAGACGGGGCAGGTGGTGCCCGCCGGGGACGGCGCCGCCCTGCGGCGATCGATCGGCGCCTATCTGGCGGAGCCGGAGCGGGCCGCGCGCCACGGCCAGGCGGGTCTGGAGCATGTGCGCAAGCATTTCGTCCTCGCCACGGAGGCCGAAGGCGTCCGGGCCGTCTATGAGAGCGTGTGGGCCAGGCCATGACCAGCGCGATCATCATCGCCCGCAACAACACCTATGGGCTGACGCAGGACAGCGCCATCCTGAAGGCGGCGCTCGAAGCGTGCGGCGTGACAGTGTCGACGGCGGTGCCGCGGCGCGGGCTGATCGACAGGTTTTTCGGCGGCCGGCGGGCCGATGTCGCCATCCACATGGAGCGGGTCTTCCCGGCATGGATCGGCGGCGCGGCGCGCAACATCCTGGTGCCGAACCAGGAGCGCTTTCCCCGCCGCCATCTGAACAGGCTCGCGCGGATCGATCTCGTGCTCGCCAAGACACGGCATGCCGAGGCGATCTTCTCCGGCCTCGGCGTCAACACCGCCTATTGCGGTTTTGCATCGCCCGATCGCCGTCAACCCGGCGTCGAGAAGGATTGGAAGCGCTTCTTCCACCTTGCCGGAGGCAGCACGCTCAAGGGAACGGAAGACATTCTCGCCCTGTGGGGCAAGCATCCCGAATGGCCGGAGCTCGTGCTCGTGCAGAAAGCAGGGAACGCTCCCGAAACCGTCCCAGGCAACGTGCGGCTTCTGGCCGGATACACCGACGATGCGGCCCTTCGGCAGCTGCAGAACGCCTGCGGCATTCACCTTTGCCCGTCGCGGTCCGAAGGGTGGGGCCACTACATCCTTGAAGCGATGTCCTGTGGCGCCGTGACGATCACCACCGATGCGCCGCCCATGAATGAACAGGTGACGGCCGCCACGGGCATCCTGGTGCCGTTTGCCCGCAGCGAACCTCGTCACCTTGGAACCAACTATTTCTTTGCCCCGGACGCGTTGGAAGAGGCGATCGAACGGGCCCTCGCCATGAGCGACGAGCAGCGCCGTGTGCTGGGAGAAAAGGCCAGGATGGCGTATGAAGCATCGCGCAAGGCCTTTGACGAGGCGATTGCGCGCATCTTTTCCCCTGTGTGATCTTGATTTTACCGCAAAACATGTGTTGGCGGGGCGCCTCCAAGGCGAAAGAGGGTGGAACAGCCGTTGTCCGAGATAGAACCAAAAGCATGGGTCGACGTCACCGGGGTGATCCGTTGGGGGGCGCAGCCGCCGACGGGGATCCAGCGGGTCGAAACCACCGTTTGCCGGCAGGCCTTCGAAACCTCGACGGCGGGCTTCGTGATCTTCGACGTGCTTGCGCGGCGGTACCGGCGGCTGACGCAGCGGGAAATGGCGTTCCTCGCCTATATCGTGCTCGGCAAATGGCCGGCTGACACGGCCGCGCGCGGCGAGCGCCTGAAGGGGGCATTCGCCTATCTCGACGTGCAGTTCTCCCATCAGGACAATGAGACCGCCCGCCGCCTGGCCTATGCGGCGACCGGTTTCAGGCGCCGCTCCGGCGGGCTCTACACCGTCGCCAAGCTGGTCCTGCGCCTTTTCCAGTGGCTGTTCGTGGTGCTGAGATCGTTGATGCTTGGCGCATCGGCCGTCGCCCGCCGGATTTCCGGAAGGCCGCAACGATGGGCGCCGGAGGGATCGGTGGTGCTCGTCTCGCACGAGGTGAGCCGCAATCGGTCGATCACCGACGGGCTGGATCAGGCTGGACTGCACGGCGTCAACATCGTGCATGATCTGATCCCCGTCCTCCAGCCCGAGCTGGTCTCGAAGCGCTTCAGCGCCGGCATGGACACCTTCCTGCGCCGCATCCTGAAGGCTCCCGAACCGATCATCGCCGTCTCCCGATCGACGCGCGACGATCTGATCATGTGGAATCGCGACGATGTCGGTGCGGCCTATCCGTTCGAGATCAAGGTCTGCCCGCTCGGCTCGGCGCTGGTCTCCACGCAGCGCGACAACGAGCCCATACCGGGGCTCGAAGGCCGCCCATTCTCGGTCTTCTGCTCGACCTTCGACATCCGCAAGAACCATCACCTGCTGGTCGCCGTATGGGCGTGGCTGGCGCGGAACATGGATATCGCACGGCTCCCCGACCTGGTGCTGATCGGCCGGCGCGGCAATGCCTCGGGGCTGGTCGAAGCCGAGCTGGCCAAGGCGCCGGAGCTTGCCGGCCGCGTGCACATTCTTTCCGGCATCAGCGACAAGCAGCTTCGCTGGGGGTATCAGAACGCCGTCCTCGGCCTGTTCCCTTCGAGCGCCGAGGGGTGGGGGCTCGGCGTGTCGGAATGTCTGGCGAGCGGCCTGCCCGTGGTGCATGCCGACGTGCCCTCGCTCAAGGAGGCCGCCCAGGATTTGATGCCGGTGCTTCCGGCCGGCGATTTCGATGCCTGGTCGACCACGCTGAAGGATCTGTTCGAGCATCCGGAGAAGATCGAGGCATTGCGCAGCCGGGTCGCGGAGACCTACGACCGGGGCTCCCCGGCGGGTTTCGCCGGCTGTGTAATCTCCTACCTGAACCTGCTCGCGGACAAGGGGCTCGGCGCGGCGCGCGTTCAAAAACAGCAGATCGCCTGACGCGGCGTTCACCAAAAATCCGGCCGCGGCCGGATCGTCACTTGTCTATCGCGACCAGCCCTTCGTCCTTCACCTGTCGGATGGTCAGCGCCGTGCGCACGGTGTCGACATTGGGCGCCGAGGTCAGTTCCTCGATGACGAAGGTCTGGAACGTGGTGAGATCGGTCGCCACGCAATGGAGCATGAAGTCGGAATCGCCGGAAACCATCCAGGCGCGGCGCACGATCGGCCAGCCGCGGGTGCGTTCGGCGAAGGTCTTGAGCTCCGTCTCCGACTGGTAGTGCAGGCCGACGAGGCAGAAGGCCACGACGTCGAAGCCGAGCGCCGGCGAATTGAGCAGGGCACGGTAGCCCTTGATGATGCCGCTGTCTTCGAGCCTCTTGACCCGACGCAGGCACGGAGGGGCCGAAATGCCGACACGCCGCGAGAGTTCGACATTGGTCATCTTGCCATCGGCCTGGAGCTCGCGCAGGATTTTCCAGTCGATTGCGTCAAGATCGGCCTTGAGCGGCATGACTTTCCCTATTCTTGTTGCTGGCGCGCGAGAATCTTCCGCAGCGCAACTCGAAACTAGGCCAAGCGGACGAACAAGCCAAGCAACGCGATTGAGGGTGGACTGTTATATCCACCGCGATTGAAACGATAAAAACGCGAGATATCGCTGCCAGCGGCAATCGGTAGCTGTTGGAAACCCATTCCTCGCCTTGCACAAGCGGGTGGTGAATACTTAGATCATGTCACCGTATTGTCTGGTCGGTTGCTTATGAGGGCTCCGTCCGGGAGCTTCGTGGCGCGCCGCCTCTATTGCGGGCGCAAGGAGCACAAAGATTTGTTTGGCAGTGCGCGCACAGGCGCCGTTGCCGCTGGCCAGTAGGAAAGGACCCAGTCTCATGACACGTCGTCACGCGCCCGTTCTCATCATCGGTTCGGGGCCGGCCGGATACACGGCGGCGATCTATGCGGCGCGGGCCATGCTGAGACCGCTGCTCGTCGCCGGGCTGGAGCAGGGCGGCCAGTTGATGATCACGACCGAGGTCGAGAACTATCCGGGTTTTGCCGATCCCATCCAGGGACCCTGGCTGATGGAGCAGATGCGGGCCCAGGCCGAGAATGTCGGCGCGGAAATCGCCAACGACCTGATCGTCGAGGCTGACATCGAAACGCGTCCGTTCCGGCTGAAGGGCGACTCCGGCACCGAATACACCTGCGACGCCTTGATCATCGCCACCGGGGCGAAGGCCAAATGGCTGGGCCTGCCGTCGGAACAGTCCTTCATGGGGTTCGGCGTGTCGGCCTGTGCCACCTGCGACGGCTTCTTCTATCGCGGCAAGGACGTCGCGGTGATCGGCGGCGGCAACACGGCGGTCGAGGAAGCGCTGTATCTGTCCAATCTGGCCAGGACGGTGACCGTCGTCCACCGGCGCGATGCGTTCCGCTCCGAGCGGATCCTGCAGGAACGCCTGATGGCGCGCGACAATGTGAAGGTGCTTTGGGACACGGTGGTCGATGAGATCACCGGGCAGCCGGCGAAGCATCCCATGCCGCCCTCCGTGAGCGGTGTTCGTGTGAAGAACGTGAAGACCGGCGCCTTGTCCGAACTGGCGGTCGACGGCGTCTTCGTGGCCATCGGCCACGCACCGGCGGTCGAGCTTTTCCAAGGCAAGCTGAAGCAGAAGCCGAACGGCTATCTCTGGACGGTCCCCGGCACGACGCAGACGGATGTGCCGGGCGTCTTTGCCGCCGGCGACGTCGCCGACGACATCTATCGCCAGGCGGTCACGGCAGCCGGGCTCGGTTGCATGGCCGCCCTTGAGGCGGAAAAATATCTGGCAGGTCTCGAAACGCAAAGAGAGGCCGCCGAATAAAGGGAACCGGATAAGAATAGGGGCGGTTCACGCCCGCAGACGGTACACACGCCTGACAAAGGAGAACGAGGCGTTGGACTGGGACAAGCTCAGGGTTTTTCACGCCGCCGCCGAGGCTGGCTCGTTCACGCATGCCGCCGAGACGTTGCATCTGTCGCAATCGGCCATCTCGCGGCAGGTCAGCGCGCTGGAACAGGAGGTGGGTGTGCCGCTGTTTCATCGCCATGCGCGCGGCCTGGTGCTGACGGAGCAGGGCGAGATGCTGTACCGCACGGCGCATGACGTGCTGATGCAGCTCGAAAGTGTGCGTGTGCGTCTGACGGAAGCGAAGGACCGGCCTTCGGGCCTCTTGAAGGTCTCCACCACCGTGGGCCTCGGGACGGGCTGGCTGACCGAACGGGTTCCCGAATTCGTAGAACTCTATCCGGACATTCAGCTGCAGCTGATCCTCGACAACGAGGAACTCGATCTGACCATGCGGCAGGCCGACTGCGCGATCCGCATGCGCCAGCCGCAGCAGCCGGATCTCATCCAGCGCAAGCTCTTCACGGTGCATTTCCACCTCTATGCGTCGCCCTCCTATGTCAACCGATACGGGAAGCCGACCTCGATTGCCGATCTCGACAACCATCGCATCGTCACGTTCGGAGAGGCGGTGCCGACGCATCTGAGCGATATGAACTGGCTGGAGACGGCCGGACGGTCCGAGGGATCGAAGCGAATCGCGACGCTGCAGATCAACAACATCCTGTCGATCAAGCTCGCCGTGCAGCGCGGCGCGGGCATCGCCATGCTCCCTGATTATATGGTGGGCAAGAGCAACGACCTTGTGCAGCTCATGCCGGAAACAGCCGTGCCGTCTTTCGATACCTATTTTTGTTATCCGAATGTCATGAAAAACCAGGCAAAACTCCACGCTTTCCGGGATTTTCTGATTTCGAAGTCACGCAGTTGGGCTTTTTGACGGCGTTTTTCTGTCGACATATGCATCGTCATGCATTTTTGCATGGGTGAGTTGCAAAAACATGTGGTTGTTATTTAGGCGCGCATTGCCCATATGAGAAGCACTCCCGGGGGTGTTCTCCTCCCATTTGCCCCCGCGAGTGTTCCCCTCTGGAGGTTTCGCCTATATGGCACTTCCAATGACTTGAGCCGGGTCTTCGTGATCCGGCTTTTTTTTGCCTGGCGTTCAGGCGGGCTGCTGCCCTATCGAAAGAGCGTTTCTCCCGTGAGATCGGCGTAAAGTCCCGCAACCTCCTCGGCGTAGCCGTTGTAAAGCTGCGTCGGCACGCTTTCGCCCGTGTGCAGAATCCGCTCCTCCGCCTGGCTCCAGCGCGGATGCGGCACCTCGGGATTCACATTTGCCCAGAAACCGTATTCGTTTCCGGCGATCTGTTCCCAAAAGCTCGTCGGCCGTTTGTCCGTGAAGCTCACCCGGCGGATCGACTTGATGGATTTGAAGCCGTATTTCCAGGGCAGGGCGAGCCGCACGGGCGCGCCGAACTGCTTTGCCAGAGGCTTGCCGTAGACGCCCGTCACCATGAAGGCAAGGTCGTTCGCCGCTTCCTCCATCGTCACGCCCTCCACATAGGGCCACGGATACCAGACCTGCTTCTGGCCGCTCGCCATTTTGGGCTCATTGAACGTCTCGAAACGGATGTACCTGGCTGAAGCGGACGGTTTGGCAAGCGCCACCAGAGCGGACAGGGGAAAGCCGGTCCACGGCACCGTCATCGACCAGGCCTCGACGCAGCGATGGCGGTAGAGCCGTTCTTCCAGGCTGACCCGCCTGACGAGATCCTCGAAGGCGATGCGCATCGGCGCCTCGACCATGCCGTCGATCTCAATGTCCCAGGGATGCGTGACGAGCGACTGCGCGGCGCGGGCGATCTGCTTGTGCGAGCCGAATTCGTAGAAATTGTTGTAGGTGCCGCTGATGTCTTCGGGCGTCAGCTCGCGGTCGACCTCATAGCGCTCGTTGCGCTCGGCCGGGTAGAGGTCGGCCGTCAGGGCCGCCGCATCGCGAGCTGCCTCGGCTGTGGCGTATGAGGGGAGCAGCGGGATGCCGGCCAGCGCGCCTGCTCCAAGACCGAGGCCCTTGAGGATGGCGCGCCGGTTCTCGAAGACCGTTTCCGGCGTCGCCTGGTTTTCGCTGATCGCCCAACGGGGGCGGCGATGGATTGCGGGCATGGATTTCCTCCGCTTGAACGCTGATTGGCCATAGGCAGTGGTACGATCAAGCGGCGTCCGTGCAAAATCACGGCCCTTCACAATCCCGTTCCGATCGCCTCAGGCAGCCTTGCCATGCCCGTTCATCGCCTCGTCGGCCAGCCTCCCGGTCAGCTCGGCCATGTGGTCGAAACGCGCCCGGTAGCTGGCGACCCCGGCGGTGGCCGAACGCAGCTCGATGATCAGGTTGCCCGTTTCCGCCTCGGGCATCATCGCTTCCACGACATCCCAGCCGCCCCAGCCTGGCCTGGCATCGAAGCCGAGGATCTGCCCGCGTCTTTGCGAGACGATGGCCGTTATCCGAGCCGTCGCGTCCGAGGGCGTGAAGATCTCGACCTTCAGAACGGGTTCAAGCAGGACGGGGCTGCAACTGACCAATCCTTCCTTCATGGCGAGCCGGCCCGCGAGCTGGAAGGCCATGTCGGAAGAATCGACCGTGTGATAGGAGCCCTCGGAGAGGTTCACCGCGAGGTCGACCACCGGAAAGCCCAGGGGGCCGCTCTTCAGATACTCGCGCACGCCGGCCTCGACCGACGGGATATATTGCTTCGGCACCACACCGCCGGTGATCGTGTCGGTGAACTCGAAGCCGCTGCCGCGCGGCAAGGGGCGGATGTCCAGCACCACATCGCCGAACTGCCCATGCCCGCCCGACTGCTTCTTGTGCCGTCCGCGCTGGGTCGTGCCCTTGCGGATCGTCTCGCGATAGGGGATCGACGGCGGTGCCGCCTCGACGGAGATCTGATATTTGCCTTCAAGCCGTTCGCGCGCCACCCGCAGATGCATCTCGCCATGGCCGGAGACGACGGTTTCGCCGGTCTCCTGCCGCTGATCGAGAGCCAGGGACGGGTCCTCCTCCATCAGCTTTTGCAGAGCCACGGAGAGCTTTGCCTCGTCCTTGCGCTCGCGGGATCTGAGCGCCAGGGCGTAGACGGGCTGGGGAGGCTGCAGCGCGGCGAGGGGGGCGAGGGCAGTCTTGCCGCTGGTCAGCGTGTCGCCCGTGCGGACGCCGTCGAGCTTGCCGAGCGCGACGGTTTCGCCGGTCGCTGCCGAGGAACGCTTGATCTGCTCGCGGCCAAGCATGTCGTAGATGCCGGAAACCTTGGCGGTGTTGTCGGCCGAGCGCAACTCGAGCCCGTCGGTCACCGATCCCGTCAGGAGGCGCGCGATGGAAAGCTTGCCGCCATGCGGTGTGTGGATGGTCTTTATGACCTGGGCGACGCAGTCGCTGCCATCCTCGAGGCCAAGCCTCGTGCGGGTGGTCGCCACGTCGGGAGCGTCGTGCCGGATCGCCTTCAGGAGCCGCAGGATGCCGTTGCCCCTTTCCGCCGAGCCGATCAGGACGGGCGTCACCGTCCCCTCGTGCAGATCGGCGGCAAGATCGTCGAAGATCGCGTCGCGCGGCGGCTCGATCTCCTCGAGAAGCTGTTCCATCAGCGCGTCGTCGTGGTCGGCGAGCGTTTCCAGCATGGAGAAGCGGGCCTCCACCTCGCGCGCCTTGTCGTCGTTGGAGATGGGCGCGATCTCGCTGGTGGCATGCTCTCGGTAGATATAGGCGCGTTCGAGGGCCAGATCGATCGAACCCATCACGATGCCGTCCTTGCGCAGGGGGATCTGGCGCAGCAAAAGGGGCGAGGCGCTGGTCGGCTGAAGCATCTTCAGCATGTCGCGCACGCCGATGGTGGCGTTCTCGATCTTGTTGAGGAAGATCATGCGCGGAATGCCCAGCGCATCGAGCTTGTGCAGGATGAGTTGCAGCGCGGCGATCTTCTTGTCGTCCGGCTCCATCACCACCACGGCCAGATCGGCCGCGGCCAGGACGGGATCCGTTTCACTGGCGAATTCCACCGATCCGGGGCAATCGACGAAGGTGAAGCTCTCGTCCAGGAAGGAGGTGGTGGCGATGGTCGCCTCGACGCTCATCTGGTGCGCCTGGGCTTCGGCCGAGTGATCGCCGACCGTTCCGCCCGATCCCGTCTTCGCCTGCTTGTGGATCGAGCCGGTGCGCTCCAGCACGGCTTCCAGCAGCGTCGTCTTGCCGCTGGCGAACGGACCGACAATGGCAATGCATTTTGGTCCGCTGCTTCTCACTCCCGAACGTTTTCCCATAACTGGCGGCCTCCTCTCACGCGTTTCCATGAGCGGCGGCCGGCCCAAGCGGCCGTCGCGCGGTTTCGGCGCGGTGCGGATGGCCCAAGGCCAAATCCAGCCTCTACAGAGGCCGATACAGGCACTGTGGTGCCGATGCGCCGGCTTCCCCGAAACATCGTCACATGGCTTGGGTTTTTGGGCAAGAGGCGTCGGGCGAAGAGCCAGGAAACCGACGCGAAGGTTGCCTTGGCGGTTCCCTCAAAAAGCGGCTGAACGCCGATGGCTGCCGCCCGCCCGGAAGGCGGG
>NZ_JANKOF010000074.1 GCF_024655565.1 Nitratireductor sp. ZSWI3 | reverse complement strand
CCCGCATGCGAGCGGCGGGCTTTTTTCGGCTCGCATTGCCCCCCGCCGTGCAAGGCGGCTTCTAATCAGCTTAATCAAGAGTTCACTGCTGTCTGCAAGACTGCCGCCAACAGGAAAGCGGCATGCATCTGGTCTTTGCGACATCCATCGTTCCCGACGGAACACCGAAGAGCGGCTACGAGATCGCCAACGCGGCGATCCTCGACGCCTTGGCGCGCGCCGGGTGCCGGCTCACCGTGATGGGCTTTGCCTGGACGGGGCGGGAGGCCTCGGTGCCGAAGGATGCCGTGGTCCTTGGAACGCTCGACCCGCGTACCGAAGCGGCGGGCACGGCCGTCAAGCTGCGCTGGCTCGCCACCGCCCTCCTGCACGGCCTGACCTTTTCTTCCGCCAAGATGCGGCTCGTCGCGCCGCGCCGGGTGCGCGCCGCGCTCGACGCGCTGGGGCCGGTCGATGGCGTGGTGTTCAACTCCGTCCAGTTTGCCGGCGCTTTCCGGCAGGTTTTTGCCGACAAGCCGAACCTCTATGTCGCGCACAATGTCGAGCACCTCTCGGCGGCACAGAGCGCGCAGGCGGCAAAGGGTCTGGCGGCGCGCCTGCTGTTCCGCCGCGAGGCGCGGCTTCTGAAAAAGCTCGAGCAGGCGCTCTGCTCCGACGCCCGCTTCATCTACATCCTGGCGGAAGAAGACGGCAGGCTTCTGCAGGTGGCGGCGGAAGGCCGCTCCGCCGTGTTGCCGCTGGTGGCCCATCGGCCGGGCGTCGCCGCCGGGCCGCGCCACACACGCTACGACGCGACGCTGATCGGCACATGGAGCTGGGCGCCGAACCGCATCGGCCTCGACTGGTTCCTGGACGAGGTGGTGCCGCACCTGCCGGCCGGCTTCCGCATCGCCATCGCCGGCGATGCGCCGCCGACGCTTCAGGCCGCCCATCCGCGCGTCTCCTTCGTCGGCCGCGTTCCCGATGCCGTTGCCTTCGTGCGCGCCGGCAAGGTGGTGCCGCTCGTCAGCCGCGCGGGAACCGGCGTTCAGCTCAAGACCATCGAGACCTTCGAGCAGGGATTGCCGAGCGTTGCCACCAGCAGCGCCCTGCGCGGCATTTCCCACAAGCCCGCCAACTGCATCGTGGCCGACGAGCCGCAGGCATTTGCCGAAGCGCTGGCCGCAGCGGCGGCGGGTGTGCCCCACGACGTCGACGGCAGCGCCTTCCATCAGGCCCAGCGGGCAGCGCTCGACGCGGCCATTCTGCAGGGTTTGCGGCAAGCCGGGTTCGCGCCGCAAAAGGCCGCGGCATGACCGTCGAGCCGCTGCACGCCACGCCGGCGATCTTTCCACGGCGTGACATTCTCGGCACCAGCGTCGCCGTGATCGGTCGCGACGAGGCCATGGACCTGCTGCGCGGCAGCATCGCCGAGCGATGTTTCACGAAGCTCACCTTCCTCAACGCGCACAACGCCAATGTGGCCGTCGGCGATGCCGCCTTCCGCGCGGCGCTGCAGGATTTCCTCGTCCTTGCCGACGGGGTCGGCGTCGATATCGCCTCGAGGATGCTCTATGGCGAGCCGTTTCCGGACAATCTGAACGGGACGGACTTCGTGCCGGCGTTCCTGCGCCAGGAGCCTAGGGCGTTGCGGGTCGGCCTCATCGGCGCGCGCCGCCGGAATGCGCAGGCCGCGGCCCGACGGCTGGCGGAGATCGCCCCACAGCATGACTTCCTGTTCCTGCACGACGGTTATTTCGGCCCCGAGGACGAGCCGGCGATACTGGAGGCGATCGCCGCCGCCCGGCCGGACGTCCTGCTGGTCGCCATGGGCGTTCCGCGCCAGGAATTGTGGATCGCCCGCAACATCACGTCGCGGCACTGCACGGTGCCGATGGCCGTCGGGGCGCTGCTCGATTTCCTGAGCGGGGCGGTGCCGCGCGCCCCGGCATGGATGCGGCGCTTGCGGCTGGAATGGCTGTTCCGCCTCGGCCTGGAGCCGCGCCGCCTGTGGCGGCGCTATGTGGTGGGCAACCCGCTGTTCCTGGCGCGGGTGGCGCTGCAGAAATTCGGCAGGAACGGTCGATCGTGACGGCCGCCATCGTCACGCCCAGCTATGCGGGCGATTTCGACCGCTGCCGCCTGTTGTGCGATTCCGTCGACCGTTTCGTCGCCGGGGCGCCCCATCACTATCTGCTGGTGGCGGGCCACGATGTGGCGCGGTTCCGCGTCCTGGAAACGCCGCGCCGCACGGTGATCGACGAGCGCGACCTGCTGCCGTCCTGGCTCCATGCCGTGCGCGACCCGACCAGCCTTTTCCGCCGCCACGTGTGGCTGAGCACAAGGCTCGCCCCGCTGCGCGGCTGGCATGTGCAGCAGCTCCGCCGCATCGCCGTCGCCGGCAGGCTGCAGGAGACGACGCTCGTCTATTGCGATTCCGACGTCGTCTTCCTCAAGCCGTTCGATTGCGCCGCGTTCTGGCGCGACGGGGCCTTGCGGCTCTACCGCCGCGACGGGGCGCTGGCCGAGCTGCACGGCACCGATCATGCACGCTGGTCGGCCAATGCCGGGCGGGCGCTCGGCCTGTCGCCCGATCAGCGCTCGACGCACGACTACATCACGACGCTGATCGCCTGGCGGCGCGAGACCGTGCTCGGCATGATCGAGCGGATCGAGGCACGGCACGGCTGCCACTGGATCGAGGCGGTTGCCGCCGGCCGCCGCTTTTCCGAATGCCTTCTTTATGGCCGCTATGTCGACGAGGTGCTGGCCGGCGCCGGCCATTTTCACGACGATCGCGAACTGTGCCGCGTCTATTGGTCGGGACCGGGGCTCGACGCGGCCGGCATGCGCGACTTCGCAGCCGGGATGGCGCCTCATCAGGTGGCGATCGGCATTCAGTCTTTCACGGGCGGCGACCTTGCGCCGCTGCGCCGGCTCGTCGCCTGATTCTATATACGCCGGGCCGGACGGCGTAGCGCCCGGTAGGTGAGGGCGGTGGACACCAGATAAAGCAGCACGAAGACGCCGTTGAGCGACAGCACCAGCGGTGCCGCTTCGTGGAAGGCGTACAGCGCCAGCGACAGGAACAGGGCCTTGACGGCGGCGAGCGATGCCAGGTTGACGGCCCGAAGCAGCGTCTGCCCGCGCGCGAACAGAAGTTCGGCCTGATACTCCGTCAGATTGCGCAGGCCCGGCACGGCAAGAGCCAGCATGACGAGCGGCGCGGCCTCGGCGACATTGCGGCCGAGCAGCGTCGGATAGACGGTGAGGATGACGGCGAGCGCCAGCAGCGCCAGGGTGGAGACCCCGAAGATCGCCCCCTCTATGGTGAGGCGCAGCTTGAGCCGGCTCAGCATCTCCGGGGCGCGCATCATCCGCTGCACCAGAAGCATGGTGAAGGAGCGGATGGGAATCGCGGTGAGGTCGACGAGCCGCATGATGATTGCATAGATGCCGGCCAGTTGCGGCCCGCCGAGCGCCAGGACGAGGAGCTTGTCGAGCTCCATCTGCAGGTAGAAGAGGATCTCCGCACCGGCCACGTAAAGCGCGTCCGAAAGGCGCCGCCAGTAGAGCGCCGGCCGCAGGCGCAGCGTCTGGCGCGGCCAGAAGAAGAGAAGCGCGACGAGCAGGCTGGCCGCGTTGGCGGCGAGATAGAAGAGGCTCCAGGTGAGCAGGTCCTGTGTGGCGGCCAGGGCGAAACCGCCTGCAGCCAGCGCCCGCAGCGCCGTGCCGAGGATGACCAGCGTCGCGGCCCGGCCGAAGCGGTTGAGCCCGTTGTTGACGATGACCACGGTTTCCGCCGGCCGCCAGACCAGCGCTTCCGCCACGACGACGAGGGCGAAGGGCAGGACCGCCATGTCGCCGGCAAAGAAGACGAGGTACATGACGGCGCTGGCGAGGGTCAGCAGCGGCAGCGACAGGAGGGCGAGCAGCAGGAACCCGGCCGCATAGGTGCCGAGCAGCCGCGGCTTGACGGTGGCGATGCGGTAGAGCGTCGCCGTGAAGCCTAGCGCCAGGATGCGCGACAGCATGACGCCGGCCGCCGAAGCGGTGGCGAACAGGCCGAACTCGGCGATCGACAGCGTGTTGGCGAGCACGACGAAATAGGCGAGCGAGAACACCAGCCGCCCGGCCGAGCCGCTGATGGCCGCGAAATAGTCCTGCAGCACCTTGCGCTGGCTTGTCACGACGTCGCGTATGGAGATGGTCGGCCCCCGCAATTGCAGCGCCGACGGCGCTTGCCGCCGGTATCGCGGCTCATGGATAAGCGACAAAGCTTAATGTGCGGTTCCGCCGCGCCGCCCGATGCCGTTTCGGTGCCGCGCCGTTAACCATTTGTTACCCGTGCCTCTTTAGCTTGGGTTAACATAAACGCGGGCTTATGCCGCCCGCTTCACTCTCGGGGGCGGAAGCCGCACGCGCATGTTCGACGCCGACAATCCAGGAAGGAACGGCTCCCGCAGGAGCGCGCGGTCCGGTTCGCTCTTGTCGATGGCGCCGAAACCGGAAGCGCGGCCACATCCGCGCGCCTCGTTGCTGGCACTGCCCGAACAGGACGATGCGGCACGCCGCCGCGCTGACGTCGAGGCGGCGGAAGCCATCCCGCGGCGCAGCCGGGAGCCGGAGCCGCCAAGGCGCCAGCCGAACCCGGCGGCACCGCGGAACCCTTCGCTCGGACGGCGCGTGCTCGACCGGCTGTTTCCGCTGCCCGATCCGGCTCCACGCATGCGCCCGGCGGTCCGGCCCGCATGGGTGCCTGAGCCGCCACCCGAGCCGGAGGTGCGCCGGGCATGGCAGGACGTCGATGAGGATGCCTGGCAGGGGGCGCCCGCCAAGCGCGACGCGTCCGACACCGACGACGGCTACTGGCAGCCGCTGATCGACCCGGCGCGTGTGATCGCCGGCATCTTCCGCGCCAAATGGCTGATCCTCGCCACGACCGCTCTCGGCGCGGCTCTCGGTGTGCTGGTCGCGCTAGGCACGCCCAAGATGTATTACGCGGCGACCGAGCTTCTGTTCGATCCGCGCGACCTTCAGATCGTCGAACGCGACCTGATGCGCGGCGGGCTGCCCTCGGATGCGACGCTGGCGTTGATCGAGAACCAGGTGAGCATCATCACCTCGGGCACCGTGCTGACCAAGGTGGTCGACCGGCTGGACCTTGCAGACGATCCGGAATTCAACGGTTCGGGCGGCGGGCTGATGAGCCTCGTCACCAGCCCGCGCGCGCTCGTTTCGGCGCTGCTCGAAGGTCGCGTCGGAGAGGATACGGCGGCGCGCCATTCCATCGCCGTCGGCAATCTCGCCGACGCGCTGGATGTCAGCCGCAACGCCAAGACCTTCATCATCACCATCGGCGTGACCACGCAGGACGCCGACAAGTCGGCATTGGTCGCCTCGACCGTCACGGAGGTCTTTCAGGAGACCTCCGGCGAGCTGCAGTCGGCGACGGCGGGCCGCGCCAATCGCGAGATCAACGAACGGCTCGACGCATTGCGCGGCGAGGTGGAGCGGGCCGAGCGGGCGATCGCCGCGTTCAAGGCAAAGAACGACATCGTCGACGCGCAGGGTCGCTTGATCGCCGACGACGAGATCGTGCGTCTCAACGAGCAGCTTTCGGTGGCCCGTGCGCGCACCTTCGAGCTCAACGCGCGCGCCGCCGCGGCGCGCGACCTCGACCTCGACACGGTGCTGGGCGGCGCGCTGCCCGAGCAGGTGGCTTCGCCCGTGATGACCGAGCTGCTCGCGCAATATGCAAGCCTGAGGCAGCAGGCCAGCCGTCTCGCCGTCCGCTTCGGTCCGCGCCATCCCGACCGCCAGTCGATCGAAGCGGAGGTTGCCGGCGCGCGCGACGAGATCGCCCGCGAGCTGCGCCGCGTGATCGCTTCGAACCAGGTGGAGCTTCAGCGCGCCGTGCAACTGGAGCAGGATCTGGCCGCCCGGTTGGCGCGCCTCAAGGTCCAGAAGGGGGATATGGAGACCGAGCGCGTCACCTTGCGGGAGCTCGAGCGCGAGGCGGCCGCCAAGCGCTCCGTCTACGAGGCCCTGCTGCTGCGTGCCCGCGAGACCGGCCAGCAGGAAGGCTTGAACACGGCCAATGTCAGCATCATCTCGCAGGCCTCGCCGCCGCTCGATCCGGTCGGCCCCTCGCGGTCCTCGATTGCGATCGCCGGCATGCTGCTCGGTTTCTTCGTCGGTGTCGGGCTGGGCGCCGCGGGCGGAGCGATGCGCAGCCTTCGCGAGACCATGGACCGCCGGGGCGGCGAAACGCCGCCCACCGGCGGTGGTGGCTCAGGCGCGCGCCAAGCGCCTCGCCGCCGGGCGGAATCTTCCGCCCGCCACGACGGCCGGCACGAGCCCATGCTCGGACCGCGTTCCCTGTTTGGTGACGACGACCATCATGATCGGCTGGACGCTCCGACTGACCCTGGCGCCTACCGGACCATGCGAAGCGCGCCCTTTGCTGCCGCCGAGGACGGCCCGCTCGGCGAGATCCACGACCGCCTGCGGGCGGTGCGGCGGGAAGTCGACCGGCTGGCGGCGCGCCGCGCCGGTTTCGGGCAGCGCTGAGCCCGCAAACCCGCATTGTTTTTCCAATAACGTCAGAGAAGGACGCTCCGGCGGGATTGCGGCCGGCGATTTTCCCCATTATGGCGGCTACATCGGACGGATGGGACGAGCTTGCTTCCGGCCGGGTTCGCAGTCCTGCGAGAGCGCTGATCGGGGAAAGACATGACCGAAATCATCGACGGAAAGTCCATCGCTGAAGACGTGGTTGCCAAGGTCAAGGAGCAGGCCGCGGCCCTGGCCGGTGCCGGGGTGAGGCCCGGCCTTGCGGTCGTCATCGTCGGTGAGGACCCTGCAAGCCAGGTCTATGTGGCGTCCAAGTCGCGCCGCGCCAAGGAATGCGGCTTCCATTCCGTGCAGCATTCGTTGCCGGCCGATACGGGGGAGGGCGAGCTGGTCGCCCTGATCAAGGAATTGAACGCCGATCCGGCGATCCACGGCATCCTGGTGCAGCTCCCGCTGCCTAATCACATCGATGCCGGCCGCATCATCCAGACGATCGCGCCGCAAAAGGACGTTGACGGCTTTCATTTCATCAATGTCGGCAAGCTCGGCACCGGCGAGGTGGAAACGGCCTTCGTGCCGTGCACGCCGGCGGGCGCCATGCTGATGCTGGAGCGGGTGCGCGGCAAGGACCTGTCGGGCCTCAATGCCGTGGTGATCGGCCGCTCCAACATCGTCGGCAAACCTATGGCAAACCTTCTTCTGGCCGCCAACGCCACCGTCACCATCGCCCATAGCCGCACGAAGGACCTGCCGGCCGTCGCACGCGGCGCCGACATCCTGGTCGCCGCCGTCGGCCGGCCGCAGATGGTGAAGGGCGACTGGGTGAAGCCCGGCGCGACGGTGATCGACGTCGGCATCAACCGCATCGCCGCACCGGAAAAGGGCGAGGGCAAGACGCGCCTCGTCGGCGACGTCGCCTATGAGGAGGCGAAGGCGGTCGCCGGCGCCATCACCCCGGTGCCGGGCGGCGTGGGGCCGATGACCATCGCCATGCTGATGGCCAACACGCTCGTCTCCGCCTTCCGCGCCGCCGGACGCGAGCCGCCCGTGTTCTGAGGGCGGGTAGATGATCGACCGGTCGCGCTGCCCCTCATCCTCACCTTCTCCCCGTAAACGGGGAGAAGGAGGCATCGACGTTGCGGCCATCCTCCTTCTCCCCGCTTGCGGTGCCGGCAGGCGGATGAGGGGCGGAGGGACGGTCAAAGCATGCCAGCCTCATCCCTTCCCGCCACCCGCCGCTTCCTGCTAAAAGCGCCGTCATGAGCGATCTTCCGCAGGACGGCCGGCGCTTCGCGTTTCTGCTGGTCGACAAGTTTTCGATGTTCTCCCTGTCGGCGGCGATCGACACGGTGCGCTCGGCCAATCGGCTGCTCGGGCGCGACGTCTATAGCTGGGTGACCGTGTCGGCCGACGGCGAGGCCGTGATGGCCTCGAACGGCCTGCCCATCAAGATCGACTACGCAGTCGCCGACCTGCCGCCGGTCGACATCCTGTTCGTCTGCGTCGGCCTCACCACGGAGTTTCCCGGCAAGAGCACCGTGCTTGCCGCGCTGCGCTCGATCGGGCGCCGCGGGGGTGCGCTGGGGGCGCTGGCCGCCGGCTCCTACCTGCTCGCCGAGGCGGGGCAACTCGAAGGCTATCGCTGCACGATTCATTGGGAGAACCGCGCCTCCTTCAAGGAGCGCTTTCCCGAGATCGAATGCACGGGCAGTGTCTACGAGATCGACCGCAAGCGCTACACCTGTGCCGGGGTGACGACCTCGATCGACCTGATGCTGGAGATCGTGCGCGGCGACCTTGGCCCCGACCTTGCCAACGAGGTCGCCAACCAGTTCCAGCACGAGCGCATCCGCTCGGCGGGCGATCGCCAGCGCGTCGGCCCCGAGCGCGACCTGACCGGCAAGTCGGAAAAGCTCAAGAAGATTGTCGAACTGATGGCCGACAATCTCGACGAGCCCTATTCGGCGGTGCAGCTTGCCAAGGCGGCGGCGCTTTCCGTGCGCCAGGTGGAGCGGCTGTTCCTGCGTCATCTCGGCGTGACGCCAGGCCGATACTACATGCGGCTGAGGTTGGAGCGGGCGCGCGAGCTGTTGCGCCAAACCAACATGCCCATCCTCGACGTGGCGATCGCCACCGGCTTCACCTCGCACTCCTATTTCGCGCAGAGCTATCGCCAGCAATTCGGCCGCCCGCCGTCGGATGAGCGGCGCACCACCTATTGAGGGCTTCCGCCGAGCAGCGCCCAGGCGAGGCCGGCGAGCGTCGACATCAGAAGGACCGGGATCAGCGCCAGGCGCAGGCGGAAGATCGCGAAGAGGGCCGCCGCCGTCAGCGCCAGCGCTGCCGGGTCGAGACTTCGCCAGACGGGAATGTCGAGCGCCATCCCGAAGCCGCGCCAGGGCGTGGTTTCGCCGAACAGCATGTGCAGGGCGAACCAGACGGCGAGGTTCATGATGACCCCGACCACCGCCGCCGTTATGGCCGACATGGCGCCGGTCAGCGCCCTGTTGCCGCGCAGGGTTTCCACGAAGGGGGCGCCGAGGAAGATCCACAGGAAGCAGGGCACGAAGGTGACCCAGGTGGTGAGCACCGCCGCCAGCGTTGCCGCCAGCATCGGCGGCAGGGCCCCCGGCTCGCGATGGGCGCCGAGGAAGCCGACGAACTGCACCACCTGGATCAGCGGCCCCGGCGTCGTCTCGGCCATGCCGAGCCCGTCGAGCATCTCGCCGGGCTGTAGCCACCCATAGTGCTCGACCGCCTCCTGTGCCACATAGGCGAGTACCGCATAGGCACCGCCGAAGGTCACCACCGCCATCTTGCTGAAGAAAAGGGCGATCTGGCTGAACACGTCGCCGGGGCCGAGAAGGCCGACGATCAGCGCCACCGGCACCAGCCACAGGGCGAGGAAGGCCGCCGACACCTTGAGCGACCACGAGACGTTCGGCCGGGCATGCGCCGGGGTCTCCTCGCCGAGAAGCGAATCCGCGTCGGCCAGCACCGGACCCGAGGCCTTGCCGTGGCCGCCGCCGATCTGGAACAGCGGCGAGCCGGCCCGCCCGCCGATATAGCCGATCGCCGCCGCGGCGAGGATGATCAGGGGAAAGGCGACGTCGAACACGAAGATGGCGACGAAGGCGATGACGGCGATGGCGATCATCGCCCGGTTCTTCAATGCCTTGCCGCCGATCCGCACCACGGCGTTGAGCACCACGGCGAGCACCGCCGCCTTCAGGCCGAAGAACAGGCCCTCGACGAGGGGCACCCTGCCGAAGGCGGCGTAGACGTAGCTCAAGGCCAGGATGGCGAGGAAACCCGGCAGCACGAACAGCGTGCCGGCGACGATGCCGCCGGCTGTCCGATGCAGCAGCCAACCGATATAGACGGCGAGCTGCTGCGCTTCCGGACCGGGCAGGAGCATGCAGTAGTTGAGCGCGTGCAGGAACCGGTTCTCGCCGATCCAGCGCTTCTCCTCGACCAGGATGCGGTGCATCACCGCGATCTGCCCGGCCGGCCCGCCGAAGCTCAGCGCCGCCACCCTGAGCCACACCTTGACGCCCTCGGAAAAGGGGATCGCGTGTTCGGCGTGCGGCGGCGAGCTGCGATCGGGAACGGCTTCGCGCTCCCGCGTCATTTGACGCTCCTGCCCTTGGCCGTCGGCCAGTTGTGCGTCTCGTCGGTGGCGTCCCGGCACCAGCGGTAGAAGGCGTCGTAGAGGAGCATGCCCGCCTCGAGCTGCTTCAGGTCGTCGGCGAACATGCGCGACAGGCCCAGCGAGGCTGCGAGCAGCCCGGCAGCCTGCGGCGCAAGGTCGAGCCGCGCCGTGTCGGCGCCGCGGACGATGGCCGCAAGCGTGTGCAGCGGCTCGGTCGCCAGACCGAACTCCTCGATCATCACGTCGAAGGTGCACAATTCTCCGCGGTGGCTCCAGAACACGTCCTCGATGTCGAAGGGAACGGCGCCGAAGCGCTCGCCGACCATGACGACCTCCTGCGGCGCGACGAACAGGAACGTGGCCTGCGGATCGACGAAACGGCGGATCAGCCAGGGGCAGGCGATGCGGTCGATCTTGGGTCGCGCCCGCGTGACCCAGACCGTCCCGCCAAAGGCGTTGGCATCCGGCAGGCGGTCCGCCGGTACCGCAGGCAGCCCGGCGCCGAGCCAGGCCTCGAAGCCGCCTTCGAGCGCTTCGGCCGCCAGGCCGCCATGGCGCAGCCAGGCGGCGGCACCTTCGCTGAGTTTTCTGCCCTGCTAGCAGATGACGATCGCCGACGGAGCATTGATGGTCGCTGCCCAGTCGCGCACGGTCCGGTGCGATCGGCGCACGGAGCCCGGCACGAGCCTGGCATCGGCGGAGAAATCCTCGTCGGTGCGCACGTCGATCAGCGCCGGGCAATGCGGGGTGCCGATCAGGCGGGCGAGCTTGTCGATGGAAATGGTGGTGGGAGAGGGCATGGCGCGTCCTTCCGTTGAACGGGTTGATGGACGCGATTCTTGGGCTGTCGCCTCATGGGGAGATCGCGATCCCCATAAGAGATTCATGCCCCTGGCCGGGTGCGCTTGTCAAGCGCCACCTCGGAGGATGGGCAGGGGCGACGAACCCAGGGTAGCGGGTATCGCGTCGACCCCCACTCCGACCGCTTCGCGGCCACCTCTCCCCCGCTCGACGGGGGAGAGGAAGCGCCAGGCGGAGTGCTCGACATCCTTCCTCTCCCCCCGGGCAGGGGGAGAGGTGGCTTGCGAAGCAAGACGGAGTGGGGGTGATTGGCACCGTGTCAGCGCGAGTTTCGGCCCCGGTCAGAACACCGCGGCTCCCTGGTCGGCGCGCCCGGCGAGCTGGCGGAAGGCGGCGAACAGCTCGCGTCCCATGCCGTGCTGGCTGGCGGAGAGATCCGCTTCGGCACCGTCGCGCGCGGTGAACTCTTCGGCGTCGAGCAGGACCTCCAGCGTGCCCTTTTCCGCATCGAGGCGCATCGGGTCGCCGTCGCGCAGCTTGCCGATCATGCCGCCGTCGAGCGCTTCGGGCGTGACGTGGATCGCCGCCGGCACCTTGCCCGATGCGCCCGACATGCGGCCGTCGGTGACGAGGGCGATGCGATGGCCGCGGTCCTGCAGGACGCCGAGGGCCGGCGTCAGCTTGTGCAACTCCGGCATGCCGTTGGCCTTGGGACCCTGGAAACGGATGACGGCGATGAAATCGCGGTCGAGCTCGCCGGCCTTGAAGGCGGCCTGCATGGCCTCCTGCGAATGGAAGACGAGGGCCGGCGCCTCGATGATCCGGTGCTCCGGCTTGACCGCCGAGACCTTGATGATCGATTTGCCGAGATTGCCGGTGAGCACGCGGATGCCGCCGGTCGGCTGGAACGGCTTGGCGGCGGTGGCGAGCACCTTCGGGTCGCCGCTGGCGGCCGGCGCGGGCGACCGGGCCACCGTGCCGTCGTCGGCAAGCTTCGCCTCGACGGTGTAGGGGCGCAGGCCCTCGCCCCAGACGGTGCGCACGTCCTCATGCAGATAGCCGTCGTCGAGCAATTCGCGGATCAGGAAGCCCATGCCGCCGGCGGCGTGGAAATGGTTCACGTCGGCGAGCCCGTTCGGATAGACGCGCGCGAGCAGCGGCACGTGGTCGGAGATTTCGGCGATGTCGTCCCAGGTGAGCCTGATGCCGGCGGCCGCCGCCATGGTGATCAGGTGCATGGTGTGGTTGGTGGAGCCGCCCGTGGCGTTGAGCCCGACGACGCCGTTGACGATGGAGCGCTCGTCGATCATGCGGCCGGCCGGCGTGTAATCGTTGCCGAGCGCGGTGATGGCGAGCGCCCGCTTGGCGGCTTCCTTCGTCAGCGCGTCGCGCAGGGGCGTGTTGGGATTGATGAAGGAGGAGCCGGGCGTGTGCAGCCCCATGATCTCCATCAGCATCTGGTTGGAGTTGGCAGTGCCGTAGAACGTGCAGGTGCCGGGACCGTGATAGGATTTCGATTCCGCTTCGAGCAGCGCAGCGCGGTCTGCCTTGCCTTCCGCATAGAGCTGGCGGATGCGTGCCTTCTCATCATTGGGCAGGCCCGATGTCATCGGCCCGGCGGGAATGAACACGGCCGGCAGATGACCGAAGGTGAGGGCGGCGGTGACGAGGCCGGGAACGATCTTGTCGCAGACGCCCAGATAGACGGCGGCATCAAACATGTTGTGGGAAAGGCCCACCGCCGCGGCCATGGCGATCACGTCGCGCGAGAACAGCGACAGCTCCATGCCGGGCTGGCCCTGCGTGACGCCGTCGCACATGGCCGGAACGCCGCCCGCCACCTGCGCCACGCCGCCGGCCTCGCGCGCCGCCTGCTTGATGAGATTCGGGAACGGCTCGTAGGGCTGGTGCGCCGAGAGCATGTCGTTATAGGCGGTGATGATGCCGATGTTGGGCACCCGGTCGCCGGCCAGCGCCGCCTTGTCGGTGGGGCCGCAGGCGGCGAAGCCGTGGGCGAGATTGCCGCAGGAGAGCACGGTGCGGTTCACGGCCTGCCCGGCGGCCTGGTCGATGCGTTCGAGATAGGCTTCGCGGCTGGCGCGTGAGCGCTCGCGAATGCGGGCTGTGACGGCTTCGATTTCGGCTCTTGCAGTCATGGCGTTGCGTCCTTGCTTGCATGTCCGGCGCGGGAGGGATGCCGGACGCGGTCGGCCAGCGTCTCGCTAGCGTGTGGGAGCCCAATAGATATGGGCGGGATTCTCTGCCGCGGCCAGTACGGCGCCGATCGGCGTTGCCGGCCCGGGCGGCACCGTCAGCGCTTCCTCGAGCACCTCCTTTTTGTCGTTGCCCTCGATATGCACCATCAGATAGCGGGCGCTGGCCAGCACCTTCATCGACAGGGTGAGGCGCGGCTCGCCGGCGCTGCGGGCATTGACGGACCGGACCGCCTGCCCGTCCGCGGCATCGAGCAGGGTGTCGATGTCGGCGGCATCGGGGAAGAAGGAGGCGGTGTGGCGGTCGGTGCCCATGCCGAGCACGGCGACGTCGAGCGGCATGGGCAGGGCGGCAAGCGCGGCGCTCGCCTCGCGCGCCGCGCTCTCGGTGTTCTGGGCCTGCGAATAAAGGCCGATGAAGCCGGCCCGCGCAGCCTCGTTCTGCAGAAGATGGCGGGTGACGAGCCGCGCGTTGGAACGCGGTGAATCTCCCGGCACGAAACGCTCGTCGACCAGGGTCACGATGATCTTGCGCCAGGGGATCGGACACCGCGACAGCCGATCGAAGAAGAGCACCGGCGTGCGCCCGCCCGAGACGGCAAGGCTGGCGTGCCCGCGCGTCTGAACGGCGTTCTCCAGCACCTCGGCCACTGTGCCGGCCAGCGCGTCGGCCAGCGTGTCGGGGGAAGCGAATTCGTGCCACACGGGCTGCGTCATCGTCAGATGCTTTCGTGCCAGGTGCGGCCGTCGCGCTCGATCAGGGCGATCGAGGCAGAGGGTCCCCAGGTGCCGGCGGTGTAGCCCTGCGCCGGCTGCTGGTTGTCCTCCCAGGCGGCGAGGATCGGGTCGATCCAGCGCCATGCGGCCTCCACCTCGTCGCGCCGCATGAACAGCGTCTGGTTGCCGCGGATGACGTCCATGATCAGCCGCTCATAGGCATCGGGATTCCGCCCGCTGAAGGATTCGGCGAAGCTCATGTCGAGCGGCACGTGGCGCAGCCGCATGCCGCCGGGGCCCGGATCCTTGATCATGATCCACTGCTTGACGCCCTCGTCGGGCTGCAGGCGGATGACGAGCTGATTGGCGAAGACCTTGCCGGCACCGTCGCCGAAGATGGAATGTGGGATCGGCTTGAACTGGATGACGATCTCCGAAGCGCGGGTCGCCAGCCGCTTGCCGGTGCGCAGATAGAAGGGCACGCCGGCCCAGCGCCAGTTCTCGATTTCCGCCTTCAGGGCGACGAAGGTCTCGGTATCGCTTTCGCTGCCGAGCTCCTCGGCATAGCCCTTGACGGCGCCGCCGTTGGAGGCGCCGGCGCGGTACTGGCCGCGCACCGTGACCTTCTCGGCATGCGCGGCGTCGATCGGCTTGAGCGCTCTCAGCACCTTGAGCTTCTCGTCGCGCACCGTGTCGGCATCCATCGAGGCCGGCGCTTCCATGGCGACCAGGCAGAGAAGCTGCAGGATGTGGTTCTGCACCATGTCGCGCAGCGCGCCGGCCTTGTCGTAATAGCCGGCGCGGCCTTCCAGCCCGACGGATTCGGCGACCGTGATCTGGACGTGGTCGATATGGGCCGAATTCCACAAGGGTTCGTAGAGCGCGTTGGCAAAGCGCAGCGCCATCAGGTTCTGGACCGTCTCCTTGCCGAGATAGTGGTCGATGCGGAAGACGTTCTGCTCGGAGAAGACGCGGCCGATGGCGTCGTTGAGCTCGCATGCCGAGGCGAGCGAGCGGCCGATCGGCTTCTCCACGATGACGCGGGCGCTGGGGGTGGAAAGCGCGTGCTTGGCGATCTGCCCGACGATGTCGTCGAACAGGCTGGGGGCGACGGCCATGTAGAAGGCGCGGACGCTATCGCTGTCGCCGACCTCTGCCTTCAGCGCGTCGAAGCCTTCGCCGGACTTGGCGTCCGCCGGCACATAGGAAAGGCGGGCGAGGAAACGCTTGAGCTCGCCCGGCTCGATGTCGGCCTTTGCCACGTGCTCGCGAATCGCCTTTTCGGCGAAGCTGCGGAATTCCTCGTTGGAGAGCTGGGTGCGCGAGGAGCCGATGATGCGCGTCGGCTCGCTGAACTGCCCGGCACGCTGCCGCTGGTAGAGCGCCGGCAGAAGCTTGCGCTCGGAAAGATCGCCCGTCGCGCCGAACACCACGAGATCGAAGGGATCGACGGGAATCGTCTGGCTTGTCATTGTCGCTCCGCTGGCCTTATGCGCTGTTGGCGTTGCTATAGTCTAATCGATTTAAAAAGACCAGACGGGATCTCCACACGAATTGCCGCAGCGCCGTAACGGCGGCTGCGCCAACGCGCGAGGGCGTTTGTGCCTTGACAGAGCCTCGCATGGCGGGTTTCCCATGGGTCCTCTCACGAGCATAAGCTCGGATGCTGACAATACAAACCGGAGCAGCAGGGATGGGCACCCATTTTTCGCGCAGCGTGGCCGAGGGCCGCGCCTTCATGCAGTTCATTGACGGGCGCTCGGTCGATTCGCTCTCGGGCGAGCGCATCGACGTCTTCTCCCCCTCCGACGGCAAGGTCTTCGCCTCGATCCCCGCCGCCAACGCGGCGGATGTGGACCTGGCGGTGAAGGCTGCCAGACGTGCGTTCGACGAAGGGCCGTGGGGCCGCATGCCGGCGGTCGAGCGCGGCCGTTGCCTGACCCGGCTGTTCCAGCTTGTCGAAAAGAACGGCGAGGAGCTGGCGGCGCTCGAATCGCGCGACACCGGCAAGCCGATCCGCCAGGGCAAGGCGGACGTTACCGCCACCATGCGCTACTACGAGTTCTACGGCGGGGCCGCCGACAAGGTCCACGGCGACACGATTCCCTTCCTGGAAGGCTATACGGCGCTGACGCTGCGCGAGCCGCATGGCGTGGTGGTCGGCATCACGCCATGGAACTATCCGTTGCAGATCCTTGCCCGCGTCGTGGGTGCCGCCCTTGCCATGGGCAACACGCTGGTCATCAAGCCGGCCGAGGACGCCTCGCTGACGACGCTGCGCATCGCCGAGCTGGCGCTTGAGGCCGGCGTGCCGGAGGGCGTGTTCAACGTCGTCTCCGGCTATGGCCGCACCGCCGGTGCCGCCCTTTCCGCGCATCCGCTGGTCGATTACGTCACCTTCACGGGCTCCCCGATGACCGGCACCGCCATCCAGCAGGCCGCCGCGATCAACAATCGCGGCGTGACGATGGAGCTCGGCGGCAAGTCGCCGCAGATCGTCTTCGCCGATGCCGACGTGGAGGCGGCGCTGCCGGTGCTCGTCAACGCCATCATCCAGAATGGCGGGCAGACCTGCTCGGCGGGCAGCCGGGTGCTGATCCAAAAGGCGATCTACGAAGAGGTGGCGACCGCGCTGGCGGCGCGCTTCTCGAAGCTCGTCGCCGGGCCGCACGACGCCGACCTGGACATCGGGCCGCTGATCAACCCGGCCCAACGCGGCCGTGTCGCAGGCTTCGTTGAGGCCGCCCGGGAGGCCGGCATCCCGCTTCTGGCCCAGGGCACGGTCGTTGCCGATACACCCGAGGGGGGATACTATCATCCACCGGTCCTGTTCGGCGATGTCGACCCGGGCGCGGCGCTGGCGCAGGAGGAAGTGTTCGGCCCGGTGCTCTCGCTGTTCCCGTTCGAGGATGAAGCTGATGCGGTCCGCCTCGCCAACGGCACCGAATTCGGCCTCGTGGCTGGCGTGTGGACGCGTGACGGGGCGCGCCAGCACCGTGTGGCCAAGCGGGTGCGCGCCGGACAGGTGTTCGTCAACGGCTATGGCGCCGGCGGCGGCATCGAGTTGCCGTTCGGCGGCTTCAAGAAGTCCGGGCATGGGCGCGAGAAGGGCTTCGAGGCCCTGTACGACATGTCCGCCACAAAGACGATCGTTTTCAATCACGGCTAATCTTACAGGAAATCAAAATGGCTCGACTTGATGGCAAGGTTGCCGTCATCACCGGCGCGGCATCCGGTTTTGGCGCGGGAATGGCGAAGCGTTTCGCCGAAGAAGGCGCCAAGGTGATCGTCGCCGATCTCAATGCGAAAGGCGCCGAGCGCGTCGCGCGCGCCATCGGCGAGGCGGCCCTGCCCGTCACGGTGGATGTTTCCATGAAAGCGGATGTGGAGGCGATGGTGGATACCGCCATCAAGAGCCATGGCCGGCTCGACATCATGGTCAACAATGCCGGCTTCACCCATCGCAACGGGCCGATGCTGGAGGTCGAGGAAGAGACCTTCGATCTCATCACCGCCGTCAACATGAAGGCGATCTACCACTCGGCGCGCGCCGTCGTGCCGATCATGGAGAAGCAGGGCGGCGGCTCGATCATCACGACGGCCTCGACGGCGGGCCTGCGCCCGCGCCCCGGCCTGACCTGGTACAACGCCTCCAAGGGCTGGGCGATCACAGCGACGAAATCCATGGCCGTGGAGCTCGCGCCCAGGAACATCCGCGTCAACTGCCTGTGTCCGGTGGCCGGAGAGACGGGCATGCTCGGCCAGTTCATGGGCGAGGACACGCCCGAAAAGCGGGCGCAGTTCCGTGCCTCGATCCCGCTCGGCCGGCTCTCCACGCCGCTCGACATAGCCAATGCGGCGCTGTGGCTGGCCTCCGACGAGGCGGAGTTCATCACCGGTGTGGCGCTGGAGGTGGACGGCGGCCGCTGCATCTGACCGGCACGCATCGGCCTGCCTCGCCGCGCGTCCATTCGGACGCAAAGGATGATGCAGGTCTTTGAAACTGCGCATCGCGCTTTCCGAAAACCGGTCTTGATTTTCGGGCGATGCGCTACTGCCGGGCGGGGCGGCTTTATCGCATTTTGCAGTCAGGTGGAATCACCTGACGTCCGCATAAATGCGGAAAATAAAGAGATAGAGCGTCCTTTGTGCGTCCAAAAGGACGCACGGCGCTCTGGGAGAAGGGACACGACCGCATGACCTACGAGCAGCTTTTCCTCTTTTGCCTTCTCGGGGTCGTGTTCGGGTTTCTGGTCTGGGGACGCATCCGCTACGACCTCGTCGCCTTTGCCGCCCTGATCATCGCGGTCGTCGGCGGCGTCGTGCCGGCCCACGACGCCTTCATGGGCTTCGGCCACGAGGCTGTCGTCATCATCGCGCTGGTGCTGATCGTCTCGCGCGCCATGATGAATGCCGGCGCGGTCGAGCTGATCGCCCGCTTCGTCCTGTCCGCGGGCCGCTCCCTGCCGACGCATATCGGCCTGATGTCGATCATCGGCGCCGGCCTCTCGGCGGTGATCAACAACGTCGCCGCGCTGGTCATGCTGATGACGCTCGACATCGAGGCGGCCGAAAAGGCGAAACGGTCGGTTTCCCGTTCGCTGATGCCGCTCTCCTTCGCCACCATTCTCGGCGGCATGATCACCCTCATCGGAACGCCGCCCAACATCGTGATCGCCGAATTCCGCGACCGTGCGCTGGGTGAGCCTTACTCCATGTTCGATTTCTCGCCGGTGGGGTTGATCTGCGCGGCGGTCGGCATCGCCTTCGTCGCGTTGATCGGCTGGCGGTTCATCCCCGACACGGGGCTGGGAGCGGTGGTCGGCGAGGGCGGCGAAGCGGGCCTCTTCGTTGCCGAGGCGGGCGTGAAGGAGAAATCGAAGGCGATCGGCCAGACGGTCAACGATCTCTACCCGCTGGCCGACGAGCATGACGTGACCATCCTCGGCCTGGTGCGGCGCGGCAATCGCCTGGCGGGCTTTTCCGCCGGCGAGGAGGTGCGCAGAAGCGATCACCTCATCCTCGAAGGTGATCCGAAATCGATCGAAGCCTTCATCGGCGCCGCCGAGCTCGATGCGGCGGGCTCGGAAGAGCATGGCGGCATCCGCGGCAAATCGCTGGTGCTGGTCGAGGCGATCGTGCCGGACAACTCACGCATGGTCGGCCGCACAGCGCACGATCTGCGGCTCTTCTATCGGCGCGGCGTGACGCTGCTCGGCGTTGCGCGCCAGGGCAAGCGGTTTCGCGAGCGGGTGCGCAAGCTGCCCATCCGGACGGGCGATGTGGTGCTCCTCCTCGGGCCTGAAAGCCAGGTGGCGGACGCCGCCGACTGGCTGGGCGTGCTGCCTCTGGCCGACCGCAGCCACACGGTGATCCAGCGCGGCAAGGCGCTGTTCGCCATGGGTGTGTTCGCGGTGGCGGTGGCCACGTCCGTGATGGGCTTCGTGCCGCTCGCCGTCGCCCTGGCCGGCGCCGTTGCCGTCTACGCGCTGTTCAATGTCGTGGGCGCCCGGGAGATCTACGAGGCCGTCGAATGGCCGGTGATCGTGCTGCTCGCGTCGCTGATCCCGCTTGGGCTGGCACTGGAGGAGTCCGGTGGAACCAAGCTGATCGCCGAGTCCATCCTGTCGCTGACCGGTGCGCTGCCGGCATGGGGCATCCTGGCGATCCTGATGATCGTCACCATGACGCTGTCGGACTTCCTGAACAATGTGGCGACGGCCCTCATCGCTGCGCCGGTCGGGCTGTCGGTGGCGCGCGGGCTCGACGTGTCGCCCGACCCGTTCCTGATGGCGGTCGCGGTTGCTGCCTCCTGCGCCTTCCTGACGCCCATCGGCCACAAGAACAACACCATCATCATGGGTCCCGGCGGCTATCGTTTCGGCGATTATTGGCGCATCGGCCTGCCGCTGGAGGTCATCATCGTCGTGGTGTCGGTGCCGGCTATCCTGTTCTTCTGGCCGTTGTAGGCAGAAAACGGCCGATCGCGCGATTCAGATGCGGTCCCGCAGCGCGTACCAGTTGAGCGCCAGGAACATCAGCGCCGGTCGCAAAAGGCGGCCGCCGGGGAAGGGCGGGACCTTCAGTTCCTCGAACAGCTTCAGCCGGTCGCGGTTGCCGCACACGGTTTCCGCATACAGCTTGCCAACGAAATTCGACAGCATCACCCCATGGCCGGAATAGCCGCCTGCTGAGATCACATTCGGCATCACCTCGCGCACAAAGGGTTTCCTGGGCATGGTGATGCCGACATAGCCGCCCCAGGCATGGGTGATCTCGATGTCCTTCAGGGCGGGGTAAAGCTCGGTGATCTGCCGGCGGATGTGACGATGGATCGCCTTGTCCTCGCCGGGCGCATAGATCTCGCGGCCGCCGAAGAGAAGCCGCCCGTCCGACGATTTGCGAAAATAGCGCACGACGAAACGGGAATCGTCGACCGCCTCGCCGCCGGGCAGCACCGGGCTGGTTTCGCCGAGCGGCACGGTGGCGCCGATGAAGGAGCCGATCGGCATGACATGCGCAGCGCTCTCGGGCTCCAGCCCATTGCCGTGGGCGTTGGTGGCGACCAGGCATTTCTCGGCGGTGATCGTGCCGTGCTGCGTGACGACGCGCACCTTGCCGCCATGCGCCGAGATGCCCGTCGCTCTGGTGGTCTCGAACAGGCGGGCTCCCGCCTCGTCGGCGACGCGGGCCGTGCCGATGACCAGCTTCAACGGATGGATGTGTCCGGTGCCGGTGTCGCGCACGCCGCCAAAATAGCGGTCGGAGCCGAGCCGACGGGCCGTCTCCTCCGCATCCATATAGCTCAGATGAGGATAGCCGAAGCGCTCGCGCATGATGTCGGCATGCTTGCGATAGTCGTCGAGATAGCGCCGCTTGTGGACGACGGACATCTGGCCCGGTCGGTAGTCGATCTCGATGCCGTGGTCTGCCGCGAAGCCGAGCAGATGCGCCTTCGCCTCCTCGGCGAGATCGAACAGGGCCTTGGCGCGGGTGAAGCCGAGTTCCTCCTCCAGCTCCTCCGCCCAGGCGCGCTGACCGGTGCCGAGCTGGCCGCCATTGCGGCCGGAAGCGCCATCGCCGAAACGGTGCGCCTCGATGAGGACGACGTCGACGCCGGCCCGCGCCAGATGCGCGGCCGCCGAAAGACCGGTGAAGCCGCCGCCGACGATGACCACGTCGGCCGCCAGATCGCCGTCGAGCGCCGCATATCGCGGCCGCGCGCCGAGACTCGCTTCATACCAGGAAAGGCCGGGGGAGATGGGGGAGTGGTAGGGCATCGGAGTGGTGAATAGTGAATGGTGAATAGTGAATGGATGTACTTTTAATTTGGTGAAATATTGTCTTCTGTCATCGTGTGGATATCCTTCTATTCACTATTCACTATTCACTATTCACTATTCACTATTCACTCATTCAAACATTCAACAAAAGATACTCCCGCTCCCACGGGCTGATGACCTGCATGAAGGTCTCGAACTCGGCGCGTTTGATGGCGGCGAAGGTGGTGGTGAAGGGCGCGCCGAGAATCCTCTGCAGCGCCTCGTCGCCCTCGAACAGCGCGACGGCCTCCAGAAGGCCGCGCGGCAGCTCGATCTCGTCCTGGTTGACGGCCGTCCCGGCGGGAGAATCGGGCTTGCTCTTTTCCAGGATGCCGATCAGCCCGCAGGCGAGCGAGGCGGCGAGCGCCAGATAAGGATTGGCGTCGGAAGAGGGGATGCGGTTTTCGACGCGCCGCGAGGATGGCTCCGAGCGCGGCACGCGGAAGGCGGTGGTCCGGTTGTCGTAGCCCCAGCGTGTGTTGACCGGCACGGAGGTTCCCTGGGTCAGCCGGCGGTAGGAGTTCACGTAAGGCGCCAGCATGATGAGCGCGTTGGGGATGTGCCGCTGCAGGCCGCCGATGAAATGGCGGAACATGTCGGTCTCCTTGCCGGCGGTGTCGGAAAAGACGTTGTCGCCGGTCTCCAGCGAGACGACCGACTGGTGAATGTGCATGGCCGAGCCGGGCTGGCCCTGGATCGGCTTGGCCATGAAGGTGGCATAGGTGTCGTGGTTGAGCGCGGCCTCGCGGATGGTGCGTTTGAACATGAACACCTGGTCGGCGAGCTCGACCGGATCGCCATGACGCAGGTTGATCTCGAGCTGGCCGGCGCCTTCCTCATGGATCAGCGTGTCGATCTCCAGCCCCTGCGCCTCGGAGTAGTGATAGATGTCGTCGATCAGCTCGTCGAACTCGTTGACGCCGGCGATGGAATATCCCTGGCCGCCGCCGATGGGGCGTCCCGAGCGGCCGACCGGCGGCGTCAGCGGATAATCGGGATCGGGGTTCTTGTGCACCAGATAGAACTCGATCTCCGGCGCCACGATCGGCTTCAGCCCGTGCTTGGCGTATTCGGCGACGACACGCTTCAGGACGTTGCGCGGGCTGAACTCGACGGCACGGCCGTCCTGATGCACCAGATCACAGATCACCTGCGCCGTCGGATCCGTCTCCCAGGGAACGGCGGTGAGGGTGGTGAGGTCGGGCAGCAGCTTCAGGTCGCCGTCGTCTTCCGGATAGACGAAGCCGCCGCCGCTTTCGGGATACTCGCCCGAGATGGTCGTCATGAAGACAGCGGAGGGCAGGGCGAGCGACGTGTTGGAGGTGAACTTCTTCGACGGCATCATCTTGCCGCGCGCGACGCCCGCCTGGTCGGGCGTGATGCACTCGATGTCCTCGATGCCGCGCCATTCCAGCCAGGCGGTCGCCTGCTTCCAGTCTTTCACGCCCCTGAGGTTCTTCAAAAATGCGGGCGTGCGAACCATATCGCCTCGACTGGCGGGGCGGGCGAGCTTTTTCCTGTCAGGCATCAAGCACCAGGGATCGTTTCGGATGCCGGAGTATAGACAGGGCGGCAAAGGGAAGGGAAGGCCCGCCCGGCCTATGCTTTCGCGTCGGCGATCAGCCTTTCGATGACGGGTTGCAGGGTTTCCGGCGTGACGGGGCGGACGACGGTGGCATCGAAGATCAACCCGGGCAGGCTGGCGGCCTCGAGCGCCCCGACAACCGCGATCACCAGCGGCAGCTTCGCCGGCGAGGCGCTGCGGCGCTCGCTGAGATGGGCGAAGAGATCCTCCCGGCCGCTCGTCCCCGCATCGATGTCGACGATCACCAGTCCCGGCGACTTGTCCGGAACGGTGAGCGCGCCGAGGGCCTTGGCCGGCTCGTGAGCCGAGGTCTTGAGGCAGGCGCGCTCGGCGATGCGCGACAGGACGATGCGGTTGATGGGCGAGGCGGCGACGATGAGAGCCTGGGCCAGATCGGCCATGTATCGTGCCGGCGTTTCGTGGGCCTCATGGGCCATGGCTGCGATGTCGCCGGTTGCCGGCGTGTTGACCACCATCAAGTCATTCCTCCCGCAAGAATGATTGTAAATTTCAATGCCCGGTTGAGCGATGGGCGCTAGATACGCTCAATGGAGGTCGAAATGTCAAGTTACAAAAAAGTTCAACTGTTGAAAGTCATGGTTGTGTGAGAAGTTTGTGGCGAAAAAGGCACCTCCATCGAAGAATATTTGAATTTGCATATTGTTTTATTGAAATTCTAGCGGCTTGATCCCTACGGATGGTGCCCATCTGCCAGGAAAAACCATTCCACCGGATCCATGGCTTGCGATCTGCTCGGTCCGGGCTGTGGACGGGCGCCATGGCAAAACGCCCGCGCGATGGTCGTCGCGCGG
>NZ_JANKOF010000073.1 GCF_024655565.1 Nitratireductor sp. ZSWI3 | reverse complement strand
CGCCACGAGGTCGCGCACCCGCAGCCGCCAGCCTATGGCGCGGGCCTGCGGCAGGTAGGCGATGAGCCGGGCGCGATCGGCAGGACCGAGGGCGGCGATATCAGCCGTGCCGAGCCGGATCGTGCCGCCGGCCGCGACCTGCCCGGCAAGGGCGCGCATCAGCGTCGATTTGCCGGCACCATTGGGACCGAGCAGGCCGACGACCGTGCCGGGGGCGAGATCGAGCGAGACGTCGGACAGTATCCTTCTGCCGGCGAGCGTGACCGAGAGGCTGGCGATCGCAAGACGCATCAGAACATCTCCCGGCGGGCGCGCATGACGAGCCAGAGGAAGAACGGCGCGCCGATCAGTGCCGTCAGCACCCCGACATTCAACTCGCCGGCGGGCAGGACAAGCCGGGCGGCGACATCGGCGGCGAGCAGCAGGGCGGCGCCGCCGAGGCCGGCTGGCAGCAGCAGGCTGCTCGGCAGGCGGTCGGTCAGCGGGCGCAGCAGATGCGGCACGACAAGGCCGATGAAGCCGATGGTGCCGACCACCGCGGTTGCGGCGCCGACCGAGAGCGCGACGCCGGCAACGATCAGGAAGCGCGCGCGCGCCATGGGAATGCCGAGGCTTTCCGCCGCCTCCTCGCCGAGCGACAGGGCGTCGACGGCGCGCGCCGAGAGCGCGATCAGCAGCCAGCCTGCGGCCATCAGCGGCAGGGCGAGGGCGACATGCTCCAGCGACCGGTCCTTGAGCGAGCCGAGCAGCCAGAAGATGATCTCGTAGGCCGCGAAAGGGTTGGGCGACAGGTTGAGCACCAGCGAGGTGAGCGCGCCCGACAGGCTGGACAGCGCCACGCCGGCAAGAATCAAGGTCAGCGTCGAGCCCTGCCGCGCGGCGATGGCGAGCAGGATCAGGACGGAGGCGCCAGCGCCGGCGAGAGCGCCGAGGGGAAGCGCATAGAGCGAGCTGCCGGCGATGCCCGAATAGAAGATGGCGACGGCGCCGAGCGCCGCGGTGCCCGAGACGCCGATGATGCCGGGTTCGGCCAGCGGGTTGCGCAGGAAGCCCTGGAGCACCGCGCCCGACAGGCCGAGCGAGATGCCGATGGAAAGCCCGAGCAGGGCGCGCGGCAGGCGGATCTCGCGCATGATGATGGCGGCCGCCTCGCCGCCGCCGGCGACGAGGCCCGACAGGCTGTCGCCGAGGGCGAGCTCGGCCGGACCGACGAGCAGCGACAGGACGAAGAGCGCCAGGGCGAGAAGGGTGAGCGCCGTGGTGAGGAGGGAGGGCTTCATGGCGCCGTCCCCGCCGGGCAGGGCGCGATCTCCTCGCGCAGCTTGGCGAGCGCTCTTACGGCCTTAATGACCGTGGGGGCGCCGCAGGACCAGGAGCCCTCCGGCACGAAGGCGCCGACGCGCGTTGCGGGCATGGCGGCGATGGCCGGATGACGCGGCACGTGCTCGCCGAGGGTGGGGGCGCTTTCGGGGCGGCCGGTGACGATGATGTCGGGCTTTTCGGCCACCACCTGTTCGAGCGGGAAGGGGGCCATGCCGACGACGCCCGCATCGGTGGCGAGATTCCTCAACCCTGCAGCCTGCAGGACGGAATCGGCCAGCGTCCCCTTGCCGAGCGCGACGCCGTTCTGGTCGTAGGCGATGGCGGTCGGACGCCGGTCGCATTGCCGCCTTTCGATGTCCGCAAGCTCCGTCGCAAAGCCGGCCGCGATCCTTTCCGCCTTTTCCTCCTGTCCCAGCAACGCGCCCATGCGGCGGATCTCGCCGGGGATGGTGTCGAGGGTCTGGACGAAGGAGAATTCCTCCACCGCAAAGCCGAGCCGCTTGAGGAGCGCGGTGGTGTTGTGCAGCGCGTAGGTGCCGGTGACGACGAGATCGGGCTTTTCGAGAAACACTTCCTCGGCGAGGCCGCGATTGACCGGGTATTTCCGCGCCTCCTCGTGCAGCATGGACAGGCTGGGCTCGCGGGCGAGGAAGGAGACGGAGACGAGCTGGCCAGGGGCTGCGAGCGCCATGGCGAGCTGATCGGTGCACACGTTGAGCGACATGACGCGCTTCGGCGCGGCAGAGGCCGGCGCGGCAAGCAGCGCGCCGGCAAGGAGCACAAGGCCGGAAAGGGCGGGCAAACGGTTCCGGCCGCGCTTCGTCATGGCCCGAATCTGGCGCGGAAGCCGGCGAAGACCGAAAGGCCGGGCGTGTTGAAGCCGCGCACCGTCTGGTAATCCTGATCGAGGAGGTTTTCGGCGCGCAGGTAAAGCTCGGTGTCCTCGGTCGGCTTGTAGGCGAGCTTGGCATTGAGGAGGAAATGGTCGTCAAGCTCGAAATCATTGCCGTCGAGCGTATCGATGTTGGCCTTGGCGCTTGCAGAGAGCAGCCACTTTTCGGCCGGGCGCGCGCTGGCCTGCAGCGCTATGGCGTGGCGCGGGATGCGGGTAAGGCGGTCGCCGTTCTGGTCCACGGAGCTTGTGTAGGTGTATGCGCCGCCGATTTCCAGCCAATCGTTCACGGCATAGGTGAGTGATGCCTCGACGCCGCGCTGGCGCGCGGTGCCCGGAAGCTGGGTGTAGCCGCCCGAATAGGTGATGAGATCATCGATCTTCATCTGGAAATAAGTGAGATCGGCGACGAGGCGCCCGGCCAAGAAGCGTTGTTCGATCCCCGCGTCGAAGCCGAAGCTGGTTTCGGGCGTCAGGTTTGGATCCGCTCCGAACGGGCCGAACAATTCGTTGAGGCTTGGTGCTCGGAAGCCAGTGCCGAGCGAGGCGTGGAGCCGCGTGTCGGTATCGGCGAAGAGATAGGAACCGGTGGCGCGATAGGTGGTGTGGCCACCGAACTCGCTGTGTTCATCGTGGCGAATGCCAGCGGTAAGCGTCAGGTTCTCGATCGGGGTTGCAATGGCTTCGCCCCAGAAACCGGCGATATTGAAATCGGCGTTGACTTCGGGGTTGAAGGCGCCTTCGGGGAACAGGGCCTTCTGCTTCTCGTAGTCGGCACCGGCTTGGATTGTCAGCCAGTCGGTGACATCGTAGGCGCCTTGGTAGTCAACCTTGTAGCGCTTGCCCTCATAGGTGCCATCGAAGGTCGTTCCGGCAATCGAGCGCTTCAGGTCGAAAGTCTGCGCTGAAAACGTGTTGCGGAAGCGTCCGTCGAGCAGATCGAGGTTGAAGCCGGCGCGTCCGGCCAGTTGCTTGCTGAGGTTGGTGGCCGTCAGATTGTCGGTCGGTGGATTGAAAACCCCTGCTGGGAAGACGTAGCTGTCGTTGTCGAACTCCGCTTCGGCGTCGATATAGAGCGCCGAGCCGAAGACCGAGAAGACGTCGGAGAAGACGTGCTCGGCATTGACGTCGAACATCAGGTTCTCGTAGCCGTCGCGCTCGGTGCCCGAAGCGGCCGAGGAGATGCCGTCGGTGCGGAAGCCGGTGAGGTTGAGCGACAGTTTCGAGCGGTCGTCTGCCGCGCGCAGACCGTAGGAGCCGCCGAGCGAGCCGTGCGAGCCGCCTTCGCCCTGGACGATGTGCGTGAGGCCGGGTTCGATGTCGCCCAGTGTCGACAGGCTGATCACGCCGGCGATGGCGTCCGAGCCGTAGAGGGTGCTCTGCGAGCCCTTCAGCACCTCGGCGCGCTCGATGCCGCCCGAAAGCAAGTACTGATAGGAGGTCTGCACCTGCGTGTTGGTCGGATCGGAGATGTCGATGCCGTTGAACAGCGTCTTGACGTAGCGGCGCGGTGCGCCGCGCACGGAAAGGCTGCCCTCGGCGCCGCGGCCGCCGGGCGAGGAGATGGAGACGCCGGGCAACAGGTCGAGATATTCGACGATGACCGGCAGCGACTGCTGTTCGATCTCCCGGCGGTCGATCACCGCGACGCTGGAGCCCACCTTGGCGCGGTCGGTCGGCGCCCGGTTCGGCGTCACAACGATCGTGCCGAGGTCGAGATCCTGCGCCGGGGCGGGGTGTATCGATACGGTAAGCGCTACGGTCGACGCGCCGAGCAGATACGGAAAAGAACCTTGTCGTGAAAGCATGCGTGCCCCTCCGCGAAGCAATCTGCGATGATGCTGGAGAGAGCGAAGGCCTTTGCCGTGCCGTTCCCCGCCAGCGATGACGTTTCGCCACCGCTGCGAGAAGCACAGCTCCGGAAGCATCCCGCATCCGGAAGGTGACGGCCCAAGGCAGGTTTCCTGGCTCGCGCTTCATCGGCATCCCCGCCTTCCCAGGCATTCGCCCAGTGGCATTCGGGGGGCCTTGGCGCTTACAGTTGCGGGAGCAGCCACGGCTTCGGCCTTCCCGTGGAAGACCGTTCCGTGTTCCCTTTTCCCCGACGCGCGAACGCACCGCCGGAGCACCTCAAGCGAACGCGGAGGCTTAGCAAGAAGTGGGGCGAAGCGTCAATCTGGCAGCGCTTGGCATGGCGGCAAAGCCGGCGTTCCCGTCACCAGCTGTCAGGAGGAGCCCTCACGGGATGTTGCAGAATCGGCCTCGGGTATCATTTTTGCGCCAGTCTTGTCGCAAATCCGTCATCGGCCCTGTCGAGAACGTAGCAAACTCCCCCAGCGGCCTGGTGCGGGTTTTTTTGACATCGGGGGCTCAATACGGAATGCTAAAACAAGAACCATCAACGGGAACAATGGGAGTGCGTCGATGACGTTTTTCAAGAGCAATGGCGATCGGGTACCGGCTCGCGTGAAAGAGCTGGCGACCGACGCGCGGGGCGGGAAGATGGACCGCCGCGAGTTTCTCGCCCTGGCGAGCGCGCTCGGCGCTTCCACGGCCGCCGCCTATGGCATGCTGGGCCTTGCCGCGCCGACGCGTGCCGTGGCGCAGGAGCCGAAGACGGGCGGAACCCTGAAAGTGGCGATGTTCATCAAGGACCCGAAGGATCCGCGCACGGCGGACTGGTCGGAGATCGCCAACGCGATGCGCCAGACGCTGGAGCCGCTGGTGAAGTACACGCGCGACTTCACCTTCGAGGGCAAGCTGCTGGAGAGCTGGGACGTCAATGAAGACGCCACCGAATACGTGCTGCATGTGCGGCCGGGCGTGACCTGGAACAACGGCGATCCCTTCGGCGCCGACGACGTGATCTACAACATCAACCGCTGGTGCGATCAGACGGTGGAAGGCAACTCCATGCCGGCGCGCATGGCCGCGCTGATCGATCCGGGCACCAAGAAGGCGCGCGAGGGGGCGATCGAGAAGGTCGACGACATGACGGTGAAGCTGAACCTTTCGGCGCCGGACATCTCGATCATCCCGGGCATGGCCGACTATCCGGGCCTGATCGTGCATCCGAGCTTCGACGAGACCGGCCGCGACTTCGTCAAGAACCCGATCGGCACGGGCCCGTTCGAACTGGTGTCCTATGAGGTGGGCAACCGCGTCGTGCTGAAGAAGCGCGAGGACGGCAAATGGTGGGGCGGCGAGGCCTATCTCGACGGGGTCGAGTTCATCGACTACGGCACCGACCCCTCGGCGATGGTGAGCGCCTTCGAATCGGGCGAGATCCACACCAACTACGAGACGACGGCCGACTACGTCGAAATTCTCGACGCGCTCGATCTCGTGAAGTCGGAGGTGACGACGGCGACGACGCTGGTGGCGCGCACCAACGTCAACAACAAGCCCTATGACGATGAGAAGGTGCGCAAGGCGCTGCAGCTCGCCGTCGACAATGCGACGGTGCTGGCGCTCGGCTACGACAATGCCGGGGATGTCGCCGAGAACCACCATGTCTGCCCGATCCATCCCGAATATGCCGAGCTGCCGAAGCTCGCCCGCGACATCGAGAAGGCCAAGGCCACGATGGACGAGGCCGGCCAGATGGACTTCGAGCACGACCTCATCACGGTGGACGAGGACTGGCACAAGAACACGGGCGATGCGATCGCCGCGCAATTGCGCGAGGCGGGCTTCAAGGTGAAGCGCACCGTCCTGCCGGGCTCGACCTTCTGGAACGACTGGACGAAATATCCGTTCTCGATGACCAACTGGAACATGCGCCCGCTCGGCATCCAAGTGGTGGCGCTTGCCTATCGCACCGGCGAGGCCTGGAACGAGTCGGCCTATTCCAATCCGGAGCTCGACAAGAAGATCGAGGAAGCGCTGGCGCTTCCGGACCCCGACACGCGCCGCGGCGTGATGAAGGACATCGAAAAGATCATCCAGGATGCCGGCATCATCATCCAGCCTTACTGGCGCAAGCTGTACAACCACTCGGTGCCCGCCGTGAAGGACCACGGGATGCATCAGACCTTCGAGATCGATCTCGAAAAAGTCTGGCTCGACGAAGCCTGAGCCAGAACGAAGAAGGGGCCCTAGTGGTGCGATCCCAACAGATGGTATCCATCTGTTGGGAAAAATCGCCCCACCAGATCAATAGCCAGTGGGCTGACTTGTCGAAACAGATGGGGACCATCTGTTTCGGTCAGACCACCAAGGCCCCTTCTTCGCAGGCAACCAATAACGACCTCCGGAAAAGGAGGAAGGGGAAACGTGTTAAGCTTTGTGTTGAGGCGGCTGGGCGTCATGGCGCTCACCATGCTGTGCCTGACGCTGGTCGTCTTCTTCCTGGTCAATCTCGAGCCAAACCTGAAGAAGCTGGCGATCAGTCAGCTCGACATGCGCTCCTCGTCGGAGCAGCTCGAGAGCTGGCTGCAGAAGAACGGCTACAGAGAGAATTTCTTCGTGCGCTACGGCCAGTGGCTCGGCGTCGTGCAGAAACAGCCGAACGTCGATCCCGGGACCGGCAGGGCGGTGCCGCGCTTCTCCTACTGCAACGAGCCCGCCGAGCCGCGCTACTCGGGGATTCTTCAGGGCGACTTCGGTTGTTCCACCAAGTTCAAGGTGCCGGTGGCCAGCAAGCTGTTCCCGGCGCTCGGCGCCACCGGCATCCTGATGTTCTGGGTGATGATGGTGATGGTGCCGGTCTCGCTGCTCATCGGGGTGCTGGCCGGCATGCGGGAGGGCAGCCGGACGGACCGGACGCTGTCCGTTGCCTCGATCGCCACGACGGCGACGCCGGAATATGTCTCGGGCGTCATCTTCGCGGTGATCTTCGCCTCGTGGCTCGGCTGGCTGAACGGCTCGGCGGCAACGGCGACGCGCGAAGGCATCAGCTTCTACAATTTCACCCTGCCGGTGATGACCATGGCGGTCTACGGCATCGGCTACATCGCCCGCATGACCCGCGCCTCGATGGTCGAGGTGATGACGCAGCAATACATCCGCACGGCGCGGCTGAAGGGGCTCGGGTTCGGCGCGGTGGTGGTCAAGCACGCGCTGCGCAATGCGCTGATCGCGCCCTTCACCGTCATCATGCTGCAGTTTCCGTGGCTGCTGACCGGCGTCGTCATCGTCGAGGTGATGTTCCGCTATCAGGGGTTCGGCTTCACGCTGGTGGAGGCGGCGAGCAACAACGACATCGACCTTCTGCTCGGCTGCTCGCTGGTGTCGGTCTTCGTGGTCCTGTCGACGCAGCTCATTTCCGACGTCGGCTACGCCTATCTCAACCCGCGCATCCGCGTGCAGTAAAGGGAGGGGCGGATGCAGATCGAGTATCTCGGAGCCTTCGGTATCATCCTCGGTGTCCTGGCGCGGTTCTGGCCCGTGTGGGTCGGGCTGGCGATCGTTCTGGTGCTCAGCCTGCGTTTCAAGAAAAAGCTCGGCCTCTACGGGCAGCTCTTCGACACGGGCGTCGGCGTCGCCGGGGTGATGATCTGCCTGTTCTGGCTGTTCACGGCGATCTTCGCCAGCACGGTCGCGCCGTTCAATCCGCTGGCGCAATTCCCGGTGATGAAGAACGTGCTGCCGGGCGCCATTGAACCGCAGACCGGCGAGGCTTTCCTGTTCGGCGCCGACCGGCTGGCGCGCGACGTCTTCTCACGGATGGTCTTCGGCAGCCAGATCGTGCTCATCATCGCGCCGGCGGCGACGTTGTTCGCGCTGATGGTGGGAACGACGCTCGGCCTGCCGGCCGGCTATTACGGCGGGAGGGTGGACAGCATCCTTTCCTTTCTCGCCAACCTGGTGCTGGCCTTCCCGGTGATCCTGCTGTTCTACCTGCTGGTGACGCCAGGCATCCGCGAGACGCCGATCCCGCAATGGATGGCAGGCGTCTTCTTCATCTTCCCCATCATCTTCTTCTCGACGCTGTTCTACACGCGCTATCGAAGCCGACCCGGCCTCCTCGCAGTGCAGCTGGCGCTGACGCTGCTGATCGGCGGCTGGGTCTATCTCGGGCTGGTGTTCAACGCCGATCCGTTCGGCCTGATCGCGATCAGCCCGAACCAGCTCAACATCTTCGTGGCGGTCGTCTTCGCCTCCTCGCCGGGCGTGTTCCGCATCGTGCGCGGGCTGGTGATGGACATCAAGACGCGCGACTATGTGGCGGCGGCGCAGACGCGCGGCGAAAGCCCCTGGTACATCATGCTGTGGGAAGTGCTGCCCAATGCGCGCGGGCCGCTGATTGTCGATGTGTGCCTGAGGATCGGCTACACGACCATCCTGCTCGGCACGCTCGGCTATTTCGGCCTGGGCCTGGCGCCCGAAAGCCCGGACTGGGGTACGGGCATCAAGGAATCGAGCCGGCTGCTCAGAGCCTATGTGCATCCCGCCCTGCCACCGGTCTTCGCACTGATGTCCTTCGTGCTGGGACTCAACCTGCTTGCCGATGCGTTGCGCGAGCAGTCGCTGAAGGATTGAAACCGGAAAGACTGAGAGCGACGCCATGAACGAAGCCATCAGCATCTCGCGCAGCGAACGGGCAGGAGAGCCGATTCTGGAGATCGAGAACCTGTCGATCTCCTTCTTTACCCGGGCGGGAGAAATTCCGGCGGTGATGGATTTTTCCTGCACCGTCATGCCCGGCGAGGCGATGGGCATCGTCGGCGAATCGGGGTGCGGCAAGTCGACCGTCTCGCTCGGCATCATGCGCGATCTCTCGAATGTCGGGCAGATCGTCGGCGGTCGGATCAAGTTCAAGGGCCGCGACATGGCCGAGATGAGCGACGAGGAGCTGCGGCAGATCCGCGGCAACGAGATCGCCATGATCTACCAGGAGCCGATGGCGAGCCTCAACCCGGCCATGAAGATCGGCCGGCAGCTCATGGAGGTGCCGCTGATCCACGACAAGGTGTCGAAGGAGGAGGCCTGGAACCGGGCGCTGGAGATGGTGCGCGCCGTGCGCCTGCCCGATCCCGAGCGCATCATGCGCTCCTATCCGCACCAGCTTTCGGGCGGCCAGCAGCAGCGCATCGTCATCGCCATGGCGCTCCTGTCGAAGCCGGCGCTGCTTCTGCTCGACGAGCCGACCACCGCGCTCGACGTGACGGTGGAGGCGGGCATCGTCGAACTGGTGAAGGGGCTGGGCAAGGAGTTCGGCACCTCGATGATCTTCGTGTCGCACAATCTCGGCCTGATCCTGGAGACGTGCGACCGCATCACGGTCATGTATTCCGGCGAGGCGGTGGAGACCGGCCGCATCGAGGACGTGTTCGACCGGATGCGCCATCCCTATACGCAGGGGCTGTTTCGCTCCATCCCGCTGCCGGGAGCGGACAAGAACGCGCGGCCGCTGATCGCCATTCCCGGGCAGCTGCCGCTGCCGCACGAGCGGCCGAAGGGCTGCAATTTCGGGCCGCGCTGCCTGCACTTCAAGGCGGGCCTTTGCGACGCCGCGGAAATCCCGATGATCGCGGTGAAGGAGCATGAGCGGCATTTCTCGCGCTGCGTGCGCTTCGAGGAGATCGACTGGACGGCGCTGCCCGAGGGAGCGCTGACGGAGAAGGAGCCGGTCGAGCCCGGCGCGCCGATGCTGAAGATCGACGGCCTGAAGAAATACTACCAGGTCGCCGCGAACGCCGTGTTCGGCGGCGGCGACACGAAGACCGTGAAGGCGAACGAGCAGATCACCTTCGAGGCGCGCGAAGCCGAGACCGTGGCGATCGTCGGCGAATCGGGCTGCGGCAAGTCGACCCTTGCCAAGGTGCTGCTTGGGCTGGAGACGGCGACCGCGGGCAGTGTCGTCCTCGGCAACGAGGAAATCCAGGGAACGCCGGTGGAGGAGCGGGCCACCGATACGGTGGCGGGAATCCAGATGGTGTTCCAGAATCCGTTCGACACGCTCAACCCGAGCCATTCGGTCGGCGCGCAGATCATCCGCACGCTGGAGAAGTTCAAGATCGGCAATTCGCCTGCCGAGCGCCGCGAGCGGATGCTGGAACTGCTCGATCTGGTGAAGCTGCCACGGGCCTTCGCGAGCCGCATGCCGCGCCAGCTTTCGGGCGGCCAGAAGCAGCGCATCGGCGTGGCGCGCGCCTTTGCCGGCAACGCCAAGGTGGTGGTGGCGGACGAGCCGGTGTCGGCGTTGGACGTGTCGGTGCAGGCGGCCGTGACCGAGCTCCTGATGGACATCCAGCGCAAGAACAAGACGACAATGCTGTTCATCAGCCACGATCTTTCCGTGGTGCGCTACCTCGCCGACCGGGTGGTGGTGATGTATCTCGGCCATATCGTCGAGCAGGGCACGACGGACCAGATCTTCGCGCCGCCCTATCACCCCTATACGGAGGCCCTGCTCTCGGCGATCCCCATCGCCGACACGTCCGTGCGCAAGAAGCATGTCGTGCTGGAAGGCGACATTCCCTCGGCGATGAATCCACCGACCGGCTGCCCGTTCCAGACCCGTTGCCGCTACAAGGATCAGGTGCCCGGCAACAAATGCGAGCGCGAGGTGCCGCCGCTGAAGGATCTGGGCGAGGGCCATTTCAGCCTGTGCTGGCTCGATGACGACGCGCTGTCGGCGATGGAGCCGGTGATCAGCTTCGATGCGTCGGCCGACAGGCGATAGGTCCTGACCCTAGGCACGGATTTTCGAATTGCTCGCCTTTTAGTGGAGCGCCGGTCATTTTTGCGCCATCTTGCCTTCGCCAATTCGCGCGAAACAGGAGATTTTCATGCGCTCGAATTTTTTGCGGCTCCCTTTTCTGGCGCTTTTCGCGCTGGGTTTGATGTCTTATTTCGCTTCTTCGGCCAAGGCTGAAGGGGTTTTGGCGATTGCCGTCACTGATCTGAACATGCGCCAGGGCCCGGGCACGCGCTACCGGCCGGTCCTGCTGATTCCGCGCGGTGCGCGGGTCCCGGTGCTGCGCTGCACCAATGCCTATGAGTGGTGCGAGGTCGGCTATGCGGGACGCGCCGGCTGGGTCGCCGCGCGTTATCTGCGCGACACGCGCCCGCGCTATGATGATCGCCCGGTGTCCGACATCGGCGCGCTCCTCGGCCTGGTCCTGCAGGAACTCGTGGAACAGGGCAACCGCCCCGGCGACCGCTATCCGCCGAGCGGCGGGGGCTATGACGACGACTACGACCGCGGACGACGGCCGGGACCGCGCGAGGTCTGCTTCTATGAACATGCCGATTTCCGCGGCCGCAGCTTTTGCGCCGGCATCGGCGACGGCGACCGGCGCCTCGGCCGCAACTGGAACGACCGCATCTCGTCGATCCGCGTCGGACGCCGCGCTTCGGTGCAGGTCTGCGAGCACGAGAATTTCGGTGGCTGGTGCCAGACGATTCGCGACGACGTCAGGTTGTTCCCCGGCCGTCGCAACGACGCGATCTCGTCCTACGAGGTGCGGCGCGCCGGCGGAGGTGACTGGGGTGGCGGCGGCGACTGGGGCGGCGGCGGTGGCGGTTACAAGCGCGCCTGTTTCTACGAGCACGCCGATTTTCGCGGTGCGAGCATCTGCTTCAACGCCGGTGAGGGCACGGCGCTCCTGCCGCCGAACTGGAACGATCGGATCTCGTCGATCCGGCTGCAGGGCGGAGCCCGGGCGCGCGTTTGCCAACATCAGAATTTCGGCGGCTGGTGCGAAGTGGTGCGGGGCGACGCGGCGCGCTTTTCCGAGATCCACAATGACGAGATCAGTTCGATCGAGGTGTTTTGATCGCGACGGATGTTCGAGACGCCGGATCCCGAAAGATCCGGCGCTTCCCTTGCGCAAAGCACGGGGTGCGTGAACGCCGGTATTTAGATGAGTATAAATGTCATATTTATTTGGAGCGTGCTTGCGTGCTCGAAAATTTGACCGATTGATAAAAAAATAAATCTGCGTTAGCCTTCCCCTCAATAATAAGGGGAATACGGAATGGCTGATGGTCACTATACGGACGGCATCGCCGCCGGCCGTCTGAAAGGCGAGGACTACCAACGCAATTTCGCCGACCTGCATCCGCCGCTCGATGCCCATGAGGCTGCGGTGGAGGCCGATCGCTGCTACTTCTGCTACGATGCGCCGTGCATGACGGCATGTCCCACATCGATCGACATCCCGCTCTTCATCCGGCAGATCGCCACCGGCAATCCGCTCGGTTCGGCGAAGACGATCTTCGACCAGAACATTCTCGGCGGCATGTGCGCCCGCGTCTGCCCGACGGAAACGCTGTGCGAGGAAGCGTGCGTGCGCGAGGCCGCGGAAGGCAAGCCGGTGCAGATCGGCCGGCTGCAGCGCTACGCCACCGACACGGCGATGGCGGCGGGCCGGCAATTCCACGAACGGGCTGAGGCGACCGGCAGGACGGTCGCGGTCGTCGGGGCCGGGCCTGCGGGGCTTGCCTGCGCCCACCGGCTCGCGCTGCATGGCCACTCGGTGACGATCTACGAGGCGCGCGACAAATCCGGCGGCCTCAACGAATACGGCATCGCCGCCTACAAGACGCCCGGCGGCTTCGCCCAGGCCGAGGTCGACTATGTGAGGGCCGTCGGCGGGATCAGCATCGAGCACGGCAGGGCGCTGGGGAAGAACCTCTCGCTCGGCGAGCTGGTGGGCGACCACGATGCCGTGTTCCTCGGCATGGGGCTGGCCGGCGTCAACGCGCTCAATGCCGAGGGCGAGGACGCGGAAGGGGTGGAAAACGCGGTCGACTACATCGCCGGCCTGCGGCAGGCGGAGGATCTCTCGGGCCTTCCCGTCGGCCGCCGCGTGGTGGTGATCGGCGGCGGCATGACGGCGATCGACGCCGCCATACAGGCGCGGCTGCTCGGTGCCGAGGAGGTCACCATCTGCTATCGCCGCGGCCGCGAGCAGATGAACGCCTCGGCGTTCGAACAGGAATTGGCGGCCTCCAAGGGCGTGACGATCAGACACTGGCTGCAGCCGAAGCGGGTGCTTGCCGAAAATGGCAGGGTGCGCGGTATCGAGCTCGAATACACGGCCCTTTCCAATGGCAGGCTCACCGGCACCGGCGAGACGCTGACACTGAAGGCGGACCAGGTGTTCAAGGCGATCGGCCAGAGCTTCATGGCCGGCGTGCTGAACGGCAACAGCGCCTCCGTGGCGCTCGAGGGCGGGCGCATCAGGGTGGACGGTGAGGGCCGCACATCGATGTCGAAGGTCTGGGCCGGGGGCGATTGCATCGCCGGCGGCGACGACCTGACGGTCTCGGCGGTCGCGCAGGGGCGCGACGCGGCCGAAAGCATCAACCGCGCGTTGATGGGCTGAGGAGCGAACCCATGGCAGACATCCGCAACGATTTCGTCGGCATCAAATCGCCCAATCCGTTCTGGCTGGCCTCGGCGCCGCCGACCGACAAGGCCTACAATGTGGAGCGCGCCTTCAAGGCGGGCTGGGGTGGCGTCGTCTGGAAGACGCTGGGCGAGGAAGGGCCGCCGGTGGTCAATGTCAACGGGCCGCGCTACGGCGCCATCTGGGGCGCCGACCGGCGGCTTCTCGGCCTCAACAACATCGAGCTCATCACCGACCGGGATCTCTATCAGAACCTCACCGAGATCAAGCAGGTGAAGAAGAACTGGCCCGACCGGGCCCTTGTCGTGTCGCTGATGGTGCCCTGCGAGGAAGAGGCCTGGAAGGCGATCCTGCCGCTGGTCGAGGAGACCGAGGCCGACGGCATCGAGCTCAATTTCGGCTGTCCGCACGGCATGAGCGAGCGCGGCATGGGGGCCGCCGTGGGGCAGGTGCCCGAATATGTCGAGATGGTGGTGCGCTGGTGCAAGCAGAACACGCGCATGCCCGTCATCACCAAGCTGACGCCGAACATCACGGACGTGCGCAAGCCGGCCCGTGCCGCGATGGCCGGCGGCACGGACGCGGTGTCGCTGATCAACACGATCAACTCGATCACGGCGGTCGATCTCGACACGTTCGCGCCGCAGCCGACCATCGACGGCAAGGGATCGCATGGCGGGTATTGCGGCCCGGCGGTGAAGCCCATCGCGCTCAACATGGTGGCCGAGATCGCCCGCGATCCGGAGACGGCGGGCCTGCCGATCTCCGGCATCGGCGGCATCACCACATGGCGCGACGCGGCCGAGTTCATGGCGCTGGGCGCCGGCAACGTGCAGGTCTGCACGGCTGCCATGACCTACGGCTTCAAGATCGTCCAGGAGATGATCGAGGGGCTGAAGAACTGGATGGACGCCAGGGGCCATGCACGGCTGGAGGACATCGTCGGCCGGGCGACGCCGAATGTGACGGACTGGCAGTATCTCAATCTCAACTACGTCACCAAGGCGCGCATCGACCAGGATCTCTGCATCAAATGCGGCCGCTGCCATATCGCCTGCGAGGACACCTCGCACCAGGCGATCACGGCGCTGGTCGACGGCGCGCGCCGCTTCGAGGTGATCGAGGAGGAGTGCGTGGGCTGCAATCTGTGCGTCAATGTTTGCCCCGTGGAGGGCTGCATCGACATGGTGCCGCTGGCGGCGGGCGTCGTGGACAAGCGCACCGGCGCCACCGTTTCGCCGGCCTATGCGAACTGGACCACGCATCCGAACAACCCGTCGAGAGTGACGGCGGCGGAGTAGGCGAAGGGCGGCCGCCGGCCGCCGCTTCCCATCTTCTCGCAGCGTCTACTTCAGGCGGCCTTGCGCGGTTGGCGCAGGATGACGCCGTCCTTCTTCGCCAGGAACCGGCGCAGGCGATCCCCGTAATCGAACACCACCGCTTCGCGCACGGTCGGGCGCGCGGCCAGCGCCTTGCGCCACTTGACCACTTTCGGCAGGCCGTCGAAGACGCCGAAATCGGCGATGGTGTCGAAGACGTCGAAATAGCGGAAGGCGGGCGCGAAGACCGCATCGACGATGGTGAAGGCCTCGCCGGCGAAATAGGGGCCGTCGCCGAGCTCGCCTTCGAGGCGGGTCAGCTTCTCCCGGATGGCGGCCACCGCCTTGTCGAAGGCAGCCTGATCGTGGGTCGTCTCCAGGGTCCAGATGTCGGCAAGAACGGCCGAGCCGAACTCCATCCAGGCACGATGGCGTGCCCGCGTGACGGGGTTTTCGGGATGCAGGCGCGGGGCTTCGGTCTCGTCGAGAAACTCGACGATGGCCGCGCTTTCGAACAGGGCGTCGTCACCGACCTTGAGCACCGGAACCTTGCCGCGCGGCGAGATTTCCAAAAACCAGTCGGGCTTGTTTTCCAGATCGATGTCGATGCGCTCGAAGGGCACATCCTTTTCGGCCAGCACGATCGCGGCGCGCTGCACATAGGGGCAAAGGTCGAAGGAAATGAGGGTCGGCTTCTCGGCCATGGATGTCTCCTGCGGCTGGTTGATATTGATGCAATTGCATCTATATTGGTGGTGTTGGAGCAAATGTCAATCTTCATGCAATTGCATGAAATAAATTTGGTGAGCCATGACCCGTAAACCCGACGATGAAACGGTCTCAGCGTGGATCGCGCTGGCCCGGGCGCACCGCCTTGCCATGTCAGGCATCGAAGCGCGGTTGAAGGCGGCCGGGCTGCCGTCGCTTTCCTGGTACGACGTGCTCTGGGAGCTGGAGAAGGCCGGGGAGGACGGGCTGCGGCCGTTCGAGTTGGAGCGGGCGCTGCTGTTCGAGCAGTACAATCTGTCGCGCCTGATGGACCGGATGGTGAAGTCCGGGCTGGTGGACAGGTGCGTGTGCCCCGACGACCGCCGTGGGCAGACGCTGCGGATCAGCACGGAGGGCCGCGCGCTGCGGCACCGCATGTGGGCGGTCTACGGGGACGCCATCGCCGAGGTCATCGGCGGCCGGCTGAGCGCCGGGGAGGCGCAGGCCCTCGCGGCAATGCTCGGCAAGCTCGGCTGAAGCGCCGAGCATTTTGCAGTCAGGTGGGGATCACCTGACGTCGCATAAATGCGGAAAAACAATGAGATAGAGCGGCAAAGCGTTTCCATGAAACGGTGGACCTCTCTAGAATGTCAGCAGGAGTCAGAAGTGACGCGCGCCTATATTGCGGACATCATTTATCCAGGATAAGAATTATCCATGAATATGGAGACGGATCATGAAATTGGGTGAGGGTGTGGAGGCGACGATTCACTGCGCGACGCTGCTGGCGCAGCTCGAGCCGGAGCGCACCCTGCCGGCGAGCGCGCTCGCCGAGTATCACGGCCTGTCGCCCAGCTACCTGCTCAAGCATCTGAAGCAGCTCACCGCCGCCGGCCTGCTGGAATCGGTGTCGGGGCCGCATGGCGGCTATCGCCTGGCGCGGAGCCCCAATCGCATCACGCTGCTCGACGTCGTCGTGGCGATCGAGGGCCGCGCGCCCGCCTTTCGCTGTGCGGAGATCCGGCAGCGCGGGCCGGGGGCGCTGGAGCCGTCGGCCTATGTGAAGCCGTGCGGCATCAACGCCGCGATGCTGAGAGCCGAACGCGCTTATCGGGACGAGCTGCGCCGGACGACGCTGGCCGACGTCATCGAGGGATACCGGGCGGATGCCGATCCGCGCGCCATCGCTTTCGGCTGCGCTTTCGTGGCGCGCAATCAGCGGCCGCGCGCCTGACTTTCAATCCACCCCGGGCCACCTCAGGCCACCTCAAGAGCAAAGGAAAATCCGATGGAACCACGTCTCGACTTCTGGAAAACGGAACCGCAACTGATGGGTGCCGTGCGCGCGCTCAACGATGCGGCGGTGAATGCGGGCCTGGAAAAGAGCCTTGTCCATCTCGTCAAGCTGCGCGCCTCGCAGATCAACAGCTGCGCCTATTGCGTCGACATGCATTCGCGCGAAGCCCGCAAGGACGGCGAGAGCGAGCAGCGCCTGCATCTGCTGGCGGTGTGGCACGAATCGCCGCTCTACACCGATCGCGAGCGGGCGGCCCTGGCCTGGACCGAGCGCCTGACCCGACTTTCCGACGGACCGGTGGACGATGCGCTCTACGAGGCGGCCCTCGGGCAGTTTTCCCCGTCCGAGCTCGTCAAGCTTTCGGTGCTCGTGGCGGCAATCAACGTCTGGAACCGGCTCTGCGTGCCGTTCCGCTCCGTTCATCCGGTCGTCGCGACACGTGAGCCGGCGGCCGCCTGATCTTCTCTCGAACCAGCGCGCGGCGCCATGAGGCCGATGCGCTCGAAGCGGAAAGCAAGCATGCCTGAAACCATTCTGCCTCTCCTGCACCTGGCCGGCCGTCTGCTGCTCGGCGGCGCCTTCGTCTTTGCCGGGCTGCGCAATCTCGGCAACATCCCTTACCTGACGGGGGTGATCGCCGGGCGCGGCATGCCCCTGCCGCGGATGGCGCTGATCGCCGGCATTTCCCTGCAGTGCATCGCCGGGGCGCTGCTGATCGCCGGCCTGTGGACCCGGTTTGCGGCGTTGGGGCTGATCCTCTTCCTGCTCGTCGCAACCGTGCTGTTCCACAATTTCTGGGATCACCAGGGTCCGGAGCGCGTTGCCCGCATCAACGGCATCGTCTCCAATGCGGCGCTGGCGGGCAGTTTCCTGCTCGTCTTGGCATCGGGCTAGCCGCCCGCCTTCCACCGTTCGCCCCTCGGCCCGCAAACCGTTTCGCGTTGCGGGCCGAGGTGCTACTGCTCCGATCCTGACGGATGGGTTTCGAGGAGAAGGGCGGCTTGGACGATCCCACGCATTCAAAGGCAATGCGCCGCGCTGCGCACGGACAGTACGCTACCGGCGTGCAGAAGCGTCTCGGGCACCTGGCCATGATCGCCTTCGCCGCACTCGTCTCGGGATCGTTCTCGCTTGGCGCGCTCGCCACGCCGCATCTGGGACCGGCGGCCTTGAACGCGGCCCGGTTCGTCATCGGCATCGCCCTGATGGGCATCGTGGCGCGGGCGATGCTCAGGCGCCCGATCCCGTGGCCGGCCGCTCCCTGGCGCTTCCTGGTGCTGGGCGGCACGATGGCGCTGTTCTTCATCGCCATGTTCACCGCGCTCGGCATGACGGACCCGGTGTCGACCGGCGCGGTGTTCACGCTGCTGCCGCCCCTCAGCGCCTTCTTCGGCTATCTTTTCCTGCGCCAGGTGCCGCGCGGCCTGGTTCTGCCGAGCCTGCTGCTGGCCGGTCTCGGCGCCGTGTGGGTGATCTTCCGCGGCGATCTCGACGCCATGCGCCGGTTCGATGTCGGCCGCGGCGAGATGATCTTCTTCGTCGGCGTCGTCGGTCATGCGGCCTATGCCTCGCTGGTCCGACTCTACAATCGCGGCGAGCCGGCGCTTGCCTTCACCTTCTGGACACTGCTCGCCACCGGATTGCTGATCGGCCTTTACGGATTGCGTGAGATCGCTGAGACCGACTGGCTGGCGCTGCCGGGCATCGTGTGGATAACAATCGTCTATCTGGCGATCTTCACCACCGCGGGAACCTTCTTCCTGCTGCAATATGCGGCGATGCGGCTGCCGGCCTCGAAGGTGCTCGCCTACAACTATCTGACCCCGACGCTGGTCATCGTCTATGAGGGCATTCTGGGCCACGGCTGGGCAAGCCTCTCGGTGATGGCGGGTGCCGCGGTGACCATTTTCGGCCTCGTCATCCTGGCGCTGTCGCCGGACGGCTGAAGCGGTCAGTCGCCGCCGCCGAAACGCATGGCGAAGATGCCGGGCTTGAGAGGGGGCGGAAGGCTCGCCCCGTCGAGCCATTGCTCGCTGGCGGGCAGCAGCCGCCGGTAGATCCCGCGCACCAGGCTGCGGGCCTTCTCGCCCGGCCAATCCTGCGGCAGAAGGGCCACCGGCAAGCCGGGGTCGCGCAGCACGATGCGGCGCCAATCGTGGATCAGGAGCGTGCGCGCGGCCATCGCATCGAGCGGACCGGGCGCGGAAGCCTGGGCGAGGGCGCCGGCGAAGGGGGCGTAGTCCTCGATCAGGGTGCGATAGGCGGTGCCGATTTCCTCGGACGGCCAGAGGCTGCGCAGCATTTCGGGATGTTCGGCGCTGGTGCCGTGGATGACCAGCATCCCGGCGAGCGGATCGTCCCGCCCGCCGTTCATTTCCAGGGTGCGCGGCAGCAGATGGACGCCGCTGGCGATCTTCAGGAAGCCGCTTTCGGCGAGGCCCTCGGCCTGGCTGCCATTGCCGCCCGGCGGGGCGATCGCGACGGTCCAGGACCCGTCCCAGTCCGGCGGCCCGGCGGCATAGATGCGCCGGGTGGCAAGATCGAAGGCGTGCTGTCCGTGTGCATCGAGCGAAAAGAAGGAGTTGCGTCCACGGCGTTCGCGCACCACCCAGCCATCGCTCGCGAGGCGCGACATGGCGGTGCGCAGCGCACCGGCCTCGATGCCGAGCCGCGCCATGACCTCCTGCAGGCAGGCCAGGGGCGCTTCCCCGCCGCGCGGCACGACGGCGTCGCCGAACAGCGTGATGACCAGCGACCAGACGCGCAGGCGCCCGCGCCCATGCAGCCTCTCGATGAGGCCAGCGAGGGCATCTTCAACTGTTTCTTGCCGCGCATCCATACGTCCCCAAATGCCACGGGACGAGAAGGCGGGCAAGCGCGATCGCCCGTCGCTGCGGTGGGGTGCTTCAGGCAAGTCCCTTCACGCCGCTCACCAGGAGATGGGTGGCAACGCTTGCGTAATCGGCGCGGCTGATGCCGCGGTCCTCGCGAAACCACATGTAGAACCAGTTGAGCATGCCGAAGAGGCTCATCGTGACCGGCTTGAGAAGCGGCTTTCCTTCGAAGGCGGCCGGGTTGAGCTGACGCACCGCCTCGGCGAACAGGGCGACCAGCCGGCGCTCCAGGGCCTTCAGCTCCTCCTGCTGCGGCTCGGGCAGGAGCTTGAGACCCGAAAGCTGAACGCGGTGCTCGTTGTCGGCGTCGCGATAGGCTTCGAGCAGCGCGGTGACCAGCCCTTCGAGGCGCGTTTCGGGTGAAGCGCCGGGCCGGTCGGCCTCCTCCACCGCTTCCACCAGCGCCTGCAGATGGGTGGCGACGATGTCGTAGAGCAGCGCCTCCTTGGAGGCGTAATAGTGGTAGAGCAGCGCCTTGGAGACGCCCATCTCGCCGGCGAGCTGGGACATGGAGGCGCGGTCGTAGCCGTCGCGCGCGAAGATCGCGGCGGCGCCATGCAATATGGCGTCGCGCTTGTCGTCGTAATCCTTGGCGCGGGTGCGGGCCATCAGAACGCACGCGGGCTGGGGTTGGCGCTGCCCCTCATCCGCCTGCCGGCATCTTCTCCCCGCAAGCGGGAAGAAGGAGGATGGCCGCAGCATTTATGCCTCCCTCTCCCCGCTTGCGGGGAGAGGGTAAGGGTGAGGGGCAGGGGAGTCGGATCCATCCCGCTCATCCTTCCCGCCGCCTGTCGAGGATGCGCACGGCCTTGCCCTGGCTGCGGGCGACGCCGCCGGGATCGGTGGCGTTGACACGGACGGTGACGCCCACGACATCCTTGATGCGCTCGGAAAGCTGCCGGCAGGCGGCGACGCGCAGCTCCTCGCCGACCAGGGAAGAGACCATCTCCACATGAACCGTCATCGCGTCCATGCGGCCTTCCTGGGTGAGCTCGATCTGGAAGTGCGGAGCGAGTCCTTCGACGGCCAGGATCTGCTCCTCGATCTGGGTCGGGAAGACGTTGACGCCGCGCAGGATCATCATGTCGTCGGAACGGCCGGTGATCTTCTCCATGCGGCGCATGGAGCGCGCCGTACCGGGCAGGAGCCGTGTCAGGTCGCGGGTGCGGTAGCGGACGATGGGGAAGGCTTCCTTGGTGAGCGAGGTGAAGACCAGCTCGCCCTTCTCGCCATCCGGCAGGACTGCGCCGGTCTCGGGATCGATGATCTCGGGATAGAAGTGATCTTCCCAGATGTGCAGGCCGTCCTTGGTCTCGACGCATTCGTTGGCGACGCCGGGCCCCATCACCTCCGACAGGCCGTAAATGTCGACGGCATGCATGTCGAAGGCCTCCTCGATCTCGGCGCGCATGGCGTTGGTCCAGGGCTCGGCGCCGAAGATGCCGACCTGCAACGGGCTCTTGCGGGGATCGAGGCCCTGCGCGCGGTATTCGTCGAGGATCGACAGCATGTAGGAGGGCGTCACCATGATCGTGTGGGCGGAAAAGTCCTCGATCAGCGTGACCTGGCGGGCGGTCATGCCGCCGGACGCCGGGACGACGGTGGCGCCGAGCCGCTCTGCCCCGTAATGCGCGCCGAGGCCGCCGGTGAACAGGCCATAGCCATAAGCCACATGCACCACGTCGCCCGGCCGCGTGCCGGAGGCGCGGATCGAGCGCGCCATGACGTTGGCCCAGGTGGAGATGTCGTTTGCCGTGTAGCCGACGACGGTCGGCTTGCCGGTGGTGCCGGAGGAGGCGTGGATGCGCACCACCTTGTCGCGCGGCACGGCGAACATGCCGAAAGGATAATTGTCGCGCAGGTCGGTCTTCACCGTGAAGGGGAATTTTGAAAGATCGGAAAGCTGCTTCAGGTCGTCGGGATGGACGCCGGCGGCATCGAAGCTCTTCTTGTAATGCGGCACATTCTCATAGGCGTGCTTCAGCGACCATTTGAGGCGCACGAGCTGGAGCGCGGCGATCTCGTCGCGCGAGGCGATCTCGATCGGGTCCAGCTCCTCTTTCCTGGGTGTCAAATCCTTCATGGTCTTCTCCCGAACCTCACTGCCGCCCTCAGGCGTTTTCCTCAAAATGCGTGCCGTTGATCGTCCGCGAGTTGCCGCGGAACTCGGCGATCAGCCTGCCTTCCTGGTCGTTCACCCGCACGTCGTAAATGCCCGAGCGACCGAAGCGGGCCACCTCGCGCGCCTCGGCCGTCAGCCGGTCGCCGAGCCTTCCCGGTGCCACGAAGGTGATGGAATTATGCTGCGCGACGACGACCTGGTTGTAGGAATTGCAGGCAAAGGCGAAGGCGGAATCGGCCAGCGTGAAGACGTAGCCGCCATGGCAGATGTCGTGGCCGTTGGTGTGATGCGGCTCTACCGTCATCGACAGGGTGGCCGTGCCCGGGCCGACCGCGTCGAGCCGGCAGCCGAGCCATTTCGAGGCGTCGTCACGCGCCCACATGGCACTGGCGCTGCGCTCGGCGATCTCCTGTGGAGACAGTTGCATTTGTGACATTTAGGCTCCTCCCGAGGCCGATTGGCGAAAACACAGTTGCATAAACCGACCGGCCGGTCAATAATACTGTTGTTGAGGAGGCCGCTCCGGTGGCCGTCCCCGGGAGGAAGAAAATGGCGAGTACGGCAGGAACGCCCGTCGACGAGGGCAAGGCGCTGGCGGAGAGTTTTGAGCTGACGGCCCTGCCGCCGGGCTTCGTGGAGGACCCGTTTCCGATCTATCATGCGCTTCTCGAGCATGCGCCGCTGAAGCGCTTCTCGGACGGCTCGGTGATGCTGTCGCGCTATGCCGACCTCGACCGGGTCTATCGCGACACCAAGACCTTCTCGTCCGACAAGAAGGCGGAGTTCTTTCCAAAATTCGGCGACACGCCGCTTTACGAGCACCACACGACGAGCCTCGTCTTCAACGACCCGCCGCTGCACACGCGGGTGCGCAAGATCATGATGGGCGCGCTGACGCCGCGCGCCCTGGCGGCGCTCGAACCGGGGCTGATCAAGCTGGTCGACGGGCTCATCGAGCGCATGGAGGAGAAGGGCGATGTCGACCTGATCGAGGATTTCGCCGCGGCGATCCCGATTGAGGTGATCGGCAACCTGTTCGACATCCCGCACGAGGAACGCGCGCCGCTGCGCGACTGGTCGCTGGCGATTCTGGGCGCGCTGGAGCCGGTGCTGAACGAGGAGCAGCACCAGCGCGGCAACACGTCGGTGACGGATTTCAAGGCCTTTCTCAAGGACATCGCCGACGACCGGCGGCGCCATCCCGGCGATCCGGCGACGGATGTCTTGACGCGGCTGATCGATGGCAACGAGGGCGAGGCGCTTTCCGAGGTCGAGCTTCTGCAGAACTGTATCTTCATCCTGAACGCCGGCCACGAGACGACGACCAACCTGATCGGCAACGCGCTTTACGAGCTCCTGCACTGGCCGGAAGAGAAGGCGCGGCTGCAGGCCGATCCGGAGCTGATCGGCACGGCGGTGGACGAGTTTTTGCGTTTCCAGAGCCCCAACCAGCTCGGCAACCGCATGGCGGTGGAGCCGGTGGAGTTTCATGGCGAGGTGGTCGAGCCGGGCACGCCGATCCATCTGTGCATCGGCGCGGCCAACCGCGACCCGCGCCAATTCGCCGATCCCGACCGGCTGGACCTGTCGCGCAAGCCGAACAAGCACCTGGCCTTCGCCGGCGGGCCGCATCTGTGCGCCGGTTTCTCGCTGGCGCGCATGGAGGGCCGGGTGGGCATCTCGCATTTTCTAAGACGCTTTCCCGACTACCGGCTGACCGGTGCGGCGGAGCGCACGGGCCGCGTGCGCTTCCGCGGCTTTGCCCGTTTGCCGGCGCGGGTGAGGTGAGCGGTGCGGGTGCCGGCCCCTCATCCGCCTGCCGGCACCTTCTCCCCGCAAGCGGGGAGAAGGAGGATGGCCACGACGTGGATGCCTCCCTCTC
>NZ_JANKOF010000072.1 GCF_024655565.1 Nitratireductor sp. ZSWI3 | reverse complement strand
GGGGCCCCGGCCGGCACGGCAAAACCGGGAAAGCCCGTCATGACCGCACAGCGAAGCACGCTCCTTGCCAGCCTGGCGCTCCTGGCGCTCGTGCTCGTCGCCTGGCAGTTCTTGCCGCCGGCGCTGGACGTGCCGAAGTTCATCATTCCGACGGTGACGGACTGCCTCGCCGAACTGAAGCGCATGTGGCTGCAGGAAGGGCTCCTCGGTCACACGGTTTCCACCGCGCTCTACACGGTTTTGGGCTTCGCCATCGGCAGCCTGCTCGGTGCGGTGATCGGCTATCTGCTAGGCATGTCCGAGTTCTGGGAGAAGGTGCTGTCGCCCTATATCCTGGCGCTGCAGATCGCGCCGAAGGTCGCCTTCGCGCCGCTCTTCATCATGTGGTTCGGCTACAACGCCATGCCGAAGCTGCTGGTGACGGTGCTCATCGTCTTCTTCCCGGTGCTGGTCAACGTCTTGCAGGCGATGCGTACGGTCGACCGCGACCTCGTCAATCTGGCCCGCGCTTACAACCTGTCGCGCTGGGGCATCTTCCTGAAGGTCGAGATGCCGTCGACCATGCCGAACCTGATGGCCGGGCTGCGGATCGCCTCGACGCTGGCCGTCATCGGCGTGACGGTCGGCGAACTCGTCGGCGGCAACACCGGCCTCGGCTTTCTCATTTCCTACGGCGGCGGGCAGGCGAACGCGGCGATGGTCTTCAACGCCATCGTGCTCCTGACCGTCATCGGCTTCCTGCTCTACACGGTGCTCGTGCGGATTGAGGAGCGGGTGCTGCACTATCTGCCCAAGGCCCAGCATTAGGGTCAGGCAAACCACTTTGCCTCGGGAAGCGGGAGGCTTCCAGGCATGGAGACGGAGACGGACATGACAGCCATCGACAAGAAATCCCTCATCGAGGACCGGGTGAACAACGGCCTGCACGGCCAATGGTATCCGGTGGCGAAGTCGGTCGAGGTGAAGGCGACGAAGCCCTACGGCACGCGCCTTCTGGGCGACAAGATCGTGCTGTGGCGCGATGCGGAGAACCGCTTGCGCTGCGTCGAGGATTTCTGCCCGCACCGCGGTGCACCGCTTTCCTACGGCGAGATCCACGAGGGCAATATCGGCTGCCGCTACCATGGCGTGATCGTCAACGGCGACGGCGTGGTGGTGCGCGTCCCGGCCATGCCCGAATGCGCGCTCGAGGGGCGCAAGGCGCTGAAGTCCTTCGAGGTCACGGAAGCGAACGATGCCGTCTTCGTCTACGTGCCGTCGATCGAGCAGCCCGAGGCTCCGGAACTGGTGCTGCCGAAGGAGCTGACGGACGAGGACTGGACGGGCTTTCTGTGCACCGGGTTGTGGGAGACCAACTACCGCTATGCGCTCGACAATCTGGCCGATCCCATGCACGGCTGCTACCTGCACGCCGAGAGCTTCACGCTGGCCTATGGCTCCAAGCAGGATCTGATGAAGCTCGACAAGACCGAAGCGGGGTTCCGCGTCAGCCGGGTCGGGCAGGTCGGCGAGAATTTCGATTGGACCGAGTTCGAGGTGCACCCGGGCTCGATGTTCTGCTTCCTGGAGATTCCCTACCCGCCGGCGGCGGGGCCGGGCGGCGTCTTCCGCATCATCGGCTTCGTCACGCCGGTCGACGCCACCACCTGCAAGGTCTTTTTCTGGCGCATGCGGCAGGTCACCGGGCTTGCCCGCGAGAGCTGGCGGTTCCTCTATCGCGCGCGGCTGGAGGAGAACCACTGGAACGTGCTCGAACAGGACCGCGTCATGCTCGAGGGCATGCCGGACGATGCGCGCCGCCGCGAGATGCTCTACCAGCACGATCTCGGCGTGTCGCGGGTGCGGCAGATCCTGACGCGCGCCGCCAAGAGCCAGATCGAGGCCGAGACGGCCGGGGAAGCGGCCGGCTGATGCTTCAGGATCGCACCATACTCGTCACCGGGGCGGCGCGCGGGCTGGGCGCGGAGATCGCCCGTGCCCTGGCGGCGAAGGGGGCCGATCTCGTGCTCGCCGACATAAGTGCCGAAGAAGGCCGTGCGGTGGCCGAGGCGCTCGGCGCACGCTTCATTTCCGTCGATCTCGGCGACCCCGCCTCGATCGCCGCGCTCGGCGCGCGGCTGGCGGGCGAGGGGCAGGGGATCCTGCACGGTCTCGTCAACAACGGAGCGATCGCCACCGGCATCGGCGGCATACCGTTCGAGCAGATCGAGATCGACAGCTGGGATCGGGTGATGACGGTGAATGTGCGCGGCACCTGGCTGATGACGCGCGCCATGGCGCCGCTGCTCAGGGCTTCGGGCTCCGGCCGCATCGTCAACGTCGCTTCCGACACCGCGCTGTGGGGCGCTCCGAATCTGATGTCCTATGTGGCGAGCAAGGGGGCGATGATGTCCATGACCCGCTCGCTCGCCCGCGAACTGGGGCCCGACCGCATCGGCGTGACGGCGGTGGCGCCGGGCATCCTGACGACGGAATCGACCGATTACGTGCCGGAAGCCCGTCACCGGCTCTACGCCGAGGGGCGCGCCGTGCCGGGCCCGCAGGGACCCGGAGAGATCACCGAGGTCATCGCCTTCCTGCTTTCCGAGGGGGCGCTGACGCTGACCGGCCAGGTGCTGCCGGTCAACAACGGCTTTGTCTTCAACTGAGGCGGTCATGACGTTCGAACAGCATATATGCGGCAACATTGACTATCTGGAGCGGCCGGGCGGCGGCGGCCCGGTGTTGGTAATGCTGCATGGCGTCGGCTCCAATGCCGCGTCGTTCACGCCGCTCCTCGACCACCTGCCGCGCGATTGGCGGATCATCGCCTGGAATGCTCCGGGCTATGGCGGCTCGGCCCCGCTCGAGGCGGAGTGGCCGCTGGCGCTCGACTATGCGACGGCGCTGAAGGGCTTTCTCGACCGACTGGAACTGACGCGGGTGCTCTTGGCCGGTCATTCGCTCGGCTGCCTGATGGCGGCTGCCTTCGCGGCGGCGCACCGGGAAAATGTCGCCAGGCTTCTGCTCAGTTCGCCGGCGCTCGGCCACGGCGTGCCGCGGGGAGGGGCGCTGAGTGCTGCCGCCCAGGCGCGCATCGACGATCTCGAAACCCTCGGCGCCGAGGACTTCGCCGCCCTGCGCGCGCCGCGGCTCGTCTTCGAGCCGGAGCGGAATCCCGATATCGTCCGCCGCGTGCGCGACGGCATGGCAAGGGTCGCCCTGCCGGGTTACCCGCAGGCCGCGCGCATGCTCGCCTCCGGCCGCCTCATCGACGATGCGGAGCGGCTGCAGGTGCCGACCGACGTGATTGTCGGCGCAAAGGACGTTGTCACCCCGCCGGATTCGGCGCGGCGTGCCCATGCGGCGCTGCGCGATCCATGGCGCGGGCAGATGACGCTGGTGCCCGGCGCCGGACACGCCCTTTACCAGCAGGCTCCCGCCGCCTTCGCGTCGGCGCTGGCAGCCCTTGGCGAAACCGTCGGCTAGAGGCCGCAAGGAGGAGAGACCATGGTACAGACCGTACGCGTCGGCAGTCTTCGCGGTATCATGATGCGCGGGCCGGGCATCACCCAGACCCTGCCGTTCTACGAGGACATGTGGGGCCTGAGCCTCGCCCACAAGGAGGAGGGCATCGCGCTCCTGCGCGGCACCGGCAGCGAGCCGTTCCTCTATGGCCTCAAGGACGGGCCGGTCTACGGCATCGAATATGTCCATTTCGCCATGCCCGACCGGGCGTCGATGCACGCGCTGCACGCGCAGATTCTCGCGCGCGGCGGCATCGTGCTCGGCGATCCGGCCCCCTTCGATGATTATGCCGGCGGCTACGGCTTCGAGATGCTCGATCCCGACAATCGCCGCCTGCGCTTCCGCACCGAGGCGCTGGCGCTCGACGAGGCGCCCGAATGGGCCAAGCCCCGCAAGGTCAGCCATGTGGTGCTGAACACGCCGGACATGGACGGCATGCAGGAGTTCTACGCCCATGTGCTCGGCTTCCGCGTGTCCGACTACTCGGCCGACCAGATGGTGTTTCTGCGCTGCAACTCCGATCACCATTCCATCGCGTTGGTGCGCGGCAACTATGCCAGCGTCAATCATGTCGCCTTCGAGATGCCGTCGATCGATGAATTCATGCGCGGCATCGGCCGCATGAAGCAGAAGGGGCATGTGCCTACCTGGGGACCGGGGCGGCACGGGCCGGGCAACAATCCCTTCGCCTATTTCGTCTCGCCGTCCGGCTTCGTCATCGAGTTCACCTCAGAGCTGCAACAGATCGACGAGGCGACGCACGAGGCCCAGGTCTGGCCGCGCGACAATCCGGAGGCGATGGACCGCTGGATGACCGCCGGCCCGCCCACGCCCGCCCAGCGCGCCGTGATGCAGGGGCGCCCGGATCCTGGCTTTCCTGAGCTCGCACCGGTGGAGGGCAAGGCCTGATGCATTACGGATATGATAGCAAGGTGGCGGTGGTCACCGGCGGCTCTTCGGGGATCGGCCTTGCGACCGTCGAGACGCTTCTGGGATCCGGCGCCCGGGTGGCCCTGTGCGCCCGCACCGAAAGCCGCCTCAATGACGTGGCGGCGGTTCTCGTGCGCGATCATGGCGAGGACAGGGTGATGGCGCGGGCCCTGTCGGTGCTCGATCCGCAGGCGGTCAACGCTTTCGCCGGCGAGGTGGAGGCCCGCTTCGGACGCTGCGACCTGCTCGTCAACAATGCCGGCCAGGGGCGCGTCTCGACCTTCGCCGACACGACCGACGAGGATTGGCGCGCCGAATACGAGCTGAAGCTGTTCAGCCAGATCCATCCGACGCGCGCCTTCCTGCCGATGCTGCGCCGGGCGAAGGGAGCGATCGTCGCGGTCAACTCGCTGCTCGCCTACCAGCCGGAGCCGCACATGGTCTGCACCTCCTCGGCGCGCGCCGGCGTGCAGAACCTCGTCAAATCGCTGAGCGTCGAACTGGCGCCGGACGTGCGGGTCAATTCGATCCTGCTCGGCCTGGTTGGTTCTGGCCAGTGGTCGCGCCGCTTCGCCGAGCGCGAGGACCAGAGCCAGAGCCGTGCGGAATGGTACGGGGCGCTGGCGGCCAGGAAGGGCATACCGCTCGGCCGCCTCGGAGATCCGGCCGAGGCGGCCGCGGCGATCGCTTTTCTCGGCTCGCCGGCGGCGAGCTACATCACAGGCGCCCAGCTCGAAGTGTCGGGCGGACTGTCTCGCTACATATGAAGGATACGGGATGAAACTCGAAACGATAACAGCCTCCGAGACGGTCGGAGATTTCATCGCCCGGTATCTCGCCGAGATCGGCGTCACCACGGTCTTCGGGGTGATCTCCATCCACAACATGCCGATCCTCGACGCCATCGCACGCCAGGAGCGCATCCGCTTCGTGCCGGCGCGCGGCGAGGCAGGCGCCATGAACATGGCCGACGCCTTCGCGCGCGTTTCCGGCGGTCTCGGCGTGTGCCTGACCTCGACCGGCACGGCGGCCGGCAACGCGGCCGGCGCCCAGGCCGAGGCGCTGACGGCGGGTTCGCCCGTGCTGCACATCACCACGCAGGTGGACCTGGAATTCGCCGATCGCGATCGCGCCGCCATCCACGACGTGCCGCGCCAGCCGGAAATGCTGCGCGGCGTGTCGAAGGCCGTCTTCCGCATGTGGGATGCCAACGGCGCCATCGGCACGCTGACGGCGGCGGTCTCGGCGGCCCTTTCGGCGCCCACCGGGCCGGTGAGTCTGGAAATCCCCGTCGACGTGCAGCGCCGGCCGGCGCGCGCGACGGAGCGCATCCACCGGCCGCAGCCGACCCGGCCGATCGCGCCGGATACGGTGATCGACGAAATCGCCGAACTGGTGAAGGCGGCGAAGCGGCCGCTGCTGTGGCTTGGCGGCGGTGCGCTTGGCGCCGGCAGGGAAGCGACGGAGCTGATGCGCCGCGGCTTCGGCATCGTCACCTCCACCAACGGCCGCGCTGTCGTCTCGGAAGCGGAGCCGGCGAGCCTTGGTGCCTTCAACATGACGCCGGAGGCGATCGAGCTCTACAAGAGCTGCGACCTCATGATCGTCGTCGGCTCGCGCCTGCGCGGCAACGAGACGCGCAACAACCGGATGCCGCTGCCGCGTCCGCTGGTGCAGATCGACGCCGATGCGGCGCAGGGCGGCCGCAACTATCCGGTAGAGGTGTTCGCCCACGGCGACGCCGCCGACACGCTGGCGCGCCTGATCGACCGGTTGCCGGACACGCTCGATACCGACACGAACCTGTCCTTCGACATCGCCCGCACGCGGGCCGAGGCCGAGGGCCGCATGCGCGACGTGCTCGGTCCCTATCGCATCGTCGCCGACACGCTGGCCGACCGGGTGTTTTCCGGCGGCCATCCCTGGGTGCGCGACGTCACCATCTCCAATTCGACCTTCGGCAACCGCTATGTGCGCCTCGCAGCACCGAATCTCGGCGTCCATGCTCTTGGCGGAGGGATCGGCCAGGGCGTCGCCATGGGCGTCGGCGCGGCGATCGGCTCGAAGAGGGCGAAGGCCGTCACGCTTCTCGGCGACGGCGGCACCATGCTGGGGCTTGCCGAGATGATCACCGCCGTCGAGGAACGGGCGCCGCTCGTCTATCTGCTGATGAACGACAAGGCCTACGGCGTGATCCAGAACATCCAGGACGCGCAATATGGCAGCCGCCGGCACTATTCCGCGCTGGCGACACCGGACTTTGCAGGCTTCTGCGGCTCGATCGGCATGCCGCATCGGCTGGTGCGTGACCTGGCCGAGTTCCCTTCCGTCCTCGACGAGGCGCTGGCCGCCGAGGGGCCGCGCCTGATCGAGATCGACATGTGCGCCATCGGCCCGTTCAACGAGGCCTTCGCCGGCCCCCCGGCCGGGGCCGCCGGCAATGGGGAATAGCGCGATGCGGCTCGGACTGATCGGCTTCGGCAACATCGCGCTGACGCTTCTCGGCCAGCTCGCCGAGACGCTCGATGCTCCGCTCGAGCACCTGACCGTGTTGTGCCTGCCGGAGATGACCGGAGAAACCCAGGCGCGGCTGGCAGGCGATTTTGCCAAGATCGCGAAGGAAGCCGCCGTCGTTTCCGATGCAGGAGCGCTGCTCGCCGATCGGCCGGACCTCGTTGTCGAATGCGCCGGGCACGGCGCCGTGACGGCGCATGTGCCGCCGGTGCTGCGCGCCGGCATCGACGTGGTGATCGTCTCCATCGGCGCCATGTCGGACGCGGCCCTGGAGCGGGAGTTGCGCGCTGCCGCGGCCGGGGGCGGCGCGCGGCTGATCCTGCCGGCGGGTGCCATCGGCGGCATCGATCTTCTGGCGGCGCTCGGCGCGGCCGGCGGGCTCGAGGTCCGCTATCGCGGCTCGAAGCCGCCGCTCGCCTGGCGCGGTACGCCGGCCGAGGCGGTGACCGACCTTGCCGCTCTGAGCGAAGCCCACACCTTCTTCACCGGCACGGCGCGCGAGGCGGCGCGCGACTTTCCCAGGAACGCCAACGTCGCCGCCACGCTGGCGCTTGCCGGGGCCGGCTTCGAGGCGACGCATGTGGAACTGGTCGCCGACCCGGCGGCGCTCGGCAACGTGCACGAATATTCGGTCGTCTCGCCGCTGGCGAAATATTCCATGCGCATCGAGAACCAGCCGTCGGCCGGCAATGCCAAGACATCCGTTTCCACGGTCTACAGCGTCTTGCGCGAGATCCGCAACCGGATCGGCCCAGTGGCGATATGAGGTGGAGAAGCAGATGATCGAACTGCCGCAGAACAAGCTTTTCGTCGGCGGCGAGTGGGAAGAGGGTACGGGTGCCGAGATCACCTCGATCTTTCCCGCCGACGGCAGCGTCAACCGGGTGCTGCGCGGCGCCTCCGTGGCCGACGGCGAACGGGCCATCGAGCGTGCAAGCCGGGCGCAGGCCGATCCCGCCTGGCGCAACCTGAAGCCGCACGAGCGGGCCCGTTTTCTCTACGCCATCGCCGACGGCATAGAAGCCAATGCCCAGCGCATCGCCCATATCCAGAGCCGCGATACGGGCAAGACCCTGCGCGAGACGGGCGCTCTGGCGGCCTCGGCAGCCGGCACCTTCCGCTATTTCGGCGCGGCGCTCGAAACCGCCGACGAGACGCTGACGGTGCAGCGCGGCGACGCGCTGACCATGTCGGTGCACGAGCCCTTGGGGCTCGTCGGCGCGATCACGCCGTGGAATTCGCCGATCGCCTCGGATGCGCAGAAGGTCGCTCCGGCGCTCGCGGCCGGCAACGCGGTGCTGCTGAAGCCCGCCTCCTGGTCGCCTCTGGTCTCGCTCGAGCTGGCGCGCATCATCGAGGCGGCCGGCCTGCCGAAGGGGTTGTTCTCGGTGTTGCCGGGGGCGGGGCGCGAGATCGGCAATCTGCTCGTCGAGCATCCGGACATCGCCAAGATCAGCTTCACGGGCGGCACGGAAACCGGCCGGGCGCTGGCGCTGAAGGCGGCGCGCAAGCTGATGCCGGTGTCGCTGGAACTCGGCGGCAAGTCGCCGACCATCGTCTTCGCCGACGCCGACATGGAGCAGGCGCTGGCCGGCGTGCTGTTCGGCATCTTCTCCTCGACCGGGCAGAGCTGCATCGCCGGTGCGCGGCTTTTCGTTGAGCGGCCGATCTATGCGCAGTTCGTGGACAGGCTGGTGGCGGCCACGAGGCGGCTGAAGGTCGGCCATCCCTTCGAGGCGGACACGCAGGTGGCGCCACTCGTCCATTTCGACCATCGCGACGCCGTCGCCGAGCATGTGCGCAAAGCGCGCGCGGAAGGGGCGGATGTGCTCACCGGTGGTGCGGCACCCGAGGGCGGTGCCTATGAGAAGGGCGCCTATTATCTGCCGACGATCTTTGCCGGTGTCGACAATGCGGCGCGCATCTGCCGTGAGGAGGTGTTCGGCCCCGTCCTGGTGGTGCTGCCCTTCGATGACGAGGCGGACGTGATCGCCCAGGCGACCGACAACGACTACGGGCTTGCCTGCGGCATCTGGACCCGCGATTTCCCGAAAAGCTGGCGCGTCGGCAGGGCGATCCGCGCCGGCACGGTCTGGGTCAACACCTACAAGCAGTTCTCGATCTCGACGCCGTTCGGCGGCGAGAAGGAGAGCGGCTTGGGGCGTGAGAAGGGGCGCGAGGGCATCCGAGCCTATATGGCCCAAAAGTCCTTCTACATGGATCTTTCGGGCGCGCCGCATCCATGGGCCGCGGCGGCGGTGCGTGCGTCATGAGCCGCGCGGTCGCCATCGTCGGCTCGGGGCCGTCCGGCTGCTATCTGGCGCAGGCACTTCTGAAGGCGGCGCCGGAGCTGCGTGTCGATCTCATCGACCGTCTGCCGGTGCCCTACGGGCTGGTGCGCTACGGCGTGGCCGCCGATCACCAGGGCACCAAGGGTATCGTCCGCCAGTTCGAACGCCTGTTCGAGCGCCAGGGCGCCGGGTTTGTCGGCAACGTGGCGGTCGGCGAGGACGTCAGCCTGGCCGCGCTGCGCGAGGCCTATGACGCAGTGGTGCTGGCCGCCGGCCTGTCCGGCGACCGCGCGCTGGGCATCCCGGGCGAGGATCTGGAGGGCGTCCATCGGGCCGGCCGGCTGACGCGGGCGCTGTACGAGCATCCCGACGCCGAACCTCTGCCGGAGCTTGGCCCTCGCGTCGTCATCATGGGCAACGGCAACGTCGCCATCGATATCCTGCGCCTGCTCGCCAAGACCCCGGCCGAGCTCGCCGGATCCGACCTTGGCGCCGGACCCAGCGCCTGGCTGGCCGGCTCGGCCATCGAGGAGATCGACATTGTCGGGCGTTCGCCGGCGGCGGAAGCCAAGTTCGACGCCGTGATGGTCAAGGAACTGGCGAAGCTCGAAGGCGTGACGATCCGCGTGATCGGGGCCGGGGCGAGCGACGATCCCGAAGCCACCAAGAAGATCGCCGCCCTTGAAATGCTCGACGGCCATGCCACGGGCGCGCGGCGGATCACCTTCCGCTTTGGCCTCACCCCCGTCGAGCTCCTCGGCGAGGGTGGCCGCGTCGGCGAGGCGCGCTTCCGGGACAGCGCCGGCGCGACCGTTGCACTGTGCTGCAGCGCCTTCCTCACGGCGATCGGCTTCGAGGCGGAGGGGCTGCTGCTGCGCGAGGAGCTGATCGGTTCGGCGGCCGACCGGGAAGCTGGTGTGATCGAGCCCGGCCTTTATGCGACCGGATGGTTCCGACGCGGCCCGCGCGGCACCATTCCCGACAATCGCGCCGACGCCCAGCTGCTGGCGGCGCGCATTCTCGCCGATCTCGATGCGCGAGGCGACGCCCCCGAAAAGCCCGGCAGGAGTGCCTTTCCCGATTGGAGAAGCATCGTCGACTACGATGGCTGGAAACGGATCGACGCCGCGGAAACCGCCGCAGCGCCGCAGGACCGTTGCCGCGCCAAGATACCCACGCGCGAAACCATGCTGGCACTGGCCCTTCACAGAGAGGAGCTTCCTCAATGAACATTATTCTTCTTTACGGCACCGAGACAGGCAATGCCGAGATGCTGGCCGAGGACATCATGGTCGAGCTCGAGGGCGAACACACGGTCGAGTGCCGCAGCCTGTCGGATTTCGATCCGGGCGAGTTCGACGCCGGCCGGCTCCATATGATCGTCTGCTCGACCTATGGCGACGGCGAGTTGCCAGCCTCCGCGCAGCCCTTCGCCGAGGCGCTGAAGGCGTCGGCGCCCAGCCTGTCGGGCATCCATTTCGCCATCTTCGGCCTCGGCGACAGCGAATATGAGGAAACCTTCAACTTCGGCAGCAAGGGGCTCGCCGAGCTGCTTGCCGCATATGGAGCCGCGCAGATCGGCGAGCGCGTCACGCACGATGCGTCCGGCAGCGACATGGCCGAGGACCTTGCCTTCCCCTGGGCGGCGCGCATCGTCGCGCTGGCCGAGGAGAAGATCGGCGAGATCGCCTGATGCAGGCGGCCGATATCCGCGCGCTTCTCGCCGTGCCGTGGCGGCATGGTGACTGTGTCGATCTCGCCGGCACCGTCTGCGAGGGCGCGCTCGATCTTGCCGGCCTCGATCTGACGGGCGTCGATTTCACCGGTGCTTCCTTTCCCGACGGGATCGACGCATCCGGTGCGCGGTTCCTCGGCGTGAGCTGGTTCGGCGGCGCGCGTTTTGGCGGCAAGGCACTTTTCGAGCACGCCATCTTCACCAACGATGCGCGTTTCGAGAGGGCCTGTTTTGATGAGGCGGCACGGTTCGGCGCGGCGGAGTTCCGCGGCATCGCCCGTTTCGATGCGGCGCGCTTTGCCGGCGATGCCGGCTTCGAGGGCATTGCCTGCTACGGCAATTTCTCCCTGCAGGGCGTGACGATCCGGGGACGGGCCACCTTCCGCGATGCCGAATGGCTCGGCGGTCTGTGGTGCGAAGATGTGCGGCTGCCGGAAGACGTCGACCTTTCCGGGACGCAGGTGCACGGCCGGTTGTGGCTGCGCCGGGCGCTGGCCGGCAACACGCCGCTGCACGACGGCGCCTTCGCGCTTTCCTACGGCTACACTTACAGCTGATCGGCCGACCAGCCGCGATAGCCGAGCGCCTCAGACATGGCGCGGGCAGCCGCCTTCAGCTCCTGCTCGATCTTTTCCACGGAGGGACTGTCGTCGGCGAAGATGCTGGCATGGCCGGTGACGTTGATGGCGCCGACGGCGCGTGCCTGATGATCGTGCACGGCGACAGCGGCCGATCCGATCTCTGGCTCGAAATTGGCGACGCTCCACGCCATGCCGCGCAGGCGGTCCGCCTGCAGCTGCTTTTCGAGCTCGGCGAGCGTCGTGCGGGTCTTCGCCGTGAAGGATTCCATCGCCTGTCCCGCATAGAGCGCGCGCAGCGAGGCCGCAGGCAGCTCGGCCAGCAGGATGCGGCCGATGGTGGTCGCGTGCGCCGGCAGGCGCGTGCCCTCACGGACCGTGCTCGCCAGGTGGGAGTTGGGCGTCTCGCGGGCAAGGTAGACGATCTCGCTCCCTTCGAGCACGCCGAGATGGGCCGACAGGTTGAGCGAATCGACGAGCTGCTTGAGGAACGGCCGTGCGACCTGCAGGATGCTGCGCTCGTTGAGCGCTTCGGAGGCGAGCGCGATCAGTCCGGTGCCGAGGCGGTAGCCGCCGTCGTCGGCGATCGGCTCGAGGATGCCCTCGGCCTCCAGCGTGGCGAGGAGGCGGATCAGCGTCGTGCGGTTGATGTCGAGCGCCTTGGCCGCGCTGCTGATGTTGCGGCAGCGATTGCCGGCCGCGATGTAGCGCAGCAGCGCGATCGCCCGGGTCACCGGCGGGACCACATAGACCGGCCCCTTCGCGTCGTCGAGTTGTGTTCCTGCCATGATGCTTCCTGCCGCGCTGCACGTATTTGCACAGCTTAGTCATATTTGAACGCAGCGATAGGAAAAATATCCGCACGGCACAAGAGTAGAGCGCCGTGCCTTCCGCACGCCGTGCGAGGACGCTCCATCTTCCTTTCCGCTTTTATGCGGTTGTCAGGCCCCGGCCGCCGCCGTCAGGCCGCGCGCCAGGTCGGCCTGCAGGTCCTCGACATCTTCGAGGCCGATCTGCAGACGGATGACCGGACCCTCCTGCGGGGCGAAGGCCACCTTGCGGTCGGTGAGCTGCACATGCACGGCAAGGCTCTCGTAGCCGCCCCAGGAATAACCGAGGCCGAAGATGTCGAGCGCGTTGAGGAAGGCGTGGGCCTGCTTTTCCCCGCCGCCGGCCAGGACGATCGAGAAGAGACCGCTGGCGCCCGAGAAGTCGCGCTTCCAGATGGCGTGGCCCGGGTGCGATTCGAGGCCGGGATGCAGAACCCGGGCGACGCCGGGCTGGCCTTCGAGCCAGCGGGCGAGCGCCAGGGCGCTCTGCTGGTGCCGCTCCAGCCGCACGCCCATCGTCCTGAGGCCGCGCAGCACCTGGTAGACGTCGTCCGGCGCCGCGCACATGCCGAGCGCGCCATGCGCCGCCAGGAGCCGTTCCCAGCAGGCATCGTTGGCCGAGACGGTGCCGAGAAGGATGTCCGAATGGCCGGCCGGATACTTGGTCGCCGCCTGGATGGAGATGTCGACCCCGTGATCGAGCGGCCGGTAGAAAAGGGGGGTGGCCCAGGTGTTGTCCATCATCACCACCGCGTCGCGCCCATGCGCCGCCGCGACGATGGTCGGGATGTCCTGCATCTCGAACGTGCCGGAGCCGGGCGCCTCGGTGAAGACCACTTTGGTGTTGGGTTGCAGGAGTGCGGCAATGCCCGGTCCGACGAGCGGGTCGTAATAGGTCACCTCGACGCCGAGCCGGGTGAGCATCGTGTCAGCGAAATGGCGTGTCGGATGATAGACCGAATCGACGATCAGCACATGGTCGCCCGACGACAGGAAACCGAGCAGCGGCACGGTGACGGCGGCCAGCCCCGAGGGCACGACCACCGTCCCGGCGGCGCCCTCGAGTTCGTTCATGGCGTCGGCCAGCGCGTCGGTGGTCGGCGTGCCGCGTGTGCCGTAGGTGTATTTCTGCTTCCGCGACGCCATCGTCTCGGCATCCGGAAACAGCACGGTCGAGGCGTGGACGACGGGCGGGTTGACGAAGCCGAAAAAGGCGTGCGGATCGTTGCCGGCATGGGCAAGCCGCGTGTTGGCTCCGGCCTGGGGATCGGTTTTCTTGCTCATCGTTCCTCGATGCATGCTGTGCGGCGGTCTGAAAGCCGCCTGATGATGGAAGGCTGCCCGCTGGTCGGACGCGGTCGGATGGAACGCCATTGTCGCCCATGCGTCAACCGGGCGCAGCGGCGGTCCCGAGCTCTGGAACAAGCCTCTTTCGCTCTTGACCCAAAGCGAATTATGGCCTTCGATATGACCAGTGCGTGGGAGAGGAAGCGCGTGTCCGGGTGCCTCCGGACCATTGCTCCGACCGGAGCTTAAGGCACAGGGGCATCCGCTGCTTCCGCACGGCTATGATCAGGGGATAAACCCTAAAACCAGAAAAAAAGGGTTCGTGACTATGAAGACAATTCTCAAAGCGTTGCTCGGCTCGGCAGTGGTCGCACTTCTGGCCGCGCCGGCTTCGGCCGCCACGCTGGATGACGTGAAGGCGAAGGGCCACATCCAGTGCGGCGTGAGCACGGGGCTGGCCGGTTTCAGTGCGCCGGACAATGCCGGCAACTGGACCGGCCTCGACGTGGATTTCTGCCGTGCGGTGGCCGCCGCCGTCTTCGACGATCCGAACGCGGTTCAGTTCACGCCGCTCTCCGCCAAGGAGCGTTTCACGGCGTTGCAGTCGGGCGAGGTCGATCTTCTCTCGCGCAACACCACCTGGACCATCAGCCGCGACACGGCGCTCGGTCTGAACTTTGCCGGCGTCACCTACTATGACGGCCAGGGCTTCATGATCAACGCCAAGAAGCTGCAGGGCATCAACTCGGCGCTGCAGCTTTCCGGCGCCGCGGTCTGCGTCCAGGCCGGCACGACGACCGAGCTCAACCTGGCCGACTACTTCAAGGCCAACAACATGGAATACAACCCGGTCGTCTTCGAGAAGCTCGAGGAGGTCAACACGGCCTATGATTCAGGCCGTTGCGACGTCTACACGACCGATCAGTCGGGCCTTTATGCGATCCGGCTGACCCTGAGCAGCCCCGACGATCATATCGTTCTGCCGGAAATCATCTCGAAGGAGCCGCTCGGCCCCGTCGTGCGCCATGGCGACGACCAGTGGTTCGATATCGTCAAATGGGTGTATTATGCGCTCCTGAACGCCGAGGAACTCGGCGTCAGCCAGGCCAACATCGAGGAGAGCATGAACTCGGACAAGCCGGACGTTCGTCGCCTGCTCGGCACGGAAGACGGCACCAAGCTCGGCTCCGACCTCGGCCTGACCAATGACTGGGCTGCCCGCGTGATCAAGCATGTGGGCAACTACGGCGAGATGTTCGAGCGCAATGTGGGCGCCGACAGCCCGCTCAAGATTTCCCGCGGCGTCAATGCCCTGTGGACGAAAGGCGGACTCCAGTACGGTATGCCGATCCGCTGATCGAGCATAACGGATGATGATGCGCGAAAGGCGGCTCGATCCGCCTTTCGCCATCCTTTTTGAGGATAGCCATGGCCACCCAGCAAACCATTGCGGAGGGCGCGGCGCCTCGTGTACCGCTGCTCTATGATCCGCGTGTGCGAGGCATCGCTTACCAGGTGCTCGTTTTCGTCGGCCTGTTCGCCTTTGTCTATTGGATCATCGGCAACACCGCTGCAAATCTCCAACGTGCCAACATCGCTTCCGGCTTCGGGTTCCTGCAGGGACGCGCCGGCTTCGATATCGGCGACAGCCTGATCCAGTATTCTTCCGATTCCACCTATGGCCGTGCGCTCGTCGTCGGGTTCCTGAACACGCTGCGCGTCGCCATTTTCGGCATCATCACGGCCACCATCGTCGGTTTCCTCGTCGGTATCGGGCGCTTATCGAAGAACTGGCTGATCAACCGCATCTGCCTCGTCTATGTCGAGGTGTTCCGCAACATCCCGCCGCTTCTCGTCATCTTCTTCTGGTATTTCGGCGTGCTTTCGGTGCTGCCGCTGCCGCGCGATTCGATCGCGCTGCCTTTCGGCTCCTATCTCAACAGCCGCGGTTTCTACCTGCCGAAGTTCCTCTGGGGCGAGGGGGCGGGCCTCATCGCGCTCGCCTTCGTCCTGGCGCTCGTCTTCGCCTGGTTCGTGCGCCGCTGGGCCTACAAGCGGCAGATGGCGACGGGCGAGCGGTTCCCGGTCCTGTGGACCTCGGTCGGGCTGATCGTCGGCCTGCCGCTGCTGGCCTTCATCGTCACCGGCTTTCCGCTGAGCTTCGAGTTCCCGGCGCTGTCGACCTTCAACCTGCGCGGCGGCGTGCAGATCCGGCCGGAGTTCCTGTCGCTCTACCTGGCGCTTTCCTTCTACACGGCGGCCTTCATCGCCGAGATCGTGCGCGCCGGCGTGCTGGGCGTCAATCGCGGCCAGACCGAGGCATCGCACGCGCTTGGATTGCGGAGTGGCCCGACGCTGCGTCTGGTGGTCATCCCGCAGGCGCTGCGGATCATCATCCCGCCGCTGACGAGCCAGTATCTGAACCTCACCAAGAACTCGTCCCTGGCGGTCGCCATCGGCTATCCGGACCTGGTGGCCACCGGCGGCACGACGCTCAACCAGACGGGGCAGGCGATCGAGATCGTCGCCATCTGGCTGATCGTCTATCTGGGGCTGAGCCTGGCCACGGCCGGCTTCATGAACTGGTACAATGCGCGCATGGCGCTGGTGGAGCGGTAGAATGCAAGAGCACGATCTTTCCTTCGTCCGCGCCCAGATGGCGGCCGTCGAGCCGCCACCGGTCGCCGAGCACGGCATCGGCCCCTGGCTGCGCAAGAACCTGTTCGCCAACGTCACCGACACGGTCTTCACCATCATCGGCCTCGTGCTGGTGGTGATGATCGTCCCGCCGCTGGTGGAATGGGCCTTCATCAACGCCCAGTGGTCCGGCACCGACCGCACGGTCTGCGCCACCATCGCGCAGGGCGGCATCCAGCCGGATGGCTGGTCGGGCGCCTGCTGGGCCTTCGTGGAGGCCAAGTTCCAGCAGTTCATGTTCGGCCGCTATCCGATCGACGAGCGCTGGCGCGTCTACCTGACGGGCGTCCTGTTCATCGGGCTGCTGGCACCGCTGCTGATCCCCAGCGTGCCGCGCAAGGGGCTCAACGCGGTGTTGCTGTTCGTGGTCTTCCCGGTGGTCGGCTATTTCCTCTTGTCCGGCGGCGCTTTCGGCCTCAAGCCGGTGGCGACCCCGTTGTGGGGCGGCCTGATGGTGACCCTGGTGCTCGCCTATGTCGGCATCAGCGTGTCGCTGCCGCTCGGCATCCTGCTGGCGCTCGGCCGGCGCTCGCACATGCCGGTGGTGAAGCTGGTCTGCGTCACCTTCATCGAGACGATGCGCGGCGTGCCGCTCATCACCGTTCTGTTCATGGCGAGCGTCATGCTGCCGCTGTTCCTGCCGCCGGGAACCAGCTTCGACAAGCTGTTACGCGCCCTGATCGGCGTTGCGCTGTTCGCCTCTGCCTATATGGCGGAGGTGATCCGCGGCGGCCTGCAGGCGATCCCGAAAGGGCAATATGAGGGCGCCGACGCACTGGGGCTGAGCTACTGGAAGAAGATGAACCTCGTTGTCCTGCCGCAGGCGATCAAGCTGGTCATTCCCGGCATCGTCAACACCTTCATCGGTCTCTTCAAGGACACGAGCCTGGTCTACATCATCGGCATGTTCGATCTTCTGGGCGTGGTGCGGCAGAATTTTTCCGACGCGAGCTGGGCCTCGCCGCAGACGCCGATCACCGGGCTGGTCTTTGCCGGCTTTGTTTTCTGGCTGTTCTGCTTCGGCATGTCGCGCTATTCAATCTTCATGGAACGCCGGCTCGACACCGGCCACAAACGTTAGGGCCGAAGGCCCAAGGGGAAACAACATGGCTTCAGAAAATGCAGTGCGGGCCGAAGAGCTCCAGGCCGACCGCGGCAAGATGCATGTCTCCACCACCGACGTCGCCATCGAGATCGTCGGCATGCACAAATGGTATGGCGATTTCCATGTCCTGAAGGACATCAACCTGAAGGTGATGCGCGGCGAGCGCATCGTGGTGTGCGGCCCGTCCGGCTCCGGCAAGTCGACCATGATCCGCTGCATCAACCGGCTGGAGGAGCACCAGAAGGGCAAGATCGTCGTCGACGGCATCGAGCTCACCAACGATCTGAAGAAGATCGACGAGGTGCGCCGCGAGGTCGGCATGGTGTTCCAGCATTTCAACCTGTTCCCGCACCTGACCATCCTGGAGAACTGCACGCTGGCGCCGATCTGGGTGCGCAAGACGCCCAAGAAGGAGGCGGAGGCGACGGCGATGCATTTCCTTGAGCGCGTCAAGATCCCCGAGCAGGCGAACAAGTATCCCGGGCAACTCTCCGGCGGCCAGCAGCAGCGCGTGGCGATCGCCCGCGCCCTGTGCATGAACCCCCGCATCATGCTGTTCGACGAGCCGACCTCGGCGCTCGATCCGGAGATGATCAAGGAGGTGCTCGACACCATGGTCGACCTCGCCGAAGAGGGCATGACGATGATCTGCGTCACCCATGAGATGGGCTTCGCCCGCCAGGTGGCCAACCGCGTGATCTTCATGGATCAGGGCCAGATCGTCGAGCAGAACACGCCGGCCGAGTTCTTCGACAATCCGCAGCACGAGCGGACCAGGCTGTTCCTCTCGCAGATCCTGCACTGATCGTCAGGTGATTCCACCTGACTGCAAAATGTTCTGGCGGCGCCGTCAGCGGTGCTGCCCGGCCTCCGCATCGAAACCGTAGAGCCAGTCGAAATCGGCCATCAGGGTCGTTTCGCCGCGCATCTTGAGCACCGCGTCGCGCACCAGCGCGACCGGGCCGCCGGCGTGCCAGGCAAGCCGGTTGAAGGCGCCGCGCCGGGCCACCCTGACGACGCGCGGCTTGCGGATGCGCTCATAATCGGCAAGCGCCGCAGGCCGATTGTCCGGCCTGCGGGCAAGGCAGGCGGCGAGCACGACCGCATCCTCGATCGCCATGGCAGCGCCCTGCGCGGCAAAGGGCGGCACGGCATGGGCGGCATCGCCGAGCAGCGCCAGCCCTTCCGGCCGCGTCCAGGCGGCCTTCGCATCGACCTGGTGGATCGGCCAGACGGTCCAGGAAGGCGTGGCGCGGGACAGGCGGGCAAAGGCGTGATGGGCCGATTGCAACGCCTTGCGCAACGGCCGGTCGTCGGCATCCTGCTCCCAGGCGTTGAGGGGAACCTCTCCGGGAACGATGGCGACGATGTTCAGCCTGCTTCCCCCGCTCACCGGATAGGCGATCAGGTGGAAGCGCGGATCGAGAAAGGCCGTCACCTGGTCGTGCGGCATGAACTCGCCGAGCCCGGCGGCGTCTTCAGCCGGCAACGTGGTGCGCCAGGCGACATGGCCGGTGAAGCGGCTGCGTACTGAGGTTCTGGCGAGCCGGCGCAAGTGCGACCAGACGCCGTCGGCGCCGATCAGCAGCGGTGTGTGCACGTCTTCGCTCGCCCCGCCCCGGCGCAGCGAGAGGCGCACGCCGCCGCCCCTGACGAAGTCGGCCTTCTCGACCAGCGCTCCGGTGACGAGCTCGATCGAAGCCTCCTCGCGCACCCGTTTCAGGAGAGCCGCCTGGAGGTCGGCACGGTGCGCCACCAGATAGGGCGCTCCCCAGCGCGCCTCGGCTGCCGCGCCGAGCCGAACGCGCGCCAGCGTTTCGAGAGACGCTGCCTGCCGCAGGACCACGGCCTGCGGCGCGATCGCGGCGGGGGCCAGCGTGTCGAGAACGCCGAGCCTGCCGAGCAGGCGGGTTGCGTTGGGCGACAGTTGAAGCCCGGCGCCGACCTCGGTCAATTCCGGGGCGCGCTCATAGAGGCGGGCGGCAAGCCCGTGCCGCGCGAGGGCCAGGGCGAGGGTCAGCCCGGCAACGCCCGCGCCTGCGATGACGAGGGCAGGCTCCCGCGTCATGTCCGTGGCTGTCCTCAGGCCGCCCGGTCGAACAGGCAGCCTTCCGGCTTCGTCTCCGACACCTTCAGCGCCGCATTGTAGCGGTAGAGGGTCGAGCAATAGGGGCAGACGCGCTCGTTCCCGTCTCCCATGTCGATGAACACATGCGGATGATCGTTGGGCGGATTGGCGCCGACGCACATGAATTCCTTGACGCCGATCTCGATCGCCCGGTGACCGCTCGTGTTCTGGAAATGGGGAATGGCCGTTGCTGCCATCATCGTCTCCCGCTCTGCATCCGTTGGAAGTTGCCTGCGTTTGTAGCATAAAGTGCGTCTTTGCAAGCCTATGATATGAAACTGTCGCAAAACCCTGTCACCAGATAGGATGAGCTGGCGGGAACCACGGCCAGTGCGGGAAAAGGGACGCGAGCGAGCAATGAACGAACTCAAGCCGGTGCAAGCCGATTTCTCCGTCGATATAGGCCCTGAGGGCGAGATCGCGGGAGCGAGCCCGGACCGCTTCGTCAACCGCGAGTTCTCCTGGCTGCAGTTCAACCGGCGTGTCCTCGACGAGGCGCAGAACCCGCATCATCCGCTGCTCGAGCGGCTGCGCTTCCTGTCCATCTCGGCCGACAATCTGGACGAGTTCTTCATGGTGCGCGTGGCGGGCCTTGCCGGCCAGGTGCGGGAGCACATCGCCACCCGCAGCGCCGACGGCCGCACGCCGGAGGAGCAGCTCGAGCAGGTGCTGCGCGAGGTCGGCCGGTTGCAGAACGACCAGCATCAGAGCCTGACCGTGCTGTTCGAGCTGCTGCGCGCCGAAGGCATCGAGCTGGTGCGGCCGGACGCCTTGAATCAGTCCGACAGGAAATGGCTCGAAGACCATTTCATGGAAACGGTTTTTCCGGTTCTGACGCCACTGTCGATCGACCCGGCGCATCCCTTTCCGTTCATCCCCAATCTCGGCTTCTCCATGGCGCTGGAACTGCAGCACGAGGGGGAACTGGAGACGATGACGGCGCTCCTGCGCCTGCCGGTGGCGCTGAAGCGCTTCATCCAGCTTCCCGAACGCGGCCGCTCCGTACGTTTCATCACGCTGGAGGACGTGGTCAACCTGTTCATCGGCAAGCTGTTCCCCCGCTATCAGGTGATCGGCTCCGGCACGTTCCGCATCATCCGTGACAGCGACATCGAGGTGGAGGAAGAGGCGGAAGACCTGGTGCGCCTGTTCGAATCGGCGCTGAAGCGGCGTCGCCGCGGTTCGGTGATCCGCATCGAATTCGACAATGAGATGCCGTTGGCGCTGCGCGACTTCGTGGCGAGCGAGCTCGGCGTCGCCGATGCGCGCATCACCGTTCTGGAGCGGCCGCTCGCCATCAACCAGATCTCGGAGATCGTCAAGCTGACGCGCGACGACCTGCTCTTCGCGCCCTACAATCCGCGCTTTCCCGAGCGCATCCGTGAGCACAATGGCGATTGCTTCGCCGCCATCCGCGAGAAGGACATCATCGTCCACCACCCTTACGAATCCTTCGACGTGGTGGTGCAGTTCCTGCGCCAGGCCTCGCAGGACCCGGAGGTGGTGGCGATCAAGCAGACGCTCTACCGGACCTCGAACGACAGCCCGATCGTGCGCGCGCTGATCGAGGCGTCGGAGGCGGGCAAATCCGTCACCGCGCTGGTCGAGCTCAAGGCGCGTTTCGACGAGGAGGCGAACATCCGCTGGGCGCGCGACCTGGAGCGCGCCGGCGTGCAGGTGGTGTTCGGCTTCATCGAGCTGAAGACGCACGCCAAGATGTCGCTGGTGGTGCGGCGCGAGGAGGGCAGGCTGCGCAACTACTGCCATCTGGGCACCGGCAACTATCACCCGATCACGGCGCGCATCTACACGGACCTGTCCTATTTCACCGTCAATCCCGAGATCGCCCGCGACGTGGCGCAGATCTTCAACTTCATCACCGGCTATGCCGAGCCGGACCACGAGATGCGGATCGCCGTCTCGCCCTTCTCGCTGCGCAACCGGCTGCTCGACCACATCCGCGCCGAGATCGACCATGCGCGCGCCGGACGTCCCGCCCAGATCTGGATGAAGATGAATTCGCTCGTCGACCCCCTCGTCATCGACGCGCTCTACGAGGCGAGCGCGGCCGGCGTCGAGATCGATCTGGTGGTGCGCGGCATCTGCTGCCTCAGGCCGCAGGTGCCGGGCCTGTCCGAGCGCATCCGCGTCAAGTCGATCGTCGGGCGCTTCCTGGAGCACAGCCGGATCTACTGCTTCGGCAACGGCCACGGCTTGCCGTCCGACGAGGCGATCGTTTACATCGCCTCGGCCGACATCATGCCGCGCAACCTCGACCGGCGCGTGGAAACCATGGTGCCGATCACCAATCCGACTGTGCATGAGCAGGTTCTCGGCCAGATCATGCTCGGAAACATCATGGACAACCAGCAGAGCTTTGAAGTATTGCCGGACGGCACCTCGCGGCGCATGATGCCCGACGAGGGAGAGGAACCGTTCAACGCTCAGGAATATTTCATGACGAATCCGAGCCTATCCGGTCGCGGCAATGCCTTGAAGTCCCACGCGCCGAAGCGGATCGCCGTGTTCAAGAAGCGCAAGAAGGGCGACCTCGAAACCACCCCGACCATGGATTGACGGGCGTTTTCGTTTGGGCATAGCAGAATCTCAGGGCCGTCTTAAGGACCGCCGCCCCGTCTCGGTCATCGATATCGGGTCCAACTCCATTCGCCTCGTCATCTACGAGGGTGTGGTCCGTTCGCCGACCATGTTGTTCAACGAGAAGATGCTTGCCGGTCTCGGCAAGGGCATCGTCACGACCGGGGAGCTGGATCCCGAGGGTGTGACCCGCGCGGTGGCGGAGTTCCGCCGTTTCCGAGCCCTGTCGGAGCAGGCCGGCTCCGAGGCGCTGCACGTGCTCGCCACGGCGGCGGCACGCGAAGCCAAGAACGGCCCCGACTTCATCCACCGCGCCGAGCAGATCCTCGGCACCGGAATCCGCGTGCTGTCCGGACGCGAGGAAGCAAAATATTCGGCCTTCGGCATCATGTCCGGTTTTTACAAGCCGAATGGTATCGTCGGCGATCTCGGCGGCGGCAGCCTGGAACTCGTCGAGGTCGAGGACCGGTCGATGGGGGATGGCATCACGCTCCCCCTTGGCGGCCTCAGGCTGCGCGAGATGTCCAAGAACTCCGTCGCCAAGGCGACACGCATCGCGCGCGCGGAGCTTGCCCGGGCAGGCTGGCTGAAGGACGGGGCGGGGCGCCCCTTCTATTGCGTCGGCGGCACCTGGCGCAACCTTGCCCGGCTGCACATGCTGGAGACCGGCTATCCGCTCGAGGTCATGCACCACTATCAGCTGGATGCCGGGCAGTCGGCCGATTTCCTGAAGCGGGTGGCCTCCGGCGTCGACAAGTTCCCGGGCATCGAGCACATCTCCAAGAATCGCCGGGCGCTGCTGCCCTATGGCGCGGCCGTGCTGCAGGAGATCATCCATGCCGTGCAGCCGTCGAGCGTCATCTTCTCGGCACTCGGGGTGCGCGAGGGGTATCTTTATTCATTGTTGTCCGATGAGGAGCGCTCCGCCGACCCGCTGCTGGCGGCCGCCGAGGAACTGGCGATCCTGCGGTCGCGCTCGGTCACCCACGCGCGCGAACTCGCCGAATGGAGCGGAAGCGCCTTTGCCGCGCTCGACATCGAGGAGACGGAAGACGAGGCGCGCTACCGCCGCGCCGCCTGCCTGCTCGCCGACATCGGCTGGCGCGCCCATCCCGAATACCGCGGCACGCAGTCGCTCAACATCATCGCGCACGGCTCCTTCATCGGCATCGATCATCCGGGCCGCGCCTTCATCGCGCTTGCCAATCTGTTCCGCCACGAAGGTCTGTTCGATGACGGTCTGTCGCCGCAAATGCGGGAACTGGCGACGCCGCGCTTCGAGGAGCGCGCCCGTCTCCTCGGCGGCATCCTCCGGGTGGTCTATCTGCTGACGGCATCGATGCCCGGCATCATTCCGCAGCTTCGATGGGAAAGGCGCGGCGACGGCTCCATCGTTCTGGTCGTTCCGAAAAGCCATGCAGGCCTGATGGGCGAGCGGCCGGTCGGCCGCATGGCCCATCTCGCCAGGGTCACGGGTCTGAACCTGGCGCTGGCCGTCGACGGGAGTTAGACCGCCGCCTATTCGGCAACCTCAACGGGACGCGAGCTGGGCTCGAACACCTCCACCCGCCGCTTGTTGAAACGCAGGGCAAGCTCCCCACGCACCAGCCGCAGCGCCTCCTCGCCGAACACCTCGCGCCGCCAGCCGGACATGGCCGGCACCTGCGCATCGGCGCCGTCGGCGGCAATGCGGTCGATGTCGTCGCTGGAAGCGAGCATCTTCGGAGCGACGCCCTCCCGGTCGGCGACGAGCTTCAGGAACACCTTCAGCAGTTCGGCGGCGGCGGCGGCACCCTCGGGTGCCTGCTGCGGGCGGGGAATGCGCGGCAGCTCCTCCTTCGGCAGGGCGAGCGCCCGCGCCACGGCGCCGAGCAGGCCGGCCGCGGC
>NZ_JANKOF010000071.1 GCF_024655565.1 Nitratireductor sp. ZSWI3 | reverse complement strand
CCGGGCGCCTTGCGGCGCCCGGCACAAGAATTCCCGGAGAAACGAAGGGATTGCCCCTCGCGACAGTGCTCAGCGGCCGTCCGGCGTGCGCAGCCCGTACCACTTGTCCTTGACCGCCTCGTAATGCTCCTGCGGCTTGTACTCGGCGACCTGCAGGCCGAGCGTCGAGGCCGAGAGCCGCCCGGTCGCCGAAAGGATGGCATAGCTCGCCACCACGACGTCGCGCTCGGCGCTCACCAGGCTGATCTTCGCATCGATCACGTCCGCCTGGGCGTTCAGCACGTCGAGCGTGGTGCGCTGGCCGACATTACGCTCCTCGATCACGCCGTCCAGCGCGAGCTGCGCGGCGCGCACGACCTCTCTGTTCGCAGCGACCGATTCGCGCGCCGCCTGATACTGGGTCCATGCCGAGACGACGGCCGAGCGCACCTGGTCGCGGGCCACGTCGAGGTTGATGCGCGCCTGACCGAGCGATTCCTTGTTCTGCCGCACCTGCGCCGAGGCGAGACCGCCCTGATAGATCGGCACCGTCAGCTTGAGCCCGATGCTCGCCTGGTCGAACGATCCGTCCTGCAGGGAGCCGGGCGAGGAATTGCGATAGCTGTGCGTCAGGCCGGCCGAGCCGGAGACCTGCGGCAGGAAGGTGCCCTCCGACGACTTCACCTTGAAGGAAGCCGCATCGATCTGGTGCTGCCGTGCCTTGACCACCGGGTGCTGGGCTAATCCCGTCGACAGCGCGCCGTCGAGATTGTTCGGCATGAGCTTGCCGACCGGGCTCGCCGCCTTCAGGTTGCCCGGCGCATCGCCGATGATCTGGCGGTAGACGGCCGATTGCGCCGTGACGCTGGCGCGCGCCGCGCTGAGCTGGGCGAGCGCCGCCTGTTGGCGCGCTTCCGCCTGGGCGACATCGGTTCTGGTGCCCTCGCCGACCTCGAAGCGCGACCGCGCCGAGCGCACCTGCTCCTGGAGGAACTCGAGGTTCTGGGCGCGCAGGGCCGCGATCTGCCGGTCGCGGATGACGTCCATATAGGCGCTCGCCGCGTTGAACAGGATGTCGAGCTCCTGATTGCGCAGGGCCTCGTTGGCTGCCCGCACGGTGGCCTCGGCCGCCTGCACGTTGTTGCGGGTCTGGAAACCGTCGAAGATCGGCTGCGTCAGGGCGATGCCGAACTCGCCGGTGCGAATGTCGGTACCGTCATTGGTGGCAAGCCCGGCGCTGGCCGAGGCCTCGACGCGGGGGCGCATGCCGGATTTGGCGATCGCGACGCCCTCGTCGGTGACGCGCACGCCGGCGCGTTCCGCGTTGAGCGTCGAGTTGTTCTGATAGGCCTTGGCAAGAGCGCCGAAGATCGTCTCGGCCGAAACGACGGCCGGCGATGAAATGAGGGCCGTTGTGGCGACCATGGGAATCAGGAAACGGCGATAAAATGACACGATCTGGCAACCTCGGATTGTTTCTTGCGACCATGCCCGCTGGCACCGCCGCCCTGTCTTGAAAACACCGGCGACATTACCGGCCTTCGCGCCCTCGAGAAACGCACCCCATGCTTTTCTCCCGATCCCGTCGAGCACAATTCGGTGTGGACGTTACATCATACTCCCGATCAATTCCGTTGCACGATGGCAACAATCCGTCTTTCAAAACACGAATTCAGGCGCCTTCTGGAACCCGGGAAGTGGCTTGACTGCGACATTGAACGACGATCGGCTGGAAACGATGCCGTCATTCTTGACAAAGAGGTGGGCCCGCGCGGCATTCCCCTCGCCGATCACGGCGACGAGACGCCCGCCCTGGCGAAGCTGCTCGAACAGGGCTTCCGGAACCGCGTCGACCGCACCACCGATGAAGATCACGTCATAAGGGGCATCGTCCCCGTAGCCGTCCCGCAGGGGCCCGCTCACCACCGAGACGTTGACGCAGCCGAGCGTCTCAAGCGTCTCGGATGCCGTCTGGGCAAGGGTCTCCTCGCTCTCCAGCGCCACCACGAAGCTGGCCAGCCGCGAGAGCACGGCAGCGGAATAGCCGGTGCCCGCACCGATATCGAGCACCACGTCGCTCGACTGCACGTCGGCGAGCTGAACGAGTTTGGCGAAGGGCGACGGCTCCATGAGATAGCGCGCCGGCCCCTCGCGGGTGGCTGCCGAGATCTCCAGATCCTCGTCGATATAGGCCAGGCTCTTCTTGCGGCCGGGCACGAAAGCCTCGCGCGGGATGTCCCCCATCGCCTCGAGCAGCGGAACGTTGGTCACGTCGGTGGTGCGCAACTGGCCTTCCACCATGTTGGCGCGCTGCAGCGAAAAATCGGTGTTCATAAAGTCGGTCCCCGATGGGTGTTCCCGCCGCGGCCTGCAGGGCTCTGAGCCCGCGACGGCGCGAGAACAGCGATTTCAACGGTTTGCTAACGGCTGGGACAGGCCCTGTCAATGACTCGTTCTGCCCCGCGACAGCATCGCTCACCGGCCGGCCGCGGCGGTGAAACGGCCCGTGCGCCGTCGCATGGCCGCCGCGCTGCCGCAAAGCGAAAATCACCTTCTCCGGCAGGGAATAAAGCCGCCTTTGAAGTGTTTTCGATACGGGAGCAAAGGTTTCGGGATCGGTTCGAGATGCACAGGCGATCGATCATCTTCGGGGCAGCCGTCGTTCTTCTGGCGCGGCCGGCCCCTGCGGCGAATCTCGACGACAGCGTCGGGCGTTATCGGATCACCGCTTCTTCGCGCATCGCATTCACCGTCGACCAGGTTGGCGGCGGCGGCCTTTCGGGCAGCTTTCCACAATTTTCGGGCACGATCGACCTGCGCGACGGCGCCCTCGAACGTTCCAGCGTGACCTTCCGGCTGGCGCCCGCAAGCGTCGTGACGGGTGAGTCGCGCGTCGACGCCTTCCTCAGGTCCGATGCGGTGTTCGACGTCGCACGCCACCCCGAGATCACGTTCCGGTCGACGCGCGTTCGCCTGATCGACGCCAGCAGCGCCGCCATCGAGGGCATCCTGTCCGCACGCGGCCGCTCGCGCCCCGAGACGTTCACCGCCACTGTCGTCAGGCGCTCGGGCAATGCGGTCACCTTCAAGGTCACCGGCAACGTCCTGCGCTCGCCCTACGGAATGGACGTCGGAACGCCGATCTATTCGAACATCGTGCGCTTCGACATGACGATCAACGGCCGCCGCTTCTGAAAAAACGAACAAGTGAGCGCATCCCGCATGGAATAAATCCGCCCCAATCCTGTTGTTGATACCGGAGGCTGGGAAAAACCGGCCCGAACCTGCCAGAAAAGACCAGAAAGGAAATGTCGATGCTTACCCGTTCTCTTCTGGCCGCCGCGGCGGCTCTCGCATTCACTTCCGCCATGGCGCTTGCCGAAGACTATGCCGGCGGCGCCATCAAGACGATGGATTCCGCCGATGGCGAGATACTGACCGACGCCAACGGCATGACGCTCTATACGTTCGACAAGGACGAGGCGAACATGTCGACCTGCTACAACGAGTGCGCCATCAACTGGCCGCCGCTGATCGCCGCTTCCGGTGCTGCCGCGGACGGCGAATTCTCCCTCGTCGAGCGCCAGGACGGCAGCATGCAATGGGCCCATGAAGGCAAGCCGCTCTATCTCTGGAAGAACGACCAGAAGCCCGGCGACACGACCGGTGACGGCGTGGGCGGCGCCTGGCACGTCGCCAAGGACTGATCGGGCGGTGTCCCTCTTCCTGGACGAGATGGAGGCCTGTGTTCCGGCGTTGCGGCGCTATGCCCGTGCATTGACGCACGATGCCGACCGGGCCGACGATCTCGTCCAGGATTGCCTCGAGCGGGCGATCCGCAAGAGCAGCCTGTGGCGCCCGACCGGGCCGCTCAGGGCATGGCTGTTCCGCATGCTGCTGAACATCCACCGCAACGAGCTGCGCCGCAGCCGCCGGGCGCCACCGGCGTTTTCGATCGACACGCTGCCGATCGACCCGCCCACCCCGGCCGAACAGACGGATCGCCTCGCCCTCGCCGATACGGCGCGGGCGATGCAGAAACTGAGCAACGAGCAGCGCGAAGCCCTCCTCCTCGTCGCGCTCGAAGGCATGAGCTATGCGGAGGCGGCCGGCGTGCTCGATATCCCGGTCGGCACGCTGATGTCGCGCATCGGCCGCGCGCGCGAGGCCCTGCGCACGCTGACCGAAGCCGCCGGACCCCGCCTGAGGAGCGTTAAATGACGACCACCGACAACGGCTTCTCCCGCGAAACGCTGCATGCCTATGTGGATGGCGAGCTGGCGCCGGATGCGCGCGCCGCGGTCGAGCAACATCTGGCCGGCCATCCCGAGGACGCGGCCCTGGTCGCCGCCTGGCAGCGCGACAAGGCGGCGCTGCAGGCGCTTTACGCCCATGTCGGGCGCGAACCGTTGCCGGCGGCCCTCTCCCCGCATCGCCTCGCCAGGCAGCGGCATCGCGCCGCCGGGCGCTGGAGCGGCCTGGCCGCCGCCTGCCTCGCCCTGGCGCTTCTTGGAGCGGCCGGCGGCTGGTATGGACGCGGATTGCTGGACGACCGGCAGCCGGCGCTCGGTTTGCTGGTGGACAGGGCTGTCGCGGCGCACAATCTCTATGTCGGCGAGGTCATCCATCCGGTCGAGGTGGCCGGCACGCAGGAGGATCATCTCGCCGCCTGGCTGTCGAAGCGGCTCGACCGTGCCATCACCATCCCGGATTTGCGCGCGGCCGGCTTCGATCTCGTCGGCGGGCGGCTGCTGCCGGACGGCAGGGGGCCGGCCGCACAGTTCATGTATGAGGACGAGAGCGGGCGCCGTGTCACGCTCTATGTCAAGCCGACGCCGGAAAGCCCCGACTCCGCCTTCCGCTTCATCAGCCACGGCCGGGTCGCCGCCGTCTTCTGGCGCGACGAGACGATCAGTTGCTCCCTCGTCGGCGAGCTGCCGCGCGCCGACCTGCAAAGGCTGGCGACGCAGGCCTACGAGCAGCTTGGCTGACGGCCTGAAGCCCGCTCATGCCCGGCAGGAAGCACATCTCCCCCCGGCACAGCCCGCCGGGCGCCTATGGCCTTACCGCCATCATCTTCCACTGGCTGGTGGGGCTCCTGTTCCTCGTGCAGATTCCGCTCGGCTATCTCACCCAGGCGGTCGCCAGCCGGCCCGCGCTGCAGTTCGATCTCTATCAGTGGCACAAGTCGGTCGGCTTTCTCATTCTGGCGCTGGCGCTGCTGCGCCTCGCCTGGCGGTTGCTGACGAAAAGCCCGGCCCCGCCCGAGGGCCTGCCGCACTGGGAGTTGGCGGCGGCCCGGCTGGCGCAGGCCCTCCTGCTTCTGCTGACGGTCGTCGTCCCGTTGACCGGCTGGCTGATCGCCTCCACCTCGCCGCTGCGCATCCCGAGCTACGTCTTCAACCTGGTCGTCGTTCCCCACCTGCCCCTGACGCCTTCGCAGGATGCGGACCGACTGTGGTCAAGCCTCCACGCCTATCTTGCCTATGCGGCCGGTCTCCTGGCGCTCGTCCATATCGGCGCCGCACTGTGGCATCATTTCCTGCTGCGCGACGAGACCCTCAGCCGCATGCTGCCGCCGGCCGGCAGCCACCGCCGGACACGCTGAGGCGCGCCATCGGGCCGCTACTCGGGAAGCGGGATGAATTCGTCGCGGTCGCCGGCCGGCAGGTCGAACAGCCCCGAACCCCAGCGGGCGCTGCGCCACTCCTCCTTGGCGGCCTCGATCCGCTCTTTCGAGGAGGCGACGAAGTTCCACCAGATGAAGCGCGGGCCGCCGAGCGTCGCCCCGCCGAGCAGCATCAGCCGGGCGCCCTGCGGACCGGCCCCGACGGTGATCGCATCGCCCGGCCGGAACACCATCATGCGGCCGGCATCGAAATCCTCGCCGGCGATGGTGATCGAGCCCTCGGTGACGTATATGCCCCGGTCCTCATGATCGTCCGGCAGCGGCAGGCGCGCACCCGGCTGAAGCACGACATCGGCATAAAACATCTCCGTGAACACGGACACCGGCGCCCGCTCGCCATAGGCATTGCCCATGATCAGGCGCAGCGACACGCCATCCGCTTCGATCTCCGGCAGCGCCTCCCTGGCGTGGTGCTCGAACATCGGCGCCATATCCTCGACAGTCTCCGGCAACGCCACCCAGGTCTGAATGCCGAACAGGCTGTGCGGCCCCTGGCGCGCCGTGCTGCTCGTACGCTCCGAATGCGTCACCCCGCGCCCTGCGACCATCCAGTTGAGCGCCCCTGGCCGGATGATCTGGTCGGTGCCGAGACTGTCGCGGTGATGGAAATCGCCGCGGTAGAGATAGGTCACGGTGCCGAGCCCGATATGCGGATGCGGGCGCACGTCGACCCCCTGCCCGGTCAGGAATTCGGCCGGCCCCGCCTGATCGAAGAAGATGAACGGGCCGACCATCTGCCGCTTCGGCGCCGGCAGGGCCCGCCGCACCTCGAAGCCGCCGATGTCGCGTGCACGGGGAACGATGAGCGTTTCGATCGCATCGACGCCGATTTCATCGGGGCAACCGGGGACAAGGGCGGGATTCCAGCTCATGACATCTCCTGTGGCCTGCGCAGACGCGCGGCGCTGTCTAAGGGCACGCCGGGCGCAGGGCCATGGCGGCAAGGTCTGGAATAGTGTCACCAACGCACGCCCGAATGAAGCGCCGATTTGCACCCGACGGGAAGCCGCCGTGTTCCGCCTCGCCGGCCGCCGGCCTGCGCATCGTCCCGCCGCCGTGCCTGCACAGGAAAGTTTGCGAAATGCGCGCCAAGCCGCTTGACGCAAAATAGGTCGCAACCTATTGAACACAGCGCTGCTTTGAGAGCGGCATGGCCTCGTGGCGGAGTGGTTACGCAGAGGACTGCAAATCCTTGCACCCCGGTTCGATTCCGGGCGAGGCCTCCATTTTCCAACCATCCCTGTTTTTCAGAAGCTTCGCATGGGACGCGCTGCTTGGCGCATGGCCCGAAAATCGGAATCGTTTTTCGGAAAGCACGCTGTAGCAAAGGTGCTGCATCGGCGGCTGCAGCGACCGGTCCGGTGCGCCGGCAGGCAATGGGCTTCTGGGGAGGTTGGGGCAGCTGCCCTTGGGAAGCTGCCTGCCAGCGCCCGATGAACGTGGCGTGTCGGGCCGCCATCGGCAATTGCGCTATTCCGTAATCCCGACAGCTACTGACATCGGCACCATCGGCCTGTCACCTGTCCAAAAGGTGTAATCGGCGAACGCGCCGCCGGGTGATAGTTTGTCTTTTGCAGTCGCTGCAATGGTTTGGCGGTGATTGCAGGGGGAGCCATGTTGCCGCACACACATACAAACGTCCGCAGGATCGCGCCCGCAGCGCGCGGCTCGTGTCGGCGCGCTCTGCAACCGGCGCTGTGGGAGCTGATCGCCTCGGCGGAAGGCGCCGGATGGTCGCGTCAGGAGATCGAGTTGGCCCTGGTGCAGCTTCTGGTCGACACGCTGAAACACGACCGCGCCGACCTTGCAACCATCGTCGCTCTACGCCGCGCCGCCTGGTGTCCCGCACGCCGGAACCTCGAATAGCGCTCCGGCCGGCGTTGTCCGCTACTGCTGGCCGCGCCTGTTCCACCAGACGGCAAGCTGGCGGCGGCGGCGACGCACCGATGCGATGTCGTAGGAAAGGATGAGAAGGCCGAGCGGGATCATCCAGAAGCCCAGCACTGGCAGGAAGCCGAACATGCCGAGCACGACGAGACCGCCGCCGGCACAAAGGCGCGCCGAGCGCGAGCGCGGAATCGGGATCCGCCGCCCCATCAGGAAGACCGAAGGCTGCCGGCGTTCCGCCTCGTCCTCCGCCTGCTCTGCCCGCGCGCCTGTTTCGTCGTCAAAATGCATGGTTCTCGTCGCGTCCACTCTCGCCGCCTCCCAGCGCGACAAGCGCCGACGGGGGCAAACGTTCCCCATATGAGGGCGCAGTTGTGCGAAAGCGAGGCGATCAGGCAAAAAAAGTGAAATTGCCGCTTTGCAAAGCCGAATGTGGTTTGCTATAGGCACGCTCATTCGCAAGAGCATAGGTATTCCCCGGTAGCTCAGCGGTAGAGCAACCGGCTGTTAACCGGTTGGTCGCTGGTTCGAATCCGGCCCGGGGAGCCACTTTTTCCAGAATTTTCAAAAGCCGACCATGTTGCAGGCCCGCAAGCCGGCGGTCGAGACGTCTCATCGTCTTGCTGCGCGCCGGGCTTGCGGCTCAGGCGATGGCGGGCGGTGATTTTTGCGGCCACTGTGTCGCCTCGTGATAGGCCGCCCCCAGCGCCAGCACGCGTGCATCGGAGCCGGTTGCGCCGATGATCTGCATGCCTGTCGGAAGGCCCTGCCCGTTGAAGCCGACGGGGACGCATAGCGACGGCAGGCCGATCAGCGAGACCGGAACGACGACCTCCATCCAGCGGTGGTAGGTGTCCATCTCGACACCGGCCACGGTGCGCGGCCAGCGCCATTCGGCGGGGAAAGGCCACACCTGCGCCGACGGCATCACCAGAAAATCGTAGCGCTGCAGCAGCGTCTGCGCGGCGGCATACCACTGCGAGCGGATCTGGCTGGCCGTGCAGATCTCCTCGGCGTCGAACGCGGCGCCGCATTCGATCTCCCAGAGGGTCTCGGGCTTGATCATCTCGCGCATGGAAGCGTCGCGCCACAGGTCGCGCTTGGAGCCGAAAATCGCCGTCGACCGCAACACCGTCCAAGCCTGCCAGAGCTGTTCGGCCGGAAAGGGCGGCGCCACCGGTTCGACCGCAGCGCCAAGGGCCTCAAGCACGTTCATGCCGCCTTCGCACGCCTCCAGGATACCCGCCTCGCAAGGATAGGCTCCGCCCCAATCGGCAAGCCAGCCGATGCGCATCCCGCGCGGCTCGGCGGCCCGGTGGCCCTCCAGAAACGCGCCGGCCGGCCGGTCGAAGGGAACGGCGGGATCGGGCTGCGCCATCACGTCGAGCAGGCGCACCAGATCCTCTGGCGCGCGCGCCATGGGGCCCAGCGTCGCCATGGTGTTGAAAAAGGTGTCGCCGCCGCGCTCAGTGGGCACCAGCCCCCAAGTCGGCCGGAAGCCGTAGACGTTGCAGAAGGCGGCGGGGTTGCGCAGGCTGCCCATCATGTCCGAACCGTCGGCCAGCACCTGCATGCGCGCGGCAAGCGCCGCGGCGGTGCCGCCCGAGGAGCCGCCGGCGCTGCGCGTCGTGTCGTAGGGGTTGCGCGTGACGCCGTAGACGGGATTGAAGCTGTGGCTGCCATGCCCCCATTCGGGCGTGTTGGTCTTGCCGATCACGATCGCACCCGCCGCCTTCATGCGCGCCACGGCCAGCGCATCCTCGCCCGGCACGAAGGAAGCATGGATCGGCGAGCCCCAGGTCGTGACGATGCCCTTGGTCGCAAGCAGATCCTTGACGGCGATCGGCAGCCCGTGCAGCGGCCCCGAGGCGGCCTTGCCGTCCATGGCGCGCGCCTCGGCCATCAGGTCGTCGCGCGGTCGCAGCGCAACGACCGCATTGATCGTGCCGTTGACGGCCTCGATGCGGTCCAGGAATGCGGCCATGACTTCCGAGGGGCAGGTTTTTCCCTCGGCCATCAGTCTCGTCAGCGCGCCCGCGGAAAGTTCGGTGAGGTCCATCGGCAATACCTTGTCAGATCACACGCAAAGGCCGGTCGGCCGATTCCGCTCCAGCTTATCGGAAGCGATCACGATACGCGAAGCCCGGCCTGATGAGGCGGGCTGCCCGTTCACTTCTCCAGTCCCGAGGATAGTGCCGTTCGATCCCGCCGCCTCCGGCCAGCCATGCTGCAGCCGCTGGACCAGCCATCATGCCGCCCGAATCGTCCCCATCTCCTGCGGCTCTGCCACCGGAGATCCCATGCGCAAGCGAACCGTCCTCCTTCTTGCCCTCGCCGGCATCGCCGGAGCCCTGTACCTTGCCAACGCCTCGCGCCTTTCCGGCCGGCCAGCCGGCGCGCCCGTCCTGCTCGCGCATCGCGGGCTGGCCCAGGGTTTCGACCGCACGGGCCTGACCGGCCAGACCTGCACGGCCGAACGCATGCTGCCGCCGCGCCACGCCTTCCTCGAGAACACCCTGCCCTCGATGCGCGCCGCCTTCGACCTCGGGGCAGACGTGGTCGAGATCGACATCCATCCGACGACGGACGGCCAGTTTGCGGTGTTCCACGACTGGACGGTCGACTGCCGGACGGAAGGAACCGGCGAGACGCGCAGCCTCAGCATGGACGAGTTGAAGAGCCTCGACGTCGGCTATGGCTATACGGCCGATGGCGGCAAGACGTTTCCCTTTCGCGGCAAGGGCACCGGCATGATCCCCTCGCTCGACGAGGTTCTTTTCGCCCTCCCGGATCGCCGCTTCCTGATCAACATCAAGAGCAGCGATGCCGAGGAAGGACGCCTGCTCGCCGAGGCGCTGGCGCGGATGACCGCCCCCGCCCGCTCCCGGCTGATGGTCTATGGCGCCGAAGCTCCGGTCGACGTCCTGCGCAGCCGCTTCCCACGGATGAAGACGCTCACCAGGCGCGACCTGAAACGCTGCCTGCCGCTTTACGCGCTGGCCGGCTGGAGCGGCTTCGTGCCGGAGGCCTGCCGCGGCCGCGTGCTCCTCCTCCCCGTCAACATCGCCCGCTGGATGTGGGGCTGGCCGAACCGCTTCCTCGACCGGATGGAGGCGGCCGGCAGCGAGGTCTTCCTGCTCGGCCCCTATGCGGGCGGCGGCTTCTCGACCGGCTTCGACGATCCGGCCCTCATCAAGGCCCTGCCGGTGGGATATTCCGGCGGCATCTCCACCGACGCCCTCGATCTGATTGCGCCATTGCTCGAAGACCGCGCGCACCTCCAGTAGACCGAAGCCGCCCGTGTTTTTCCTCTTCCCGCCCTGGGCGCGGCGGAACGTTTTCACAGCCCGCCTGTTGGATATAGACTGGACGAAAAATGGGGCGGGTGATGATGATGAAACATGGCCAAGACACTTCAGAAGCGACGAAACACACCTCCATAACGGTCCGCCTGCCGGCGAACATGGTTGCCGCGCTCGACCGGTTCATCGCTCAGCAGGATGGCGACACCTCACGTGCCGAAACCATTGCCGGCATCGTCCGCGCCTGGGCCATCGACAACGGCTTCGCGCACCGCGACGAGGATGGCGAGGAAGGGTTGAGGCCCGAGGAGCTGAACGCCGCCAATGACGACTGACCGACGGCCGGCCCGCCCGTCGTCGCCGTTCCGGAAAGAGGATGATCAGGCCTTCGAGCGGGATGAGGAAAAGTGTGAAGCGGTTTTCCGCCCGCATCCCGCTCTAATTTTCCGGAATCGACCGTGATCTAGAGACGAAGTCGGCGGCGACGCGCATCTCGCGCAGCGGCCGCACCTCGGCCGTGCATGCGGCATAGGTCGGATGCGCCTTGTAGGCGGCCAGCGCCGCCTCGTCGCGAAACTCGCCATAGACCACGACATCCACCTCGGTGCCGAGCTGGTCGACCTTGCGGTTGATGCCGATCTCGAAGACGTCCGAATGCGGGATGGTGCCCAGAACGCCCAGTTTCTCCGCGATGCGCTCGACATCCGCCTTGTCCCTGGCGCTGAAGAAAACGATGTGGCGAATCATGACGGGCCTCCGGTTCCGATGGCGGCAAATCGCCCTCGGATGCAGGTCATGTCAATGCGCCGCACCGTCGCGCATGCGGATTCGATTTCTCCGGAAACCACCGCAATTTCCTGTTTGCAAAGAGAAAAGGCCGGCAGGCACCCGACCTCTCGATCAGTTCACGGTCCTCAAAGTGCGATGCGGTAGAGGGCAAAGCCCTCCTGCCCGTCGCCGGCCGGCTCGATGGAAACGCCTTTCACGTCAGCGGCGAAGGCGGCCGCCTTCGGGCCTGTCTCGAACAGCACCGAGGTGCCGGCAAGCGGCTTGAAATGCCAGTTGGCATCCGCCGACGGATTGATGGTGCCCTGCTCGACGATGTAGCGCACGATGACGTCGCGGTTGGTGTCGGGTGCCGCGAAGATGACCTTGTCCGGCCCGATGCCGGGGAAGTTTCCACCACCGCCGCCCCGGTAATTGTTGGTCGCGACGATGAATTTCTGCTGCGGGTCGATCGGAGCGCCGTTGAACTTCAGGTCGACGATGCGGTTCGACCCGGCGTTGATGAGCTCGCCCTTCGGCGCATATTTCGGCGGCTGCGACAGGTCGATCGCGTAGGTCACGCCGTCGACGACGTCGAAATTGTAGGACGGAAAGGAGGCGTTGAGCAGCGGCTGGTCGGCCTTGCCCGGCTCGACCTGGTTGAAGATGCCAGCCGACATCTCCAGCCATTCCTTCACGTCCGCGCCGGTGATCAGCACCGCCTGCACCGTGTTCGGATAGAGGTAGAGGTCGGCGACGTTCTTGATCGCCACGTCGCCGGCCGGCACGTCGGTATAGTAGTCCGGCCCGCCGCGGCCGCCGGCCTTGAACGGCGCCGCGGCCGAAAGGACCGGCAGGTCCTTGTATTCGCCGTCCTTCAGCATCTCGGTGATGTACCAGGTCTGCGCCTGGCTGACGATCTGCACCGACGGGTCGTCGGCGACCAGCGCGAAGTAGGAATAGAGCGGCGCCGAGGTCTTGCCGACGGCGGTGCGCACATATTTGAGCGTCGCCTCGTGGTCCGCGCGCACCGCATCCTCCACCTCCGGCTTGCTCTGCACCAGCGGCTCGGTGTTGCGCTCGACACGCTTGAAGATCGGCCGGGCCTCCGAGGTCGAGCCGACGATGCGCCAGGCATTGCCGTCGCGCTCCAGAAGCAGGTCGATCAGGCCGAGATGCGAGCCCCAGAAACCGCCCATCACGCCCGGCTTGCCACCGATCGTGCCCTTGGCATTGTCCAATCCGTCCACGCCGTCGAACTTGGGTCCGGGGAAATCGAGATGGCTGTGGCCGGTCACGATGGCGTCGATGCCGTCGACGCCGGCCAACACCAGGGAGGCATTCTCGAGGTTTTCCTCATACTGCGCCGGCCCCATGCCGGAATGCGACAGTGCAACGATGAGCTCGGCGCCCTCCTCCTTCATCTGCGGCACCCAGGCCTCGGCGGCCTTGACGATGTCGCGCGTCATCGCCTTACCGGCAAGGTGCTTCGCATCCCAGTTCATGATCTGTGGCGGCACGAAGCCGATCAGGCCGATGCGGATCGGGTGCTCGGCGCCGCTGCCATCCCTGATCGTCCGGTCGAGGATCACATACGGCTTCAGGAAGAGCTCGTCGTCGCGCCCGCCGCTAGCAAGCCTGCCCTTGGCGAGATTGGCGCAGACGAAGGGGAAATTGGCGCCGTCCAGCACCTTGAACAGGAAGTCGAGCCCATAGTTGAACTCATGGTTGCCGAGCGTCGAGCAATCATAGCCCAGCGTGTTCATGCCCTTGATGACCGGATGCAGGTCGCCGTCCTTCATGCCGCGCTCATAGGCGATGTAGTCGCCCATCGGATTGCCCTGCAGGAAATCGCCATTGTCGACCAGGATCGCGTTCGTCGCCTCGGCGCGGATCGCGTCGATGATCGAGGCCGTGCGCGCCAGTCCCATCGTGTCGTTGGGCTTGTCGGCGTAATAATCATAGGGAAACACGTGAACGTGCAGGTCGGTGGTCTCCATGATGCGCAGATGCGCCTGGTTGGCCGCCGCATTGGCCGAGAAGGGATGCAGGAGCACCAGAGACCCGGCCGCGGCCGAGCCCGCCAGGAAGGAGCGCCGCGAAATGGGATGAAGGTGCCGGTTCATGCTCGTTTCTCCTCGGGCTCGAATTCGGGCTTCGATCAATGGCGAAAATACCATGATTGCGCCGTTGCAGGCGGAGTTCCAGCAGAATCTTGTGACGGACGCGCGACAGCCTAGTGGTCTGACCGAAACAGATGGTATCCATCTGTTTCGACGAGTCAGCCCACAAGCTATTGCTCTGGTGGGGCGATTTTTCCCAACAGATGGGTACCATCTGTTGGGATCGCACCACTGGAGGCCTCCGCGATCAGGCCATTGCGGGCTTCAGCCCGACCGCGGTGCGGTCGACCACCTCGCGCAGCGCGAAGGCGGAATTGATCTTGATGACATGGGGCATGCCGGTGAGCCATTCCTTGTGGATGCGCTCGTAATCCTGCAGATCGCGCGCCGCGATGCGCAGGATGTAGTCGTACTCGCCCGACATCAGGTGGCATGACACCACGTTGGGGCAACGCTTCACCGCCGCCTCGAACTCGCTCAGCGTGCGCTCGAACTGGCCGGACAGCGAAATATGGACGATCGCCGTCATGGCATGGCCGAGGGCTGCATTGGACAGCTCGGCGTGGTAGCCTTTGATGACGCCGGTTTTCTCCAGATTGTCGAGCCGGCGCGAGCAGGCCGATTGCGACAGCCCGACCTTCTCGGCAAGCGCCGAGTTGGATATTCGCCCATCCTGCTGCAGCGCGTCCAGAATGGCGATATCGATCCTATCCAGGGCCATTGTTCGAATTTCCTCCCGCAAAAGATAGATGTTCTGCAAAAATTACCGAATTTTCGCCCCGGCCGCAAATATGTTCGCAAGGACGTCCTGCACGTTTTGTGCTGTCATGAAATCAAGACGGAACAAACCACCCAACAGCGGAGGAAACAGGATGCGCGTCGGCTGCCCGAAGGAAATCAAGAACCATGAATATCGCGTCGGTCTGACGCCCGGATCGGTGCGCGAATATGTTGCGCACGGACATGAGGTGCTGGTGGAGACCGGTGCCGGTGCCGGCATCGGCGCCGACGACAATGCCTACCGCGCCGCGGGCGCCTCGATCGCCAGGACGGCCGGCGAGGTCTTCACCAGATCCGACATGATCGTCAAGGTGAAGGAGCCGCAACCTTCCGAATGGGTCCAGCTCCGCGAGGACCAGATCCTCTACACCTATCTCCACCTCGCCCCCGATCCGGACCAGACGCGCGGTCTCATCGATTCGGGCGTCACCGCGGTCGCCTATGAAACGGTCACCGACGGACGCGGCGGCCTGCCGCTGCTGGCACCGATGTCGGAGGTCGCCGGCCGCCTGGCGATCCAGGCCGGCGCGACGGCCCTGCAGAAGGCCAATGGCGGCCGCGGCGTGCTGCTCGGCGGCGTGCCCGGTGTGCTGCCGGGCAAGGTCGCCATCATCGGCGGCGGCGTGGTCGGCCTCAACGCCGCCAAGATGGCGGTCGGCCTCGGTGCGGACGTCACCATCCTCGACCGCTCGATTCCCCGCCTGCGCGAGCTGGACGATATCTTCAACGGCCGCGTCCACACCCGCTACTCGACGGTCGAGGCGCTGGAAGAAGAGTGCTTCTCCTGCGATGTGGTGGTCGGCGCGGTGCTGATCCCGGGGGCGGCCGCTCCCAAGCTGGTCACCCGCGAGATGCTGTCGGGCATGAAGAAGGGCTCGGTTCTGGTCGACGTCGCCATCGATCAGGGCGGCTGCTTCGAGACCTCGCACGCCACCACCCATTCGGAGCCGACCTATGAAGTCGACGGCATCATCCACTACTGCGTGGCCAACATGCCGGGCGCCGTGCCCGTCACCTCGGCGCATGCGCTGAACAACGCCACGCTGCACCATGGCCTGCAGCTCGCCGACAAGGGCCTGAAGGCGCTCGCCGACGACATCAACCTGCGCAACGGCCTGAACGTCCACAAGGGCCGCATCACCAACCGCGCCGTCGCCGAGGCGCTGGGCTACGAGATGGCCGAGCCTCAGGCGGCGCTCGCCGCCTGAGCGGTCCGGGAACGCCTCCTCCACGAGATACCCGCCGGAAACGGCGGGTATTTTCGTTTGCGCATTGAGCGGCTCATCGTTTCACGGAAACGCTGTCCCGCTCTATCTCCTTGTTTTTCCGAATTTATGCGACGTCAGGTGATTCCACCTGACTGCAAAATTCCTCATGCCCGTTCGATGCGTGCCTGGTAGCAATTGTTGCGCGAGGACCGCATGTGCAGATAGGCGATGTCGTCGCGCTGCAGGAGCTCATGAGCCCGCGTGCACACGTCCTGCTTCGGCGTCACGGCGCCCGTGCCGTAGACGATGCGGTCGTCATGGCCATAGCCGCGCACGATATAGTCGGGCGTGGAGCGGAAGATCTCCGGCATCACGTCGCTTTCGGGTGCCCGCTCGCATTCCTCCGCGCAGAGGAAGATCGGCCCCGTCTCCGCATAGGGCTGCAGCGCCGGAAACGGCCGATAGGCGAGGATCAGATAGGGTTTTCCCGCGGGGACATAACGCAGGCAATGCCGACACGGCAGACCGCCGCCGTCGGATATCCTGCGTTCCGGGATCATGCCGTAGGCGTCTGGGGCGCCGCTGCGATAGGCGCGTGCCTCCCCGCTCGGCATGGCGACGAATTTGATGAGACCCATCGGTGCTCTCCTTTCTGAAGCGAAAGGAGCAGTTTGCGCGCCGCGCCGGGCGTTTCCACCCGTTTCCTGCGCGGCGCCGGATCATGATCGCTTCCAATGGCTTGCAGCCGGATGCGGACTCAGCGCACGAAATCGTCGACGCGCCGCAGCGTCACGCGGCGGTTGCGCCAGTTCTCGTTGGGCGTCGGCACCAGCAGGAACTCCTCGCCATAGCCGACCGTCTCGAGCATGCGCGAGGGAATGCGGAACTCGCGCACCAGGAGCCGCTTCAGCGATGCGGCGCGACGCTCCGAGAGCCTCTGGTTGTAACCGAAGGAGCCGACCGCATCGGTGTGCCCCTCGAGCAGGACCAGCGTTCCCGGACGGCGGCGGCGCAGCGCGTGCAGCGCGTCGGCGATCTGCTCGACCTTGCGGAACTGCGAATAGGGAATTTCCGCCGAATCGAATTCGAAATTGATCGCCTGGATGTCGATCGAGGGCGCCCTGCGGCGCAGCTCCGGCCGGCGCTTCAGTTCCTGCACGGTCACCCGGTCCTGCGGGCGGACGCGCTGTGCGGGCGCGGCTTCCAGGCGGCGCTGGATCTGCGAGGCGGACGGCATGGAGGACTGGGCCATGGCGGCGCCCGGCACGAAGCAGGCGGCGATTGCGGCTCCCAGCATCTGACGGCGGTTCAGCATCGAAGGCTCCTTTCGAGACGGTTCAATCTTCGCTGCATCTTTTCCCGCCGCCGCTGAATCGCCGATGAACGGGCCGTTATCCAACCTTCAGCTTTTCGGCTCGCCCGTCTCCACCGGCGTGTCGGGCAGGCCGCCCCACTCCGTCCACGACCCGTCGTAAAGCCGGTTGTCCTTGTGGCCGAGCGTCTCCAGCGCCAGCGTGATGACCGCGGCCGTGACGCCCGAGCCGCAGGAGGTCACCACCGGCCGGTCGAGATCGATCCCCGCCGCCTCGAACAGCGCACGCAGTTCGTCGGCGGGCAGCAGCTTGCCCTCGCGCGCCAGGCCGAGGGCCGGAACGCTGCGCGCGCCCGGCATGTGGCCCGAGCGCACGCCGGGGCGCGGCTCCGGCTCTTTCCCGCTGAAGCGGCCGGCCGGCCGCGCATCGGCAATCTGCGCGCTGGCATCGCCGACGATCCGCCGCATGTCCGCAAGGCTGGCCACCCGGGAGCGGTCGAGCTTGGCGTCGAAGACGCTGGCGGCGATCCTCGTCGGCTCGCTGGTCAGCTCGCGCCCCTCGGCGCGCCAGCCGTCCAGGCCGCCGTCGAGCACGAACACCTTTTCGGCGCCCATCACCCGGAACATCCACCACACGCGCGGCGCCGAGAACATGCCCGGGCCGTCATAGACGACGATCGTGTCGCTTTCGGAGATGCCCATGGAACTCGCGTGGCGCTCGAAGGTGCGCGCGTCCGGCAGGGTGTGCGGCAGATCCGAATCGGGATCGACCACCGCGTCCTGGTCGAAGAAGACGGCGCGCGGAATGTGGCCGGCGTCGTATTCGGCGCGGGCGTCGCGCCCCTGCGCCGGCAGATACCAGGAGGCATCGACGATCGACAGGCCCGGATCGTGGAGGTGCTCCTGCAGCCAGTCGGCGGATACGGTAAAACGGCTCGTCTTGCTCATCGCTCTCTCTCAGGCAGCCGGCAGCGGGCCGAAGCGGATGCGGAAGCGGCGGTTCTCGCGTCCCTTCTTCTCGATCTTGCCGACGTGAATCTCGCCCACCTCCCGCGTGCGCGCCACATGGGTGCCGCCGCAGGGCTGGCTGTCGATCGCCGCCTCGTCGCCGATGCAGACGAGCCGGATGCGCCCCGCCCCCTGCGGCGGGCGCACGTTCTTCGACTTCACCAGGCCGGGATTGGCGGCCAGCTCCTCCTCGCTGATCCAGCGCGTGAAGACGGGATGATCGCCCGCCACCAGCTCCATCAGCTTCTCGGTGACGCTCTCCTTGGTGAACGCGGCATCCGGTAGGTCGAAATCGACCCGCGAATCCTCCTCGCCCACCGAGGCCCCGGTGATGGGGAACGGGCAGATCACGCTGAGGAGGTGGCAGGCCGTGTGCATGCGCATCAGCCTGAAGCGCCGCTCCCAGTCGATCGCCATCTGAAGCGTCTCGCCCGGCTCGGGGACGGCCTGCCCGGCGGCCGGCACGTGGATGATCTCGTCCTTGGTCTCGCCGGTCACCGTGGCGGCGACCTCGATCACCGAACCGTCGGCGCGCGTCAAAAGGCCGGTGTCGCCGGGCTGGCCGCCGGAGGTGGCGTAAAACACCGTCCGGTCAAGCAGGATGCCGCCACGCTCGTTGACGGCGAGCACCCGCGCCTCGCCGTCGCGCAGATAGGCGTCCTCGCGGAACAGGATGTCCGTGCCGGCCGCCATCATGCGACCTCCTCGAAGGGCACGTCGATCTCGGGCGTCCTGTCCATCCAGTCCGGTATCGGCAGGTTTTTCTCCCGGAGGAAGGCCGGGTTGAACAGCTTCGACTGGTAGCGGGTGCCGTAGTCGCACAGGATGGTGACGATGCGGTGGCCGGGGCCGAGCTCCCGCGCCAGGCGGATGGCGCCGGCGATGTTGATTCCCGTCGAGCCACCCATGCACAGCCCCTCCTCCTGCACCAGATCGAAGACGATGGGCAGCGCCTCCTCGTCATGGATCCGATAGGAGAAATCGGGCGCGAACCCTTCCAGGTTGGCGGTGATTCGCCCCTGGCCGATGCCCTCTGTGATCGAACTGCCCTCGGATTTCAGCTCGCCCTCGGTGTAGAAGCTGTAGAGCGCCGCGCCCATGGGGTCGGCCAGCGCCACCTTGACGTTCTTGTTGTGGCGCCGCAGGCCCTCGGCCACCCCCGCCAGCGTGCCGCCCGTGCCGACGGCGGAGACGAAGCCGTCCACCCTGCCGCCCGTCTGCTCAAAGATCTCCCTCGCCGTCGTTTCCACATGGCCGTTGCGGTTGGCGACGTTGTCGAACTGGTTGGCCCAGATGGCGCCGTTCGGGTCGGTCCTCGCCAGCTGCTCGGCCAGGCGGCCGGAAACCTTGACGTAGTTGTTGGGGTTCTTGTAGGCCACCGCCGGAACCTCGATCAGCTCGGCGCCGAGAACGCGCAGCGCGTCCTTCTTTTCCTGGCTCTGCGTATCGGGGATGACGATCACGGTGCGGTAGCCGAGCGCCTTGGCGACGACGGTGAGCCCGATGCCGGTGTTGCCCGCCGTGCCCTCGACGATCACCCCGCCGGGCTTGAGGAGCCCGCGCTTTTCGGCGTCGCGGATGATGAAGAGCCCTGCCCGGTCCTTGACCGACTGGCCGGGATTCATGAATTCGGCCTTGCCGTAGATCTCGCAGCCCGTCTCCTCGGAGGCCCGCCTCAGGCGGATCAGCGGCGTGTTTCCGATGGCCTCGACAACCGAGTTCTTCATGACAACCTCTTTGAATTTTTGCGGAGGGTAGAAAGCCCGCTCACCGCTGGCAAGGAGGGATTTTGCGCGCGGGCCGCCAAGCGCGCAAAGCTTGCGCATAATGTCGCCTTCCGGCCCGGGCAACATTCCCCTGCGGCAGGGTCCGACGAACGATGCGATACGGACGATTTCCGGTTGCTAGTATAGCTGTATGGCTTTTCAAGTCATGCGGCGGCGGCTAAGTCTGCCGACCGACACATGAAGGGTTCTGCATGGCGCTCTACAGAGCCGGCCCCAATGACGGCATAGCATGGATCACCGGAGCCAGCACCGGCATCGGCCGGGCGCTCGCGCTGCATCTTGCGCGCACCGGCTACACGGTCGCCGCCACCGCCCGCGCCGAAGACAACCTCGCCTCGATCACCCACGACGCCGACGACCTGAAGGGCCGCATCTTCACCTTTCCGTGCGACGTCATGAGCGAGGCGGGCATGGAAAGAACGGTCGCCGCCATCGAGAAGACCCTCGGCCCGATCGTGCTCGCCGTCTTCAACGCCGGCACCTATCTGCCGGTGCGCGGCGACCGGCTGGAGACCACCAACATCGTCCGCAGCTACCAGATCAACGTCTTCGGGACGGTCAACGGCCTGGTGCCCGTCACCGACCGCATGCGCGCGCGCGGTTTCGGCCAGATCGCCGTGATGGGCTCGGTGACCTCCTTCTTCGGCATGCCCTCGGCCGCCGCCTACGGCTCCACCAAGGCGGCGCTCAACAACATGGTCGAGGGCCTGCGCTTCGATTTCGAGAAGATGAACATCCGCACCCAGATGATCAATCCGGGGTTCGTGGCGACGCCGCTGACCGACAAGACCACGTTCAGGATGCCGGCGCTCCTGTCGGCCGAGGAGGCGGCGGCGCGCATCGCAACGGGCCTCGAGCGCGGCGGCTACGAGATCGCCTTCCCGCGCCGCCTGGTCTGGCCGCTCAAATTCCTGCGCCTGTTCCCCAAGCCCGTCGTCTTCGCCGTGATGAACCTGCTCACCGGCTGGAAGGCCCGCGCCGTCGGCCCGAGAAAGAAGCCCCCCGCCCCGGCTGGACGCCCGCATTGCCACGGTTTGGAAGGTGGAGCCGGCGGGGTAAAGCCTCGGTCGCGAACGGGTGGTACGGCGCGGTAGTGGTGGGGGTGTGGGGTTGGGTGTCTGCGTGAGTGGCTTCCGGCACGGTGTACGGCTTGAGCGGGGCAGAACCGGTCTGGCGTCTCCTTGCATTCGATGGGGTCAAGCGGACGTTCAAGCCACAAGCGGTGATGGCTAAGCGAGGGGGCCGCCGATATCTAATGCTAGGTTGCGGCAGTCTGGTAGTCCCTACCCATATTTGAGGCGTTTGGATATACTCGAAATGTTCGGTTGTTGGGGGAATTCAGATGCAACGCGTTCGATCATCTTGCTTTGCTATCGCGATAAGTTTGCTCCTAGCGGCAGGCGCTGCCGCACAAGATGTTATGCCGTTGGCGCAGCCGACGGATGCCCTATTGCAGCTCAAGGAAGTGGATTGGCCAGAGCTAGCCAAAGCTGCCGAGGTAATTTCTGTGGAATGGGATTTCATAGCGGAAAGTTTTGACAAGGTCGGCGGCCCGCCCACAGACCAATTCCAGCTAGCGATGAAGCACAATAAATTACTATTACAAAAGGCTGCAGCCGAGCCTAATAATCAATATTCGCTTGAGCTTGTTGATTACGTTGAAGAAGATTTAATTCTGAAAGCTAGTTTCATTAGAGAAAAATCGGCTGGAGCTGTCGTCACTGCCGCTACATATAGCGAAGTTGCCGTGGACGTTAGGACAATGAAGAACGGTAGCGAGATCGACGGCTATTTTATCGGCTTTAGTCCAAGATATATGGCGGGAGGCAATCCCTTGGTTACGTTCAACAATCCGACTAACCCGAGTAAGGGATCTCTTGCTCCTGGTAGATACGAGATGATGGCAATCCAGAACGGCAAGGTTGTCCAGCGTCAGGAAGTAAGCGTCGGAATATTAGGCCAACAGGGACCTATTATTTGCTTGGTTCCATAAAATGAAGCTGGAAGAATTAATAAGAGAGCTAAAGGGAAGCTGGGTTGCTGCGTCAATCTTGGCGGCTTTTGTTACAACTATTATCGCAGACATGGTTGCAAGTCCTCCCACGCTTTGGCGCGAAGCAGGACAGACACCCGAAGTAATTAACTTTCTGGCAACTATCGTTGTTGCGGCTGGCATTGGGAGTGTCATGGCGGGGAGAAGCCTTGAGCAACGCGCAACTTTTACGAGGATCGTGCCACTGGCACTTGTATTCGCAATTGTTTATTTTCTCTTAAATGCACAATTAAGCTGCCCGTTTTCCGGCAATCGGATGGCGACAGGCTGGACCTATTTGGCCGATGCTGCGAACCACCTTGCCAAAAATCCCGGGCAAGGTTGCAGTCTGCTTATTGCCGACTTCACAGGGAACACAGATAAGATATGGCCGAAACACGAGATCTTGATCGTGTGGGTTGCACTGTTCTTGATTTATGTGATGGCAGTAACACTCCTAGCGACGACAATATTACGGGTTATGCAACACATCTCAGGCCGATAAGTCGATCCACCGAACACCTGAACGAATCCTTGTCATGTAAGCTTACCTCGGGATAACTGCAAGCTATCTGGATAGATCTCTCTCCCGCTTGCTAGCCTTATACCTCGGCTCGGGCGGATGTTCCGCACACGGGACCTGCTGCGCCAGCCAGCTGAGAAGCGTACCCCCACCGAGGCCGAAGAGGCGGATACGGTCGCGCCGAGCAATCCCGCCCGCGCGCGGTGGGTCTGCCTGCTCCGGGCATTTCAGCCGCAACTCACGCCATCAATGTCGGCTTTCAGACGGAATCTGACGTCAAGTTGAAGGTCCACAATTGGGGACGCAAAGCCACCGCCTTCAGCAAGCCCACCGCAGCGCCCCCACAAACGCGGCATCCCCTCCCCACCCTACCGCCGCTTCGTCTCCGGCGGCGCGTCGCGGCATGTCAGGTAGATCGCCAGCGTGATCACCACGAGCACGGCATAGAAGATGAAGAGCGTCTGATAGGCCGCCGCCGGCTCGCCCGGCGCGCTTGCGGCCGCCACGACGCCTCCGGTCACGAACTGCATCACCCCCGCCCCGCCGACCGAGAAGAAGTTGAGGAGCGTCACGCCGCGGCCCGTCAGATGCGGCGGCAGGAAGGCGCGCCCGTGCGTCATCATCAGCCCGTAGCTCGCCCCGCACACGCCGATGACGACAAACAGGATCGTCGTGGCGGCGATCCCCGGCACCGGAAAAAGGGCCAGCCAGGTCACCGCCGCCGCGCCGATGCCGTTGCCGAAGAAGACGACCCATTTGCGGGTGCGGAAGATCACGTCGAGCGGCCCGTAGACGAAGCTGCCGACGGACATCGCCAGCGCCATGAACAGGGTCACCTGACCGATCAGGAGCGCGTCGGCGCCGTAGACGTCGGCAAGATAGGGGCCGGCCCACAGGCCGCGTATGCCGGCCGCCGGCGCATAGTTGAGCGCGGTGAGCGGCAGGATCGGCCACAGGACGCGCAGGCGGAAAAGCTCCAGATAGCCGCGAAAGCCGAACCCCTCGCCCTTCCGGCCCGGCCCGACGTCGGGGTCAGGGTCGGGGTCGCGCACCAGAAAGCCGATGGCAAGGCCGGTGAGGATGGTGACGGCGGCAAGGCCGGCCATCACCCAGCGCCAGCCGAACGCCTCGGCAGCCTCCGCCAGGGGCGCCGAGCCGATCACATTGCCCAGGGTGCCGAAGGCGACCAGCCAGGAGATGAGGATCGCCAGCCGCGCCGGCGAGAAGGTTTTGGCGAAAATGAACACCGAGGCCATGAGGACGGCCGAGCAGCCGGCCCCGTTCAGCGCCATGGCGAGGATGACGGCCCACGGCGTCTGCGCCAGGGCGAACAGCACGGCGCCCCCGCCCCCGCAGGCGGCCAGCAGGAACGCGGCGGTGCGGCGCGGCCCGTAGCGGTCGAGCGACACGCCGACCACGAACTGCATCAGGGCAAAGACGACGAACCAGGCGCCCGAGGCCATCGACAGCTCGGCCTTGGTGGCGCCGAGCTCGCTGGTCAGCGCCGGCGTCAGCACCGCCAGGAACGAGCGGTAGAATTGCGACAGGACGTATCCGATCGTCAGGGCGACGAGTCCGGCCATTGTGCGATTGCCTCCTCCAGCACGGCCGAAGGCCATGCCGCCGCCGGGCCATTCAATGACCTGCGGCGTCCTCTGTGCGTCCTAGCGCATCGGCCCGAAAATCGGAATCGATCTTCGGAAAGCACGATGCGCAGATTCAAAGACTTACAGCGTCCTTTGTGCGTCCAAATGGACGCACGGCGCTGTAAGGGACGCACGGGCGCTGTAGCCCAGGAGAGAGATGGGCACAATTGGGCCAGACGGCCCTATCGGCCGATCACGCCGAAGCGCCGCCGGTCAGGCGGCGCGGCTTGCCGGACGCCTGCCGCGATTGCGCCGGCGGCGGCGGGCCGGCTTGTCCTCGCCGGAACGCACCT
>NZ_JANKOF010000070.1 GCF_024655565.1 Nitratireductor sp. ZSWI3 | reverse complement strand
CACGGCGCCTCGACCGGCCGCTTCCCGCCAACGCCCGCGCCCTGTCGCACACGCTGCACGTGGCGGCCGCGCAGATCCTTTTCCTCGACGTGCCGGACAGCGCCGCCGTCGACCTCGCCGTCGCGCAGGCCAAGAGCGACCCGCGGCTTTCCCGCTTTGCCGGGCTGGTCAACGGCGTGCTGCGCAACCTGATCCGCGTCAAGGCCCGCGCCCTGCCGGCGGCCCTTGCGCAGACGCGCGAGGCGCCCGACTGGTTCGCCGAGCGGCTGGAAGCCGCCTATGGCCCGGAAAAGACCGCCGGGATCCTGGCCATGCACCGGCAGGAGCCGCCGGTGGACTTTTCCGTCAAGGCCGATCCGGCCCGCTGGGCCGAGACGCTGGGCGGCACAGTGCTGCCGACGGGCACGGTGCGCCTGCAAAAGCTGCCGGGCGCCGTCGACCAGCTTCCCGGTTTCGCGGAAGGCGAATGGTGGGTGCAGGACGCCGCCGCCAGCCTGCCCGCGAAGCTGCTCGGCGACATCGCCGGCAAGCGCGTCGCCGATCTTTGCGCCGCCCCCGGCGGCAAGACGGCGCAGCTCGTGCATGCCGGCGCCAGGGTAACGGCGGTGGACCTGTCGAGGAGCCGGCTGAAGCGGCTGGCCGAAAACCTTGCCCGCCTGAAGCTTGACGCCGAGATCGTCGAATCCGACATCCGCGACTTTCGGCCGGACACCCCCTTCGACGCCGTCCTCATCGACGCGCCCTGCTCGTCGACCGGCACGGTGCGCCGACACCCCGACGTGCCGTGGACGAAGACGCCCGACGACATCGCCAAGCTCGCCGCCCTGCAGCGGGCACTGCTCGATCATGCCGTCACGCTGGTGAAACCCGGCGGCAGGATCGTCTTCTCCAATTGCTCGCTCGATCCCATGGAGGGCGAGGCGATGCTGGCCGCCTTCCTTGCCGACACGCCGCAGGTGGCGCTCGACCCGATCCGGGCGGACGAGGTGCCGGGAATCGCCGGCTTCCTCACGCCCGAGGGCTATCTGCGCACCACGCCGGCCGACCGGCTGGATCGCGATGATTCTGGATTGAATCAACCCACGATCATAAACGCGATCGATTCCAAAAAATTAGAGCGGGATGCGGGCGGAAGATCGCTTCACGCTTTTCCTCATCCCGCTCTGGGCCCGGCGATCGGCCTCGACGGCTTCTTCGCCGCCCGGCTGACGCGCATCGATTGACCGCCATGATATTTCGCCTTCGCACAAACCCTTGAATCATTTAGACTCTCCCCGACCTGCAGCCTCGGCCTGAAAACCACGACCGGTTTTCGGAAAACACGATGCGCAGATTCAAATCATCGGCTCGTCCTGCGTGCGCCTTGAAAGACGCGGGACGATCCAGGGACGTTGGAAGAAATCGCGGCCAGTGGATACGGCAAGGGGGCACTCCCCCTATCAGCTATGGGGACTCCTTGCGCGGCAGGCCTGGATGCGCCTGCGGCGGCGTTTGCGCGCGGGCCCGTCCTACCGCTGGCGCTATTCCGGCCGCACGCCCGAGCGGGTGCTGATCGCCCCGCCCGACCTGCGCCTTGCCGATCCGCAGATGGCGCGCAACATCTATCACGGGCAGTTCCTTCTGGGCGGGCAGCTCGTCGAAACGAGCGGCCTGTCGCCCTTCCAGATGCCGGTGAAGAACCGGGCGTGGCAGGAATCGCTGCACGGCTTCCGCTGGCTGCGCCACATGCGCGCCGCCGAGAGCGAGCTTGCGGCGGCCAACGCGCGGGCCCTGGTGGCCGACTGGATCACCACGCATGGAAAGCGCATCTCGGGCCTGTCCTGGGACCCGGCCGTCACCGCCCGGCGCGTCATCTCCTGGCTGCAGCACTCCTCGGTCGTCCTGCAGGGGGCGGATCTGGCCTTCTACCGGCAGTTCCTGAAGATGCTCGCCGTGCAGATGCGCTATCTGCGCAGCATGGCGTCGGAAATGCCGGACGGCGAGGAGCGGCTGCGAGCCCGCGTGGCGCTTGCCTTCTGCGCGCTGTCGCTGCCGGCCCCGGCCGCCGCGCTGAAGGCGGCAAGCCGCAACCTGGCTTACGAGCTCGACCGCCAGATCCTGGCCGACGGAGGCCACGTCTCGCGCAATCCGCGCGCCATCATGGAGCTTTTGGCGGATCTCCTGCCCTTACGGCAGACCTACACCAACCAGGCCGAACAGCCGCCACAGGCGCTGATCGACGCGGTGGAGCGCATGTTGCCGGCGCTGCGCTTCTTCCGCCACCGCGACGGCAGCATCGCTCGCTTCAACGGCATGGGCATCACCCTCCACGACCGCGTCGCGGCGATCCTGCGTTATGACGACACGGGCGGCGCGCCGCTGCTTCATGCCCCGCATTCGGGCTATGAGCGGCTGGCGCTGGGCGCCACCACGGTGATCGCCGACACGGCGCCGCCGCCGCCGCCCGATCTTTCGCACTTTGCCCATGCCGGCTGCCTTTCCTTCGAGATGTCGTCGGGCCGGCACCAGTTCATCGTCAACAGCGGCGTCGACAGTTTCGGCGAAGACAGTTTCCGGCCGCTGGCGCGCACCACGGCGGCCCATTCGACCGTCACGCTGAACGATACGTCGCAGGCCCGCTTCAGCCTCTCCTCTCAATGGAGCGACCTCATCGGCACGCCGCTGCTCTCCGGCCCGCGCAAGGTGGAGTGCCGGCGCGACGACGGCGACGGCATCCACCGTTTCACCGCGAGTCATGACGGCTATGTCTCGCGCTTCGGCCTGCTGCACGAGCGGCAGCTTTCCCTTTCGGAGGGCGGCGCGCTGATCGACGGCGTCGACCGCATCGTCCGTCCCGACGGCTCGCCCCCGAGGGCCGTCGGCAACGACGCGTTTGCCATCCGCTTCCACGTCCATCCCGACATCGACATCTATCGCGATCCGCAGGGCCGCCTGATCCTGACGGGCGAGGCCACCGACACCTGGCTGTTCACCACACAGGGCGCTGAACCGGTGGTTGAGGAATCGATCTTCTTCGCCGGTCTCGGCGGCCCGCGAAAGAGCCGCCAGATCGTGATCCACGCGGCCGCCTCGGAGCAGCCGGAAACGCGCTGGCAATTGCGCAGGACCCACGCCGTCAACGGCGAGGGGTGAGCCGGCCTCATCGCGCAGCAGCTTGAAAGCGCGCCGGCGGCGGCCGGTCGCGACGCGATTCGGCGGCAAATTGGCGCTTGCCCGTAGCGCGTGCTTGATTTGCGGCCCGCCTGCCGGTACCTCCCCTCCCATCATCTCCACCGGAGCCGCCCAGCCATGTCCGTCGCCGCAAAGAACATCCCCGCACCCGACCTCGTTCCCGTCCGCCGCGCCCTCCTGTCGGTGTCGGACAAGAGCGGCATCGTCGAGCTTGCCCGCGCGCTGGCCGGCCGCGGTGTCGAGATCGTCTCCACCGGCGGCACCTCGGCGGCGCTTGCCCGGGAAGGCATCGCCGTGCGCGACGTCTCCGAGCTGACCGGCTTTCCCGAGATCATGGACGGACGCGTGAAGACGCTGCACCCGGGTGTCCATGGCGGCCTGCTCGGCATTCGCGACGATGCGGAGCACGCTGAGGCGATGAAGACGCACGCGATCGACCCGATCGACCTCCTGGTCATCAATCTCTATCCCTTCGAGCAGGTGCGCTTCGGCGGCGGCGACTATCCGACGACGGTGGAGAACATCGACATCGGCGGCCCGGCCATGCTGCGCGCGGCGGCCAAGAACCATGCCTATGTGGCGGTGGTGACCGAGCCGGCCGACTACCAGCGCATCCTTGGCGCGCTCGAAGAGAACGGCGGCAGCCTGCCTTACGGCCTGCGCCAGGAGCTGGCGGCGAAGGCCTTCGCCCGCACGGCTGCCTACGACGCGGCGATCTCCGGCTGGTTCGCCGAGGCGCTGAAGATCGAGGCGCCGGCCTTCCGCGCCGTCGGCGGCAAGCTCAAGGAGGTGATGCGTTACGGCGAGAACCCGCACCAGGCGGCCGGCTTCTACGTCACCGGCGAGGCGCGTCCGGGTGTCGCCACGGCAACGCAGCTGCAGGGCAAGCAGCTGTCCTACAACAACATCAACGACACGGATGCCGCCTTCGAGCTGGTGTCGGAATTCTCCCCCGAGCGCTCGGCCGCCGTCGCCATCATCAAGCACGCCAACCCGTGCGGCGTGGCCGAGGGCGCCAGCCTGCGCGAGGCCTATGAGAAGGCGCTCGCCTGCGACCCCGTCTCCGCCTTCGGCGGCATCGTGGCGCTGAACCGCCCGCTGGACGCGGAAGCGGCAAGCGAGATCGTCAAGATCTTCACCGAGGTGATCATCGCCCCGGAGGCGAGCGAGGAGGCGCGCGGCATCGTCGCCGCCAAGAAGAACCTGCGCCTGCTCGTCACCGGCGGCCTGGCCGATCCGCGTGCGCCCGGCCTGTCCGTCAAGACGGTGGCGGGCGGCCTTCTCGTGCAGTCGCGCGACAATGGCGTGGTCGACGATCTGGAGCTCAAGGTGGTGACCAGGCGGGCGCCGACCGAGAAGGAGATGGCCGACCTGGTCTTCGCCTTCCGTGTCGCCAAGCATGTCAAGTCGAACGCCATCGTCTATGTGAAGGATGGCGCCACGGTGGGTGTCGGCGCCGGCCAGATGAGCCGCGTCGATTCGGCCCGCATTGCCGCCCGCAAGGCCGAGGACGCGGCTGCCGCGGCGGGCCTTGCCGCACCGCTGACCAAGGGCTCGGTCGTTGCCTCGGATGCCTTCTTCCCCTTCGCCGACGGCCTGCTCTCGGCGGTCGAGGCGGGCGCCACCGCGGTCATCCAGCCGGGCGGCTCGATGCGCGACGACGAGGTGATCGCCGCCGCCGACGAGCACGGCATCGCCATGGTCCTGACCGGCATGCGTCACTTCCGGCACTAGGGCATTTCATCTTTTGCTTGAAGCGTCTGGCGCCCTTCACACCCCCCTCTGCCCTGCCGGGCATCTCCCCCTCAAGGGGGGAGATTGGGCGGCCGCAAGGATTTTGACCAGCCGTCCAACGTCGCAGGATGCGACACGGGGTGTTGTCAGCTAATCTCCCCCCTTGAGGGGGAGATGGCCGGCAGGCCAGAGGGGGGTGTGCCGCGCGCGACACCGCTGGGCCGAAACCACGGCCGACCGCTTCCGTCAAAACAGGAAACGATCTAAATCGCGATGCGGGCGGAGGCTCGCCGGTAACGGGCGCCCTTTATTTGCCGATGCCCGTATAGGCCGCCTCGCCCCACACCTGCCTCACCCGTGCATCGCGCCCGCAGCCCTGGCGGTAGCCTTTGTAGGCGTCGGACTGCTTGACCAGCCCGAAGCGGCTCAGGATGCGGTTGCCGCCCTGGTAGTAGTTCTGGTGATAATCCTCGGCCGGCCAGAACGTGACCGGTCCCAGGACCGGCGTCACCACCTTGCCGCCGAGCGCAGCATCGGCTTCCTGCTTCGCCTTTTCGGCGGCCGCCTTCTGAGCGTCGTCCAGCGCGTAGACCGCCGTTGAATAGCTTTCGCCGCGGTCGCAGAACTGACCGCCCGCATCGGTCGGGTCGACCGAGCGGAAGAAGATCTCCAAAAGCCGGTCGTAGCTGACCTTGGCGTCGTCGAAATCGATCTTCACCACCTCGCGGTGGCCGCCGGACGAATAGTTGCGATAGGTCGGATTTTCGGTCGAGCCGCCGGCATAGCCCGAGACCGTCGAAACCACCCCCGGAACCTTGTCAAAATCGGCCTCCACGCACCAGAAGCAGCCGCCGGCGAAGATGGCCGACCTCACTTCGGCAAGGGACGGCTGACCAAAGCCCGGCAGCAGGGCGAGGGAAAGAACGGCGGCCGAAAGCAAGCGTCGCATCATGGAAGTCTCTCCTGTTTCACGACAGACCTACCCCCGTCCCCGGCAAATTCAAATCAAGCCCCTACACAGTTCCGTGACCCCGCATCGACGGCGTGAATCGGGTGGCCGGCTGACGCCATGCGCGCATAAATGCGCCGATACAAGCGAAAGGGGAACCGCATGAGACATTTCCTGCTGATCCACGGCAGCTGGCACGGCGCCTGGTGCTGGTACAAAATCATCCCGCGGCTCGGCGCCCACGGATCGGTCGCCGCCGTCAACCTGCCCGGCCGCGGCCGCGACCCCGCCGTCCCGGCGACGGTGGGCCTCGAGACCATGGTCGATGCCGCCGCCACGCATCTGCCGCCGGACAGGCAGACCACGGTCGTCGTCCACAGCCGCTACGGCATAGTCGCGTCGATGCTTGCCGAACGCCACCCTGAGCGCGTCCGCCGCATCGTCTATCTGGCGTCCTTCATGCTGCCGGCGGGCGACTGCGTCGCGCAATGGGCACGCCAGGATGGCGATTCACTCATTCCGTCGAACATGGAGGTTGATACCGGGGAGGCATGGGACTGGCTCAAACCGGAGGCTTATGTATCGGCACTCTATGCCGACTGCACCGAGGACGACGTTGCCCTGGCACGCACGCTGCTGTGCCGCGAGCCCCTGCGTCCTGCCGCCGCTCCGTTGGCCCTGACGCCGGAACGCTATGGCACGGTGTCGCGCGCCTATATCCGGCTGACCGAGGACCGGGCCGTGTCGCTGTCCCTGCAGGACCGCCTGATCGAGGCAAGCCCGCCGCAGAGGGTGGCGAGCCTGAAAGCGAGCCACTCCGCCTATTTCTCGCAACCCGAGGCGCTGACCCGGGCCATCCTGGACCTGGACCGGGATTAGGTCGTTCCAGTCGAAAGGCCAGCGCCGACGCAGGCGCTGGCGAGCGCCATGCGCGCTGCTTCAGACCCGGCGCTCCACCATCATCTTCTTGATGTTGGCGATGGCCTTGGCCGGATTGAGGCCCTTGGGACAGGCCTGCGTGCAGTTCATGATCGTGTGGCAGCGATAGAGCCGGAAGGGATCTTCCAGATTGTCGAGACGCTCGCCCGTCTTCTCGTCGCGCGAATCGATCAGCCAGCGATAGGCCTGCAGCAGCACAGCGGGGCCGAGATAGCGCTCGCCGTTCCACCAGTAGCTGGGACACGAGGTCTGGCAGCAGAAGCACAGGATGCACTCGTAGAGGCCGTCCAGCTTGCTGCGATCCTCGTGGCTCTGCTTCCACTCCGTCGCCGGCTCCGGCGTCACGGTCTGCAGCCACGGCTCGATGGAGGAGAGCTGCGCGTAGGGAACCGACAGGTCCGGCACCAGATCCTTCACCACCGGCATGTGCGGTAGCGGATAGATCTTGACCGTATCCTGCGCCACCTCGTCCATGCCCTTGGTGCAGGCCAGCGTGTTGGTGCCGTCGATGTTCATGGCACAGGATCCGCAGATGCCCTCGCGGCAGGAACGGCGGAAGGTCAGCGTCGGGTCGATCTTGTTCTTGATGTAGATCAGACCGTCGAGCACCATCGGCCCGCAATCGTCGGTGTCGACGTAATAGGTGTCGACGCGCGGATTCTCGCCGTCATCCGGCGACCAGCGGTAGATCTTGTATTCGCGCAGGTTCCTGGCGCCCTCCGGCTTCGGCCAGACCTTGCCTTCTTTGACCTTGGAGTTCTTGGGAAGGGTGATTTCGACCATGACTTCCTCGGCTCAGTAAACCCGCGCCTTGGGCGCGATCTTTGCGGGATCGATGCCGCCGTTTTCCGGCTTCAGCATCGGTTCGGTGTGGACCGGGCGGTAGTTCAGCGTCACCACGCCCTTCTCGTCCACATGCGACAGCGTGTGCACGCGCCAGGTCTTGTCGTCGCGCTCGGAGAAGTCCTCGCGGGCATGCGCGCCGCGGCTCTCCTTGCGGGCCTCGGCCGAGTAGACGGTGGTGATGGCGTTGGCCATCAGGTTCTCCAGCTCCAGCGTCTCCATCAGGTCCGAGTTCCAGATCATCGAACGGTCGGTCACCTTGATGTCGGGCAGTTCGCTCCACACCTCGGAGATGCGCCTGCAGCCCTGCTCCAGCGATTCCTGTGTGCGGAACACCGCGGCGTCCTCCTGCATGGCGCGCTGCATCTTCTCGCGCAGCGCCGCCGTCGGCGTTCCGCCGCTGGCGTGGCGCAGACGGTCGAAGCGCTCCATGATCTTCTCGCAGGCCGCCTCGTTGATCGCCGGCACCGGCGCCTCGCGGTCGACCACCTCGCCGGCGCGGATGGCGGCGGCGCGGCCGAACACCACGAGGTCGATCAGCGAGTTGGAGCCAAGCCGGTTGGCGCCGTGCACCGAGGCACAGGCCGCCTCGCCGACGGCCATCAGGCCGGGCGCCACGGCATCGGGATTCTCCGGCGTCGGGTTCAGCACCTCGCCCCAGTAATTGGTCGGGATGCCGCCCATATTGTAGTGAACCGTCGGCAGCACCGGGATCGGCTCGCGCGTCACGTCGACGCCGGCGAAGATCTTCGCCGATTCGGCGATGCCCGGCAGCCGCTCGTGGATCACCGCCGGGTCGAGGTGATCGAGATGCAGGAAGATGTGGTCCTTGCCCTTGCCGACGCCGCGCCCTTCGCGGATCTCGATCGTCATGCAGCGCGAGACGACATCGCGCGAGGCGAGGTCCTTGGCCGACGGCGCATAGCGCTCCATGAAGCGCTCGCCCTCGGAATTGACGAGATAACCGCCCTCGCCGCGCACGCCCTCGGTGATCAGGCAGCCGGCGCCGTAGATGCCGGTCGGGTGGAACTGCACGAACTCCATGTCCTGCAGCGGCAGGCCGGCGCGGGCGATCATGCCGTTGCCGTCGCCCGTGCAGGTGTGGGCCGAGGTGCACGAGAAATAGGCGCGGCCATAGCCGCCCGTCGCCAGCACCACCATCTTGGCGGCGAAGCGGTGGATCGTGCCGTCCTCGAGGTTCCACGCCACGACGCCGGTGCACACGCCGTCGGTCATGATGAGGTCGAGGGCGAAATACTCGATGAAGAACTGCGCGTGGTTCTTCACCGACTGGCCGTAGAGCGTGTGCAGGATGGCGTGGCCGGTGCGGTCGGCCGCCGCGCAGGTGCGCTGCACGGGCGGCCCGTCGCCGAAATTCTGCATGTGGCCGCCGAACGGCCGCTGGTAGATCTTGCCTTCCTCGGTACGCGAGAAGGGCACGCCGTAATGCTCGAGCTCGTAGACGGCGGCCGGCGCCTCGCGGGCGAGATATTCCATCGCGTCCACGTCACCCAGCCAGTCGGAGCCCTTCACCGTGTCATAGAGGTGCCACTGCCAGTGGTCGGGGCCCATGTTTCTCAGCGAGGCCGCGATGCCGCCCTGCGCCGCCACCGTGTGCGAGCGGGTCGGGAAGACCTTGGTGATGCAGGCCGTCTTCAGCCCCTGCTCGGCCATGCCGAGCGTGGCGCGCAGGCCGGCGCCGCCGGCGCCGACGACGACGACGTCGAATTTGTGGTCGACATAGGTATAGGCGTCTGCCGCCTTCTTCTCAGTTGCCTTTGCCATAACCGGGTTCAGCCTCCGAAGGCGATCTTGACGAGGGCGAAGAGGGAAGCCGCGCCCAGAACGATGGGGAAGAAGATGTTGAGCGCCAGCAGCGCGAATTTGGCGCCGCCATGCACATAGTCCTCGATGATGACCTGCATGCCGATCTTCATGTGGTAGAGCACCGACAGGAGGGCCAGCGTCAGGAGCAGCGTGACGACCGGGTTGGCGAGCCCCGCGCGCACCTCTTCATAGGAGGCGCCGTTATAGGCGATCACGAAGCCGACGAAGAAGAGGACGAGCGGGATGTTGGCGAGCGCCGTCAGGCGCTGCCGGATGAAGTGGTCCGTGCCTTCCTTGGCCGAGCCGAGCCCGCGGACGCGGTTGAGCGGTGTGCGCATGTCGCCCATGATCAAAACCCTCCGCGTGCGGCATAGCCGACGATCCAGACAAGGATCGTCAGGATGATGGACCCGGCCAGCGTCGCCTTCGCCATCTTCGTCGAGGACGTCTTCTCGAGGCCGCGGCCGGTGTCCCACAGGAGATGGCGCAGGCCGCCGAGCATGTGATGCAGCAGCGCCCAGGTGAAACCGAACAGGACCAGCCGGCCGAACCAGGAACCGTAGATGCCGTTGACGAGGTCGAAGGTCTCCTTCGACGCCGCCGCGGCGGCAAGCCAGACGACGAAAAGAACGATCCCGAAATAAAGGGCACCGCCCGTGATGCGATGGACGATCGACATCAGCATGGTCGGGATCAGGCGGTAGACTTGCAGGTGCGGTGAAAGCGGCCTGGCGTGGATGGACGTGGTTTTGCTCATGGCTACCCCAATTCGATACCGGCGCTGCTGCGCGGGTGTCGCGAAAGCGACGTCGTTGCCTGAACCCGCGCCGGCCGGCTGGTGTGGCTTTCTAATGCGGATTTTGCAGTGCGTCAAAGCTGCAAAACCGTTCCGGCGCCGATATTTAACCCGGACCGTCCGCGTAAGGATAGGCCTTGCGCCGCTTCAAACGATTGAAGCGGGGTTTTTCCCTTTCCGCTATAGCGAGCAGGAAATCGGCGGCTTGCCGTTGACCATCCAGAGCGCGTCCTTGCCTTCCAGAACGACGGCGTAGAGCGACTCACCGAAGCGGGCGCTCTGTCCGGGCGGGGCGGCCGGCAGGTCGAGATCGATCCCGCGCGGACTGTGCACGCTGACAAGGGATCCCTTGCGCTGCACGGTCATCTGCATGTCCTCCTCGCAGCGATAGGTGAGCGGGCCCGTATAGGCACCGTCGGCGTCGTCCTCCGGAGCCGTCGTGCAGCCCGCCGCGAGAACCCCCGCCACCAGGGCGAACGCCGCGCCGATGCGGCTAGCGCCGGGCCGGCGTTTCACGTGAGGGCGCGTTCGGCGAGGCATCGCGCTATTGCCCGCCGCCGCGCGTCTGCTCCACACCGATGTCGAAGCGGATCACATGGCTCGTCCAGTCGGCCGGCGCCGCGACGCTCTCATAGAGCTTGCGCCCCTCGTCCGGCTGGCGGGGCGCGTTGAGCACCAGCCGCGTCCAGCCGCGCTCCTCCGCCTGGTCGGCGATCACGTCCACCAGCGCCTTGCCGATGCCCTTGCGGCGGTGGTCGTGGTGCACATAGAGGTGATCCATCAGGCCGTAGCGCATCCCCGAAACGGGGTCCGGCAGATCGTAGAACAGGGCGAAGCCGACGAGATCGCCGTCTAGCCGCGCACCGACGATCTCCACCGCGCGGTCCTGCAGCAGCGTTTCCGCGTAGAATTCGTCCGGCCGGCGCGGCGCGCCGCGCTTCAGCGACTGGGTGTAGGCGGCGAGCAGCGGCGCCAGGAGATGCGCATCCTTGAGGCGCAGCGGTTGAATGTCGATCTGGTGATTCTCGCCCATGGCTCACCCTTCCCTGAAATTAACCATGTCTGTCAATCGGCTTGTCGGTTTGCCATGCTCCGCGTGACAAAGGTTAAGAAAGTCTTAATCTGTCGAAATCGGGGAGGCCACGAGAATCGGTAAGGAGCCGGGGTGCTATGCCGTTCAGACTTCTTTTCGTGGCCGCGGCGCTTGCCGCAGCGGGTGCAACATCAGCCCTTGCGGGCGGGTATTCGGGCGAGCGCGTCTACGCGGATGCCTATGGCAATCTGGTGATTCACAGCCGCGCCGGCTTCAAGCGCATCCTGGTCGGCAGGGGCGAGATGGCCGCCGACTATGCGCAGCTCGGCGTCGAGGCGCCGCACACCGCCTATCTGGAACGCCATGCCGGCAAACTCTATCTGCGCCGCGCCGCCCCTTGCAGCGAAGGCGTTCTGGTCAAGGGGCGCGGTTATATGTACGGCCTGCCGGACGGCGTCCTGCCCGTCCTGGTGGCGCCCTGCCGCTGAGCCCGGCCGCAGCATGAGCGGCCGGCTCGCTTCCGTCTTTCCGCAATGGGATGCGCGCGCGCTGATGCACCGCCTCGGCCGGCTTCTCGAAGGGCCGCTCACTGAGGCGGCGATGATCGGCGCCCTGATCGGCACGATGGTGGTGCTCGGCATGAACCTCAGGGAGCTTGCCTACCGCCATGCCGGCCCGTCGCCCGATGCGATGATCGTCGAGCCCGGCGTCGCGGCCAGGCCGCGAGCCGCCGCGACGATCACGCCTCCGGTCCGCTTTGCCGTGCGGCCGGGCGGTGTTCTGGCGGTCGACGGAATGATCGATCAGGGAGCCGCCGCGCGTTTCCGCACCATGCTCGACGCGCTGCGCGGCGAGGTGTCGACGGTAACCCTCGATTCGCCGGGCGGCGCTCTGGGCGATGCGATGGCGATGGCCCGGCTGATCCGCCGGCACGGGCTTGCGACGCGGGTCGATGACGGCGCGATATGCGCCTCGTCCTGCCCGCTGGTGCTGGCCGGCGGGGTCGAGCGCCAGGCTGGCGAGCGCGCATTGATCGGCGTCCACCAGTTTCATGCGGTGCGCACCGCCGCGAGCCCCGCGCAGGCCATGGCCGACGCGCAGCTCGTCACCGCCCGCATCACCCGCCATCTGAGCGAAATGGGCGTCGACCCGGCCCTGTGGCTGCACGCGCTCGACACGCCGCCGCACGACCTCTACGGGCTGACGCAGCCGGAAATGCTGCGCTACCGGCTGATCACCGCATCGCCGCCGCAGGACGCCGGAAGCTGAAGCGCGCCCGCGTTCGGCGACAAGCGAATTCTCCGAAACGCGTCTTCTCGAGGGCAGGGTGATTGCAAGGGTCTTTGCCGCGGGCGCTGCATGCGGCCCAACCCCTGATCCTTTCCCGGCGGAAGAGACGGCGGGGCGGGACACCCGGCTTCCCCTCCTTGTTGGGGGAAGGGTGGGTGCGGGAAACCAGGCGACATGCAATCGTCGTGCGCTCATGGGACTTTGCCCCGGCCGACCGGTGCCGTCATGGCGGCACCCCCCGGCCGATTGGTCAGGCTTCGCTCTCTTCCGCCCGGTACTCCAGAATGTCGCCGGGCTGGCAGTCGAGCACCTGGCAGATCTTCTCCAGCGTCTCGAACCGCACGCCGCGCACCTTGCCGGCCTTCAGCAGCGAGACGTTTGGTTCGGTGATGCCGATCCGCTCGGCGAGCTCCTTCGAGCGCATCTTGCGGCGCGCCAGCATGACATCGAGATTGACGACGATCGGCATGATCACACGAACCCCCTCTGGTCGTTGCGCACGGCCGCCGCGACCACCATCACACGCCCCATCATGTACATGATGAGGGCGATCAGCAGCATCAGGAGATCGTTCGAGCCGATGCCGATGGCCAGGGTCTTCTGCCCGGGCGGGTTGCCCATCGTCAGTGCCAGGATGATCAGCGTCCGGCCGACGATGGCGCCAGCCGCCACCAGCACGAAGGCGATGCTGGCGCGGCGCATCCAGATGGCCGGCTCAAGCGACAAAGGTTCTTCGCCGGCAAATGCGCCGAACATGCGCCAGACGCAATAAAGGGCGGCGAACAGGAGCCCGAACTGGATCCCAGCCAGAATGGCGGTGATGCCGACCGAGGCCGAGGTGAGCGTCACCGGCTCGCGGATGGAGAGCCCCTCGCGCACCAGGGTCTCGAAGCTGGCATTGCTCGACAGGGATTCCAGGAACACCCAGATCACGGCGGCAGCGCAAATCCCGCCGAAAACGAGAATGGTGGTCTGCATGAGCTGGCTTAATCGGCGCAGCCGCGCTAGATCGGGCATGAATTTCTCCTATTGCCGAAATAAATTATTGTTATACGATAATTTCATATCGTTTTGATAAATGCAAGGAGGTTTTCAAATGAGCCTGCGAACCCCGTGGCTGGCCCCTGCCGGCACCGCCCGTTCCTTCCTGTTCCTGTCTGTCGTGCAGATTGCCCTGACGGGCTGTCTCGGCGCTGGCCCGCGCTCCATGCTCGAACTGTCGAACTTCGATCCGTTCCGCGCCGATCCGCGCGGCATCGCCGTTGCGGTGAAGACCGACCGTCATCTGCATCTCGTCACCGGCGATGTCCGCCTGCGCGTTGCCTTCGCGAGCCCGGATGCGGCGCGCCGGTTCGACGAATCCTTCATTCTGGCGGTCAGCAAGGGGCGGACGGATTCCGGGTTTCCGGACAAGCTCGCGACGTCGGAGCATCTCATCACGGCCCGCATCGCCGATGCGGACATCGCCCGCTACGAGGCCGTCCAGAAGCGGGCGCGCGCCGTCAGCGGCGCCGACCGACCGGACGAAGAGGGAACGCTGGCCGTCAGCATGGAGGGCGGCTGCCGCACCGGTCCGGTGGACGAACGGGCGGTGACGCTCAGAACCTATTTGCGTGCGCGTGCCGACGGCGCGTATTTTCCGCTCACCGGCACGATGTCACTGGAAAAGACGTTCGGCAGCAAGTCCGTCGCAGGGATCCCGCCCTGCGACGGCAAATCTGCCAATGGCTGATGTCAGCCCCGCGGCCACTCGCGGATGTCGACGAAGTGGCCGGCGATCGCCGCGGCGGCGGCCATGGCGGGCGAGACCAGATGCGTGCGGCCCTTGAAGCCCTGGCGGCCCTCGAAATTGCGGTTCGAGGTGGAGGCGCAGCGCTCGCCCGGCTTCAGGCGGTCGTCGTTCATGGCAAGGCACATGGAGCAGCCCGGCTCGCGCCAGTCGAAACCGGCGGTCTTGAAGATCTTGTCGAGGCCTTCGGCCTCGGCCTGCGCCTTCACCAGGCCCGAGCCCGGCACGATCATGGCGTTGACGCGGTCGCTGACCTTCCTGCCCTCGGCGATCTTCGCCACTTCGCGCAGATCCTCGATGCGGCCGTTGGTGCAGGAGCCGATGAAGACGCGGTCGATGCCGATGTCGGTGATCTTCGTGCCGGCGGTCAGGCCCATATAGTCGAGCGCCCGCTGCTTCGACAGGCGCTTGGTCTCGTCGGCGATGTCGTCCGGGTTCGGCACGACGCCGGTGACGGACACCACGTCCTCCGGGGAGGAACCCCAGGTGACGATGGGCGGCAGGTTGGCCGCGTCGAGCCGCACGATGCGATCGAACCCGGCGCCTTCGTCCGTGTTGAGCGTATCCCAATAGGCGCGGGCGAGATCCCAGGCCTTCCCCTTCGGGGCCCGCGGGCGGTCCTTGATATAGGCGTAGGTGGTCTCGTCCGGCGCGATCAGGCCGGCGCGGGCGCCGCCCTCGATAGACATGTTGCAGACCGTCATGCGGCCTTCCATGGACAGAGCGCGGATCGCCTCGCCGGCATATTCCATAACGTGGCCGGTGCCGCCGGCCGTGCCGATCTCGCCGATGATGGCGAGGATGATGTCCTTCGCCGTCACGCCCTCGGGCAGCCTGCCGTCGACCTGGATGAGCATGTTCTTGGCGCGGCGCTGGATCAGCGTCTGCGTGGCCAGCACATGCTCGACCTCGGAGGTGCCGATGCCGTGCGCCAGCGCGCCGAAGGCGCCGTGGGTCGAGGTGTGGCTGTCGCCGCAGACGATGGTCATGCCCGGCAGGGTGAAGCCCTGCTCCGGCCCGACGATGTGCACGATGCCCTGGCGCTCGTCATTGGCGTCGTAATACTCGATGCCGAAATCGGCGGCGTTCCTGGCCAGCGCATCCACCTGGATGCGGCTTTCCTCGTTCTTGATGCCGAACTTGCGGTCGGGCGAGGTCGGCACGTTGTGGTCGACGACGGCGAGCGTCTTTTCCGGATGGCGCACGGCGCGGCTCGTCATGCGCAGGCCCTCGAAGGCCTGCGGGCTCGTCACCTCGTGCACCAGATGGCGGTCGATGTAGAGGAGGCAGGTGCCGTCGTCCTGGCTGTCGACCAGATGGTCGTCGAAAATCTTGTCGTAGAGCGTGCGTGCTTTGGTCATTTTAACATCCCTAGCGGAGCGAAATGGAAGGCTGGCCGGCAGGCCGTCTTGGCGCCGGTTGGCGAGTCCGCCTAAGGAAGTCGGCTCAGCAGTGAACCGGAAACCCGCGCGAAGAAGCGGCCCGGCAGGCGCTTCACGTCCTGCAGGACAAAACCTTTGTAGGTCGGGTTTCCAAAAAGTTCTTCCATGGCTGGCGTCATACCAGCCTTTCAGGGACTCGGCAATCTATCCGTCGTCGCCCTCCGTTTCCGCCGGCCGGTGCCGCGGCGGCTTGAACGCCAGCCGTGTCTCAAGGCGCCGCATCAGCGCCAGGACGAGCGCTCCCAGAGCACAGGCGAGCACGGCGACCAGCCACAAGCCGAGACCCGCCGCAACCCCGGTGGCGGCGGCGAGCCACATGCCCGCGCCGGTCGTCAGGCCGCGCACCGCGCCCCGCTTGAAGATGATGAAGCCGGCGGCGAGAAAGGCGACGCCGGCGGTGATCGCCTCGACCAGGCGAATGGGATCGGCCCGCACCTGCTCGCCGCCGAACACCGGCATCGCCACGATCTCCTGCGCGATGACGGCAAAGACGGCCGAGGCAAGGCACACGAGCATGTGGGTGCGCAGCCCCGCCGGCCGGTCCGCCAGCTCGCGCTCGAAGCCCAGGAAGCCGCCGAGGAGAGTGGCGGCCGCAAGCCGCACGACGATGACCTGCCAGGGCAGGGTCGTCGCGGGCGTGAACTCGGCGATCAACGCGTCCATGGATTAACAAGATCGCCGCGGGGCGGAGGTTCCTCGCGCCCGTGGCGCGCCGCCCGCCGCCTCAAAACGAAAAAGCGCGCCGAAGCGCGCTTTTTGCAGGTTCCGTGCCGGAAGGCCGCTTATTCAGCGCTGGTCTCGGCGGCGGCCGCTTCCTGTGCCTTGGCGGCTTCCTCGGCGGCCTTCTCGGCAGCCAGCGCCTGGGCGGCGGCGATCTTCTCGGCCTCGACGCGTGCCTTCTCCTCGGCCAGCGCCTGGCGCTCGGCGTCGTTCAGGCGGCGGGCGCGGGCGCCCGTGTTCTCGCCGATGCGGGCCGACTTGCCGCGGCGTTCACGCAGGTAATAGAGCTTGGCGCGGCGCACACGGCCGCGGCGGACCACCTCGACGCCCTCGACGAGCGGCGAATAGATGGGGAACACGCGCTCGACGCCTTCGCCGTAGGAGATCTTGCGGACGGTGAAGTTTTCCTGGAAGCCGGAGCCGGAACGGGCGATGCAGACGCCCTCATAGGCCTGAACGCGGGTGCGCGTGCCCTCGGTGACGCGCACCAGGACGCGCAGCGTGTCGCCGGGCTGGAATTCGGGGAGCTTGCGCTGGGCTGCGATCTTCTCGGCCTGCTCGGCCTCGAGCTGACGAATAAGGTCCATCTCACTGTCCTCTTGTTCTTCTCGAACCGTCAGAGCGCTCATCCCGGAGGCAGTTTCCGTAACCGCCTGAAGAGTGCCCTCCTTGCAGGAGGAACAGGAGCGAATTCACGCGTTCTTTGATTGAGTTTCCGGCCTTTGCCGTTTGCGTGCGGGGCACATACACGAGATCGCAACGAGAATCAACCGGCGTGCGGCGAAACCGGGTGCCGGTCATCATCGGCTCCGGCATCCCGCCGCACCAATGCGCTAATTGGAAAAGTCGCTGGCCCGCAGCTCCTTCTCGATGACCTTTACGAGAAGATGGGCCGGCAGGCTGAGATTGCGCGTTGCCGAGATGAAGATGCCGAGCTTGTACTCGCTGAGCGCGGTCTCGACCAGCGGCACGAAGCGCAACTCGCCTTCGGCGATCTCGCGGGTGAAGCCGGCCTTGGTGAAGATGCCGATGCCGAGCCCCGCCCGTATGGCGTATTTGGTCATCACCAGCGAATTGGAATAGAAGGGCATGGTCGGCACGACGCCCTTCAGCCGCGCCTCCTCCTCCAGGAACAGTGCCTTGCCCGCCGGATCGTGCGTGCGGGTGATCGGATATTGCGCGCATTCCTCGAGCGTCACATAGCGCCGCGAGGCGAGCGGGTGGTTGGGCGCCACCACGGCGCCAAAGGGCGTCGGCGTTTCGCTGCGGATCCTGAGGCCGGGATGCAGGTAGTGGGTGAACCCGAGCCCGATATCGGCGGCGCCCGATGCCACCGCCTCGCTGATCTCGTCCGGATTGGCGGTGAGGATGGTGAAGGTGACGCCGGGATGCTCCCGCGCATATCCGTCGAGAATGCGCGGCAGGAACTCGAAGGTGAGTGAATCGAGCGTCGACAGACGAATATGCCCGACCCGCAGCCCCTTGATGTCCGCCAATTCGGCGCGTGTCCGCTGGAAATCGAACAGCGTCTTGCGGATATGCGCCACCAGCACCTCGCCGGCGGGCGTCAGCGTCACACCCTCGGGCACGCGCTCGAAGATCTTCATCCCCAGTTCGCCCTCCAGCTTCAGGATCTGCCGGTTGACGGCGGTCGAGGCGATGTTGAGCACGCGGGCCGCTTTGCGGATCGAGTGCTGCCGCGCGACCTCATCGACATAACGCAGGACGGGATTGTGCATGAATGGGCTCTCCTCACGCCGAAGGTGAGATCATTTTGGCATCACCATTGGTAACTATCTGCACTTAGTCACCTCACCGCCGAGTGTTACTGTTCTTGAAAATAACGAACAAACCGGTCGAAACGACCTGTGGGAACAACGGCACTTTGCAACGCATCTGCCAAAAGTGGAAGGAGTCTCTGCATGCCCAGTCCATCCGAAAATCCGCTCGCCGGATTCATCTCGCGGCGGTCGCTTCTGCGTGGGACGAGCGCGGCCCTGGCCGCGGCGATGCTGCCCGCGGCCACGCTGTTGACGCCCGGCAGGGCCAATGCCGCCGGCGAAACGGTGATGAAGATGCAGCTCGGCTGGCTGGCGACGAACGCCCAGCTCGGCGAACTGGCCGCCGAGAAGCTCGGCTATTTCGCCGAGGAAGGGCTCGCTCTGGAGCTCGTCCCGGGCGGACCGAACATCGACGGCGTCGCCAATGTCTATTCGGGCGCCGCGCAGATGGGCCAGCTTTCCTCCTCTCCCTCGCTCCTGCTCGCCCGCTCGGCCGGCATACCGGTCAAATGCGTCGCCGTCGGCCTGCAGCAGCATCCGTTTGCCTATTTCTCGCTGCCCGGCAATCCGATCCACGAGCCAAAGGACATGATCGGCAAGAAGATCGGCACCAACGGCACGGCGCGCATCCTGCTGCGTGCCCTGCTCGCCGCCAACGACATTCCCGAGGATCAGGTGGAGATCGTGGTGACGGGCGGCAACATGTCGTTGCTGCTCGACGGACAGGTCGACGCCATGTCCGGCTGGGCCACCAATGTCAGCCAGCTCACCGTGCTCGGCGAGGACCGGGTCATGCTGCGCCTGTGGGATTCCGGCGTCCAGCTCTATGCCAACCCATTCTACGTGACGGATGAGACGCTGGAGAAGAATTTCGATCAGGTGGCCGGTTTCGTCCGCGCCGCCGCACGCGGCTGGGGCTGGGTGAACGAGAACCGCGAAGCCGCCATCGACATCCTGATGGAGAAGTACCCCAACTTCAACCGCGAGGATGAGCTTGCCTCCGTCGACCCGCTGATGGAGTACGCCTTCAACGACATCACCGCGGCCAACGGCTGGGGCTCCATGGACCCGGCCAACTGGCAGCGCCAGATCGAGACCTACGAGGCGCTCGGAGGCTTCGAGGCTCCACCCCCGAAGGTCGAGGATGTGGTCACCATGTCGGTCCTCGAGGCGACCGCCGCCGAGCGGCCGAAGATCGGCTGAGGAGCGGAGCGATGGAAGCGCTGAAAGTGGCCGAAGACACAGGCTTCATCCCGCCGGCGCCGCCCCGGGCCGCCGTCTCCCTCGACAGGCTCTCCGTGGCCTTCGACACCGCCAATGGGCCGATCGTCGCGCTGCGCGACATCACGCTCGACATCGAGGACGGCACCTTCCTGACCATCCTCGGTCCATCGGGCTGCGGCAAGTCCACGCTGCTGCGTGTCGTCTCCGACCTCGTGCCGATGGCCGGCGGCAATGCCACGGTGTTTGGCAAGAGCCCCGAGCAGGCGCGCCGCGGCAGGGACATCGCCTTCGTCTTCCAGGACGCGGCCCTTCTGCCCTGGCGCACGGCGCTCGAAAACGTCAAGCTGCCGCTCGAGATGGGCATCCGCCGCGGACAGGAGATCCACCGCAGCGAACGCAGCCCCGAGGAGCTTCTCGCCATGGTCGGCCTGAAAGGGCGCGAGAATGCCCTGCCGCATGAGCTCTCCGGCGGCATGCGCCAGCGCGTCGCCATCGCCCGGGCGCTGGTCTGCAAGCCGAAGCTGCTGCTGATGGACGAGCCGTTCGGCGCGCTCGACGAGATCACCCGCGACCGCCTCAACGAAGAGATCCTGCGCATCTGGCAGGAGACGGGAACGACGATCCTGTTCGTCACGCACTCGATTCCCGAAGCCGTCTTCCTCGGGCAGAAGGTGCTGATGCTCGCCGCCCATCCCGGCCGGGTCAAGGAACTGGTGGATGTCGGCCTGCCCAGAGACCGCAAGCTGAAGATGCGCGAGAGCGCCGAGTTCGTGAGAACGGCCGCGCGGCTGCGCGAGCTGCTGGAGGAGTGCTGATGTCGATCGTCAACGAAATCCCGGACAAGGCCGCCGGCGGTAGCCTGCGGGAACTGCTTCCCTCCTCGCGCATCGTCGCGCCGATCGCCGTCCTGGCGGCGATCCTCCTCGTCTGGCAGACGGGCGTGCGGTATTTCGACGTCAAGCCGTTCATCGCGCCCGCTCCGACGGACGTGCTGGCCGTGCTCGTCTCGGATTACCCGCTGCTTCTGCGCAATTTCTGGCCGACGCTGAGCGAAGCCCTGTTGGGTTTCGCTGTGGGCAACATTATCGCCGTGCTGATCGCCGTCGCCTTCGTGCACAACCGTGCGGTGGAGAAGGCGTTCTTCCCGGTCGCCGTCTTCGTCAACACGATCCCGATCCTCGCCATTGCGCCGATCCTGGTGCTGATCTTCGGCAACGGGATGACCGCCAAGGTGGTGATCGCGGCGCTGATCTGCTTCTTCCCGACGCTGGTCAACATGGTCAAGGGCCTGCAGTCGGTGGGCAAGGATGCGCTGGATCTCGCGCAGATCCTGTCGGCGACCAAGAACGAGGTGTTCTGGAAGATCAGGCTGCCGGCTTCGTTGCCCTATCTCTTCGCCGCACTGAAGATCGCCGCGACCACCAGTGTCATCGGCGCCATCGTCGGCGAATGGATCGGCGCCGACGTCGGTCTGGGCGCACTGATCATCGACGCGACATTCAATTTCCGCTCGCCGCTGCTCTACGCGACCGTCTTCGTGTCGTCGGGCCTCGCGGTGCTCCTGTTCCTCATGGTGACGCTTCTGGAGCGGCGGCTGGTCTACTGGACGGCCAACCCGCGTCACTGAACAACACTGAAATCAAACTGTTATCGGCGGCATCCGGCCGCCGGAAGGAGGAGTTATGTCTGAATTCGACAGGAAGACGATCATCGAGGCCGCCCGTGAAGTGCCCGTCGTGGCCCAGTCGGACGTGGTGGTGGTGGGCGGCGGCGCAGCCGGGGTCACCGCCGCAATCTCCGCCGCCCGCAACGGCTGCAAGGTGACCCTGCTCGAACGTTATCACCATCTCGGCGGCATGGCCTCGGGCGGCATGGTGCTCGTCCTCGACGACATGACCAACGGCCGCGAGATCACCGTCTCGGGCATCATCGACGAGTTCATCGCCCGCATGGAGAAGGAAGGCTCGGCCGTGGTGCCGCCCGAGAGCGAGCGGGTGTCGAGCGAGGCCATGTGGCGCAAGTGGTCGCGCTGGGGCGTGCACGACTTCCACAGCCACCAGAAGCCGCAGCCGATCACCTATGCCGTCGCCTTCGATCCCGACGCCTGGAAGCGCACGTCCCTCGAGCTCCTGCGCGAGGCCGGCGTCGAGCTCCGGCTGCATTCCTGGTTCTCCCAGGCGATCGTCGAGGACGGCCGCATCAAGGGCGTCATCGCCCAGACCAAGATCGGCCGCCAGGCGATCCTCGGCGACATCGTCATCGACACGACCGGCGATCTCGACGTCGCCGCGGGTGCCGGCGCCGCGTTCATGCAGGGCCAGTACATCGTCACCACCGTCTTCCGGCTGGTCAATGTCGACACCGAGGCGGCCGAGCGCTTCCAGTTCGAGCACCCGCAGGAGCACGCCAGGCTCGATCGCGAAGCGCGCCGCATCATCGGCGGGGCCTGGGAGATGTGGTGGCTGAAGACGCCCATTCCCGGCGTCATCTGGTGCAACTGTCCGCACATGCCCGGCTATGACGGCATTTCCGTCGAGGCGCTGACCAAGGCCGAGCACGAGGGCCGCGAGCGCATGATGAACCTTTACGACTATGCGCGCGCCAACCTGCCGGGCTTCGAGAACTGCCGCATGCTGGGCGCGGCCGAGCAGATCGGCGTGCGCCAGACGCGCCTGCTCAGCGGTGAGTATGTGGTGACCAAGGACGACGTGGTGAACCGCCGCCATTTCGCCGACACGGTGTGCCGCGGCCGCGACTACTACACGCCCTATCGGGCCCTTCTGCCCAGGGGCGTCGAGCAGCTCATCGTTGCCGGCCGCCATTACTCCGCCGAGCCGCAGGCCCAGCGCATGTCGCGCGAGATCCCGCCCTGCATGATGCAGGGCGAGGCGGCCGGCGTGGCCGCCGGCCTCGCCCTCAACGCCGGCAAGACGCTGCGCGAGGTCGATGCGCGCGAAATCCAGCGGCGCATGCGCGAGCAGGGCGCCGATCCCGGCGACGTGCCTTCGGCCAACGCCCTGATCGCCGAAGCGGCCGCCTGAACAGACAACCGGAACAACGGAGGAAACAATGCCTCGAAATGCCCAACTGCCGCTCGACGGCATCCGCGTCATCGACTTCACCCAGGTGATGCTCGGGCCGTGCGCGACGCAGATGCTGGGCGATCTCGGCGCCGACGTCATCAAGATAGAGCGGCCGGGACAGGGAGATCTGTCGCGCAACGTCTTCGGCTCGAAGACGCAGGCGCAGGTGAACAACCCGATCTTCTATTCGCTGAACCGCAACAAGCGCTCGGTCGAGATCGACGTGCGCGAGGAGAAGGGGCGCACCGCCGTTCTGGAGCTCCTGCGCACCGCCGACGTCGTGGTCAGCAACTTCCGGCCCGGCGTGATGGAGAAGCTCGGCTTCGGCTATGCGGCGCTGAGCGCCGTCAATCCGGGCATCATCTTCGCCAGCGGCTCCGGCTTCGGCCCGACCGGCCCCTATGCCCACAAGGGCGGCCAGGATGTGCTGGCGCAGGCCATGACCGGCGTGATGGAACACCGCGCCGACCCCTCCCTGCCCCGCTCCATCTACCCGACGGCGCTGTGCGACTACACGGCCGGCATGCATCTGGTGCAAGGCGTCCTGGCGGCGCTGATCGCGCGCGGCAGGACGGGACGCGGCCAGCAGGTGCACGTCTCGCTCTACGATTCGATGATCGCCATGCAGATGCAGGAGGCGGCCTATTGGCTGTCCGAGCAGGAGACGCTCAACTGGGCGGCGATGCCGCTGACCGGCGTCTTCGAGACCTCGGACGGCGCACTGGTGCTGGTCGGCGCCTTCAAGCCGAACCCCTTGCGCGACATCTGCGCTGCGCTCGGCATCGAGGATCTGTCGCCCACCTATCCCGACTACGACGCCCAGATGGCCGTCAAGCCCGAGCTGCAGGGCCTGTTCCGCACGCATTTCGCCAGCAACACGACCGCCTACTGGATCGGCCGGCTCGAGGAGCAGGATCTCCTCTGCGCGCCCGTCCGCTCGCTCGGCGAGGCGCTGAAGGATCCGCAGACGATCGAAAACGGGATGGTCGCGGATTTCGATCATCCGGTGCACGGTCCGGTCAAGGTCGTGGCGACGCCGGTGCACCTGTCGGACGCCCCGTTTGCCGTCCGCCGCACGCCGCCACGGCTCGGCGAGCACACGCAGGAGGTGCTGGCCGAACTGGCGGACGAGGCGCGTCCCCTGAAAGCGAGCGCGTGATGAGCGTTCGCTTCGACGTTGACGCCCATGTCGCAAGGGTGACCATCGACCGCCCCGAGCGGATGAACGCGGTCGATCGGGAAACGGAAGAGGCGCTGAACCGCATCTGGGATCGGATCGAACAGGATCCCGACATCCGCGCGGTCGTGCTGACCGGGACCGGCGACCGCGCCTTCAGCGCCGGCGCCGACATGAAGGCCGGCTCGACCTCGAAGACCGGCCTCGAATACTGGGCGGAAGGCCGGGAAAACGGCTTTGGGGGCATCGCCCTGCGCAACACGCTCGACGTGCCGGTCATCGCGCGGGTCAACGGCGTCGCCTTCGGCGGCGGCTTCGAGATGGTGCTCGGCTGCGACATCGTCGTCGCCGCGGAGGAGGCGCAGTTCGGCCTGACGGAGCCGCGCGTCGGCCGGCTCGCCCTCGACGGCGGCATCGCGCTGCTGCCGCGCCTGATGCCGCAGAAGATCGCCATGGGCCTGCTGCTGACGGGCGGTCGGCTCTCCGCAGCGGACGCGGCGGGATACGGGCTTGTCAACGAAGTGGTGCCGCGCGCCGATCTCGACGCGGCGGTTGACCGCTGGCTGAACGGCCTGCTCGCCTGCGCGCCGCTGTCGGCCAAGGCCATCAAGCAGATGGTGCGCCGCTCGGAGGGCCTGACGGCCCGCGAGGCGCAGGCGCTCAGGACCCCGGCGCTGATCGCCGCGCTGCAGTCCGAGGATCAGGACGAGGGCGTTCGGGCATTCCGGGAGAAGCGCCGCCCGATCTGGAAAGGCCGCTAGATCGCAATGGCTTTCATCATCACCGAGCCCTGTATCGACATCAAGGACGGCGCCTGCACGCAGGTCTGCCCGGTGGAGTGCATCTACGAGGGCGGGCGCATGTTCTACATCCATCAGGAGGAGTGCATCCATTGCGGGGTCTGCGAATCCATCTGCCCCGTCGATGCGATCCGCTCCGACGAGCATCTGAGCGCCGACGAGGCCGAATTCGTTGCCGTCAACCGCGATTTCTTCGGTGCCGACGTCACCGGCTGGGGTTCGCCCGGCGGCTGGACCGCCGCACACACGACGGATCTGGATCACCCCGCAGTGGCGGCACGCGCCGGGAGGGACATCGGATCCTGACGGCGCTGGAGAGCCTTCACAGCGCCGTCATTTATCCCGGCCTGCCTCCCGGTAGGCCGCCCACAGGTCGGGGCGGCGCTCCCTGGTCAGCTTCTCCGCCTCCGCATGCCGCCAGGCGGCGATCCTGGCGTGGTTGCCGGACAGGAGGACCTCGGGGATCGGCCGCCCTTCGAAAAGCTGCGGGCGCGTGTATTGCGGATGCTCCAGGAGCCCGTCCTCGAAGCTTTCCACCGCGCCCGATTCCTGGTTGCCCATGACCCCCGGCAGAAGCCGCACCACCGCATCGAGAAGCACCAGCGCCGCCGGCTCGCCGCCCGACAGGATGTAGTCGCCGATGGAGACCTCCTCGAGAGCGCGCGCCTCGATCAGGCGCTGATCGATCCCTTCGAAGCGGCCGCACACGATCACCGCACCCGGGCCGTCGGCGAGCGCGCGCACCCGCGCCTGGTCGAGCGGCCGGCCGCGCGGGCTCATCAGCAGCCGCGGGCG
>NZ_JANKOF010000069.1 GCF_024655565.1 Nitratireductor sp. ZSWI3 | reverse complement strand
CCGTGCGCGCCAGGGTCGAGGTCGGCGGCAGGCGCAGGTCCCGGTCGAGCACGATGCGAAGCGGCGAGCGCCGCTCGAGCCCCGGAAGCCGGCAGGTCAGCGCGGGGCCGTCGGCAAGCGCCGTGCCGATGCCGACCAGGATCGCATCGCTCTCGGCCCGCATCATATGCACCTGGCGGCGCGATACCTCGCCGGTGATGGCGACCTGCCCCTGCCCCTGTCGCCCGATCATGCCGTCGGCGGAAATGGCAAGCTTGAGAGTCACTTCCGGGCGTTTCTTCTCTGATCGCGTGAGATAGCCGCGCATCAGATCCGCGGCTTCCTCGGCCAGCACGCCCTCGACCACCTCGATGCCGGCATCGCGCAGGATGGCATAGCCCTTGCCGCTGACGCGCGGGTCAGGATCGGCGGCGGCACCCACCACGCGCGCCACGCCGGCGACGGCCAGCGCATTGGCGCAGGGCGGCGTCCTGCCGTGATGCGCGCAGGGTTCGAGCGTCACATAGGCGGTCGCGCCACGCGCCGCCACGCCGGCTTCCGCCAGCGCCTCGGTCTCGGCATGCGGCCGGCCGCCGATCGCCGTCACGCCGCGTCCGACGATGCGCGGGCCGGCGCCGTCGTCGCGCACGATCAGCGTCGCCACCGAAGGATTCGTGCCGGTCAGGCCGAGGTGCCGCCGCGAGAGGCGGATCGCGGCCGCCATGAAACGCCGGTCGACGTCGGCAAACCCGCGTCCGGTCGCCATATCAACCCTCTTGCTCGCCGCTCTTGGGCTCGCCGCCCCTCGGCTCACCACCCTTGAGTTCGCCGAGAACGTCCTGGAAATCCTTGGCTTCGCGGAAATTGCGATAGACCGAGGCGAACCGCACATAGGCGACATCGTCGAGGGCCTTCAGCGCATCCATCACCAGGAGGCCGATGTCGTCGGAGGCGATCTCCGTCTCGCCGGAGCTCTCGAGCTGCCGGACGATGCCCGTCACCGCACGCTCGACACGGTCCGGCTCCACATTGCGCTTGCGGAGCGCGATGTCGAAGGAGCGCATCAGCTTGTCGCGGTCGAAGGCCACCTTGCGGCCGGTCTTCTTGACCACCACGAGATCGCGCAGCTGCACGCGCTCGAAGGTGGTGAAGCGCCCGCCGCAATCGGGGCAGGCGCGCCGGCGGCGGATCGCCGCCCCGTCTTCGGCGGGGCGGGAATCCTTCACCTGCGTGTCTTCTGACTGGCAATAGGGACAGCGCATCTTGGCCTTTCAACGATCGTTCGGGAGGCGAATCCGCCTCCCGCCAGACTTACCCGAGATAGGGGTAGAGCGGGAAGCGCTCGGTCAGGGCGATCACCTTCTCCTTCACGGCCGCTTCGACGGCAGCGTTGCCCTCGTCAGAGTTGGCGACCTTGAGGCCGTCCAGAACCTCGGCGATGAGCTGGCCGATCTCGCGGAATTCGGCGGCGCCGAAGCCGCGCGTGGTGCCGGCCGGCGTTCCGAGGCGGATGCCGGAGGTGACGAAGGGCTTTTCGGGATCGAAGGGAATGCCGTTCTTGTTGCAGGTGATGTTGGCGCGGCCGAGCGCCGCCTCGGCGCGCTTGCCGGTGGCGTTCTTCGGACGCAGGTCGACCAGCATGAGGTGATTGTCGGTACCGCCCGAGACGATGTCGAGGCCGGTTTCCTTGAGGCTTTCGGCAAGCGCCCGGGCGTTGGCCACCACGTCGCGCGCATAGGTCTTGAAATCGGGCTGCAGCGCCTCGCCCAGCGCCACCGCCTTGGCGGCGATGACGTGCATCAGCGGACCGCCCTGCAGACCCGGGAACACGGCCGAATTGAACTTCTTCGCCAGCGCCTCGTCGTTGCACAGGATCATGCCGCCGCGCGGGCCGCGCAGGGATTTGTGCGTCGTGGTCGTGACGACGTGGGCGTGCGGCAGCGGCGAGGGATGCTGTCCGCCCGCCACCAGGCCGGCGATGTGCGCCATGTCGACCATCAGGTAGGCGCCGATCTCGTCGGCGATCTCGCGAAAGCGCTTCCAGTCCCAGATGCGCGAATAGGCCGTGCCGCCCGCCAGGATCAGCTTCGGCTTGTGCTCCTTGGCCAGGCGCTCGACCTCGTCCATGTCGAGCAGGTGATCGTCCCTGCGCACGCCGTAGGAGATCGGACGGAACCATTTGCCCGACATGTTGACCGGCGAGCCGTGCGTCAGGTGACCGCCCGAATTGAGGTCGAGCCCCATGAAGCTGTCGCCCGGCTCGAGCAGCGCCAGGAACACCGCCTGGTTCATCTGGCTGCCGGAATTGGGCTGGACATTGGCGAAGTTGCAGGAAAACAGCTTCTTGGCGCGCTCGATGGCCAGTTCCTCGACGACGTCCACGAACTGGCAACCGCCATAATACCGCTTGCCGGGATAGCCTTCCGCATATTTGTTGGTGAGCACCGTACCCTGCGCCTCCATGACGGCGCGCGAGACGATGTTTTCGGAGGCGATCAGCTCGATCTCGTGGCGCTGGCGGCCGAGCTCGCTGCGGATCGCGGAAAAAATGTCGGGATCGCTGTCTTCCAGCGGGCGGGTGAAGAACGGATCGGCGTCGACGGATGCGGCGGCGGTCGCAATGGCCATGGCGGTTTTACCCCCTTGCGCGGTGGTTCGATTGGCGGAATGCGGCCTCTAGCATTTTTCTCACCGAGCCACCACGCCCGCCAGCGAAAATTTGTTCTCCAAAAGCGAAGCAGCCGCCCGGTTGCGGACGGCTGCAAGGCTGTTGCGCTGAACTGCCGCGCTCAAAGCGCGGTCGATATCTGCAGTTCGCTGGCGCCGTCGCGGCCATAGATGTCGTCGCGGAAATGCACGACGCCGTCGCCCGTCGACCAGGCGGAGACATAGGTGAAGTGGACCGGCACCGGATCCGCCAGCGCCACGCGCACGTCTTCCTCGGTCTGGATCGTCTGCTCGATCCGCCGGCGGTCCCAATTGTCCGTGTTCTTGAGCAGCCAGGTGACGAGGTCGCGCACGTTCTGCACGCGCACGCAGCCGGACGAATAGAAGCGGTCCAGATCGCGGAACAGCGCCTGCTGCGGCGTATCGTGCATGTAGACGGCGTGGGCGTTGGGAAAGTTGATCTTGATCGACGCCATGGCGTTGATCTTGCCCGGGTCCTGGCGGAACCGGTACTTGGCCGCATCGTCCGTCGACCAGTCGACCGTCAGCGGGTCGACCTCGTTGCCATCGGGCGCGATCAGCCGGATGTTGTTGTCGGTCAGATAGTTCGGGTTCTGGCGCATCAGCGGAATGATGTCCTTGCGGACGATCGACACCGGCGCGTTCCAGTAGGGGTTGATGATGACCTCGTTGATCTTCGAATCGAGGATCGGCGTCTGCCGGTCCACCTTGCCGACGATCGCCGTATGGCGCAGCATCACGCGGCCGTTCTCCACCGCCTCGATCTCGGCGGCCGGGATGTTGACCATCACGAAACGGCCGGGGAGCGAGGCGGTGGCCTCGTGCAGCCGCTCCAGATTGGTGCGCAACTGGCCGAGGCGCACTGCCGCCGGAACGTTGAGCGCCGAATAGGTGTAGCGTCCCGTCACACCGTCGGCCGGCAGGCCGTGACGCGACTGGAAGCGCTTCAGCGCCGCATCGACATAGGAATCGAAGGCCGGCGACATGCCGGCGCCCTGCGACAGGTCGCCTGAAACCATCAGCCGGCGGCGCAGCGCCTCGACATCCGGATCGACCACGCCGAGTTGCAGCTTCTTCGTGTCGGGAACACGCTGCCAACCACCCTGAGCGGCGATGTTCGAATAGTCGAGAATGGCCTGCTCGACGTAGAACACCGTCTCCTGGCTGAAGATCGGCAGGTTGGAGGACACGCGGCCGCCGTGGCTGGCGCGGGCGTCGAACTGGTCGTTCCAGGCGCCCCGGCGGGGCGAGCGGATGATGGCATCGATCAGGTTTTGGGCACCGGCAGCGCCGGAAAAGGTTGCCGCTGCGGCAGCGCTGGCACCCGTGAGGAACATGCGGCGACTTGTCTTCATGCGCTTTCCCGAACTCTCCTGGCCGGCATCCTCTCGTGCTGGGACGCTTGGGCAATCCTGCGGCCAGACAATGCCGCCACTCCGTTAAGAATTCGCCAACCCTGTTTGGAGCCTCGCGCAGAGCGCCCCGACGGCGAGCTTCAACCCAGTCCATTTCCACCGGATTATGACCTTAGCGTGACCAGGCGTCACTTGAAGCGATATAACGAATGCGTGAAGGCCGGCGTCCCGCCACGCCGGCCTTCTGTCGGCTGCACACCGGCGCGCAGCCCAAGGTGATAAGGCGAGACCTACATGCGATAGGCGATGGTGTCGTTCCAGAAGCGGTCGAGCCGCTGCAGGGCACGGTTCATCTGGCTGAACTCGTCAGCGCTGATGCCGCCCACCTGCTCGATGGAGCCGACGTGCCGGTTGTAGAGCCCGGCAACCACCTTGGCGATCTCGGCGCCTTTCGGCGTCAGGCTGATGCGCACCGACCGGCGGTCGATCCGCGAGCGCTGATGATTGACGAAGCCGAGATCGACGAGCTTCTTGAGATTGTAGGACACGTTGGAGCCGAGATAGTAGCCGCGCGAGCGCAGTTCGCCAGCCGTAAGCTCCGAGTTGCCGATGTTGAACAGCAGCAGCGCCTGGATGGCGTTGATGTCGTTGCGTCCGTTGCGTTCGAACTCGTCCTTGATCACATCAAGCAAACGGCGATGCAGCCGCTCGACGAGCTGAAGAGATTCAAGATAAAGCGAACGCAAAGCATCGTTACGTTCGTCATTCGTAGCGGCACTATTCGCCGCGGGTCGCGAATTAATCATTACTGTAGCCTCTCGTTTGACGCCGGTGATTTTTGTTTTTGTCTCACCTTGGCACGACCCTATCGAATGCCTCTAAAATTCGACTTAAACGCCAGGCTTAACAACGTCTTACGAAAGATAACCTTGGGAACACGGCTAACAGCCGGTAAACCCGCCGAGACAGGTCGGGCGCAAGCCGTCAGTTGCGCGCGCGGCGCTTGCGCAGATGGAGCGCGACGCGGAAGCCGATATAGACGGCGGCGACCGCCAGGTGGAAAAGCAGCAGCTCGTTCCGCGAGCCGAAATAGCCGGCGAGCGGGCCGAACATGACGAATTCCGCGCCGGCGCACAGGAACCATATGACCGGCCCCCACGAGGCGAGCAGCCACAGGCCGACGGCCGCGAAGGGATAAAGGACGGCAAGCACGATGCTGGCGATCTTCCACTGGATCGGCATCAGGTCGAAGCGCCACAGGAAGCCGGGATAGAAGCCGACGAGCCGGATCCAGTAGACGACGCCGAGGACGAGGCAGGCGAGCGCCACCAACCGGTGGAACCAGTTGTAGGCGCTGTCCATCTGCGAGGGCCGCATCGCGGCCATCCCCACCATGCGGTTCTCCGTCACAGCACCAGATCCCCCTCCGGAAGCGGTGCGAAATAGGCTTCGATCTCCTGGGGCAAGACCTCCGAAAGGGCCGCCGGCCGCCATTTGGGGGCGCTGTCCTTCTCGATGATCGCGGCACGGATGCCCTCATAGAAGTCATGGCCGGCGAGCATGCGCCGCAGGATGCGGTATTCCATGCGCATGCACTCGTCCATCGACAGCATGGCGCCGGCACGGAGCTGCCGGAAGGCGACGCAGAGGCTGGTCGGCGACCGCGTGAGGATCTTCGCGTAGACCTCGCGCAACCAGTCGTCCTGCGCCAAGGCCAGCGAATCCAGCATGTCGTCCAATGCATCGGAAGAAAAATGATGGGCGATGGCGTGCAGGCACGCATCGTCGGTTTCGCCTTCCACGTCGGTCGCATGCGAGGCGATTGCCGCGCCCACGTTATCCGTGGCGCAAAGGGCATCGAGGAGCGCGGCGAGTTTTTCGGCCTCGACCGTGTGTGTTGCAAGCCCGACCCCGCATGCATCGCCCCAGCGGATGCGGCCGCCGGTCAGCGCCAGATACATGCCGAACTCGCCCGGCAGGCGCGACAGGAGATGGCTGCCGCCGACATCGGGAAAGAAGCCGATGCCCACTTCCGGCATGGCGAACTGGGCCTTTTCGGTCATCACGCGGTGGGAGCCGTGGAACGACACGCCCACGCCGCCGCCCATGACGATCCCGTCGATCAGCGCCACATAGGGTTTGGGGAAACGGGCGATCGCCGCGTTGAGCCGGTATTCGTCGGCGAAGAAGCCGACGGGAGGATTTCCGGCACGGCCGCCCTCGTAGACATCCAGAATGTCGCCGCCGGCGGAAAACGCCCTGCCCTCGCCGCGGATGACGACGTGGCGGACGGCATCGTCCGCCTCCCAGGCGGCAAGCGCCCGCGCCAGCGCCTGAACCATGCGATGGTTTACGGCATTGAGTGCGGAGGGGCGGTTGAGCGTCACCAGGCCGGCCGGACCGCGCGTTTCGAAGAGAATGTCGTCGGCACCGCCGAAATCCACCCTCACGCTCCCCTCCAGTTTCACGTCAGCGACAACCACTTTTCGTGCTTATTGACGTGGCGACAGCCCGTCAATGGGACAGGAGCCTGCGACCACAGGACACTTCCGCTGACGCGCCCCCTGACTTGGTCAGTCACTGCCGTTATGATAGGGAAGCCGCGCATCAGGAGCCTTATGCCGTGAACAAGTTCAGCCGCACGCCCGTTGCCGCACCGTTTGCCGCCGTCGCGCCCGAAAGGAGCGTCGACGAGATCACCGGAAGCCGCCGCCTGCGCCGCATGCGCAAGGCCGACTGGTCGCGCCGCCTGGTGCAGGAAAGCCGCCTCAGCGTCGACGACCTCATCTGGCCCTTGTTCCTGATCGAGGGCAAGAACCGCGCCGAGCCCGTCGAGGCCATGCCGGGCGTGGCGCGTTATACGGTCGATCTGGCAGTGAAGCAGGCCGAACGCGCCGCCAAGCTCGGCATTCCGGCCATCGCCACCTTTCCGAACATCGAGCAGGCCCGGCGCGACGAGACCGGTTCGCACAGCCTCGATGCGGACAACCTGATCAACCGGGCGACGCGCGCCATCAAGCAGGCGGTGCCGGAGATCGGCATCATCACCGACGTGGCGCTCGACCCCTTCACCAGCCACGGGCATGACGGCATCCTGCGCGATGGCGAGATCGTCAACGACGAGACCGTAGCGCAAATCGCCGCCGCCGCCGTCGAGCAGGCCGCCGCCGGCGCCGACATCATCGCCCCCTCCGACATGATGGACGGGCGCGTCGGCGCCATCCGCGACGCGCTCGACCGCAACGGGTTCCAGAACGTCGCCATCATGTCCTATGCGACCAAGTTCGCGTCGGCCTTCTACGGCCCCTATCGCGAGGCGATCGGCACCGGCGGGCTGCTGAAGGGCGACAAGAAGACCTATTACATCGATCCCGCCAATTCGGACGAGGCCGTGCGCGAGGCCGAGCAGGACCTTTCGGAAGGCGCCGACATGCTGATCGTCAAGCCGGGGCTTCCCTATCTCGACATCGTGCGGCGCCTGAAGGACGCCTTCGGCGTGCCGACCTTCGCCTATCAGGTGTCGGGCGAGTATTCGATGATCAAGGCGGCCGCCGCCAATGGCTGGATCGACGGCGAGCGGGCGATGATGGAAAGCCTGCTGGCCTTCAAGCGCGCCGGTTGCGACGGCATCCTCACCTATTTCGCCCCCGAGGTGGCCGAAAGGCTCTGATACGCCCGTATCGTCTTGAACTCCGGCCCGCGCTTCCCATCTCAATAACGCACGGATGGGAAAGGATCGCTCATGGCTGCCAGAATTCTCGACGGCGAGATCATCAACGGGACGCTCGACGACCCGCGGTTGCTGCGGGGTGTGCGCACGCGTCGCGTGGTGGCGTTCTGCATCGATTATCTGCTGATCGCGCTCCTCATGGTGCCGGTCGCCATTCTCGTCGCCTTCCTCGGCGTCCTGACCCTCGGGCTCGGCTGGCTCCTGTTCGGCATCCTCGCCCCGCTCACCGCCCTGCTCTACGTGGCCATGACGCTTGGCGGGCGCAGCCAGGCGACGCTCGGCATGCAGTTCATGGACATCCGGCTCGTCCGGCTCGACGGCGCCAGCGTGGATCCGCTGCTGGCCATCGTCCACACCGTCCTGTTCTGGGCCGGCAATGCGGTGCTGACGCCGCTCATCCTGCTGGCGACGCTGTTCCTCGACCACAAGCGCACGGTCCACGACCTGCTGCTCGGCACGGCGGTCCTGCGCAACGGATGAGCGGACGCGACCGCCGCTTGCTTCAATATTTACGACTTAACTACGCTATCTTATAGTCGTTTACATTAGAAATCAGAAAAACTATCACTTGCGACGTCTCAACAGAAACGTCGTGAGTGATGCGATGGTCAAGTCCAAGAACAAGGCACCAGTCCGCCTCGGAACGATCCAGGAAACCCCTGCGAAGGACGAGCGGAGTTCGATCGGCCCCTCCCTCTCCTGGGTGCGCGTGCGGCGCGTTGCCGCCTTCCTCATCGATTACCTTTTGTACCTGGTCGTCGCGCTGGTGCTCAGCAGCCTGTTCGCCATCCTCGCCGAAGGCATGATGTCGACCCTGGCGCTGTACGGCAGCGACTCCCCGCCAGCGTCGAGCCGCGCCGCGGACACGGTTTACGGCTTCACCCGGTATCTCGCCGGCGTGCTCACCCTTGCCGCCGCTTTCGGCTACATCGCGATCACGCTGGGAGGCCCGCGCCAGGGGACCTGGGGCATGCAACTGGTCAATCTGTGTCTGCGACGCCTGGACGGGCAACCGATCACGCCACGCTACGCGGTTGCCCATGCGATCGTCTTCCTGGCGCTCAACGCGGTCCTTACGCCGCTCATCCTGCTTGCCCCCTTGGTTCTTGCCAACAAGCAGACGGTGCACGACAGGCTCCTCGATACGGTGATGACCAATCCGGATTGAGTCCGCGCCCCGCTCCGCCGCGGTCCGGCTCCGCGCCGATCGGCAGTCCAGCAAAACCATTCCCGCGCAGAAGGTCCGATCATGCTCAAAGTGCGTACATACTGCCGGTGCGGGCAATTCCATGCTTGCGGCGGACATGTCCGTGCTTATGCTCTGGGCTTTGCAAGCGGGCGCCGAACGATGCCTGCGGGGACAGGTTTTGCTGCGGGAGCTCAATGGCCGATCTTCACCTCTGGGCAACCTATGCGATCATCATCGCGACGGTTGCCGCCTATGTGAGCGAACGCTTCACGCTCGAACTCGTGGCACTGGGCAGCTTTGTCGCGTTTCTTGCCCTTTTCGCACTGTTTCCCTATCACACGGAGGCGGGCGGCCTGCGCCCGGAGGAACTTCTGTCCGGCTTCGCCAATCCGGCGCTGGCGACGGTGCTCGCTCTCCTGATCGTCGGCCAGGGCCTGTTCGCCACCGACGCGCTCGACCGGCCGGCGCGCATCCTGGCCAGATCGGCCGGCGGCTCCAGCACGCGCACCATCGTCATCACGCTGTTGACCGCCGCCTCGCTCAGCGCCGTTCTCAACAACACGCCGGTCGTCGTCATCTTCATTCCCGTGTTGATCGTCTTTGCCGCGCAGCGCAATTTCGCCGTTTCCAAGGCGTTGATGCCCCTGTCCTTCATGACGATCCTCGGCGGCATGACGACGTTGATCGGCTCGTCCACCAACCTCCTGGTGGCCGGCGTCGCCGCCAAGGACGGGATCAGGATCGGCTTCTTCGACATCACCGTGCCGGGCCTCGTCCTGGCCTTCGCCGGCGCGCTCTACGTCCTCCTGGTGATGCCGCGGATCCTGCGCGATCCCGGCAGCGAAAAGACGTTCCGCCAAGTGCAGTCGGGCACCCAGTTCATCGGTGAAATCCGCATCGGGCCCAGCCATCCCTTCATCGGCAAGGCCTCGCGAGCCGGATTGTTTCAGGGTCTTGGAGACCTGACGCCCCGGCTCATCATCCGGCGCGGCATGAATTTCCATCCGCCGTTCGAGAACGTGGTTCTGTCGGAGGGCGACAGGCTGATGGTGACGGCGACTCGCCGTGCCTACACGCAGGCCCTGGCGCAGGGCGCGGTGGGGCATCTTTCGTCCGCCGACGACACGGCGGCGACGGTCGGCCCGGACTATCACATCGCCGAAGCCGTCATCCCGCCGGGCTCGCGCCATGCCGGACGCACGATCCGCAATGCCGGGATCGAGACCGAGCATGGTGTCCACATGCTGGGCGTGCAGCGCAAGAGCCGCATGGGGCGCACGCCGGTGGCCGAGATCAGGCTGGAGCCGGGCGACACGATCCTGATCGGCGGCACGGATCGCGCCTTCGAGGATCTGCGCGAGAGCCACGATCTGCTGGTGCTCGAATGGTCGGCCGAACCGGTTCCGCAGAGGCGCAAGGCGTGGATCGCCTTCGTCATCTTCGCCGGCATCGTGGTGAGCGCGGCCCTCGACCTCGTTCCCATCGTCGCTGCCTCGATCGCCGGCGCCTTCGCCATGATCGCCACCGGCTGCCTGACGCTGGCACAGGCCGGCCGCGCCTTCGACAGGCAGATCTTCCTGCTGGTCGGCTCGGCGATCGCCGCGGCAACCGCGCTGGAGCATACGGGCGGGGCACGGCTGATCGCCGACAGTGCCGTCGGGCTGCTCTCCGGCCAGCACCCGGCGGTCATCCTGTCGGGCTATTTCGCCGTCGTCGCCGTTCTCACCAATCTCCTGTCCAACAACGCCACGGCGGTGCTCTTCACGCCCATCGGCATAGGCATCGCGTCCGCCATCGGCGTTCCTGCGGAGGCTTTCGTCGCGGCCACGATCTTCGCCGCCAACTGCTCCTTCGCCACGCCGATCGGTTATCAGACCAACCTGATGGTGATGGGGCCCGGGCATTATTCCTTCCGCGACTTCCTGAAGGCCGGCACGCCGCTGGTGGCAATAATTTGGTTGACGTTTTCTTTTGTCGGGCCATGGTATTATGGGTTTTGAGATAGGAGTCCCGCCCGACCACGATGACTCAGCAACCCGTTCAATCGCCGCAGTTTTTCCTGACTGCCCCCTCGCCCTGCCCTTATCTGGAAGGACAGTTCGAGCGGAAGGTTTTCACCCATCTGGTGGGTGACAAGGCGCCGGAGATGAACGACCTCCTGACCCAGGGCGGTTTCCGGCGCTCCCAGAACATCGCCTACCGCCCGGCTTGCGAGACCTGCCGGGCCTGCGTTTCCGTCCGCATCCTGGCGCAGGAGTTCCGGCCGGCCAAGACCATGCGCCGTATCCTCAAGCAGAACGCCGATCTCATCGGCACGGCGCACGGGGCCGAACCCTCGACCGAGCAATACGCGCTGTTCCGCAGCTATCTCGACGCACGCCACAAGAAGGGCGGCATGTCCGACATGACGGTGCTCGATTACGCGATGATGGTCGAGGACACGCATGTCGGCACCCAGGTGATCGAATACCGCCGGCGCGGCCCGGACAGCTTCATCACCGGCAGGGGCGAAGGCGAGCTGATGGCCGTGGCGCTGACGGACATGATGAGCGACGGCCTGTCGATGGTCTATTCGTTCTTCGATCCGGCATTGGCGGACCGGTCTCTCGGCACCTTCATGATCCTCGACCACATCAGCCGGGCCGTCGCCGCCGGTCTGCCGCATGTCTATCTCGGCTACTGGGTCAATGGCTCGCGGAAAATGGCCTATAAGGTGCGCTTCAAGCCGCAGGAACATCTCGGCCCGCAGGGCTGGGGCCGTGTCGACTAGAGCGAGCGAAAAATGCGCACGCTTTCTCGCTCGTGACCCGCTCTGCGTGCCGGGGCGGTCGCGATGACCTAGTGATCGACTGATCGGAGATCGCCGCGGTCCGGCAGACGTTCCCGCGCCCGCAGCAACCGCTTCCGCGCGAGGTTTCCCAGCCGTGTCCGATCCCGCCTCCCCGACGCACGCCAGGGGCCTTGCGCTGACCGCCTTCGGCGGCATGGTCCTGACGGTCGACATCCCGCTCATCCGACTCGCCGACGGCGATCCGTGGCCGATCCTGCTCATGCGCAGCGGCATGACCCTGCTGGTGACGCTGAGCGTGTGGTTCATCTGGCGCTCCCTGTCGCGAAAGGTCCCACCCCTCATTCCCGGTCGCACCGGCCTCGCCGTGGCGCTGCTCTATGCGCTTTCCGCGCTCTGCTTCATCACCGCCGTCTACAACACCGCGACGGCCGACCTGGTCTTCATCCTCGCCTTCAACTCGATGTTCGCCGCCCTGTTGTCGTGGATCTTCCTGAAGGAACGCCCGCGACCAGCGACGCTGATCGCCATGGCCGTCATGCTCATCGGCGTGCTGATCATCGTCGGCGGCGGGATCGGCGCCGGCAACCTGTTCGGCAACATGATGGCGCTCGCCTCCGCCTTCGTCCTGGCGAGCGCCATCACGATCACACGCGGCAGCGGGCGCGACATGGGCTTTGCCGCCCTCGTGGCGGTCGCCCTTCCCTGCCTGGTGGCGGCGGTGATGACCGCCAGAACAGGCTTCCGCATCGAAGCGCCGTGGTGGATCGTCCTGAACGGCGCGGTGGTCATTCCGATCGCCTTCTTCTGCCTCGCCAACGGGCCGAAATACATCTCCGGACCGGAGGTCGCGATGTTCTACCTCCTGGAAACGGTCCTGGCGCCGATCTGGGTGTGGATGATCTTCTCCGAAGTGCCGAGCCGGGCGACGCTCATCGGCGGCACGGTCCTCATCCTCACGCTGGTCGCGCACTCGCTCTGGCAGCTCCGCGCCGGCCGCAGGCGCCGGCAGGCCCACGGGGCGATCCGGCACCCGGTTTGAGGTGTCATCCGACGCCAGCGCAGCAGATGCACGAGCATTGCGGAGTGCCATGCGTCATGCGAAGCCTATGCAAGGGCGCCCCTCCCGCCCCGGCAGGAGAAGCCCGGCGGGCTGATCAGAACCTGCCGGTGCGCGGAAAACCCTTCGGCACCATGCGGCCGGCGGCGGCGCGGTTGCCCATCCATTCGGCCAGCTCCTCGCGCGTCTTCACAAACGTGCGGTCGGCCGAATCCTGCCAGGTGAGGCCGCCCTCCATGGCGAAGGTCTTGATGTCGGACACGCCGCCGTCCTTGTAGCGCTGCAGACGCACGCCCTTGCCGCGCGCCATCTCCGGGATTTCCGAGAGCAGGAACACGAGGAGCTTGCGGTTCTGGCCGACGATCGCCACGTGGTCGCCGCCGACGGGAATGCAGAACTTGGCCTCGTCGGGCGCCTTGACGTTCATCACCTGCTTGCCCTTGCGGGTGTTGGCGATGATCTCCTTCTCGGCGACGATGAAGCCGTTGCCGATATGCGAGGCGACGAGCAGCTTGCGCTCGGGGTCGTGCGCGAAGGCGGTGACGATCGCCTGGTCGTTTTCCATGTCGACCATGATGCGCACCGGCTCGCCATGGCCGCGCCCGCCCGGCAGCCGATCGGCGCCGAGCGTGTAGAACTTGCCGCCCGTGGTGAAGAGCAGGATCTTGTCGGTAGTCTGCGCGTGGAAGGCGAGCTTCAGCGCATCGCCTTCCTTGAAGGACAGCGTCGAGTAATCGGACAAATGCCCCTTCATGGCGCGCAGCCAGCCCTTTTCGGACAAGACCACGGTGATCGGCTCGCGCTCGATCAGCGCCTCGTTCACCACTTCCAGGTCGTGCTCCGGAGCATCGGCGAAGGTGGTGCGGCGCGCGCCGAGGCCCGGGTTCTTCTCCGGGTCGAAGGTCTGGCGCACCTTCGCCACCTCCCAGCGCACCGTCTTCCACTGCCGTTCGGTGGAGGCGAGCAGCGCCTCGATGCCGCTCTTTTCCTCCGACAGCTTGTCGAATTCGGTGCGGATCTCGAATTCCTCGAGCTTGCGCAGCGCCCTCAGGCGCATGTTGAGGATCGCCTCGGCCTGGGTGTCGGTGAGCTTGAAGCGAGCCATCATGACCTGCTTCGGCTCGTCCTCCTCACGGATGATGCGGATCACCTCGTCGATGTTGAGATAGGCGATGAGATAGCCGGAGAGGATCTCGAGCCGCCGCTCGATCTCGGCCAGGCGGTGGCGCGAGCGGCGCAGCAGCACGTCGCGGCGATGGTCGAGCCATTCGCGCAGCACCTGCTTCAGCGAAAGCACGCCCGGCACCCTGCCGCGCGACAGGACGTTCATGTTGAGCGGGAAACGGCTTTCGAGATCGGTCAGCTTGAAGACCGATTCCATCAGCAGCTCGGCTTCGACCGTGCGGCTCTTCGGCACCAGCACGATGCGGATGTCCTCCGCGCTCTCGTCGCGGATGTCCTCCAGCAGCGGCAGGCGGCGGGCGATGATCAGCTCGGCGATCTTCTCGATCAGCCGCGACTTCTGCACGCCGTAGGGGATTTCCGTGACGACGGCATTCCAGGTGCCGCGGCCCTGGTCTTCCTTGTGCCAGCGCGCCCGCACGCGGAAGCCGCCGCGCCCCGTCGCATAGGCTTCGCGGATCGATGCCTGGTCTTCGACGATGATGCCGCCGGTCGGGAAATCCGGCCCCTTGACGAACTCGAGGAGCCTTTCCGGATCGACCTCGGGATCATCGACGATGGCGAGCGCAGCATCGCAGATCTCCGCCGCGTTGTGCGGCGGGATGGAGGTCGCCATGCCGACGGCGATGCCGGACGACCCGTTGCACAAAAGGTTCGGAAAAGCGCCCGGCAGGACGGTGGGCTCCTCGTCCTCCTCGTTGTAAGTCAGACGGAAATCGACCGCGTCCTCGGTGATGCCGGTCAGCAGCTCCGAGGCCACCTCCGTCATGCGCGCTTCGGTGTAGCGCATAGCGGCCGCGTTATCGCCGTCGATGTTGCCGAAATTGCCCTGCCCGTCGACCAGCGGATAGCGCATGGCGAAGGGCTGCGCCAGGCGCACCAGCGCGTCGTAGATCGACTGGTCGCCATGCGGGTGGAACTTGCCCATCACGTCGCCGACGATGCGCGCGCATTTGGCAAACCCCTGGTCGGGGCTCAGCCTCAAGAGGCGCATGGTGTGGACGATGCGCCGATGCACGGGTTTCAGCCCGTCGCGCACGTCCGGCAGCGCACGGTGCATGATGGTCGACAGCGCATAGGCGAGATAGCGCTCTTCGAGCGCCTTTTTCAGGTCGACCGGCTCGACGGCGTCGCCGCCGTCGCGACCGGGCGGAAGCAGATCTTTTCCCATGGTTTTCGGTTAGACCAGCGGGTGATTCGCGGCAAGGGGGAGAGGTGAATGGGAGTAGCGAATAGGGAATAGCGAGTAGGGTTAAGCTCCGTCGGATAAACCGTATTCCTATTCGCTATTCGCTACTCGCTATTCCCTATTCGCTCTTCCCCTCACCTCATCACCTGCGCCAGGAACCGCTCGATCGTCACCGTTGCCGCATCGCCCGGCTGACCGAGCTTGCGGGCGATCGATCCGTGCGTGTAGCGGCCGCCGTCGAAGACGCTCACGCGGGTGCCGCGCGAGCGCAGCAGGTTGGCATAGCCGTTGGTCAGCGCCCTGCGCCGCTCGCCGTTCGAGCCCGAATGCAGGAACAGGTGCGGCGGAAAGCCCGAGCGCTGGCGCGCATAGGTGACGGGCGACCAGCGCACCCAGTCGCGCGGGTTGGACCCGAAGGCGTTGATATAGGGATAGCCGAGCGAGCCGCGCATGCCCGCATAAGCGACCATATCGTAGGCCTGCACATCGTTGGGAATGACGCCGCGTACGGAGCCGGCCACGTCGCGGGCCGCCGCCATGGCGACCAGATGCGCGCCGGCCGAATGCCCCATCAGCACGATGCGCCCCGGATCGCCGCCGTAGCGCGAGATGTTCAACCGCACCCAGGAAATGGCCGCGACGAGGTCGTCCACCTGACCGTCGATCGTGGTGGCCGGCACCTTGCGATAATCGATGGCCACCAGCACGTAGCCGCGCGCCGTCAGCCATTCGGGCATCGAATAGACCTTCTTGCGCGATCCCTTCACCCAGCCGCCGCCATGAGCATAGACGACGACCGGCGCGCGTCCTCTTCCGCCCAGCGAGAAAAGGTTCATGCGCACCACGCCCGCCTGCACGGCGCGCCCGCCGTCGCGGTCGGGCGCGTGGATGTCGAGCTTGAGGCCGGAGCGATAGGTAATGCCTTCGTAAAGCTGCTCGGCGCGGATGGGCAAAGTCGCCAGCGCCAGGAAAACAAGGGCGAGCCAGAGGCGCCAGCCAGTCCGCATATAGAGGTCCCCACCGGTCATCATTCACAATCAGCCGCCCTGCATGCCATCGCGCCTCGGGCAGTCGTTCAACGCGCACTGGAAATTGACACAGCTTGTGCTAGTCGTCATCCTCGCAACGCAATTTTCGGCCACGGTGCCGATGAATTACTGTTATCATACGTCATTTCAAGGAAGTTTCCCATGCTCAGCCACGCTTTAAAGCTGAAGTCGCTCCCCTTCGCGGCCCTCCTGTCGGCAACCGCACTGCAGGCCGCCTGGGCGTGGGAGGCGGAGGATGTCGCCGAGCGCTACAAGACGGTGATGGCCCGGCAAGGGATCGAGGTCGCCTGGACTGGCGTCAGCCAGGACGGCAATTCGGTGGTTCTGGAAGGCCACAGCCTCGGCCTCGCCAATGTCGGCAAATCGATCGATCTCGGCGATCTCGCCCTGCAGGATGTCAGCGAAACTGATTCGGCCTATGAGATCGGACACATCGCCGTCGACACGTTCAGGCAGTCCGAGGAGGGTTTCGACTTCGCCGCCAACGGCCTGGCGATCGACGGCCTGATACTGCCGAAGGAGGGAGCGGACGAGGTCAATGGCGGCCTCATGCAATACAAGCGCTTCGCGCTCGACGATCTGAGCATCGGCACCGGCGGCGACCCGCTCTTCACCCTCAACGACCTCATCGCCGAGACAACGGTGGAAGACGGCGGCCTGATCAAGTTCACCGGTTCGGCGGACAGGCTCTGGGCCGATCTTGGCGCCATCGCCAAGAACGGCGAGGCCAGCGCGGCGCTCAAGGAATACGGCTATGAGGAGATCTCCGGCCGGATCGACATGGAGGGCGACTGGCGCCTCGGGGACGGCCGCATGACGATCTCCCGTTACGACGTCAAGCTGGACAATGCCGGCACGCTCGGCATCAAGGCGGACATCAGCGGCTACACGCCGGATTTCGTCAAGGCGCTGCAGGAGATGCAGGCCAAGATGGAGAACGCCACCCAGGAGCAGCAGCAGGCCCAGGGCCTTGCCATGCTCGGCCTGATGCAGCAGCTCAACCTGCATGGCGCCTCGATCCGCTTTTCCGATGCTTCGCTGACGGGGAAGATCCTGTCCTATGTCGCCGCGCAACAGGGCGTCCAGCCGGGTGACGTCGCCAACCAGGCGAAGGCCATCGTGCCGCTCATGGCCGGCCAGTATCTCGGCCCCGAGCTGACGCAGAGCCTGTCGAAGGCGATCACCACCTATATCGACGATCCGAGGAGCCTGGAAATCAGCGTTGCGCCCTCGGAACCGATGCCGTTCGCCGTGCTCATGGGCACGGCCATGGGCTCTCCCGAGGCGCTCGCCAAGCAGGTGGGGCTTTCCGTGACGGCGAACGAGTGAGCGATGAAGTGAGTAGGGAATAGCGAGTAGCGAATAGGGTTACGCTGCGCCGGGGAAACCTGGCGCATCGTTCCTATTCGCTACTCGCTATCCCCTCAATCCTTCTTCGCCGTCGGCGCGAGCCGCAGATTGAGCTCGCGCAATTGCGCCGGCGTCGCCTCCGAAGGCGCGCCCATCAAAAGGTCCTGCGCCTGCTGGTTCATCGGGAACATGGTGATCTCGCGCAGGTTCTTCGCACCGACGAGCAGCATCACAATGCGATCGATGCCGGCCGCCATACCGCCATGCGGCGGCGCGCCGTACTGGAAGGCACGGTAGAGGCCGCCGAAGCGCTCCTCCACCGTGGCGCGGTCGAAGCCGACCGTCTCGAACGCCTTGACCATCACGTCCGGCAGATGGTTGCGGATGCCGCCCGAGGCGATCTCGTAGCCGTTGCAGACGAGGTCGTACTGGAACGCCTTGATCGACAGCTTGTCGTCACCCTCGAGCGCCTCCAGCCCGCCCTGCGGCATGGTGAAGGGGTTGTGGCCGAAGTCGATCTTCTTCTCGTCCTCGTTCCACTCGAAGAAGGGGAAGTCGACGATCCAGGCGAGCTCGAAGCGGTCGCGGTCGACGAGGTCGAGCTCCTCGCCGGCCCGCGTGCGCGCCGCGCCGGCAAAGGCGACGAACTTCTTCGGATCGCCGGCGACGAAGAAGCAGGCGTCGCCGTCCTCGAGGCCGAGCTGCCGGCGGATCGCCTCGGTGCGCTCCTCGCCGATGTTCTTGGCAATCGGGCCGGCGCCTTCGAAAACACCACTTTCTTCAAATCTTCTTTCAACGGCTTCGCTGTCCATCTCGGAGAGCACGCCCGCTTGAGCTTCGGAGGTATGAAGTACTTTGCGCCAGAAGATGTAGCCGAGGCCCGGTTGCCCTTCCCCTTGCGCCCAGGAGTTCATGCGGTCGCAGAAGGCTCTCGAGCCGCCGGTCCGGGCCGGAATGGCCCACACCTCGGCCTTCGGGTCGCCCGCCAGGATGTTGGCGAAGACCTTGAAGCCGGAGCCGCGGAAATGCTCCGACACGTCCTCCATGACGATCGGGTTCCTGAGGTCCGGCTTGTCGGAGCCGTATTTGCGCATCGCCTCGTCATAGGGGATGCGCGGGAAGACCCCGGTCACCGGCTTGCCCTCGGCGAAGGCCTCGAAGATGCCGCGCATGACGGGCTCCATGGTCTGGAACACGTCTTCCTGCTCGACGAAGCTCATCTCGAGGTCGAGCTGGTAGAACTCGCCCGGCAGGCGGTCGGCGCGCGGGTCCTCGTCGCGAAAGCACGGAGCGATCTGGAAATAGCGGTCGAAGCCCGACACCATGATGAGCTGCTTGTAGATCTGCGGGGCCTGCGGCAGGGCGTAGAACTTGCCCTCGTGCAGACGCGAAGGCACCAGGAAATCGCGGGCGCCCTCCGGCGAGGAGGCCGTCAGGATCGGCGTCGAATATTCGGTGAAACCCGCCTCGCCCATGGCGCGGCGCATTTCGGCGATGACCCTGGTGCGCTGCACGATGTTCTTGTGCAGCGTCTCGCGGCGCAGATCGAGGAAGCGGTATTTGAGGCGGATGTCCTCGGGATAGTCCGGCTCGCCGAACACCGGCAGCGGCAGTTCCTTGGCGGCCGACAGCACTTCCATGTCACGCGCGAAGATCTCCACCTCGCCGGTCGGCAGGTTGGGATTGATCGTCTCGGCCGTGCGCGCCTTCACCTCGCCATCGACACGGATGACCCACTCGCCGCGCACCGTCTCGGCCGTCTTGAAGGACGGCGAATCGGGATCGGCGACGATCTGGGTGAGGCCGTAATGGTCGCGCAGGTCGATGAACAGCAGGCCGCCATGGTCGCGCACGCGATGGACCCAGCCGGAAAGGCGGACCGTCGCGCCGACGTCGGATTTTCTGAGTTCGGCGCAGGAATGGCTGCGGTAGCGGTGCATGGTGTTGTCGTCCGTGTCTGGAATGCATGACGGGCCGGCGAACGCCAGCCTCAAAAGGTCGGCGGGAAAAGCGCATGCGAGGTTCGATTTGTCAAGGTGCGCGTGCCGCCGCGACCGGGGACCGGTCCGGCAAACGGCCCCGCCGCGCAGTATGAAGAACGTTCGTCATCAATCGGTATCGTCTGGCAATGTTCCGGTGTCCTTGCGGCGGTCGAGCACCGGCCCCAGGCCGAGTTGCTGCAGGAGACGGATGAAATAGGCGCGCAGCGCGTCCTCGCTCTTCTCGCCGGGCTTCATCAGGAGCTCGTACATCATCGCTCCGCTGAACATGTCCTGGAACATGTCCACATCCGTCTGAGGCGGCAGCTTGCCTTCCTCGCGGGCGCGCTCCAGCATCATGTTGAAGGCGGTGCGCCGCGGTTCGATATAGACGTCCCAATAGACCCGCAGCAGCTCCGGCGCGTCGGGCGCCGAACCGATGACGCGGGCCAGAAGCCGCGCCGCATCGAGATCGACCCAGGCCTTGGGACCGTAATCCACCATCAGCCCGATCAGCGTCTCGAAGGGCATCTCCTGCCAGGCCCCGAATTCCCGTTCGGCATTCTCCTTGAGGCGTCCCAGCGCGTCGGCAAGCAGCCTCTCGCGCGCGTTCCAGCGGCGATAGATCGTCGCGCGGGTCACCCCCGCCTCCCTGGCGATCCGCTCGAAGCTGGCGCCTTCGAGCCCATCGGCCACGAAGAGCCTCAAGGCCGCGTCGAGGATCGCCGCATCCATCTGCGGGTCGCGCGGGCGGCCGGGGCGGCGCCCTTCCCTTTCCTGTGCGGAACTCAGCAACCTTCTCCGTGTTTGAGCCAGGTCAAGGCGTCTCGAAAGAGGCCGTGACAAAGGCATTGTACCAACCGACTATTCAGATACAATACTGTACCGTATTTAATTTATCATCAGCCGGGGAGAGCGGCAGTGAAGCCCATTCGGATCCTTATCTTCGCCGCGCTGGCAGCGGCGGCAGCCGGCGCGGGCTACTGGTACTACACGCGGCCGGCGGAGGTGACGGTGGTGGCGCCGGCGCGCGGCACCGCGGCCGAGATCGTCTTCGCCTCGGGCACGGTCGAGCCGAGAAGCTGGGCCAAGGTGACGTCGCTGGTGCGCGAACGCATCGTGGAAACCTGCGTCTGCGAGGGAGAGACCGTCGCCAAGGGCGACGTCCTGGCAAGGCTCGACGCCAGCGAGGCGGAGGCCACCCTCGCCGAACTCAAGGCACGCTACAAGCTGGCGCTCGACGAACAGCAGCGGCTGACCGTCCTCGTCGACCGCAACGTCGCCAACCTGACGGCGCTGGAGCGGGCCCGCAGCGAGGTGAGCCAGGTCGAGGCGCTCATCGCCGGCCAGACGGCGCGGCTCGGCAATTATGAGCTGCGCGCGCCGGACGACGGCGTGGTTCTGCGCAAGGATGCCGAAGTGGGCGAGATCGCCGAGCCGGGCACCGTGCTCTTCTGGGTCGGGCGGCCGACGCCGCGCATCGTCGTCGCCGAGGTCAATGAAGAGGACATTCCGCGCGTCGAGCCGGGCCAGCGCGCCCTGCTGCGCTCCGATGCCTTCCCCGGCCGCGAACTGGAAGCGAAGGTGGACAGCATCACGCCGAAAGGCGACCCGGTGACCCGCACCTACCGGGTGCGCCTCGCGCTGCCCGACGACACGCCTTTGCTGATCGGCATGTCCGTCGACGCCAACATCGTCATCCGCACCAGCGAAGGCGCACTGCTGGTGCCGGCCATCGCACTGCGCGAGAACCGCCTGTTCGTCGTCGAAGGCGATACGGCGCGTCTGGTAACGGTCGAGACCGGCATCCGCGGCACCAGCCGCACCGAGGTGCTGTCGGGCCTCGCCGAAGATGCGCGCCTCGTCTCGCCCTATCCCGAGACGCTGGAAGACGGCACGCGGGTCAAGGTGAAGGCCGACTAGGACCTGTGGACAGTTATGGTTGCGGTGCTGGTTTGGTCAGATTGCGCCAGGGTCGTAGCCTGAGGAGGAAGGACATGCAGAGCATATTCGACGACGAAGGCTGCGGCCATGGAGCAATCTGGCCAAATCCCTTCGGGACGAGGCGTGCAAGACCAATGGACTTCGTTGCAAAAACCTTGAAGTGGCCGGCACTGCGGCGGTTTTTGCGCCTAGCCATTGGTCTTGCATGCCTCGCCAGCGCCACAACCATAACTGTCCACAGGTCCTAGGATGCGGCTCATCCTCGACATCGCCCTGACGCACATCGCCGGGCGCGGCCGCCAGACGCTGGTCGCCGTCGTCGGCGTGGCGGTGGGCGTCGGCTTCTCGATCGCCATGGCGGCTCTGATGCAGGGCGGCCAGGACGATTTCGTCAAGCAGCTCATCGACATCATGCCGCATGTGCAGGTGACCGACGAGCAGCGCGGGGCCCGGCGGCAGCCGGCCGAAGACGTCTTCGACGCCACCGCGATCTCGGGACTGAGGCCGCGCGACGACCGGCGCGGCATCATCAACCCGACAGCCGCCACCGCATGGCTTTCGGCCTGGGTTCCCGGCCGCTTCGCCGAGAGCCTGCGCACCCAGGGCGTCGTCCGCTACCAGGGGCGCGAGGCCGGCGCCTCCATCATCGGCATCGAGCCGGAGACCGAGCGCGCCATCTCGCCGATCGTCGAGGATTTCACCGAGGGCAGCTTCGCCACCCTGTCGGAAGGCGGCAACAACGTGGTGGTCGGCGACCGCATGGCCGAAAAGCTCGGCGTCGGCCTCGGCGACACGGTGACGGCGGTCTCCTCCTCCGGGCTGACGCGCAATTTCCGCATCACCGGCCTGTTCCACACCGGCACCACCGCGCGCGACGAGGGCGAGGCCTACATGCTGCTCAAGAACGCGCAGATCCTGTCGGAGCGGCCCAACGCCATCAACGACATCCGCATCAAGCTCGACGATCCCTACGCCGCGACGGCCGCCGCCCGGCGCATCGAGGCCGAGCTCGGCTACAAGGCGGTGTCCTGGCAGGAAGCGAACGAATCGATCATGGAAGCCTTCGTCGTGCGCAACGTGATCATGTATTCGGTGGTCGCGGCGATCCTCCTCGTCGCCGGCTTCGGCATCTTCAACATCGTCTCCACCATCACCCATGAAAAGGCGCGCGACATCGCCATCATGAAGTCGCTCGGCTTCAGCCGGAGCGACATGCAGCGCATGTTCGTCTTCGAAGGCGTGGCGATCGGCGCGGCCGGCTCCGTCGCCGGCTGGCTGCTCGGCTTCGCGCTCACCTATGCGCTCGCCTCGATCCGCTTCGAGCTCGATGCCGGCGGCCAGGAGATCACCCAGCTCCCCGTCGCCTGGAGCAGCATGCACTATGCCATCGCCTCGTTCTTTGCCCTCGCCTCGGCGGCGGTGGCCGGTTACCTGCCGGCGCGCAAGGCGGCACGGCTCAATCCGGTCGACATCATCCGGGGGGCGACATGACGGCTTTGCTGGAAGCTCGAAACCTGACCCGCATCCTGCCCGAGACAGTGCCGGTGACGCTGGTCAAGGACGTTTCGCTGGAGATCAACGCGCGGGAGTTCGTCGCCATCACCGGCCCGTCGGGATCGGGCAAGTCCTCCCTCCTCTATCTGCTTGGCCTGCTCGACCGGCCGACGTCCGGCGAGATTCTGGTCGAGGGCCGCGATACGCGGCCGATGAGCGACGGCGAGCTTGCCCGCACCCGGCTGTCGATGATCGGCTTCGTGTTCCAGTTCCATTTCCTGCTGCCGGAATTCACCGCCCGGCAGAATGTCGAGATCCCGATGCGCAAGATGGGCAGGCTGTCGCCGCGCGCGATGCGCGAGCGAGCGGAGGAGATTCTCTCCGCCCTCGGGCTCGCCGACCATTTCGACAAGCGCCCCGACCAACTCTCCGGCGGCCAGCGCCAGCGCGTCGCCGTCGCCCGCGCCCTGGCCAACGATCCGCCGCTGGTGCTCGCCGACGAGCCGACCGGCAGCCTCGATTCGAAGAGCTCGGAACAGGTGTTCGAGATCCTGCGCGAGCTCGTCAGCGAGCGCGGCAAGACCGTCGTTGCCGTGACCCACGATCTCGACATGGCGGCGCGCATGGACCGCCGCGTGCACCTGGTCGACGGCATGCTGGCCGAAGCTGAGGACTGATCGCAATGCAACTGGGACCATTGGCGCGGACAATTGGCCCAAGCGGATTGAGCCAGGGCATCCTATAGGGGGGATCGCAAGCGGTGCGACAGGCGTGCCGCGCCGTGCCGGGCCTGCCCTCATCATGACCAATCTCCGCCCGCTGATCCCGCTCCTCCTGGCCGCCGGCATCCTGCTCGCCGGCAATGGGCTGCAGGGGACGCTGATCGCCCTGCGCGGGGCGGCTGAAGGGTTTTCCCCGACCGTCATCGGCCTGATGGGCAGCGCCTATTTCGCGGGCTTCCTGATCGGCTGCCTCTATGTCCCGCGCCTCCTGCGCGCCGTCGGCCACATCCGCGCCTTCGCCGCGCTTGCCGCGCTCGGTGCCGCCGGCGCTCTGCTTCTGGTGCTGTTCGTCGATCCCCTCGCCTGGATCGCCGTGCGCTTCCTGTCCGGCATCTGCTTTTCCAGCCTGTTCACCACCATCGAGAGCTGGCTCAATTCGGCGGCGGCCAACACCAACCGGGCGCGCGTGCTGGCCATCTACCGCATCATCGACATCGTCGCCGTGACAGGCTCGCAATACATGATCCCCGGCCTCGGCATCGAAGGCTTCGTCGCCTTCGCGGTGATGGCCATGATGATCACCCTGTCGCTGGTGCCGGTATCGATGGCCGACCGTTCCAATCCCAAGCCGCCGGCCGAGTTCCGCCTCGACCTCGCCGATGTCTGGCGCATCTCGCCGCTCGCCTCCATCGGGGCGGCGGCGGTCGGCCTCACCAACAGCGCCTTCCGCATCGTCGGGCCGATCTACGGCCAGGCCATCGGCTTTTCGGTCTCAGAGATCGCCACCTTCATGAGCGCCGGCATCATCGGCGGCGCAGTGATGCAGTATCCGCTGGGCGCCATCTCCGACCGTCACGACCGACGGCAGGTGCTGCTCTTCACCACCGTCGGCGCGCTGATCTCGGCGATCGCCATCACCTGGTTCGCCGGCAACGACAGGACGGCCAATCTCATCCTGGTGTTCCTGTTCGGCGCCTTCGCCATGTCGCTCTACTCGCTGTCGGCCGCCCATGCCAACGACCACGCGACGAAGGACCAGTTCGTGCAGGTGGCGGCGGGCCTGCTGTTCTTCTATTCGATCGGCGCGATGGCGGGACCGGCGATCGCTTCCTTTCTGATGCAGGCGCTCGGCCCGCATGCCCTGTTCTCCTACACCGCCGTCGTCTATGCGGCGCTGGTGCTGGTGACGCTTTACCGCATGGGCGTGCGGCCCGGCGTGCCGGCCGCCCAGCGCCGGCGCTTCGCCGCCCTGTTGCGCACCTCGCCGGTTTTCATGCGCATGGCACGCCGCAGCCGCAACAAGTCGCCAGCCAATGACGCGTAAACCACCCGCAAAACGGCCCAAACCGGTTTCTTCACTTTTGCCCGCGCATGACATAAAGAAGCGGGATGGATCTGATTACAAAGCAACAAGACCTCGAAGCGGCGATATCCGCACTCAGAAAATCCGATTTCGTCACCGTCGACACGGAATTCATCCGCGAAACCACTTTCTGGCCGGAGCTCTGTCTCATCCAGATGGCGGCCCCCGGCGTGACCGCGCTGATCGATCCGCTGGCCGACGGCATCGACCTGAAACCCTTCTTCGACCTGATGGCCGATGAGAGCGTGCTGAAGGTCTTCCATGCCGCGCGCCAGGACATCGAGATCATCCATCATCTGGGATCGCTCATTCCCCACCCGGTCTTCGACAGCCAGGTGGCGGCGACTGTCTGCGGTTTCGGCGACAGCGTCTCCTACGACCAGCTGGTCTCCAAGGTGACGGGTGCGCATATCGACAAGTCCTCGCGCTTCACCGACTGGCGGCGGCGGCCGCTGACCGACAAGCAGCTCCAGTATGCGCTGGCCGACGTGACACATCTGATCGACGTCTATCAGCATCTGAAGGACGAGTTGAAGCGAGAGGGGCGCGCCCACTGGCTGAATGAGGAAATGGCGGTTCTGACGGCGCGCGAGACCTATGACCCGCACCCGGACGATGCCTGGAAGCGCCTCAAGCTGCGCATCAGGAAGCCGATCGAGCTCGCCGTCCTGCAGCAGGTCGCCGCCTGGCGCGAGCGGGAGGCGCGCGAGCGCAACGTGCCGCGCGGACGCGTGCTGAAGGACGACGCCATCTACGAGATCGCCCAGCAGCAGCCGCGCGACAGCGAGGCGCTCGGCCGGCTGCGCACCGTCCCCAAGGGGTGGGAACGCTCGTCGGCCGCGGCCGGCCTGCTCGGC
>NZ_JANKOF010000068.1 GCF_024655565.1 Nitratireductor sp. ZSWI3 | reverse complement strand
GGCGCCTCCAGGCGCCGGCAGTCCGGTGGCGGATGGAGGATGGCGATGCAGGACGAACAGGGACCGCCCGGCCGGGCGATGGGCGAAGGCGGCAGGGCCGAATGGCTGCTCGAGGGGCTTTCTGAGCTCTGCCTGCGCGTGGCCGGTGTGCTGCTCGTCCTGCTGATCGCGATCTTCGGCTGGCTCGTCTACGGCCGCTACATCCTCAACAACACCCCCACCTGGGTCGAGCAGGCGGCGCTGCTGATCGTCGTGTATGTGACCTTCCTCGGCGCCGCGGTCGGCATCCGCCGCAACACGCATTTGAGCATCGACTTCGTGCGCGAGGCGATGCCGGCCCTGCCGCGCAGGATCCTGGAAGTGATCTCGGATATCGCGCTGATCGTCTTCGCCGTGTTCATGACATGGCAGGGCTGGCACCTGGTGACGACGAACCTGCGCCGCAAGATCCCGCTTCTGGGCCTTTCGGAAAGCTGGCGGGCCGCACCGCTCGTCATCTGCGGCGTGCTCATGATCCTCTTCGTCTCGGTGGGCCTTTATCGACGCCTGCGCGCCTTCGGACGCTAGAGCGGAATGGCCGGGCTCGTCCGCTCCGCTGTGGTTCTCTTTCCTTGCCGCATGATCCTGCCGGCCGCGTGTGTCGCCGGCAGGGATAACCCTCCAACAAAAGGTTAGCGCCAATGGGTCTGGCGATACTCTTCGGCCTCTTCTTCGGCCTGATGATTGCGGGAGTGCCGGTGGCTTTTGCCCTTGGCGTGGCCTCCGTTGCGGGCTTCCTCTACGAGGGCTTTCCGCTCTTCGTGGCGTTCCAGCGCATCCTGTCGGGCATATCGGTCTTCTCGCTGCTGGCGATCCCCTTCTTCATCTTCGCCGGCGAACTGATGATGCAGGGCGGTATCGCGGCGCGGCTCGTCCGCCTCGCGGCCGCCGCGGTGGGAGCGCTGCGCGGCGGGTTGGGCATCGTCAACGTCGCCGCCTCGATGCTCTTCGGCGGCATATCCGGTTCGGCCGTGGCCGACACCTCCGCCCTCGGCTCCATTCTCATGCCCGTTATGAAGGAGAAGGGCTACGATCCCGACTACAACGTGAACGTGACGGTGACCTCCTCCATCGCGGGCATCGTCATCCCGCCGAGCCACAACATGATCCTGTTCGCCGTGGCGGCGGGCGGCGTGTCCGTGTCCAAGCTGTTCATCGCCGGCGTCGTGCCGGGCATTCTGATGTGTCTTTGCCTGGGCTTGGCGGCCTGGCTGGTGGCGCTGAAGCGCGGCTATGGCGGCGAGCCGTTCCCCGGATGGGGCGTGCTGGCATCGAGCTTCGTGGTGGCGCTGCCGGGGCTCTTCACGGCGGTCATCATCGTCGGCGGGGTCCTCTCCGGCATCATGACGGTCACCGAGTCGGGCGCCTTCGGTGCCATCTATGCCATCGCCGTCACGACGCTGGTCTATCGCGAACTGACCTGGGAGAACTTCAAGGTCGCTGTGCTGCGCTCGGTGATCACCACCTCGCTGGTGATGATCCTCGTCGGCTGCGCCTCGGCCTTCGCCTATCTGCTGGCGCTTTATCGCGTGCCGGAGCTGCTTGCCGGGGCGCTCACCTTCGTTTCCGACAATCCGCTGGTCATCCTTTTGATGCTCAACCTGATCCTGCTCGTGCTGGGCATGATCATGGACATGGCGGCGCTCATCCTGATCTGCACGCCGATCTTTCTGCCGGTGGCCGCGTCGATCGGTGTCGATCCGGTGCAGTTCGGCATCATCATGATGATGAATCTCGGGCTCGGCCTGTGCACGCCGCCGGTGGGAGCCTGCCTCTTCGTGGGCTGCGTCATCGGCGGGGTCAAGATCCAGGATGCGGTGAAGACGATCTGGCCCTTCTACCTCGCCATCCTGGTGGCGCTGATGTTGACGACCTACGTGCCGGCCATTTCCATGACCTTGCCGAGCTTGTTCGAATGAGAGGACCGATGCTGAAACGACTTCTGATCACGGGTGCCGGCGGCGGACTGGGCAAGGTCGCCCGCAAGCGGCTGACCCATCTTGCCGAGACGGTGAGGCTCACGGACATCGTGGATCTCGAGCCGGCGGCGGACAAGGAAGAATGCATCCGGTGCGATCTCGGCGATGCGCAGGCGGTGGAGCGCCTCGTCGAAGGATGCGACGGCATCGTGCATCTCGGCGGGCGGTCGGTGGAGGACAAGTTCTCCGTCATCGCCAATGCCAATATTCACGGTGTCTTCCATCTCTACGAGGCGGCCCGCAAAAAGGGCTGCAGCCGCATCTTCCTGGCCAGCTCCAACCATGTGATCGGCCTATACACGCAGGACCAGCGCCTCGACGACAAGGCGCAGCCGAAGCCCGATACGCTTTACGGCGTTTCAAAGCATTTCGCCGAGGGGCTGGCGCAGATGTATCACCACCGTTTCGGCATCGAGACGGCCATCGTGCGCATCGGCTCGTGCTTCCCGAAGCCGGTGAACCGCCGCATGCTCGCCACCTGGATGAGCCATGACGATTTCGTCTCATTGGTGGAGTGCGTCTTCGCGGTTCCCCGGCTCGGCTGCCCGATCATCTACGGCGTGTCCGACAACGACGAGCGCTGGTGGGACAACAGCCATGTCGATTATCTCGGCTGGCGTCCGAAGGACAATGCGGCGGTCTATCGGGACGAGGTTCATGCCAACACCCCGCTTCCGGCCAGGGATGCGCCGGAAGCCGTCTATCAAGGCGGCCTTTTCGCGGTGGAGCCCATCCATCAGGACTGAGCGCTCGATCGGTTCGGTGCCGGGGAGGCGGCCCGCGACCTCATCAGCGGGGCACAGGCCCCTGATGACGGGGAATGAGCGGCAGCGCTGCCGCCGCCGTCAAGCCGGGCGCGGGTCGTGCTGCTCGCCGGGAATCGCGGCGGCACGGCGGACGATCTCGGAAATCTGCAGCAACTGCTTCGCCAGGGGGCTCGTCTTGCGCCAGACCATGCCGATCGTCCGCGACGGCTGGGGCGTTTCGAAACGGGCGAGGGAGACCGAGGCGAAGCGCGTTTCCACCGGTACGGCCATCTCCGGGATCAGGGTGACGCCGATGCCGGCGCTGACCATCTGGACCAGCGTCGACAGGGAACTGCCGTCCAGAAGCTCCCGCGGCCGTGTCGCGTGCAGGTCGCAGAACGACAGGGCCTGGTCGCGAAAGCAATGCCCTTCCTCGAGCAGCAGCAGCTTCATCTCGCGCAGCGCCTCGCGATTGGGGATCGGCTTCCCCTCGTCGTGGCCAGGCCGGACGAGGACGAAATTCTCCGTGAAGAGCGGGACCTCCGCCAGCGACGGTTCGGACACCGGCAGCGCGACGATGGCCGTGTCGAGCCGGCCGTCCGCAAGCTCCTGAATGAGCTTCGGTGTCAGCGTCTCGCGCACCTGGATGTCGAGGCCGTCATGCATGCCGGTGAGATTGCTGATGATCCGCGGTAGGAGATAGGGGGCGACGGTCGGAATCACGCCGATCCGCATCCGCCCCACCAACTGGTCCTGCGAGGCCCGGGCAAGATCGCTCAGCTCATCGACCGAGCGCAGGATGTCGCGGACGCGCGGGGCGACCTCTTCTCCGAAGTTCGTCAGCCGGACCTGGCGTGCGCCCCGTTCGAAGAGTTCCGTGCCGAGCGCTTCCTCCATCTCCTTGATCTGCATCGACAAGGCGGGCTGCGAAATGGCGCAGGCATCGGCCGCGCGGCCGAAATGGCCGTGCCGTGCCAGTGCCTCGAAATAGCGGAGCTGTTTCAGGGTCAAGTTTATCATAAGGCGATCTTATCATGATAATCAGGAAATCCAATTTAAACTAATGGAACAAGTCCGGTATAGAAATCTGACGACCAAACGATGTGGCGCCCCCCTTACAGGGATTCGCGGCCTGCCACGAAACAGTTCAACCGACACAGCCAGGATGGGAGAGAAAAATGGACACAAGGACCGACGAAAGCACGGGCAAATGCCCGGTGGTCCACTCGGTGGCCAGGGGCAGGGTGAATCGTGACTGGTGGCCCAACCAGCTCGATGTTCAGGTTCTCCACCAGCACTCCAGCCTGTCTGATCCGATGGGCGAGGCGTTCGATTACGCAAAGGCGTTCAAGAGCCTCGATCTGGATGCGGTGATCAAGGATCTCCATGCGCTGATGACGGATTCGCAGGACTGGTGGCCGGCCGATTTCGGCCATTACGGCCCCCTGTTCATTCGCATGGCGTGGCACAGCGCCGGCACCTATCGCATCGGCGACGGCCGCGGCGGCGCCGGCGCCGGCCAGCAGCGTTTTGCGCCGCTGAACAGCTGGCCGGACAACGTGAACCTCGACAAGGCGCGCCGGCTTTTGTGGCCGATCAAGCAGAAATACGGCCGCAAGATCTCCTGGGCCGATCTCATGATCCTCACCGGCAACGTGGCCCTTGAATCCATGGGCTTCAAGACGTTCGGCTTCGCCGGCGGCCGCGAGGACGTGTGGGAGCCGGAGCAGGATATCTACTGGGGGCCGGAAGGCACCTGGCTGGCCGATGAGCGCTACAGCGGCGATCGCGATCTGGAGAACCCGCTGGCCGCCGTGCAAATGGGCCTGATCTACGTCAATCCGGAAGGTCCGAACGGCAATCCCGATCCGCTCGCCGCGGCGCGCGACATCCGCGAGACCTTCGCGCGCATGGCGATGAACGACGAGGAGACCGTCGCGCTGATCGCCGGCGGACACACCTTCGGCAAGACCCATGGTGCGGGGGATGCCGCTCTCGTCGGTCCCGAGCCGGAGGCCGCCGGCATCGAGGAGCAGGGCCTCGGCTGGACCAGCAAGTTCGGCACCGGCAAGGGCGGGGATTCCATTGGCAGCGGCCTGGAAGTGACCTGGACGACGACGCCGACCCAGTGGAGCAACAATTTCTTCGCCAACCTGTTCGGCTACGAATGGGAACTGACCAAGAGCCCGGCCGGCGCGCACCAGTGGACGCCCAAGGGCGGGGCCGGCGCAGGCATGGTTCCGGACGCGCACGATCCGGCAAAGCATCATGCGCCGTCCATGCTGACGACCGACCTCGCCCTGCGTTTCGACCCGGTCTATGGCGAGATCTCGCGGCGCTTCTACGAAAATCCCGATGCGTTCGCCGATGCGTTCGCCCGGGCCTGGTACAAGCTGACCCATCGCGACATGGGGCCGATCCAGCGCTATCTCGGACCGCTGGTCCCCAAGGAGATCCTGCCTTGGCAGGATCCGATCCCGGCGGTCGATCACGACCTGATCGACGGTCAGGACATCGCCGCCCTGAAGGCCAAGATCCTTGCGTCCGGTCTGTCGGTGTCTCAACTGGTGGCGACGGCCTGGGCGTCCGCCTCCACCTTCCGCGGCTCCGACAAGCGCGGCGGCGCCAACGGTGCGCGCATCCGCCTTGCGCCGCAGAAGGACTGGGAGGTCAACCAGCCGGCGGAGCTGGCGCGGGTCCTGGAGATGCTCGCGGCGATCAAGGGCGAGTTCGACGCCGCCCAGTCCGGCGGCAAGAAGGTCTCGCTCGCAGATCTGATCGTCCTCGGCGGTTGCGCGGCGATCGAGAAGGCGGCAAGCGACGGCGGCACCCCGGTCGAGGTTCCCTTCACGCCGGGCCGGATGGATGCCTCGCAGGAGCAGACCGACGTCGAGTCGTTCGCGCCGCTCGAGCCGTTTGCCGACGGCTTCCGCAACTATCGGCGCGGCCCGCATCGCCTCTCGCCGGAGGAGCAGTTGGTCGACAAGGCCCAGCTCCTGACGCTGACGGCGCCCGAAATGACGGTGCTGGTCGGTGGCTTGCGCGTCCTTGGCGCGAACGCCGAGGGGTCGAAGCACGGCGTGTTTACCGAGCGGCCCGGCACGCTGACCAACGACTTCTTCGTCAACCTGCTCGACATGGGCACCAAGTGGCAGCCGGCCGCCGGCGCCGAGGACGTGTTCGAAGGCCGCGACCGCCGGACGGACGAGGTCAAGTGGACCGGCACCCGCGTCGACCTGATCTTCGGCTCGCATTCGCAGTTGCGGGCGTTGGCGGAAGTCTATGCATGTGCCGATTCGAAGGAGCAGTTCGCCAGGGATTTCGTGGCGGCATGGACCAAGGTGATGGACGCCGACCGTTTCGATCTGGTGGCCTGAACCTCTTCGACCGGGGCTATCCCGGTCGCCCGCAAACTGACGGGCATCAATCCGAGCGGCGTTTCAAGGAGACTTGAAGCGCCGCTTCCTTATCGAGCGTCCCTGGTGTTCGCAGCGGTGGACTGGCGCTCGATGATCTGGCAGGCGAGCTCGATGCGCCGGGGCGGCACGGCAAGGCCGTCGACGCCGTCGAGCAGCAGATCGAGCGCCGCCGAGCCGATTTCGCGCATGGGGATATGGATGGTGGTAAGCGGCGGGTTGTGAAAGGCGGCCTGCGGCAGGTCGTCCATGCCGACGACCGAGACGTCGCCGGGAACCTGATGGCCGCTTCGTGCCAGCCCGAGCATGGCGCCCACGGCCAGGCTGTCGCCCGCCGCCAGCACGGCGGTGAAGTCGAGCCCGCGCCGTGCGATGCGTGCGCCGATCGCCTCGGCGGCGAGGTCGGGAAGCCAGTCCTCGACCTCGACGACGAGATCCTCGACGTCGGTGATGCCATGGGCGGCCAGGGCGTCCCGCCAGCCCTCGAAGCGCCGTTCGATGGTGCGCCGGCCGCGCCGCATGAGAAACAGGATGCGTCTGTGTCCGAGCTGCAGCAGGTGTTCGGCGCCCAGGCGCGCGGCAGAGCGGTTGCAGGGCGTCACGCTGGACAGGCGCATCAGCGGGTCGTCGCCGTTCACCAGCACCACCGGCTTGCCGAAGCTGCGGCTGAGCGACAGGACCTCCTCGTCGTCGAGAGTGAGAAAGAGAAAGCCGGCCACCTCCTCTTCGGAGAGCGCCGCCTCCAGAACATTGATGTCCTGGGCGGGGTCGGCGACCGGCTGCGTGACGATCTCCACGCCCAGCGCCCGAGCGCGGGCGTTGAGCCCGTCGAGGACATGCAATGTGAACTGATTGCGCACATAGTCGACCATGGCCGCGCTGCTGGCCGCCAGCACCACCTTGCGGCCGGTCGCGGAGGCGGGCACGGCGTAGTTGAGCGCCCTGGCGATGTCCATGACGCGCGCGCGCAGCTCCGGCCGCACGCCCTTCTCGCCGGCCAGCGCGCGTGATGCCGTGCTGAGCGACACGCCGCATCGCTCGGCGATGTCCTCGAGCCGCACCTTGCGGCTGCGTTTTCCTCTCTTGCCCGTTTCACTCATGCCGATGGTTCCCCCGTCTGTATCGGCAGATTGCAAAAAATTTTCATGTTGCGCAAGTTGTTAAGCGATGGCAAAACCGAAGGCAGGCTTACCGGCTGCCTTGGGGGAAGGCGCCTGACCGTTTGGGAGGATGGACATGCCCGTCGATGGGCGCACCTTGCGTCGAAGTCTCGACCAGCTCGTATCCGGGATGACACGGCTCCGGCATGACGGCCGTTTCGACGAGCCCAATCTCGATGGCACGGCCGGCGACTATATCAGCTTCGAAGCATGGGAATGGCCGCAGGGCATCGGCCTTTACGGCCTGGTCCGCCTCTGGCAGCGCACGGGCGACGAGGCGCTGCTCCGATTGATCGAGGATTGGTATCAGAAGCGCCTTGCGGAAGGCCTGCCGCCGCTCAACATCAACACGAGCGCGCCGATGCTCGCCCTCTCGTTGCTGTGGCGCAACACGCGCGATCCGCGGTGGGTGGAAGCGCTCGACGATTGGGCCGAGCGGCTGATCGCCATGCCGCGCACGGCCGAAGGCGGCCTGCCGCATATCGTTTCCGACAAGATCAACGACAACGAGCTGTGGGACGACACGCTGGTCATGGCGGGGCTTTTCCTCGCCGCCCACGGCCAGGCGAGAGGTCGTCCCGAACTGATCGAGGAAGCATGCCGGCAGTTCCTCGTCCATGTCCGCTATCTGGCCGATCCCCACTCCGGCCTCTGGTTTCATGGCTGGACCTTCAAGGGGCGGCACAATTTCGCCCGTGCCCTGTGGGGCCGGGGCAATGCCTGGGCGGTGCTGGGCATTCTCGATCTCATCGACTTGGCGGAGATCGCCGCTCCCGTGCGCTCCTTCCTCCTTGGCGTGCTGGAAACGCAGATCTCCGCCCTCCTTCAACTGCAGGCCCCGTCGGGCGCCTGGCACACGCTGCTGGATGACCCGGGCTCCTATGAGGAGATCTCGGCGACGGCCGGCATCGGCTACGGCCTGATGAAGGCGGCGCGGCTCGGACTCGGGCCGCAGGGGTGCCGCGAGGCCGGGTTGCGGGCGCTCGACGCAGTCCTTGCCAACATCGACGAGACGGGCACCGTCTTCAAGGTTTCCTACGGCACCCGCATGGGCGGGGATTTGCAATTTTATCGCGACATTCCGATCCAGCCGACCGGCTACGGCCAGGCGCTGGCGATCCTGTGCCTCACGGAAGGCCTTGACCATCTGGACACTGGAGAGGTGGCAGCATGACCATGCGCGTGATCTACGGCGCATCGCCCAACGACATTCCCGGCTTCGACACGGCGCGGCTGCGGGCCGAGTTCCTGGTCGAAAAGCTGTTCGTTCCGGGGCGAATCGAATTTGCCTATACGCATGTCGACCGCATGATTCTGGGCGGCGCCGTGCCGACGGAAGAGGCCCTGTCCTTCGGCGACGGTGCCGATGTCGGCACGCCGCTTTTCTTCACCGCGCGCGAGATGGGGATCGCCAATCTGGGCGGGTCGGGGACGGTGGAGGTGGACGGCACCGCGTTCCGTCTGCAGAACCGCGACATCCTCTATGTCGGGCGTGGCGCCAAGAGCGTGCGTCTTGCGAGCGACGATGCCGGACAGCCGGCGCGGTTCTACATGAACTCGGTGCCGGCAGGGGCGGATCATCCGCATCGCCTCATCAGGCGGGCGGAAGCCAAGGTCGTGGAAATGGGAGAGGCACGGCGCGCCAATCAGCGGCGGCTTGCCATGTATATCCATCCCGAGGTCGCGCCGTCCTGCCTGCTCCTGATGGGCATCACCGATCTCGCACCGGGCAGCATCTGGAACACCATGCCGCCGCATCTTCACGAGCGGCGCATGGAAGCCTATTGCTATTTCGATCTGGCGCAGGAGGACCGGGTGTTCCACGTCATGGGCCGGCCCGACGAGACCCGTCATCTGAACGTCGCCAATGGCGATGTCGTGCTGTCGCCTGCCTGGTCGATCCACATGGGGGCGGGCACGGGGCCTTATGCGTTCGTCTGGGGCATGACCGGCGAGAACCAGGCCTATACGGATGTCGATCCCGTGGCGATCGCGGACATCTTGTGATGGCGGACGCGGCGCGCCTCTCCGAAACCCGCTTTCTGCGCCGCCCACTGGAGCCGGGGATGCCGGTCGCCTATTGGCAGGTGGGCGAGATGGCCGAGAGCCGCTACGATCTGCCCGACCAGACGATGGCCGGGGCGATGGATCCCTTCTTCTTCCTGACCAAGGAGAAGAACTTCATCCCGCACGAATATCCCTGCCGCACGCGCTTTGCGGCCGATCACCGCGGGAGGCGTCCGGCGGCCGCCGGCACCTTCGAGCCTTGCCGCAACTGGCTCCCGTTCGGTTCGCCGCGGCTTGACCTTTCCGGCTTCTGGTTCCGCCCCACGCGGCTTGCCACCTGGGCGCGGGCCGTCATCGTGGCGGAGCGGGAGGGGGCGGCGAGGCTGAGGTTGCGCACCTGTGGCGGCGCGGTCCTTTTCGTCAATGGGCAGGAGGCGGGCTTCCTGGCGCCTTACACGCGCAATCTGGAGAAGGAGGAGGATTTCGACGCGGTGCTGCAGCACGGCGCCAACGAGATCCTCGTCTGTTTCGACGATCTCGCCGAGCGCGATGCCCGCTACTATATCGAACTCGATTACCTCGACGGTCCGCCCGCCGAGACGGCTCTGCCCGTCGCCTGCGAGGAAGCGCTGGCCGAAGCCGTCGAGGACACGCTTGCGCACATGCATTTCGAGGCCGTCGCCTACACGCGCGGCGAGGTGGCGTTGCGGCTGCCGGCGCCGGCGCCCTTCGGGCTTGATGCTGCGATCAGCGTGGAAGGCGATTTCATGTCGCGCGAGGCGCTTGCGCTGGAGCGCCGGCTGGTCGCCGGTGCGGAGCGTCTCGCCGTCGCGCGGGTCGAGGATTTGCCGGGCGATTTCCGCCATTTCACCGTGACCCTGTCCGCCGGCGGCTTTTCCGCGTCGCGCACCTTCGGCGTCGAGATCTGCCATGCAGAGCGGCAGGGCCCGCCGCCCGTGGAGGCGGAGGCCCGCATCGAAGAGGCGCTGCGCGAGGTCGCAGGGTTCGCCGAACCCGACACGGTGCGCGCGCTCGCCCGCCTGGCCCTGGGGGATGGCGGCAGCGAAACCCAGGCGATGATCGAAAAGTCGCTGCCGGTCATCGAGGATTGCCACGATTGCGCGGATTTTCACCTGGTGCCGCTGCTGTGGTGCCGGGCGCGCTACGGCGATCTTTTGCCGCCGACGCTCGTCCAGCGCATCGATGCCGCCGTCACCGGCTACCGCTACTGGTTCGACGAGCCGGGCAACGACGTGCAGTGGTATTTCTCGGAAAACCACGCACTGCTGTTCCACACCGCCGCCTATCTTTCCGGCGATCTCCTGCCGCACGCGACGTTCCGCCGTTCCGGGCGGTCCGGCGCCGAGCAATCGGCCGTCGGGCGTCAGCGCGTGCGTGAATGGCTCGATCATTTCGAGGCCTGGGAGATGGCGGAGTTCAATTCGGCGCCCTATTTCCCGATCGATTTCAAGGGGTTGACGGCGCTTTACGCCCTTTCCCCGGATGCCGATATTGCGGCGCGTGCGGGAAGGGCGATCGTCCGGATGATGGAGGTGATCGCCAACTCGGCGCATCACGGCGTGCTGACGGCGGCGCAGGGGCGCAGCTACGAGCACACGCTGCGCGCCGGCCGCTCGCTGGAGCTCTCGGCGATTGCCCGGCTGTTCTGGGGCAAGGGGCACTACGGTGCCCGCTTCCACGCCCTGCCGCAACTGGCGCTTTGCCTGCGCGATCATGGGCTGGCCGTGCCGGAGGGGCTGGCGGGGCGTGCCGGCCTTGCCGGCGACACCGCCCAGGAATGGGTCTTCGCGCAGGGCGAAAACCGTTTTGCCCGGCTCTATCACTACAAGACCGCCGACCACGCGATGGGATCGGTCGCGGCCTATCGCTGGCATGAATGGGGCTATCAGGAGACGCTTCTGCATGCCCGCATCGGAAACAGCCCCGACGCGCAGCTCTGGATCAACCAGCCGGGCGAGGTCATCCATTCGGGCTTCGGCAGACCGTCCTACTGGGGCGGCAGCGCCACCATCCCGCGCGTGCAGCAATATCGCGACCTGGCCATCGTCGTCTTCGAGGGCAAGGAGGGCCAGCCGGCCTTTTCCCACGCCTGGCTGCCGCGAGCCGTCTTCGACGCCGTCAGGCTTTCGCAAGACCGGGCGGCGGTCGCCGCCGATGGCGGCCGCTTGCTGCTGAAGGCGAGCGGGCCGCTCCTGCCGGTGGAGACAGGCCCCACCGCCGGCAGCGAGCTCAGGCTTGAAGGGTTGCAGGGCCACTGGATCGTCCGCCTCGGCGACGCGCGCCGGCACGGCGATCTGGAGGCTTTCGAACGGCGCTTTGCAGGCCTTGCCATCCTCACAGAGGAAGATGGGACGCTGACGGTCGAGGATCCGGACTACGGGGAGGTGCGGTTCGAGGCATCGGGCAGGGTTGTGGCGGAGGGGCGCGTTCTTGCGCCCGAAGACTGGACAGTTGCAGGAATTCGCGCGGAAATGGCCGCCGGGCCGTTGCAGGAGGGTGCGCGTATCGGAGCCGGCTGAGCCGGCGCTTGCGAAACGACAGAGGAGGAGAAGGCAATGAGACGAGTGAAATCGGCACTGCTGGCTTTGACGGTCGGATTGACCGCCTCGGCACAGGCTCTGGCCGGAGACGTCCGCGTCATGTGGTATTCCGACGGCGTCGAAGGCGAGGTGATCCAGGATCTCCTGAACCGCTTCATGGAGGAGAATCCGGACATCAACGTCATCCTCGACAATGTCGCCTACAGCGTCATCCAGGAACAGCTTCCGATCCAGCTCGAGGCAGGGCAGGGGCCGGACATCGCCCGCGTCACCAACCTCAAGGCGCTCGCCGATCACTGGCTGGACCTGACGCCCCATCTCGAGAACGCCGATTACTGGCGCGAGAATTTCGGCGCCGAGGCCGACTGGATGCGGCCCGACGGCTCCGATGCCATCACCGGCTTCATGACGCAGCTCACCCTGACCGGCGGTTTCGCCAACAAGACGCTGTTCGAGCAGGCAGGTGTGGAGCTTCCCGGCGAGAAGGCGACGTGGGACGACTGGGTGGCGGCGGCAGCCAAGGTGGCCGAGAGCCAGCAACTGCCCATGGCCTTCGCCATCGACCGCTCCGGCCACCGCATCTCCGGTCCCGCCATCTCCTACGGCGCGAACTACATCGCAAAGGACGGCGCCCCGGCGCCGCTCGACGACGGCGCCAAGGCCTTCATCGAGCGCTTCGTCAAGTGGAATGCCGACGGCAGCCACTCCAAGGAGGTGTGGGTGAGCGCCGCCGGATCCACCTACCGGGCGGCCGCCGACGATTTCATCAATGCCCAGATGGCGTTCTACTATTCGGGAAGCTGGCAGGTGGCCAACCTGTCGACCAAGATCGGCGACGCCTTCGACTGGGTGGCGACCGGCAGCCCCTGCGGCGCCGATTCCTGCAGCGGCCTGCCGGGCGGCGCGGCGCTGGTCGGCATCAAATACACCAAGAACCCGGAGGAGGTGGGCAAGGTGATGGACTTCCTGGCGCGCCAGGACATCGTCAAGGAGTTCTCCGAACGCACGCTGTTCCTGCCGGCGCACAAGGGCGTCATCGCCGGGGGGCTGGACTTCCAGAGCGAGGACCCGAACGTCAAGGAGGCGCTCAACGTCTTCGTCAAGGCGAGCGGCGCCGTGGCGCCGAATGCCGCCGCCCTGCCGGCATGGAAATGGGCCACGGCCTATTACAACGCGCTGGTCACGCGCATCAGCCAGGTCATCGCCGGCGAGATGTCGCTCGATGAAGCCTATGCCAGCATCGACCGCGACGTCGCCGACGCGGTGGCGGAAGCCTCGCGCTGACCTCACGCATCGCCATGGCCGCACAGCCCATCCTGAAGAAGGCCGGCACTGCGCTTGCAGCGCCGGTCGCCTGGCTCGCCGCCCTCATCGACCCGCCGCTGCGCGGGTTGCAGAAGGCCACGGGCCTCAACGGCATGGCCGCCTTCTTCCTGGCGCCGAACATGGCGATCTTCGGCATCTTCGTGCTCTTCCCGCTGGTCATCAACTTCGCCTACTCGATGACCGGCGGCAGCGCCCTGTTCCTCGAACAGCGCACCTATGTTGGCACCGAGCAGTATGAGCGGCTCCTGACCTGCGGGAATTACCTCGATAAGCAGAGCTGCACCGAAGACCTGTTCTGGAATGCCGCCGGCAATACGGCCGTGTTCGTCCTGTTCCAGGTGGCGCTGATGACGGTCTTTGCCATGATCACGGCCCTGATCCTCAACCGTGAGCTTCGCGGCCGCGGCTTCTGGCGCGCGGTCTTCTTCTTTCCCGTGCTCCTGTCCCCCGTGGTCGTCGGCCTCATCTGGCGCTGGATCCTGCAGCGTCAGGGTCTGCTCAACTATCTCCTGCACCAGGTCGGCATGGAGCCGGTGCTGTGGCTTACGGACCGCTTCTGGGCCTTTGCCGCCGCCATCATGGTCTCCGTCTGGGCGCATATGGGCTTCTACGCGCTGATCCTTCTTGCCGGCCTGCAGGCGATCCCGAAGGACCTCTACGAGGCGGCCGAGATGGACGGCACGCGGCCGGCCCGCGTCTTCTGGCGCATCACCCTGCCGCTCTTGATGCCCAATCTCATCGTCGTCGTGGTGCTGGCGCTGATCCGTGCCGTGCAGATCTTCGACGAGGTCTATGTGCTGACGGGCGGCGGGCCGGGCACGAGCACCATGTTCCTCACGCAGTATATCTACGAGATCGGCTTCGCGCAGCTCATCCGCAATCCGGGGCTCGCCGCCGCCGCGTCCATCCTCATGGGTGCCGTTCTCGTCGTCCTCACCCTGTTGCAGCTTGCGGCGAGCCGGCGCAGCCAGAATGCGGGAGGCGGCAAATGACGAGGGTCGCTGCGTTCCTGCTGCGCCGCCGCGGCGGCAAGGGCTGGCACTGGACGGATGTCTTCACCTGGATGTGGCTGATCGGCGGCGTCGTCCTGATGTTCGGGCCGGCCGTGTGGCTGGCGGGCTCGTCCTTCAAGTCGCCGGCCGCGCTGGCCGAGTTCCCGCCTTCGATCCTGCCATATGTGACGGCGGAGGCGACCGTCGAGGGGTATGAGAAGCCCCTGCCGCTCTACCGCGTCGCGGGCGAGGACGGCGAGACGCGCATCCTGGCGCAGGTGCGGCGCATCGGCATCGTCGCGCAGATGGTCGACCCCAAGGCGCCGGGCGAGATCGTCAAGGTCAACATCGCCGACCGCACCCCGGTGCGCGAGATCAGCTTCGCGACCGAAAACTACACCGAGCCCTTCCTGCATTTCGATTTCTTCCTCTACCTGCGCAACTCGCTCTTCGTCACGCTGATGGCGACGCTGATCACCCTGGTCACCAATTCCATGGCGGCCTTCGCCTTGTCGAAATACCAGTTCCGGGGCCGCTCCTTCGTCATGCTTTTGATCCTGGCGACCCTGATGGTGCCGTTGTCCGTGATCCTGGTGCCGCTCTATTCGATCATCAGCGCCATGGGCCTCTTCAACTCGCTTTGGGGGGTGATCCTGCCGACCGTCGCCACGCCCACCGGCGTTTTCCTGCTGCGCCAGTACATGCTCACCATTCCCGACGAGCTGATCGATGCCGCGCGCATGGATCGCGCTTCCGAATGGCAGATCTACTGGCGCATCGTCCTGCCGCTGACGGCGCCGGCGCTCGCCGTGCTCGCCATCTTCTCCGTGGTCTGGCGCTGGAACGATTTTCTCTGGCCGCTCATCGTCCTGTCGCGCAAGGAGCTCTACACGCTGCAGGTGGGCCTCAACACCTATGCCGGCGAGCTCAACGTGCAATGGCATTACATTCTGGCGATGACCGTGGTCACCATGCTGCCGGTGGTGCTCGTCTTCGTCTTTCTGCAGCGCTTCATCACCACCGGCATCGCCGGCAGCGGATTGAAATAGGAGGGCGCCTTGGGTCGCATCACACTCGACGGCATCGCCAAGGCCTACGGTTCGGTCGACGTTCTCGGCGACATCGACCTGAAGATCGACGATGGCGAGCTGGTCGTCTTCGTCGGCCCGTCGGGCTGTGGCAAGTCGACTTTGCTGCGGCTGATCGCCGGGCTCGACAAGCCGACGGCCGGCGAGATCCGCATCGACGGCGCCGTGGTCAACCGCGTGCCGGCGGCCGATCGCGGGCTGGCCATGGTGTTCCAGTCCTATGCGCTCTATCCGCACATGAGCGTGCGCGGCAACATGGCGTTCGGGCTCGAGAATTCGCACATGCCGCGCAAGGAGATCGAGGCGCGCATCGCCGAAGCGGCCCGCATGCTCGAGATCGGGCCCTATCTCGACCGCCGGCCGGGCCAGCTTTCCGGCGGGCAGCGCCAGCGCGTCGCCATCGGCCGCGCCATCGTGCGCAATCCGACCGCCTTCCTGCTCGACGAGCCGCTGTCCAATCTCGATGCCGAGCTGCGCGTGACCATGCGCGCCGAACTCGCCGCCCTCCACGCGCGGCTGAAGACCACGATGATCTATGTCACGCACGATCAGGTGGAGGCGATGACACTCGCCGACCGCATCGTCGTGCTGCGCGCCGGCCGCATCGAGCAGGTGGACACGCCGCTCAACCTCTTCAACAAGCCGGCAAATCTCTTCGTCGCCGGCTTCATCGGAGCGCCCAACATGAACTTCTTCCCGGGCACCGTGGATGCGGCGCTGCCCGACGGGCTGTCGGTCTCCTTTCTGGACGGGCAGAGCGCGCCGGTGAAGGCCGATCCCGGCGTGGCGGCCGCTGCCAGTGGCGCGCTCACGCTCGGCATCCGCCCGCAGCACCTGCATCTGGCGCAGGAGGGTGAGCCGCAGTTTCCGGTCACCGTGACACTGGTCGAGGCGCTGGGCGCCGAGACGGTGGTGCACGGGGTGACCGGCGGCGGGGCGCGGGTCCTGGCGGTGCTGCCGGGTCAGCCGGAGATCGCCAAGGGCGATGCCGTCGCATTGTCCTACAAGCGCGACCTGCTGCACGCCTTCGACGGCGACGGCATCAGGCTCGCGGGAAACTAGGGTCAGGACCTATTAAAATGACCACAATGGCGTTCGATAGACCAAGAGATGCAAGGAAAAGCCCGCGGAGCGGGGTCTTTCCCCGGTCAAGGGCTTTGACGCGGCAGATCGCCGGTCTATCGAGCGTCCTTCGGATCGGCCTGATTTGCACGGGCTACTTTGTCGCAAGACCTTGAAAGACGTGAAGTCTTCCTGCGGTCCTGCTCCGCGTATCCGCACAAATCAGGCCGACCATTGCGGCCATTTTAATAGGTCCTGACCCTAGAAGGGCGGGCCATGTCGCGGGAGGAAACCGGAATGATCGAACCGTTTGATGCCAAAAACGCCTTTTCCCTCGCCGGTAAGCGGGCGCTGGTGACCGGGGGCGCCTCGGGCATCGGCCAGGCGATCGCCGTCGCCTTCGCGCAGGCCGGGGCCGATGTCGCCTTCACGACGCACAGCCATCCCGGCGACGAGACGGCGGCGGCGATCAAGGCGGCGGGCCGAACGGCGAGCGAGGTGCCGGTGGATCTCGGCAGGATCGACGCCGCTGGCGCCGAAGCGCTGATGGGCGATCTCGAAGCCCGTTTCGGCCCGGTGGACATCCTCGTCAACAATGCCGGCATCATCCGGCGCGCCGACCTGCCGGTGCACGGAGAGGCCGATTGGCGGGCGGTGATGGCAACCAATCTCGATGCCGTCTGGTTCCTCTCGCAGGCGGCGGGCAGGCGCATGGGCGAGCGCGGCGATGGCCGCCTGATCGCCATTGCCTCCGTGCTCTCCTTCCAGGGCGGCATCCGCGTTCCCGGCTATGCGGCGGCCAAGCATGCCGTGGCCGGCCTCACCAAGGCGCTCGCCAACGAACTGGCCAGCCGCAATGTCTGTGCCAATGCGATCGCGCCGGGCTACATCGCCACCGACAACACCGCTGCCCTGCGCGCCGATGCGGAGCGCTCGCGGCAGATCCTCGAGCGGATCCCCGCCGGGCGCTGGGGCCGGCCCAACGACATCGCGGGGGCCGCCGTGTTCCTGGCCTCGCCCGCCGCTGCTTATGTCAACGGCGCGATCCTCTCGGTCGACGGCGGCTGGATGGCGCGCTGAACTGCGCTTCAGGCCGGCACGCCCCACCACTGGAGCGTGTTCTTGAGGTGGAAGCGGATGGCGTCGCGGGCGCCGTCGGCATCGCGCGCCTCGAGCGCGGCGATGATCGCCAGGTGCTCTTCCATGGCCGAGGCGATGCGGTTCGGCAGGAACGCCCGGGTGTTCTGGATGATGGCGATGCGGTTGCGGTTTTCCTCGTAGAGGCGCTTTTCGAGCCAGGTGTCGAGGCCGGCGGACAGGGCGTCGTGCAGCGACAGGTCGGTCCGGATCGCCTGGCGCGGCAGGTCGGGCGTCATCTCGCGCCGGGCGTCGTGCAGCATCTCCTCATGCGCCGCGCGCAGCGCGGCGAGCGGCATCTCGGCGCCGCTGGCGATCAGCCGCCTCGCGCCGTCCACGTCGAACATGGCGCGCAGGTTGAGGCAGGCCCGCGTCGTCTCCGGCCCCGCATCCATGATCACGACGCCGCGCTTGGGGATGACGCTCAGGAGCCCGCAGGCCTCGGCGCGCTTGACGGCATCGCGCACGGCCGCCAGCGGAAAGGCCAGCAGGTCGACGAGGCCCGGGACGGTGTGAAAGGCGCCGCTCGACAGCGTGCCGTCGCGCAGCCTGTCGATCAGCGCGTCGTAAGCGCCCTGCGCGAGCAGGTCCGGGGAGGATTTCCGCGCCTCCGTGGTGTTTCGGCGGCGGTTGCCATTTTCGCGTTTTCCCGAAAGGTGATTCACCATCTTCACACGTATTGCCAATGAAAAATGCTGTGTAACATTTTAGAAAAAATATCAGGGGAATGCCAGTCACCGACGCGCATTCATCGGTCTGGGGAACCGCCTGCGGGAATGATCGTGAAACTGAAAGCAATGGGAGAACGATATGCCCATCTCACCGGATACGAGCGGCCATGACGGCGCGCTTTACAATGATGATCTTGCTCCGCTGCCGGCGGAAAAGCGCAAATGGGGCGCGTTCGAGATATTCAACGTTTGGAACAACGATATCCAGAGCCTGTTCGGCTATTCTCTGGCCGCCTCGCTTTTCATCACCTACGGCCTGAACGGATGGGCGGTGTTCGCGGCGATCGTCATCGCCGGCTTCTTCGTCATGTTTCTGGTCAATCTGACCGGCAAGCCGTCGGTTGAGCACGGCATCCCCTATCCGGTCATGGCGCGGGCCAGCATGGGGGTCTTCGGCGCGCGCTTTCCGGCCCTCGTTCGCGGCATCGTCGCCATCTTCTGGTATGGCGTGCAGACCTACTTCGCCTCGACCGCGGTCGCCCTGCTGCTCAACACCGTCCTCGGCATCAAGGGCGGCGGAGCATTCCTCGGCATGACGGCGATCGGCTGGCTGTCCTACCTGATCGTCTGCGTGTTCCAGGTGGCGCTGTTCATGCGCGGCATCGACTGGGTCGGCAAGTTTCTGAACTGGGCCGGCCCGCTGGTCTATGTCGTCATGATCGCCCTTTGCCTGATGATCTGGTGGAAGGCCGGCAACGGGATCTTCGGAGCGCTAGGCACCATCTTCGAGGGCAGCGAGGCATCCGACCCGCGCGGTCCGGTGGCCGCCTTCTTCGCCATCGTCGGAACGATGATCGCCTATTTCGCCGCCGTGGTGATCAACTTCGGCGACTTCTCGCGTTTCGTCAAAACCGAGCGGGCGATGAAGGTCGGCAATTTCTGGGGACTTCCTGTCTCCATGGCCTTCTTCTCCCTGATCGCGCTCTTCGTCACGGCCGGTACGGTGGTGCTGTTCGGCGAAAAGCTCGTCAATCCCGCCGATATCGTCGACCGGGTCGACAATGTGCTTCTGACGCTGATCGCCGCCGTCACCTTCTTTGCGGCGACCGTCGGCATCAATCTCGTCGCCAACTTCATTCCCCCCGCCTACGACATCGCCAACCTCAACCCGGAGAAGATCTCGGCACGGACGGGCGGCATCATCACGGCGGTCGTCGCCTTCTTCATCGGCGCGCTGTGGATGCCGGTGATCTCCAACATCGGCATCGCCGCCTTCGTCGACACGCTCGGAGCCTTCCTCGCGCCGCTCTACGGCATCCTGGTCGCCGATTACTACATCGTCCGGCGCAAACGGGTCGCGGTCGACGATCTGTTCTCGTCCGACCCGGCGGGGCCGTATTTCTACGGCAACGGCTGGAACCACAGGGCCATCCTGGCCTTCGCCCTTGCCGCCATCTTCTCGGTGGCCACCGTCTGGGTCCCGGCCCTGTCGGAGCTGTCCGGCTATGGCTGGGTGATCGGTGCGGTGCTCGGCGGCGCCCTGCATGTCGTGCTGATGAACAGCAAGCTGCCCATTCCGGAAACGATCTGACCTTCCGGAACGTCCTCCCCTGAGAAACTGGCCGGCGCGAGCCGGCCTCTTTTTGTGGGATCCTATGCCTTGGCGCTGGCCAGCATGATCGCGTCGGCGACCTGGTCATAGGATCCGTCGAGGGTGGCGGTGGCAACGCGGATGTGCGGATCGGGCCGGATCGAGAACTTGGCTCCGGGATTGACGGCGATGTTGCGCGCCGCCAGCGTGACCATGGCGAAGGGCTCGGAGGCGACCGGCACCCACGCGCAAAGCCCTCCGCCCGGGCCGATGTCGAGGCCGCGTTCGGCCAGCGCCGCGGCCAGACGGTCGCGCCGCCTTTGATAGACGGTCCTCGCCTGCGCCACACTCTGCCGCGTCGACGCATCGTCGAGCAGCCAGGCCGTGGCCGCCTGCAGGATGCGGCTCGTCCATCCGGCGCTGAAGCTGCGATAGGACTGGATCTGGTCGACGATCGTCCCGGTGCTCGACAGCACGGCGAGGCGAAGGTCGGGACCGAGCGTCTTGGAATAGGAATGGACGTGGATCGTGCGGTCCGGGAAGCGGCCGCCGAGGCTCTGTGCCGGGGCGGCGGAGACGTCGCCCACACCGTCATCCTCGATGATCAGCGTGTCGCTGCCGGCGAGCAGATCGCCCAGCGCCGTCAGCCGCTCGGCCGATACCGTCCGGCCGGTCACCGAATGAAGACGCGGCTGCAGGAGAAAGGCGGCGGGGCGAAGCCGCATCGCCTCGGCGAGCGATGCAGGCAACGGCCCCTCGCGGTCGCACCGCACAGGCACGATGTTGACGCCGCGGTCTTCCAGAATATCGAGCAGGCGCATCGCCGTCGGATGCTCGATCGCCACCGTCGAACCCGGCATGACGAGCGCGTGCAGAATGGCGTAGACGGCGTTGTAGCCGCCGTTGGTCGCCAGAAAGGCATCCGCCTCGTAAGGCCAGGTCCGCCTGACGGCCGCTTCCAGCTCGGGAACGATGCGGCTCCTCGTGTAGCTGTTGAGGCCTTCCGCCGAGACCCCGTGGGCGAAGGCCCGGTCGAGCCTCGGGAGCAGGGTGACGTCCGGCGCGGCCAGGGTCAGGTCGAGGACGTCCTTGCCGTAATTGCCGGCGCTTGCCAGCCGTTCCGGCTTGGCGATGAAGCGATCGCCGGTGACCCATGTGCCGTTGCGGCCGCGGCCGTTGAGGATCTTCTGGCGGCGCAATTCGCTCCAGGCTTCGGAAATGGTGGCCGGGCTCACGCCCATTTCGAAGGCAATGTCGCGGATGGAGGGCAGCCGCGTTCCCACCGGAAGCGATCCCGAACGGATCAGGGCGCTGGTCTCGATGGCGATGCCCCGGATCGACGTGTCGCCGATATTGCGGGCGAACCATTCTGCGGTGATGTCGTCGCTCATCCCATCGCCCTTTAAATGTTCAATAACATAATAACATTTGTCCTTGATAATTTGAACATTTAACGTCCGGTTTCCAGAGAATTTGTGAGGCCTGCCTGAAAATGAAGCTTACCCTCCGTCTCGCGCTGCGCGATTGGGACTATATGACGCCGCTCGTGCTGGGAGAGGTGGCGTCCCCGACCCTCGAAGTGGTCGTGGACCGGGTGGGCACGCTGGTGTCGAATTTTGCGCAGAACGAGACCTATGACGCGGCCGAGATGTCGTTCAGCCGCTACGCGCAGCTCCGTCACGACGGCAATGACGGCATCGCCGGCATCCCGAACTTCATCATGCGCGGGTTTCGCCATCGCTGCATCATCACGCGCAAGGACAGTCCGGTCCGCTCGCTTGCCGATCTCCGAGGCAGGAAGATCGGCGTTACCGGCTGGCGCGATTCCGGCAACACCTGGACGCGCGCGGCGCTGAGGCGCGAGGGCGTCGGCGTCGAGGACGCCGTGTGGTATGCCGGCCGTCTGACCGAAGCGCATCCGATCGTCGACAGGCTTGACGGTTTTGGCCGGCCGGGCCGCATCGAAGCCTGCCCCGGCGAGCGGCCGATGGTCGAGCTTCTTGTCGAAGGCGGGCTCGATGCGGTGTTCACGCCCTTCATGCCGAAAGGGTTCTTCGACGCCGATTCGCCGTTTCGCCAGGTTCTCGAGGACTTCCGCACTGCGGAAGTCGCCTATTTCAACGCCGTCGGCTACGTGCCGGGCATGCATCTGATCGGCATCAAGCCGCAGATCGCCGACGCGCATCCATGGGTCATGGACGAACTCAGCCGGATGATCGATGAAGCGCAGCGCATCTGGCTGGAAAAGCGGGAGAAATATGCGGACACCACGCCATGGATGATCGATGAGCTGCGCCGCTGCGCGGCCGACCTCCCGGCGGGCTGGAACGAAAACGGCTTTGCAAGGAACCGCAAGATGATCGCCGATTTCGCCGAGGAACTGCATGAGCAGAAGATCGTTTCGCGGCGTCTTTCGCCGGCGGAACTCTTTCCGCGGCATGCCTAGGGTCCTGACCCTGGGGCTGACCGCCCCGCACCTCGCCGGCCTGCGGGCCGATCCAGACCACAGCAAGACCAAAAAAGGGGAATGCCATGAACTTCAGGATGATCGCTTCAACGGCTCTCGCCGTCCTCGCCCTCGGCAGCGTGGCCAAGGCCGAGGAGGCGTCGCTTCCGGCCCTCGAGAAGGATGAGGCGCTGCATGCCCGGTTGCCGGAGGCCATCCGCACCGCCGGCAAGATGATATCCGTCAACAACGGTTCCTTCCCGCCCTACGAGATCGTCACCGGCACCGAAATGAGCGGTGCCAGCGCCGATCTGACGGACGCTCTCGGGCAGGTGCTGGGCGTCGAGATCGAGCATGAGACCGTCGGCGGCCTGCCGGCGCTGCTGGCCGGTGTCAATTCGGGCCGTTACCAGTTCGCCTTCGGCCCGGTGGGCGACTTCAAGAGCCGCGAGGAGGCCAATGATTTCGTCGACTGGGTGCAGGAATACGTCGTCTTCGCCGTGCACAAGGGCAATCCGAAAGGCATCGCCTCGCTCGACACGGCCTGCGGCAACCGCATCGCAGTCATGGCCGGCGGTTCGGCCGAACGGGTGATCAAGGCACAGAACGACAAGTGCCAGGCAGACGGCAAGGCGGCCATCGAGGTCCAGTCCTACACCGATCAGCCGAGTTCCATCCTTTCGGTGCGTTCGCGGCGGGCCGACGCCTTCTTCTCCTCGCAGGCTCCGCTCACCTATTTCGTGAGCCAGGCCAACGGCCAGCTCGAACTGTCCGGCGTCGGCCAGAGCAACGGCTTCGACAGCCTGTTCCAGGGGGCAGTCGTGCCGAAGGGCTCGCCGCTTGCCGAAACCCTCAAGGACGGCATCCAGATCCTGATGGACAACGGAACCTATGCCGCCATCATGAAGAAGTGGGGTCTTGAGAACAACATGATCAAGGAGCCCGGGATCAATCTCGGTGGGTCGCTTCCCAAATGAGCAACGAACACGCCATTGCCGCATCGCCCTCCGGCGATGCGGCCGCACGGGACGTCGCCAGCGCCCACACACCGTTCCGCTACGGCCAGCTCATCCTCTGGATCGTCGTGGGCGCGGTCGTCGTGAACTTCGCCTGGATCGTCGCCAACAACGAGAATTTCGGCTGGCCGGTGGTCGGGCAGTATTTTTTCGATCCGACGGTGGTGCAGGGGCTGTATGTCAGCCTCGGGCTGACGGTGATCGCCATGGCCCTGGGCATCGCGCTCGGCCTCGTCCTCGCCGTCGCGCGCATGTCGAGCGACCCGCTGGCGAGCACCCTGTCGGCCTGGTTCGTCTGGTTCTTCCGCGGCACGCCGCTGCTCGTCCAGCTGATCTTCTGGTACAACATGTCGACACTGTTCCCGACGTTGTCGATCGCCATTCCCTTCGGCCCGACGCTGGCCAGCTGGGACACCAACTCCGTCATCACGCCCATGACCGCGGCAATCGCCGGCCTGGCGCTCAACGAGGCGGCCTATATGGCCGAGATCATCCGCGGTGGCCTTCTGTCCGTCGACCGGGGCCAGGCCGAGACGGCAGAAGCCTTCGGCATGACGCGGATGCGCGCCCTGTGGCGCATCATCATCCCGCAGGCCATGCGCTCGATCGTGCCGCCGACCGGCAACCAGCTCATCAGCATGATCAAGGCCACGTCGCTCGTCAGCGTGATCGCCATGGCGGATCTCCTCTATTCCGTCCAGTCGATCTACAACCGCACCTTCGAGATCATCCCGATGCTGCTGGTGGCCGTCATCTGGTATCTCCTGATCACCTCGATCCTGAACGTCGGTCAGGGCTACATCGAGCGCTACTACAGCCGTGGCGAGCGCCGCACCGGCGGTGCCGCGCAGGGCGCCAAGCCGGCCGCTGCCGCCGTCGCAGGGGAGGCAAGCCATTGACCGCCGCGACCGGAACCGAACCCCTCGTCAGGGCGCGCAACGTCCACAAGGCCTTCGAGCGCCTCGAGGTCCTGAAGGGCATCGATCTTGACGTCATGCCGGGCGAGGTGGTGGTCATTCTCGGCCCGTCGGGGTCGGGAAAGTCGACCTTTCTGCGCTGCATCAATCATCTCGAGGCCATCGACGCCGGCTCGATCATGGTCGGCGGCGAGCAGATGGGCTATCGGCTGAAAAACGGCCACCTCGTCAAGCTGTCGGCCAACGCGATCGCCCTGCAGCGCCGCAAGATCGGCATGGTGTTCCAGCAGTTCAATCTCTATCCGCACATGACGGTGCTGCAGAACATCATCGAGGCGCCGGTGGGCGTGCATGGGGAAAGCCGCGCCTCGGCGGTCGACAACGCCAAGCAGTTGCTGGCTCGCGTCGGACTGTCCGACAAGCTGAACAGCTATCCGCGTCAGCTTTCCGGCGGCCAGCAGCAGCGCGTGGCGATCGCCCGGGCGCTGGCGATCAGGCCGGAGCTTATGCTGTTCGACGAGCCGACCTCGGCGCTCGATCCGGAGCTGGTCGGCGAGGTGCTGAACACGATGCGCGACCTCGCCGGGCAGGGCCTGACCATGATCGTCGTCACCCATGAGATCGGCTTTGCCCGCGAGGCGGCGGACCGTGTCGTCTTCATGGACGGCGGGCACATCGTCGAAGCGGGCAGACCCGACGAGGTGCTGGGCAACCCGCAGCATCCCCGCACGCAGGCCTTCCTGTCCCGCTTCCTGTAAGACGTCGCCACCGTCTCTTTCGCGCCGGCCGTCATGGCCGGCGCATTCCGCCTGTTCAACATCCAGGGACCGAACCATGCTTCAAGACAATGCCTTTGCGACCGTCGCCGATTTCGAGGCGAAGAAGGACGAGCTCGTCGCCGTCCGGCATTACCTGCACGCCCATCCCGAGCTCTCCCATCAGGAGGAGGCGACGGCCCGCTATGTGGCCGACAAGCTGACCGCATGGGGTTACGAGGTGACCAAGGGCGTCGGCGGCCACGGCGTCGTCGCGCGGCTGAGCGTCGGCGAGGGCACGCGCGGCATCGCCATCAGGGCCGACATGGACGCGCTGCCGATCATGGAGGAGACGGGTCTTGCCCATGCCAGCACCCGGCCGGGCGTGATGCATGCCTGCGGTCATGACGGGCACACGACGGTTCTGCTCGGCGCGGCGGAGCATCTGGCGCGAACCCGTCGTTTCAACGGCACGGTGACGCTGATCTTCCAGCCGGCCGAGGAAGCGGGCGTCCCCAGCGGCGCCCAGCGGATGATCGCCGACGGGCTGTTCGAGCGTTTCCCCTTCGACGTGATCTACGGCCTGCACAACCATCCAGGTGCGCCCGAGGGAACGCTGCTCATGCGGTCCGGGCCGATGATGGCGGCCGCCGATACGGTGGAGATCACCATCCGTGGCAAGGGTGGGCATGCATCGCGGCCGCATCTTGCCGTCGATCCCGTGGTGATTGCCTGCAATCTCGTCGTCTCGCTCCAGTCCGTCGTCTCGCGCAGCGTCGATCCGACCCAGACGGCGGTGGTGACGGTCGGCACGATCCACGCGGGCGAGGCGGTCAACGTCATTCCCGAATATGCGAAGCTGGCGATCAGCGCGCGTTCCTTCGATCCCGCGATCCGGCGGGTGCTGGAAGAGCGCATCACGGCGCTCGCCCGGTCGGTCGCCGAAGGCCATGGCGCGAGCGTCGAGATCGACTATCTGCACGGCTATCCGGTGGTCGTCAATTCCGAGGCGGAGACGGAGTTTGCCCGGACGGTCGCCGAGGAGCTCGTCGGGGCGGAGAAGGTCGCCACCTGCAACCTCATCCCCGGCAGCGAGGACTTCGCCTATTTCCTCGAGCGCAAGCCCGGCGCCTTCCTGCGGCTCGGCAACGGGCTGAACTCAGCGATGCTGCACAACCCGAAATACGACTTCGCCGACGACAGCCTGACGATCGGCGCGGCCATGTGGGCGCGCCTGGTCGAGCGCTATCTCGGGCTCTGACCCGCATTCGGCCGCCCGCGACCGCGCGCGGTCGCGCGGGC
>NZ_JANKOF010000067.1 GCF_024655565.1 Nitratireductor sp. ZSWI3 | reverse complement strand
GTCGCCAATTCCGAGCTTCTAGTTGGTGAGGCGGGTGGAGTGGTGCGCAGACGTCGAGGCCCCTTCTCCCCGCATGCGGGGAGAAGGTGAGGATGAGGGGCGCCACGCCAACTCCTACATCAGGGGTCCCTCCACCCTCCTGCGGGAAAAGGGTAACGGTTAGGCGCGTTGCTCTCCGGGGCCGTGGGGTGCGAAGGGGCCGCCGAGCATCTCGGGCAAAAGGTGCGGCTCAGCCCGAATGCCCACCCGCCGCCTTCTCGAATTCGCGGCGGAAATCTTCAAGCCCCGTACCGCGCCCCAACAGGACCGACGCCAGGATGCGGGCTTTCAGGCCGCTGAGATCGCCGGAGAAGATCACGCCGGCATCGGCCAGGTCCTTGCCGCCGCTGCCGCCGCCATAGATCGGCCGGGTGCGGCCCTCGTGGCAACGGGAAGCGACGATGACGGGGATGCCACGTTTGACGATGGGTGCGATGGCTTCGGCAAAGCCGTTCGGCGCGTTGCCGCGCCCGAAGGCCTCGATGACGATGGCGCGGGCGCCCCTTTCGACCGCGAAATCCAGAAAGGCCGGCGAGGAGCCCATGGCAAGCTTCATCAGCTCCACCTCCGGCACGATCCGCGCGACATCCGCGTGGAAGCGCTGTGCGGGGCGGCGGTAGATGAAGACATTCTCACCATCCACCTCGCCCAGCTTGCCATAGGAATTGGAGCGGAAGGTATCGACGCGGGACGTGTGCGCCTTGGTCACGTCGCGCCCGGCATGGATATCCTGTTCGAAGACGATCACGGCGCCAAGCCCGCGCGCCGCGGGGGAGGCGGCAACGCGCACGGCTTCGGCGATGTTGCGCGGTCCGTCCGTGTCGGGATCGCCTGCGTGGCGCTGCGCCCCGGTGAAGACCACCGGCTTGTCGCTGCCGACGGCGAGGTCCGCCATGTAGCAGCTTTCCTCCATCGTGTCGGTGCCATGGGTGACGACCACCCCGTCGCAATCCTCGGCGGCCAGCGCCTCGTCTATGTGGCGCGCCAGCGCGAAGGCAAGCGGCAGATCGAAGGCGAAACTGCCGACCGAGCAGAAATCATCGACGGTGATGTCTATGCCCTCAAGCGGATCGTGCAGGCGCGACTTCAGATCGGCGCCGCTGACATTGGCCACGACCCGGTCGGAGCCCTCCTTGCGGCTGGAGGCGATGGTGCCCCCGGTGGTGATCAGTCTGATGTTGCTCATGTCAGGACGCAGTCCGCAAAAACCCGTTTCGCTCGGTCGGTTCCTTCACCAGCTCGGCCCAGCGGCGAACCAGGTAATTGTGCTCGTCCATGGTGGTGTTCCACAGCGCGATGTGCGAGGCACGGTTCCAGTAGGAGCCGCCGGAACGCTGCGCGCCGGGGAGGATCGCCGTGCTGCCGTCGGGGCCGCACAGCGGGCTGCGCGCCTCCTTGCCGTCATACCAGTAGTCCCACTCCTCCGGCTTCAGATGCTCGCGCACCCGCTCGGGCACGGGCATGTAATAGCCCTGCCGCGCCACCACGGCACCCGCCCAGCCGGAAATGAACCAGTTGAGATAGGCATAGCCCTGGTCGAGCCGGTGGCCTTCGAGATGCCGGGCAAGGCACAGGCCGCCATGCCAGGCGCGGTAGCCTTCCACCGGAACGGCCTGCCGGGCGCGCAGGTGGCGGCTCTTGAGCTGAACGGCACTCGGCGACCACATGCTGGCGATCCAGACGTCGCCGCGCTCCATCATCATGGTGGCCTCCTGCGTGGTGCGCCAGAAGGAGGTGAAATGTCCCTTGCGCTTCAGCGACAGCGCGAGGTCTATGAGCTGGTCGATCTCCTCGACGCTCATATTGCCGAGATCCTTGAAGCTCATGCGCTTGGCCGCCCGCGCCGCCAGCGCGATGTCGAAAATCCCGATGGCCGGCTCGTCGACGATCGAGACATGGCCCTTCCAGCGCGGGTGAAGGAGCTCCGCCCAGGAACGCACCTCCGCATCCACATCCACTCCGGTCGCCGTTTCGTTGACGCCGAAGGAATCGAAATTGTGCACGGTTGGCAGCATGGAGATATGCGGCGAAGGCACGGAGGACAGCGAATTGTCCTGCTGCACATAGAGCCGCGTGACGGGCGCATCGCCGAAACCGAGTGGCGCGGCGGCGTTGATGCAGCCCTTCTTGGTGAGGTCGTTGACCTCGTCCCAGAGCTCGATGCGTTCGAGGTCGATCTTCTGCGCGGCACGCCAGTGCCACACGATATCGAGATTGTGGAAGCACTGATCATAGACGTCGTAGCGATCCGGCTCGGTGGCCGCGATGCGCTGCGCGGTCACGAAATCATGCTGCTCGAAGATCAGCCCGAAGCCGAGATCGCGCTCGGCACGCGCCTGCAGTTCCCGATAGGGCGTGATTTCGGTGCACAGGACACGCAGCGGCTGAAGCTCCCGCGCATGCACTTGGGGGGAAGCAAGCTTCGTCACGCCCGCACCCTAACCCGCCTTGCGAAAGGACGACGTGCGGCTGTGCCCGAGCACCTTTTCCGACAGACGATTGAACACATGAAACGACTCTTCGATGCGCGCCGGGTCCAGCCCGTCGACGATGAACACGATGCGCGACTGGCGGCGCCGATCCGGCCAGGCGGACATGTGAACCGGCGGGTGGACGAGGCGCTGCACGCCATGAATCGCTACCGGCCGCTCCTCCCCCTCGATATCAAGGATGCCCTTGACGCGGAAGACCCGGTCGCCATGGCGGTTGAGCAGCATGGTCAACCACATGCCGAAACCCGTCCAGTCGATCCGCTCCTCGATCACCATGGAAAAGGAGCGCACGGAGGCATGGGCGTGGTGATGGTGGTCCCCTTCCTCGTGATGATGATGATGATGATGATGATGAACGGGCGCAGCGAACTGCTCTGAAGCCGAAAGGGCCTCGCGCAGCCATTCCTCGCGGCGGCCCACCGAAGCGTCAACGAGGAAATCGTCGACACGCGCCTGCTGCGCGATCACCTGCCGCGCGGCCGGATTGAGTCGGCTCAGCTTCTCCCGAAGCGTATCGCTGCCAGTCGCCTCGTCCATGTCGGTCTTGGTGATGACGACCACATCGGCCGCCCCCACCTGCCGCACAGCCTCCAGCCGTTCGTCGAGCTGGCGGGAGCCGTTCACCGCATCGACCGTAACGACGACATTGGCGATCGCGAAATGGCTGCGCAGGACCGGATGCGACTGGATGGTGGAGAGCGCCGGAAAGGGGTCCGCCAGCCCGGTCGTCTCGATGACCACGCGGTCGAACCAGGGGATTTCGCCGCGGCTGCGCTGGGAATGAAGCTTCTGCAGCGCCTCGGCGACCTCGCCGCGCACCGTGCAGCACAGGCAGCCCGACTTGAGCAGAACGACGTTGTCGTCGATGCGGTCAAGGAGATGATGGTCGAGGCCCACCTCGCCGAATTCGTTGATCAGCACGGCGGCATTCGCCATGGCGGGATCGGCGAGAAGGCGCTGGAGCAGCGTCGTCTTGCCGGAGCCGAGAAAGCCGGTGAGGACGTTGATCGGCGTCAGATCGGCCGGGCGCGGTTCAGCCGTCATGACTGCCTCAGACGATCGAGAAAATCGGGATCGAGCGGATCGAAGTCGCGGCCCGTCATGGCCTCTGCCTCCGGCCACAGATGGGCGAGGCTTTCGAAGATCCGGGTCCGGCCGGTCGGGCTCGACAATACATAGGAAGTGCCCTGCCATTCGGCGATCTTCAGGCGCCGCGACTCCAGCAGCGCATTGGCGAGCTTGATGCGGTTGGCCGCCTCGCGCCGGCGGTTCAGCCGGTCGGTATTGCGCGTGTAGACACCCGGCCGCGCGATGGCGCTGGTCCAGTGATCGTCGCATCCAAGAACACCACACAGGGAGCACATGAGGCCCTCCTCCTGAAAGGGAGGGGCGGCAGGCCGCCCCGCCGCCCTCACTTCTTGCGCGGATTGCGCTTGGCGAAGTCGTCCGCCATCTCGTCCATGGTGACGAAGCGGACGCCCTCATGGGACTTCATGTGCTCGTAGAGGCGTTCCAGCATCAGGAGCACCTGCGGGCGGCCGGAGACATCCGGATGGATGGTGATCGGAAAGACCGCATAGTCCATCTCGCGATAGACCCAGTCGAACTGGTCGCGCCACATCTCTTCCAGATGGCGAGGGTTCACGAAGCCATGGCTGTTCGGCGATTTCTTGATGAACATCATGGGCGGAAGGTCGTCGAGATACCAGTTGGCCGGAATCTCGATCAGGTCCGTTTCGGCGCCACGCTCAAGCGGCTTCATCCAGTCCGAAGGCTTGGCGGAGTAGTCGATCTTGGTCCATTTGTCGCCGACCCGCACGTAATAGGGCGTGAAGTCGTTGTGCATCAGCGAGTGGTCGTATTTGATGCCCTTCTTGAGGAGAAGTTCGTTGGTGACGTTGGAGAACTCCCACCACGGCGCCACGTAACCGGTCGGGCGCTTGCCCGAAAGGCTGGCGATGAGGTCGATCGCCTTGTCGAGAACCTCTTCCTCCTGCTCCGGTGTCATGGCGATGGGGTTTTCGTGGCTGTAGCCGTGGATGCCGATCTCATGGCCCGCATCAGCCACCGCCTTCATCTGGTCGGGAAAGGTTTCCACGGAGTGGCCGGGAATGAACCAGGTGGTGCGCAGGCCCAGACGGTCGAACAGCTTCAGCAGGCGCGGGGAGCCTACTTCGCCGGCAAACATACCGCGCGAAATGTCGTCGGGAGAATCCTCGCCACCGTAGGAACCAAGCCAGCCCGCGACGGCGTCGACGTCGATGCCGAAGCCGACAAGAATCTCTTTTGCCATTTTCAAATCTCCTTGTTGCGGTTTCTGCGGGGCCGGCCGGCCCCTGATGTTCAGCCCCGGGCGACCAGCGTCACGCGGTCGGAGGGACAGTCGACGATCACGGCGTCGCCGATGGCGAGCCGCATCAGGGTCTCGTCGTCGGTGCCGGTCTGCACGTCGACGCTCTGGCGGCCGTCGAGGTCGACCTTGAAATGACCGACGCTGCCGACCGCGTGTTTCATGGAGACCTTGCCGTGGAGCCGGTTCTCGCCCGTTGCGGAGGCGGCATCGGCCGGTTGGATCCGCATCGCCTCGGCGGGAATCGCCACCAGCGCGGAGGCGCCGGGCGCGATCGATGCGGGGCGGCGCCCCTGCATGCGGCCGAAAGCGGTGTCAACGAAGGCTCTCTCGCCCTCGATCGCAAGATTCGAGCCTTCGATGATGGCGTTCGAGCCGATGAAGCGGGCAACGAATTCGGTGGCGGGCGCGGCGTAGACCTCATGCGGCGTGCCGATCTGCTCGACGCGTCCACGGTTCATGACAACGATCCGGTCCGAAAGGCCGAGGGCTTCCGATTGCGCATGGGTGACGAAGACGAATGTGATGCCGAGCTCGCGCTGCAGCAGCTTCAATTCGTTCTGGATGACGCGGCGCAGATTTGCGTCCAGCGCGCCCAGCGGCTCGTCGAGCAGCAGGATGTCGGGCTCGACCACAAGGCCACGGGCAAGCGCGATGCGCTGGCGCTGGCCGCCCGAAAGCCTGTCGGCCTTGCGGTCGGCGAAGTCGCTGAGGCCGAACATCTCCATGATGCGGTCGACCTTGGCCTTCTTCTCGCCTGAGGACAGCCCCTTCACATCCAGCCCGAAGCCGATGTTCTGGCGCACCGTCATGTGCGGGAAGAGCGCGTAGTTCTGGAAGATCATCGAGGTGGGGCGCTTTTCCGGCGGCACGGCCGAAACGTTCTTGCCCTTGATGAGGATGTCGCCGTTCGAGATATCCTCGAAGCCGGCTATCATGCGCAGGGTCGTGGACTTGCCGCAGCCCGAAGGGCCGAGAAAGGCGACGAACTCGCCCGGCCTCACCGCCAGGTCGAAGTCCGAGACGGCGACGGTGCCGTCCGGATAGGTCTTGCCGACGCCTATGAGTTCTAGATCGTTCATGCCTCAGTCCGATGCTCTTGCCGGAGGTGGAGGCCATGCCGGAACGGCCCGCAGGCCGCCCCGGCATGGCGGATTCGCGTCAGGCGTTCAGGAACTCGTCCCAGCGCTGGATCAGGTGGTCGTATTCATCCGGCCACTGGTGCCAGTAGGCGACGTTCGCGGCGCGCTCCTCGAGCGAGCCGCCATCGCGCAGATCGCCTTCCTGGATGCCGCGCTCGGGAGCACCGACCCAGGGCTTGCCCTCATACCAGAAGGCATATTTGTCCGGATCCATCGCGCTCTTGATGTTGGTGCTGGGCGAATAATAGCCCTGCTCCGTGACGGCGATGGCCGGCGGGCCGGAGAGCCAGAAATTGGCGTAGGCGATGACCGCCTCGCGGTTCGGCGAGCCGGCGATGAGCGAGGGGCCGATGGTCCAGCCGCGCGTGCCTTCCTTCGGTGTCGCGTATTTGGCGGGACGGCCCTGCGCCTTGACCGCCATGACCGCCGGCTGCCAGGCATCGGAGACGACCATTTCGCCGGACGCCATCAGGTTGACCAGCTCGCCGAAATCGCCCCACAGCGCGCGGAACTGGCCGGCCTTCTTCTTGGAGATCAGGAAGGCGGTGGCCTCGTCGATCTCCTCCACCGTCGGGTTGCCGGGGTTCTTGGCCTCCAGCTCGCCGAGCGTGTTCATGGCGATGATGGCCTGGCCGATGGCGATCAGCGGATCGACATTGAGGCCGGACCGGCCGCGCCACTTGTCGTCGAAGAGCGCCGTCCAGCTGTTGGCTTCCTCCTCGCTGACCACGTCCGGATTGTAGCCGATGGAATCGTAGTTGTAGACCGCCGGAACCATGTAGAGCTTGGTCTGCTCGTCATCGGCCCAGATCTGGCCGACAATCTGCGCGCGGCGCTCCCACTTGTCGCTTTCCTTGGTGAAGGTATCGCGGATGGAGTTCCAGTTCGGGATGTCGGCGGTGGGGATCGGCTCCACATTGTTGGTGGCGATGACGGCCGGCAGGCGCTCGGCGATCACTTCCCAGCAATCATAGTCGCCGGCACCCGAAAGGATGCGCGTCTGGCTGTCGGGGTAGGTCGAGGCGGTGCCGGAAGTGGAGCCGACCCCGCTTTCGGATTTGAACATGTCGAGGATGCGGTCCTGCACGGTGACCGACAGGCCGATCGTGCGAAGCTGCTGGTCGGCCAGCGATTGCGCGAAGGCGGCCTGCGAGCGCAGGAACGGAGAAAGGCCGCCCATCGCCAGAGCCGCTGCGCCGGCGCCTCCCTTCAACATGGTGCGTCTGTTCAGCATCGGGTGTTTTTTCATCTTTCAGTTCCCATTTTTGTTTGCCCAGTATTCTCAGTAGCGGCCCACCAGCAGGCCGCCATCCACCGTCAGCACCTGCCCCGTGAGGTAGCGTGCCGCAGGCGAAGCCAGGAAATGGATGACGTCGGCGATGTCCTCCGGCTCGCCAAGCCGGCCCATCGGAATGAAGGCGGACGCCTTTTCGGCGCCCTCCGGCCCAAGGGAGTGCTTTTCGGAGAGAAGCTGCGCAGTGCGGATGTAGCCCGGGGCAACGCCGTTGACCCGAATCCCCTGCGCGGCAAGCTCCACCGCCAGGCCGCGCACAAGGCCGACCACGCCGGACTTGGCAGCGGAGTAATGCACATGCTCGTCCCAGCCATAGGCGACGCCCATGATGGAGGAGAGGCAGACAATCGCCCCCGCGCCCGCCTTGCGCATGGCGGGCACGGCCGGGCGAATGACCCGCAGCATGCCCTTCAGGTCGATCTCGAAAGTGTGATCCCACTTCTCATCGGTCAGCTCGCCGAGCGGCACGCGATGGGCAATGCCGGCATTGGCAACGATCACGTCGATGTGGCCGTGCTCCTCGTTGAGGCGCGCGACCAGCGCATCGGCAGCGTCCGTCGAGCAGACGTCGAGCGGCACGAACTCGGCCGACCAGCCTTCGCCGACGATCTTTTCGGCGAGCGCCCTGCCCTCCGTTTCGAGGACGTCGGTGACCACCACATGATCGCCCGCACGGGCAAATGCCGCGCAGGTGGCGCGACCGATGCCGATGCCGCCGCCGGTGACGAGGACGATGCGCTTTCTGGGTTTCGTTGCGGCCATGGCGTGGTGTTCTCCAGTCTTCAAAGCATCACGTCGCCGGAGTTCGGACCCAGCGTCTGGCCGACGAACAGGGCGCCGTCCGGCGAGGCGAGAAAGGCCACGGTGCCGGCAACCTCTGCCGGTTCGCCAAAACGCCCGAGCGGCAGTTCGGCGGCCTTGGCCTTTTTCCAGTCGGATGAAAGCGCTTCGACCAGCGGCGTGTTGATGGGGCCGGGTGCGATGGCATTGACGCGTACGCCCCGCGCGCTCACCTCGCGGGCGAGCGACTTGGTCATGGCGATGATCGCGCCCTTGGCCCCGGCATAGTGGACGAGCTCCACCCCGCCGACCTGCCCGAGCTGCGAGGCGACGTTGACGATGACGCCCTCCCCGCGCTCGAGCATGGAAGGCAGGACCGCGCGCATCATCAGGAAGGTGCCGCGCACATGGACGGCGAACATGCGCTCGAACTCGGCCAGCGAAATCTCCGTGAACGCCGCCTGGTGACCGTGGCCCGCATTGTTGACGAGCAGGTCGACCGACCCGAAATGGGCCACGACCGCACCCACCATCTCGCGGACGGCGCCTTCGCTTGAAACGTCCGCTGCGAAGGGCGCCGCCACGCCGCCTCCCACGTTGATCGCATCGGCCGTGCGGGCGCTCGCCTCGGCCGACAGGTCGTTGACGGCGACACGGTAGCCTTCCTTCGCCAGGCGTTCGGCGATGGCCGCCCCGATGCCCGACCCCGCGCCGGTGACCAGCGCGACCTTCTTCGACACTGCGTTCATTCGGCCTCCTCCTGTCCCTTGAAGGACTGGGCAGAGCGAACCGCTCTAAGCATCAGGAGCGCGTAGATGAGCAGCAGCGTGAAGGAGAAGAGCGTGGTGAGCACGCCGAAGGCGAAGATGTTCGGATAGATCTCGACGGAGAAGGTTCCGTAGATCGTCAGCGGCAGGGTGAGCTGACGGCCGGAGGTGAACAGCGTGCGCGAAAACTCGTCATAGGAGAGTGTGAAGGAGAACAGCATCGCCGACAGGACGCCGGGAAAGATCATCGGGAAGGTGACCCGCCGGAAGGTCTGGACCGGCGAGACGCCGAGCGAAAGCGAGGCTTCCTCCACGCTGCGGTCGAAGCGATTGAAGATCGCCAGCATCACCAGAAAGGCGAAGGGGAAGGTGTAGACCACATGCAGGACAAAGGCCGTGCCCCACCAGCTGCGGTCGATGCCGAGCATGTTGGTGAGAAGCGCCATGCCGAGGCCGACGAGCACGCCTGGCACGATCATGCCGAGGATCACCAGGTAGAACACCACGCCGGAGGCCTTGAAGCGGGCGCGGAAGCCTTGGGCGGTAATGACGCCGAGCACGGTGGAGACGACCGTCGTCATCAGCGCCAGCGTCAGCGAGCGCAGAAGGCTGTCGCCGATGGGCAGGCGCGAGATGCGCCCGGGCGGCGTCATGCCGAGCAGATGCTGATACCAATAGGTCGACCATTCGATGATCGGGAACTGCGGACCGCCTCCCGGCCCCTGAAAGGACAGTATGGCCAGGATGATCATCGGCCCGTAAAGGAAGAGGATGAAGGCGGCGCAATAGACGCCGAGCACGGGTTTGAGAACGCGCGCTTCCATGGCTACATCTCCTTCCTGAGGTTGACGACCCGCAAGAGCGCGGTGATGACCACGGCGATGATGGCGGTGAGGATGACGCCGGCGACCGAGGCGAAGGCCCATTTCAGCGAGCCGACCTGCGACACGATGATGTTGCCGAGCAGGTTGACCTTGCGGCCGGAGAGCGAGGCGGCGGTGGCGAATTCGCCCAGCACCATGACGGACACGAAGATCGCGCCGACGATCACGCCGGGCAGCGACAACGGCAGGATGACCTTGAAGAAGATGCGGCCGAAGCCGGCGCCCAGATCGCGCGCCGCCTCGATGATGCTGGGCTCGATGCGGCTCAGCATGAAGGTGATCGGCCCGACCATGAAGACGCAGTAAATCTGCGTCATGCCGATGAGCACCGCGAATTCGGAGAAGAGCAGCGAGGTCAGCGGCGTGTCGATGATGCCGAGCTTCATGAGGATCATGTTGATCGCGCCCTCGGTGCCCAGCATCGGGCGCCAGGCGATGACGCGGATCAGGAACGAGGTCCAGAAGGGGATGACGCAGATGACGAGAAGCGCCGTCTGGAGCGTCTGGTTGCGCACCATGAGGCCGATGAACAGCGCCACCGGATAACCGATCAGAAGGGTCGACAGGAGCACGATCCCCCAGATGCGCACCGTGGTCCAGGTGGATGCCAGATAGGTGGAGCTGGTCAGGAAGCGCACCCAGCTGTCGGTGGTGAGCTCGGGCTCGACGGTGAAGGTGGTCTGCGTCCAGAACGATACGTAGACGACCATGATCATGGGCAGCACCATGAACAGGGTCATCCACAGAACGCCCGGGCTGATGAGCATCAGCGCCGTGCGGCGCTCCTGGCGTTCACGGCGTTCGGCTGGCGACACGCCGTTGTCCTCGCCCATGGCGGGAGCCGCGCTGCGCATCTGCTCGCCGGCAATTTCCATCATGCGGCCCTCTCGGTGAATGGGATGACGTCTTGCGGGTTGAAGGAGAGGTCGTAGAGCTCATCCTTGGTGAAGGACCGGGGGGCCGGGCCGCTCAGATGGGCGACGACCTGCAGCAGCGTGCCGTCGTCCAGGCGGAAGAAGGAGAGAACCGAGGCCCCGGTGAATTCGCTGGCGATGAAACGCGCCGGAATACTCGCCCCGCCGGCAGCACCCTTTCCCGCCGGCGCAACCGAAATGCGGTCGAAGCGCAAGGCGATCTCGACCGGCGCGCCATCCCGCACGGGCAGTTCCCCAGGCAGCGGAAAGCGTCCGCCGGCCCCTTCGAAACCGCCCTTCCTCACGCGGCCCGAAAGCACGTTGTAGGCGTTGAGATGGCGCGCCACGTCGGCGCTGCGCGGGGCGGAAAAGAGGGAGGATGCCGGCCCGATCTGGGCGATGGAGCCTGCCGAGAGAACGGCGACGGTATCGCCCATCAAAAGGGCCTCCGTCTCGCTGCCGGTGACATGCAGGAAGGTGACCTTCAATCGCTCGCGGATCGCCCGCAGCTCGTCGCACATGCGCTCGCGCAGATTGGCGTCAAGCGCCCCGAGCGGCTCGTCGAGGAGCACGAGGCGCGGTTCCGTGACGAGCGTGCGGGCAAGAGCCACACGCTGGCGCTGGCCGCCCGAGATCGCCGTCACCTTGCGTGTCTCCAGCCCTTCGAGCCCGACCAGGTGAATCACATCCGCAACGCGCTTCTTCAGCTCGGCGGCATCGCGCACGGGGTTGTCCTCACGATAACGCAGGCCGAAGGCGACGTTGTCGGCGACGCTCAGATGCGGGAACAGCGCGAAGTTCTGAAAGACGAAGCCGATGCCGCGCCTATGTGGCGCAACGCCGTCCAGCCGGCGGCCGTCATGAGTCACCGTGCCGCCGTCGGGTTCCTCGAAACCGGCGATGACGCGAAGCAGCGTGGTCTTGCCGCTGCCGCTCGCGCCAAGCAGCGAGACATAGGCGTCGTCAGGGACGGTGACGCTCAGACGGTCGAGAGCGGTGACGTCTCCGTAGCGCTTGGTGACAGAACTCAGCGAAAGCACGCTTTCCTCCGGATCAAGGATGTGTCATCATCAAAAAATGATTATGTATACAAGCACGTTTTTTCCCAGCCGCGCAAGCGGGGCTCGGAATTTTCTTTCCAAGCGGACGGATCACGTGACCGCGCGCCGTCGTTTTCCTGGGATTCCAGCCCATGCGCGCACGCGGCGCCGCGTTCCATACGGGCATCCTCCACGCCTTTTCGGCTCTTTTTCTATGTTCCCTGTTCCCAGACTAGGGACGAAAAGCGGTGCCTGTCTTTGTGCGACAGTGCGCGAATTGTTGTCATGCAGCGCACCGCAACAATCACGCCAACCGCTTGCAACGACTGGAAAACCAGGATCTGGACCCGACGCGTCGCCACGCAACTGCACAACAAATGATCTTTGTATGCCTGATTTGTTTGCAGGCCGCTTTTTTGCGATTGAAGCGCGCGAGAAGACACGCCAAAACCGGGACAGCCCCCAATGAACCGGACCGCCATGATTTCCGCCCCGACGAACAGCCGCACACCGCTTTATCTTTCGGCGGCCGACACCATCCGCGCCAACATCGATTCGGGCGCGCTGGAGCCCGGGCTGGTGCTCCTGGAAGGTCCGATCGCCGAACTCTTGAAGATTTCGCGCAGCTCGGTGAAGCGGGCTCTTGCGCTGCTCGAGGACGAGGGAGCGGTGAGCCGCTTCGGCGGGCGGGGTTATCTGGTCGGGCCGTCCGACGTGGATACCGCGCCCATACGCAAAGACATCAAGACACTCGATCTTTCGGTCGAAGAAGCTCATGACGAATCCCTCAACAGGCCCAACTGGAAGCGCATTCACGATCAGGTGGAGAGCGACGTTTCCTCCTGTCTCGTCTTCGGGCAGTACCGCATCGTGGAGAACGACCTGGCGGCGTATTTCGACGTCAGCCGCACGGTGGTCCGCGACGTGCTCGGCCGGCTGCAGGAGCGCGGCCTCGTCACCAAGAGCTCGACGTCGCGCTGGCTGGTCGGGCCGCTGACCGCGCAATCCATCAAGGACAAGTTCGAGCTGCGCATCATCCTGGAAGTGGCGGCGCTGCGTTCCGCCGCGCCCTTCATCGACAAGATCGCGCTCGAGAAACTGTGCCGGCAAATGGAAGAGACCGAGCGCGGTGCCAGCCTCATCAAGGCCGACAAATGGTTCGGGCTCGTCAACGCCTTCATCGATCTGGCCATCCTGTCCACCCCCAATCGCGATCTGCGCACGCTGATCGCCAACAACCGCAAGACCCTGCAGGCCTCGCAGAAAGCGCTGTTCAGTCTCGGACTTGCGGGCGATGCCCTGTCGATCCGCGAAATCCGGATGATCGGCGAATTGCTCATCGTCGGCGCGACGCAGAGCGCGGCCGAACTGCTCGAGAATCACCTCTCCAAGTCGCGCGACCGCACGATCGCGCAATTGAAGATCGTCGCCGTCCTGCCCCAGCCGGGGCATCTGGCGCCCTATCTCATTCCCGTCTGACGGCGCGGTTCGCGACCCGCGCCCTGTCCCGTTCTACTTCAGCGCCATCCGCAGGTGGTCGAGCATCGCGGCTCGGGCGCGGCGCGCCTCCAGGGCCTCTTCCATCGTCACCCGGCTAAAGCGCGTCGGCGTGTTGGGCTGCAATTGCCCGATCAGGTCCATGTCGGCCGAGATCACGGTGCCGATCATGAAATAGCCGCCGCCCGACACCGCGTCGCGGTGCAGGATGATCGGCTCCGTGCCGCCCGGCACCTGCACCGAGCCGTAAGGGTAGCAGCTGTCGACGATGTTGGAGGGATCGGAGCCGGCACCGAACGGCTGTTCGCGCTCGTTGAATTCGAGCGGCGTGCCGCCCCGGAAGCGATAGCCCATGCGGTCGGCTTCCGGAGCCACCTTCCATTCCTCTTCGAAGAAACGCTCGAGCGAGGCCTTGGTGACGCGATGGTCGTAAAGGCCTGGGAGGATGCGAAGCTCGACCGGAACGGGATTTTCCCGGCGCAAAGCGTCCGGCACGCTGCGGCCCGAAGCCGCGTTGCCTGAAGGGCGGCCGACAGGCAGCTCGTCGCCCTTGGCAATGGCCCGCCCCTTGAAGCCGCCCAGGGCGCCGATCGGATAGGTGGACCGGCTGCCGAGCGCCACCGGCACGTCGATACCGCCTGCGACGGCGATGTAGATGCGGGCGCCGGCCGTCAGGAAATCGAAGCTCAGGACCTGGCCCGCCTTGATCGGCAGGGCCGTCCAGCTGGGCTGGATCTCGCCATCGATCTTCACCGGCATGTCGGCGCCGGTCACGGCGACGACCGTGTCTTCCTCAAAGGCGAGCTCAGGCCCGACGAAGACCGCCTCCAGCCCGGCGGCGCCCTCGTCGTTGCCGACGAGAAGATTGGCCGCGCGCATGGCATAGCGGTCCATGGCGCCGGAGACGGGAATGCCGAGATGGAAATAGCCGGGACGGCCGAGATCCTGAACGCTGGTCAGAAGACCGGGATTGAGCACCTTAATCGCCATTGATCATGCCCTCCAGCCGCGCGTTGTAGCCCTTGATGTCCGCGTTGAAGGCGCGCAGGTCGAACTCGACCTCGCGGATCTTCGGCGTGAAGGCGTTGTTCGCCACGGCTTCGACTGTGCGGTCGTACTCGGCCCGATCGATGGGCTTGAACTTCACGATGTCGCCCGGCCGGAAGAACACCATGAAGTCTTCCAGATAATTGGTCTTCTGGTCGGGATCGAAGATCGGCATGGGCGTGATGCCGAACATCTGGTAGCCGCCCGCCCCGCGCACCGAATAGATGCACGAGAAGCAGCCGCCATAGCCGACGGTGAGCTTGGGCGTGTCGGTGCGCGGTCGCAGATATTTGGGTACCTGGATCTGCCGCTCGCGCTCGACCATCTGGTACATGAAGGGCAGGCCCGCCACGAAGCCGACCATCGACACGAACCAGGGCGATCCCGAATGGGCGGCGATGAAGGCTTCGACACTCGGGTAACCGTTGATGCGGGCCGCGTATTCGAGGTCGGTTCCCTGCGGGTCCTGATGGCGCTCGCGAAACCGCATCAGCGTCTCATGGGTCCAGGGATCCTGGTAGAAGACGGGTATCTCGATGAGCCGCGTCTGCAGGACCGGATCGGCCTTGGCCGCCTCCGCCTCGATGGACCGGACCTCCTCCAGAAGCGTGTCCGGCGCGATCACGTCCGGATCGAACTTCACCTGGAAGGAGGCGTTGGCCGGGCAGATTTCGGTGACGCCTTCGACGGAGCGCTCGGCGATGATGCGCGTCATCGAAAGGCTCTTGAAGAAGGCGTCGAGCGACATTTCCTCATCGACCTCGACGAACAGATGCTCGTCGCCGCCGAATGTGTAGCGCGGCTTCATCAGGCGGTCTCCGTTTGGCTGGCAGCGGCGTTCAAGGGGGCGTCGGCGAGCCACCCTTCCAGATATTTCGTGTGGACCGCACCGGCGGCGACATCGGGATTGGCGGCGATCGCCAGATGCAACGGGACCGTGGTCTTGATGCCGCCGATGGCGAGCGCCTTCAACGCCGCTTCCATCCGGGCGATCGCGTCGTGTCTGTCGGCGCCGTGCGCGATCATCTTGCCGAGCAGGGAATCGTAGAACGGCGGCACCCAGTAGCCTTCGTAAAGCATGGTGTCGAAGCGGAGCCCCGCGCCTTCCGGCACCTTGAGACCGCTCACCTGCCCCGGCGAGGGCATGAAGTTCTGCGCCGGGTCCTCCGCATTGATGCGGCATTCGATGGCGTGGCCGGAAATCCGGACGGCGTCCTGCGGGATCGACAGGGGTTCGCCGCCGGCGATGCGGATCATCTCCGAGACGAGATCGATGCCGGTGATCATCTCGGTGACGGGATGCTCGACCTGGATGCGGGTGTTGACCTCGATGAAGTAGAAGGCCTGCGTGCCGGGATCGTAGAGATACTCGACCGTGCCCGCCCCCTTGTAGCGAACCGACTTCGCCAGCGCGACGGCGCTCTCCGTCAGGGCGGATCGGACGGCAGCCGACAGGCCGAAGGCCGGCGCTTCCTCCCACACCTTCTGCCGGCGCCGTTGCAGTGAACATTCGCGCTCGAAGCAATGGATGACATTCTCGCCGTCGCCGAGGATCTGCACTTCGATGTGACGGGCGTTCTCGATCACCTTTTCGATGTAGAGGCCGCCGTCGCCGAAGGCCGCCTGTGCCTCGGATGCCGCCTGGGGGAACTGCTTTTCGAATTCGGCGAAATCGCGCACGATGCGGATGCCGCGCCCGCCGCCGCCGGCGGCTGCCTTGATCATGACCGGAAAGCCGATCTCCTCGACCAGGGCACGCGCCTCCTCGATGCCGGCGACGCGCCCCGCGCTGCCGGGAACGGTGGGAACGCCGGCTTCGCGCGCCACCTTGCGCGCGGCCACCTTGTCGCCCAGCAGGCGGATCGCCGAGGCATCCGGGCCGATGAAGATCAGACCCGCCGAGGCCACCGCTTCGGCAAAATCGGCATTCTCGGCAAGAAAGCCATAGCCGGGGTGGACGGCATCGACACCCGTAGCGCGCGCGGCCTTCATCACCGCATCGATGTCCAGGTAGGATTTTGCAGCCGGAGGCGGGCCGATCAGAACCGCCTCGTCGGCCATGCGGACGGCAAGGGAATCGGCATCGGCGGCACTGTGCGCCTGCACCGTGCGGATGCCGAGGGAGCGGGCGGCCCGGATGATGCGCACCGCGATCTCGCCCCTGTTGGCAATGAGCAGCGAGCCGATCGCCATACCACTCACCCCTCGAGCTCGGCGATGACCTGGCCGGCCATGATCGCCTCGGCATCGTCGAGCAGGAAACGAACGGACTTACCGGAGACCGCGGCGGTGATCTCGTGAAAGCTCTTCATCACCTCGATCAGGCCCACCACGTCCCCCAGGGCGACATCCTCGCCGTCGGCCTTGAAAGGAGGGCTATCGGGGGCAGGCTTCCGGTAGAAAACCCCCGGCATCGGCGCCTTGATCTCGACCTTGCTCATGACTTTCCCCTCATTTTTGCGGTCTAGCGCGCAAGAATTCGCGAAACCGGAACGATCCTGATCCCGCTTTCCACGAGCCGCCGGCGCATGGCTTCGGCGATATCGGCAGAGCCCAGCGTATCCGAATGAAAGCAGATGGATTCGAACTCGATGTCGATCTCATTGCCGGCGACGGAGGTGACTTTCCCCGTCCGGCACGCCTTGACCACCTTGTCGGCGACCAGCTCGGGATCGAGCCTGCCGACCCGGCGGGTGAAGACGATGGAGCCGTCGTCCGCATAATCGCGATCGGCGAAGAACTCGCGGATGACCGGCTGGCCCGCCGCCTTGGCGATCCGGTAGGTTACCGACATGCCCATGCAGAAGATCGCCGTGTCGGGCTGCACCTTGCGCATGTAGCTCACGAAGGCGTCGGAAAACTCCTCGTTGACGGCAAGCTCCATGTAGAGCGCGCCGTGCGGTTTCACATGCTGCAAGGCCGCGCCGTGGCGCTTGGCGAACTCGCGGATCGCGCCGACCTGGTAGATGATGTCGTTGACGAGCTCGGCGGGACTTCCGTCGATCCGGCGCCGGCCGAACCCCTGCAGGTCGCGATACCCCGGATGCGCTCCGATGCCGACGCCGTGCTCGGCAGCCATGCGCACCGTGCGATCCATCAGGCTGGGATCGCCGGCATGGAAGCCGGCCGCGATGTTGGCGGAGCTGATGAGCTTGATCAGGGTGGCGTCGTCGGTCTCGCGCAACTGCCAGGCGCCAAAGCCTTCACCCATGTCGCAGTTGACGTCGATCGCCTCCACGGCCATCCGCCACTCCCTTTCTGCGCCCGCGACCTTGTGGTTCTTGGCGGGCCTCTGTTCCACTCACAAGCAGCGTAGGAAAACATGCGGGCGATTGGAAATTCTATTTTTCGATGCTTTAGTATCAAAAAAACAGAAGTCTGGAGGGAAATGCCGTGTCGATCAGCCTGCGCCAGATCCGCTATTTCGTCGCGACCGCCGAACTTGGCCAGATCTCGCAGGCCGCGGTCGAATTGTCGATCTCGCAGTCAGCGGTGACGACCGCGATCCGCGAGTTGGAGAGAACCGTCAACCTGCAGCTCTTCCATCGTTCGACGAGCGGCATGGACCTCACCCCGGCAGGCCGGGAGTTTCTGTTTCACGCCTACGAGATCCTCCAGAAGGTGCACGAAGCCACGCATCTCAACATCCCGTCGGGGAATGTCGAGGGGCGGCTTTCGGTGGCCGCTACCTACACGGTGATGGGATACTTCCTGCCCGATCACCTGCAACGGCTGAACCGCAGCTTTCCCGGTCTCGACATCCAGCTTTTCGAGCTCAACCGGGAGGCGATCGAAGAGGGATTGCTCAGCGAACGCTACGACATCGCCGTGCTGCTGACGTCCAATGTGCGCGACCCGCAGATCGCCAGCGAAACCATGATCAGCTCGCCGCGCCGCCTGTGGGTGCCGTCGCGCCATCCCTTGTTGCGCAAACCGCGTGTGGGCCTCGCGGACGTGGCGCAGCAACCCTACATCATGCTGACGGTGGACGAGGCGGCCAACACCTCGCTCGGCTACTGGAGCACGTCGCACCACAGGCCGGACGTGAAGCTGCGCACCTCCTCCGTCGAGGCCGTGCGCTCGATGGTCGCCAGCGGCCAGGGTGTTGCGATACTGTCCGACATGGTCTACCGGCCGTGGTCGCTGGAGGGCCAGAGACTCGAGACCATCGTGTTGCAGGAGCCGATACCAGCGATGAATGTCGGTCTTGCCTGGGCGAGAAACGCGAAATTCAGCAAAGGCATGGAGGCCTTCCGATCCTATTTCCGGCAGGCTTTCCACATTCCCCAGTTGCGGACGGGGGCGATCCAGTCGGGGTATGGCGAGGACCGCGGCCAACCGGCATAGAGCAGGCGGCAACGGGTGCCGCCGGCTCGTTGTCGGGGACCGGTCAGGTCGCGGCGAGGGCGCGCCTGGCCATCGCCTTGATCAGATTGGCCCTGTAGGCCGCGTCGCAATGGATGTCGGACATGAGCCCGTCCGCCGAGACCGAGACGCCGTCGACGGCGGCGGCCGACCAGTCCGACGCAAGGGCTGCCTCCAGGCCGGAATGGCGGAAGACGCCGTCGGCACCTGCCCCGGTGACGGCGACGCGAACGCTCCCATCACCCCCCTTCGCCACGAAAACACCAGTCATGGCGTAGCGCGAAGCCGGGTTGGGAAACTTGGCGTAGCCGCACCGCGCCGGAGCTTCGAAGCTGACCGAGGTGATCATCTCCCCGTCCTCGAGGGCCGTCGAGAAGAGCCCGGTGAAGAAATCACCGGCGGCGATCGCTCGCTCGTTGGTGTGGACGGTGGCGCCAAGCGCCAGGAGCGCGGCCGGATAATCCGCGGCCGGATCGTTGTTGGCGATCGAGCCGCCGATGGTTCCCTGATGGCGCACGGCCGGATCGCCGATGCCGCCGGCCAGCGCGGCGATGGCCGGGCAGATCTCGGCAAGCTCGGCGCTCTCGGCCACGGCGGCATGCGTGGTCATCGCGCCGATCGTCACGTTCCTGCCGGAAACCACGATGCCGGCGAGCTCGGACACGCCGCGCAGATCGACCAGATCGGACGGCGCCGCCAGATGGTGCTTCATGGTCGGCAGGAGGGTCTGCCCGCCAGCCAGGAACTGTGCCTCGGGAGCGGCGGCGCGCTTGGCGACGGCGTCGTCGACGCTCGTGGCCCGGTGATAATTGACCTCATACATGGTCCTGCTTCCCTATTCTGCGGCGATCTTGGCGGAGGCGGCCTGGAGCGCCGCCCAGACGCGCGGTGGCGTCGCCGGCATCTGCAGGTCATTGTTGCCGATCGCATCGGTGATTGCGTTGATGATCGCCGGCGGCGAGCCGATGGCACCGGCCTCGCCGCATCCCTTCATGCCCAGTGGGTTGGACGGGCTCTTGGTGGAATGGTGGTGAATGGCGAAGCTCGGCAGGTCGTCGGCGCGCGGCATCGCATAATCCATATAGCTCGCCGAGAGGAGCTGGCCGTCCTCGTCATAGACCACGTTCTCCAGCATGGCCTGACCGACGCCCTGGGCGATGCCGCCATGCACCTGCCCCTCGACGATCATCGGATTGATGATGGTGCCGAAATCGTCGGAAGCGACGAACTGGACGATCTCCGTCTCGCCCGTATCGGGATCCACCTCCACTTCGCAGACATAGGTTCCGGCCGGGAAGGTGAAGTTCGTCGGATCGTAGAAGGAGCCCTCCTTCAGGCCAGGCTCCAGGCCTGCCGGCAGGTTGTGCGCGGTATAGGCGGCCAGCCCCACCTCGTGCCACGCCATGGCGCGGTCGGTGCCGGCCACCTTGACCTGGCCATCCTCGATAACAAGGTCGTCCTCCGACACCTCCAGCACGTGTGCCGCGATCTTCTTGACCTTGGCCTCCACCTTGTCGAGCGCCTTGACGATCGCACTGAGCCCGACCGGGCCGGAGCGCGAGCCGTAGGTGCCCATGCCGAACTGCACCTTATCGGTGTCGCCGTGCACGATCTGGATGTTCTCGATCGGCAGGCCGAAGCGGTCGGCGACGACCTGGGCGAAGGTGGTCTCGTGGCCCTGGCCGTGGCTGTGGCTGCCGGTGAGCACCTCGATCGTGCCGACCGGATTGACCCGCACCTCGGCGCTTTCCCACAGGCCGACACCCGCACCGAGCGAGCCGACCGCCGCCGAGGGCGCTATGCCGCAGGCTTCGATATAGGAGGCAAGGCCGATGCCGCGCAGCTTGCCGCGTCTGGCGGCCTCCGCCTTGCGGGCAGGAAAGCCCTTGTAGTCGGCGGCTTCCAGGGCCTGGTCCAGATTGCCGGCGAAATCGCCCGCATCATAGGCCATGATCACCGGCGTCTGGTGCGGGAATGAGGTGATGAAATTCTTGCGCCGCAGCTCCGCCGGATCGACGCCGAGCTCCCGGGCGGCGGTCTCCATGATCCGCTCCACCAGGAAGCAGGCCTCCGGCCGCCCCGCCCCGCGATAGGCATCCACCGGTGCGGTGTTGGTGTAGACCGCCCGCACGTTGCAGTGGATGTTGGCGATCTCGTACTGGCCCGACAGCAGCGTCGCGTAGAGATAGGTCGGCACCGCCGAAGAGAAGAGCGACATGTAGGCGCCCAGATTGGCGACCGTATCGACCTTCAGCCCGACGATGCGGTTGTCGGCGTCGAAACCCATCCTGGCCGTCGAGACGTGATCGCGGCCATGCGCGTCGGTCAGGAATGCCTCCGACCTGCTCGCCGTCCATTTCACCGAGCGCCTGGTCTTCATCGAGGCCCAAAGGCAGGCGATCTCTTCAGGGTAGATATAGATCTTCGAGCCGAAACCGCCTCCCACATCCGGCGCGATGACGCGCAGCTTGTGCTCGGGCGCCACCTGATAGAAGGCCGAGAGCACCAGCCGCGCCACATGCGGGTTCTGGCTGGTGGTATAGAGCGTGTAGTGGTCTTCCGCCTCGTCATAGGTGGCGATTGCCGAGCGCGGCTCCATCGGATTCGGCGACAGGCGGTTGTTGACGATCTTGAGCTCAGTGACGTGCGCAGCGCCGGCAAGCGCCTTGTCGGTCGCCGGCTCGTCGCCCAGGCTCCAGTCGAAGATGAGGTTGCCCGGCGCATTGTCATGAATCTGCGGCGCGCCGGATTTCAACGCATCGACGGCATGCACCACCGAGGGCAATTCCTCATACTCGACAGCGACCGCCTCGGCGGCGGCCCGTGCCGTGGCCTGGGTATCGGCCACCACCATCGCCACGGCGTCGCCCACATAGCGCACCTGTTCGGTGGCGAGCGCCGACCAGGCGCCCATGTTCATGCCGCTGCCGTCCTTCGAGGTCACGGCCCAGCCGCAAATGAGATTGCCGATCCCGTCGCCGGTCAGTTGCTTGCCGTCGAGCACGGCGATCACGCCGTCCATGGCCTCGGCCGCCGACCGGTCGATGCTCGTCACCTTCGCATGCGCATGCGGGCTGCGCACGAACGCGGCATAGGTCTGCCGCTCGTTTCTGATGTCGTCCGTGTAACGTCCCTGACCGGTGATGAAACGCTTGTCTTCCTTGCGCAGGACGCGGGCGCCGATGCCATGTTCCGTCATCTCAAAGCCCTCCCTCAGCTCGCCGCCATTTTCGCCGCACCATCCTGGATGGCCTTGACGATGTTGTGGTAGCCGGTGCAGCGGCAGATGTTGCCCTCCAGCTCGTGGCGGATCGCCTGCTCGGTCAATTCCCTGCCGGCCGCCCGGTAGCGCGCCACCATATCGGTCGCCGACATGATCATGCCGGGCGTGCAGAAACCGCATTGCAGGCCATGGTTCTCCTTGAAGGCCGCCTGCATCGGATGCAGGTCGCCATTGGCGAGCCCTTCGATGGTGGTGATCTCGGCGCCGTCGGCGGAGGCCGCCAGCATGGTGCAGCTCTTCATCGCCCGTCCGTTCACATGCACGACACAGGCGCCGCACTGGCTCGTGTCGCAGCCCACATGCGTACCGGTCAGGCGCAGGTGCTCCCGCAGGAATTCCACCAGGAGCGTGTTGTCCGGCAATGTGGCGCGCACCGCCTTGCCGTTCACCTTCATCGCGATTTCAGTCATGTCTTCCTCCCTTGCCTGGGGCCCGCACCGGAAACGGTTCGGCGTCCTAGGTCGCGACCAACTCTGTTCCTCCAAGAGGCTCGAATGCAATCAAATGGAAAGATGGGCTCGTCAGGCGGCCCTGCCGCCCGGCGCTGCTGAAAGTGCAGGTCTGCTCCTCCAACCCGACGCCTCCCATGCCTGCCAGACCGGAGGACGCGCCTCCATGCCCGCCGCTTCGCTGCCTGGCTTCGCCGGAACGCCGCCTTACGGGCTCCGGAAGCACTCCAGCGTTGCCTCAAACATTCTGTGAAAGCCGAGCAACGGTTCCCGGCCGTGCCGCTTTCACTCACTCCTCGATGTATTTAAGCGGCCTTTCCGCGGAAAGCCAAGGCCTCGTTTCGACGACCTCGCGATGAGCGGCAAGGCGTCGACCCGGCGCCTTCTTCAAAAGCCTTCCGGCGCGGGGTCCTGGAGCTGGAATTTGCCGTCGGCGACACGATAGATGGAACAATGCCGCTCCACCGCCCCGGACTCGGTGAAACGGAAGGCGCCCAGCAGACCGCGGAAACCGGAGCGCGCACGCAGCGTCGCAGCCGTCAATCCATCGCCGCCACGGGCCCGGACGATGCCGATGGCCAGCGCCGCCGCATCGAAACCGTAAGCCGCATCCTTCGACATCGGACGGCCGAACTCCGTCCGGAAACGCTCGGTGAGGTCGCCGACCGCCAGTTGATCGACCCGACAGACGAACATGCCGGACAGGGTGCGCTCCGCCGGCATGTCGGCAGAACCGAGGATCAGCGCAGCTGGTGCAAGAGCCCCCGTGGCACGCAGCGCCGCCAGCGCAACCCCCGGCCGCTCGAGCCCCGGAGCAAGCATCACCGCATCCGCGTTCTGAAGGGCGGCCTTGTCGCCGGCGAATTGCTCCCCGCCGACCGCCGGGAAAGCGAGTGCGGCCGAAATCGTGCCGCCCTCGGCTTCGATGCCGCGGCGCAGCCGCTCGAGGGCCGTCTTCTCCATCTTCGGCGCATGGACCAGCACAATCCTCTTGCGGCCGGCGCCGACCGCATAGGCTGCCGTTTCGGCCGCCCCATCGATCTCGTCGAAGAGGAACGCGTAGACGCCGTTGCCGCGGGCAGCGCCGTTGGAAACCATGGCCACCACAGGCGGCCGGTCAGCGGAAGGATCGCCGGCCAGCGAGCCGGCGAGATCAGCGCGCACCGAACCGATCACGATCCTGGCACCCTTTTCTCTCAGCGCTTCGATGCCGGCCTTGATATCCGCCGTCGCCGGCCGAGCATTGTAGATCGCCAGGGTGACCTGGTCGCTCCCGAGTTCCTTCGCGGCGAGCTTGGCTCCATCGCGGCGATCGCGCTCGGCCGCCTTTGCCGCACCGGCAAGCCCGGTGATCATGCCGATCGTCACCGCCCCCGATCCGACGGTCTCGAGGCCGGCAGGCACACCGGATGCCTTGTCCTTCTCGACATCGAGCGCATCATCGACCGCAGATGATTGGCAGGCGGCCAGCGCCAGCGAAAGAGCCAATGCGGCGATGCAGGAAAGAACGGAGCGGGCGTTACGGCCGCGCCAGGGTGCCTGTCGCAGCGCGGCCGCACGAGCCTGGTGCCGGGTCATTGCGGCCCTCGCGCCGGCGGTCAGTACATATACTCTACCATGCGGGCGTGAAAGCACTCGCACTTGTTGAGATAATCCTCGTCGCGATAATCGGACTTGAGATAGCCATAGGCTTTGCCGCAGGCGACCTTCGCCTCGGAAGCCCACACGAAGGCCGGCCGGCCCGAATGGATCCATTGCGAGCTGTCGGCGACCGCCACGGCCTCGTCCATCAACCGCACCACCTCGCCGGTGAGCGTCGCGTTGCTATCGATGGAAAGGAGCTTGGCGTTGCCGGCCACCGGGCAATAGCCGCCCGTGGACAGATCAGCCGATTGCGCGCTGCCGGCAAAAACCGTGGCGAAGATGACTGCTAGACCGATTGTCAGCTTCTTCATGAAGTCCCCCGTGGCGTCGTTCCGCCATGTAAAGTTCCTTGGAGTGAAGTTCCTCGGAGCGGGATGAGGACAGCGACAAGCTGCTTTCCCCCGCACCTGCTCCAACCCGTGATCCAGGTAAGGAATACACGTTTCCCCGCCCGTTTTCAAATGGCGGCCGCGGAAGATCCGCGACCGCCTGCCGCCCCCCGGTTAAACCGTCCCGGGCTCGTCGGAACCGTCCTCGTTGTAGAGGATGTTGACCGGCGACACGGGTGCGACGTCGAAATGGGCTACGGTCTCCCAGGTTCCCGGTCCGGACGCGCCGTCGGCATCGACCTCCAGGTTGTTGCCACTCATCTGTGCGTAATCGCTCAGATCCTCACCTGCTCCGACCGTGAACAATTCCGTCAGATCCACCACATCCTCGCTGCCGAAGCCGATGATCTCCTCGGGGTTGAGATTCGACAGGGCTGCCGGATCGATCACCACCGTGTCGACGGCGTTGTCCGTGTCGGTGAGGTTGTAGGTGTTTTCGCCGGTGCCGCCGATGAGCACATCCGCGCCCTCGCCGCCGATGAGGAGGTCGTCGCCGTCGAGCCCTATCAGCGTGTTTGCGCCGGCATTGCCTTGCAATGTATCGGCGAAATTGCTGCCAGTCAGATTCTCGATGCTGGTATAGGTATCGCCGGCGGCAGCTCCGGTGTTGACAGCAGAATTGGCAAGACTTGCCGTCACGCCTGCGCCAACCGTGTGATACGAAACCGTGTCCGTTCCTCCACCGCCATCAAACGTGTTCGCCTGCGCCGTTGCCGCAAAAACCTCGTCCGCAGGCGACCCCGCCATAGGTTGTCCGTCCGGTTCAAAAGTAAGGTTGATCGTGCCGCCCGCGACATCCCCATCCGCATCCACGAGTTCCACCGGAACAGACAGGCTGACCGGATCGTTGGTCACAGCAGTGGTTCCGAAGCCCACCAGAGCGAAACTCTTATCGGCATCGGAGAAATTGTGCCCGCCGGAATTCGTGCCGGTTCCATAGAGAACATCGAGAGTGGTGTATTGGTTCGCGGTATAGGCCGCGACGGAAGTGCCGTCGATCAGACCTTCGATCTTCACCGAATTGTCTACGACAGAACGGGTAACGCGATACTGTGAGCCATCCACAGTAATCACCTGCACATTTCCCAGTGAGAAATCGACGGTCACCGCATCGTCACTTGAGCTGGCTGTCCCCCCGGAATGGCGGACGATGACCGATGTGATCGGCTCCCGCGTATAGTCGTTTACGTTGGTGTCTTCTGCCCCGCCAAAATCATTATCGTCCGCGGCAAAGAATATTGCTGTGGCGCGGCCATTGCCGATTCCGCCAAATTTCACTGAAGCGCCATTAACCAGATAGTGGTTGTCGAAGACGTGGGTCGGAGACGCAGGGTTGTAGTTGGTCGCTGCCGGGCTTCCCCGCAGGTCGGAGACGAAGCTAAGCCGCACCCCTTCGTTCGCCCCGATATTCTGCCCCCCGTCACCGCCAAAAGCACCAACAGAATTCGCATTGCCATTGATTCTGGTCGCTTCGGTGCCGATCGGCGTGATCAGCAGATCGGGGGAATCATCGTCTGTCGGTCCAGGAGTGCCACCTGTTTTCTGCCCGGAGGGAACGAAGCCCACCCAATTCGTGTTGCCGCCGGCAAATTCGTAGGTTCCATCATTGAAATTAATGGTGCTGGTGGCATCCACCTTGCCATACATCGTCACGGAGTAGGTGTCGTTGGCCGCCGCCAGGCTTCCATCCTGGTTGATCTCGACCTCGAAAACCCACTTGCTTGTATCCGCGGCGCTGACGGATGACGTGGATGCGATCAGAGTGCTTCCGACGATGTAATAGTAGATCGTCGCACCGTTGGACGTATAGCCGCTGTCTGTGTGGTCCAATGAAGGGGCAAACCGCACCGTTCCCGGCTGGTCCGCGCCGACATTGTCGTCAACGTTGCGATCGCCATCGAGATACGCTGTTCCCACCGTACCTGCCTTATTCGTTAGATGCAGATGATCGGGATCAATGGCCA
>NZ_JANKOF010000066.1 GCF_024655565.1 Nitratireductor sp. ZSWI3 | reverse complement strand
GGCCGAACCAGGCGGCCGCTTCGCACCCCAGCACCAGCGGCGCATGGGAAAGCGCCTCCGCGCCGCCGGCGAGAATCAGATCGGCCTTCCCCGCCTGGATGGTGCGGAACGCCGTGTCGATCGACTGCATTCCCGAGCCGCAATTGATCTGCACGGTGAAGGCCGGCATCGCCTCGCCCATGCCGAGGCGAAGGGCGGCGACGCGCGCCGGGTTCATCTCGTCGGCGATGACGTTCACGCAGCCGAGAATGACCGTGTCGAACGTGTCGGGGGAAAAGGGCTGGCGCATCAGCAGCGGCCGCCCGCACTGCACGGCAAGGTCGACCGGGGTGAACGGCCCCGGCCTGCCCTTCGCGCGCAGGAAAGGGGTGCGCGCACCGTCGATGAGATAGACCGGCCGCGATGCCGCCCCGGCCCGCTGCGCCGGCGCCGAACTCTTTCGGGCCGGCCGGCGCGCCTTGCCGCCGCGCGCTGCTGGTGTTGTCGACGGATCTGCCATCGTTTCACTCCCTGCCTGGTGAAAACGTGGACCGGAAAGGGTCCGCGAATGCCGAGATCGCCTCCGCAGCGGCATTGCCCGCCGTTTCAACAACCTGGAACCTCTGGCCTAGTTCCTTTGCCACCTTTGTGTCCAATAACACCCCCATTAGGCCACAATTCTCCCCCTCTGGTGGCGAGCGGGATTGGCTCCCCTGCACCTTTGTGTTTTAACCCCGGAGGCTTCCGGGGTCCTGAACATTAACGTTAACGTTGCCGAAATGGTCCTGACGGACAATTCGGGATCGTGGGCAAGGAGACCGTATTGAGTTGGATCGGCGCCAAATCGTCGATGCGCATGCGCGCGAGCGGGGCGTTGATCATGGCGCTCCTTTTTTGCGTGCCGCAGTCTCCCGCCGGCGCCTTCGAGCTGTTCGGCAGGAAGTTCTTCGAGCGCGACGGACAGGCCGAGCAGGAAGAGACCATCGGCGAACCCTGGAACTATGTCGTCGACTTCGCTCTGCCGGAAGGCACCGACGATCTGTCGAAGACCCTGAAGGGCGCCTCCACGCTCTGGGCCGACCGGGAGAAGCCGGCCTCGGGCGCCGCCGGCCTGATCGTCAAGGCGCGCGGCGATTACAGCCGACTGCTGAACACGCTCTACGGCCAGGCACGCTACGGCGGTTCGATCAGCATCACCATCGACGGACGCGAGGCGTCGGACATCCAGATCGATGCGACGCTTGCCAATCCGGCGACGGTGCGGGTGGCGATCGACCCAGGTCCCCTCTTCCACTTCGGCGAGGCAGCCATCGTCAACCCGGCGCCCCCCGCCGAGCGGCGCCGCGACCGGGTCGACGACCCCGCGAAGGAGGGCTTTGCCAGCGGCGAGGTCGCACGCTCGGGCACGATCCTTGCTGCCGGCCGCCTCGCGGTCGAGGCCTGGCGCCAGCAGGGACACGCCAAGGCGGAGATCATCGAGCGGCGCGTCACCGCCGCCCATGACACCAGAACGGTGGATGCCGTCCTGACCGTCGAGCCCGGCCGCCGTGCCTGCTACGGTCCGCTCACCGTCAGCGGCACGGAACGCATGGATCCGGACTTCGTCGCCCGTCAAACCGGCCTCGTCGCCGGTCGCGAATACGACCCGGACGATCTCGAGCGGGCCCGCGAGCGGCTTTCCAAGCTCGACGTGTTCCGCTCCGCCCGCATCGAGGAGGCCGAGGAGATCGGCGCGGATTGCAGCCTGCCGCTGTCGCTGACCGTCCAGGAGCGCCTGCCGCGCCGCTTCGGCGTCGGCGGCACCTATTCGACGCTCGACGGCCTCGGCCTTCAGGCCTACTGGATGCACCGCAATCTGTTTGGCCGCGCCGAGCGGCTGCGCTTCGAGGGTCAGGTGTCCGGCCTCGGCAACACCTTCGATCCCGCGGAACTGACCTACCGTGTCGGCGTCACCTTCCTGAAGCCGGGCGTCTTCACGCCGGACACCGACTTTCAGGCCTCCGTCTTCGGCGACCGTGAGGTTCTGGAGCGCTACACCCGGACCGGCGTCAGCGCCGAAGCCGGTTTCCGCCACGAATTCACCAGGGAATTCTCCGGCAGCCTGTTCGTCAATGGCGGCTTTGCCCGCTTCGACGACGATTTCGGCACCCGCAACTTCACCACCGTCGGCCTTGCCGGGACCGTCACCTATGACAGCCGCGACAACCCGGCGGACGCGACTTCCGGTTATTTCGCCGAACTCACCGCCGAGCCGTTCTACGAGATGGAATACGGCAATCTGGCCGCCCGCATGATGCTGGAGGGCCGCGCCTATTACGACTTCGGCAGCGACGGACGCTATGTCGTCGCCGGACGGGCCAAGATCGGCTCGCTGGCCGGCGCGCCGATCGAGGAAACCCCGCCGGACAAGCTGTTCTTCGCCGGTGGCGGCGGCTCCGTGCGCGGCTACGCCTATCGCAACATCGGCGTCGAGACGCCGAACGGCGTTGCCGGCGGGCGGTCGCTGATGGAGGCGTCCGCGGAGCTGCGCACGCGCATCACCGACAGCATCGGCCTCGTCGGCTTCGTCGACGCCGGTGCGGTCGGCGCCGAATCCTATCCGGACTTTTCCGAGAATGTGCGTGTCGGCGTCGGCGCGGGTCTGCGTTATCTTACCCCTCTCGGCCCCATCCGCCTCGACGTCGCGGTTCCGCTCGACCGCCAGTCGGGCGATCCGAGCGTCGCCTTCTATGTCGGGATAGGACAAGCGTTTTGAGACGGTTTCTCGCAGCCCTCGCCCTTCTCCTCATCCTGTTGCCGGCAATGGCACAGGACAGCCCTTCCGACACGACGCCGGAGGAGGAACGCTCCTTCTTCACCAATCTGCTCGAAAACCAGCTTTCGACGCCGAACCGGAGAATCCGCATTTCCGGCATCCAGGGCGCCTTGTCCTCGCAGGCCACCATCGGCGAGATCAGCATTGCCGACCGGGAAGGCGTGTGGCTGCGCATCGTCAACGCCTCCATCGACTGGAGCCGCTCGACGCTGATCCTGCGCCAGCGGCTGGAGGTGCAGCGGCTCGCCGCCGAGCGGATCGAGTTCCTGCGCCGCCCCCTGCCGGCCAAGGGGCTGCCGGCGCCCGAATCACGCTCCTTCGCGATTCCCGAGCTGCCGCTCGCCGTGGACCTGCAGAAACTGGAGGTCCCCTCGGCCGCATTCGGTGAGGATGTCTTCGGCCTCGCCGCCGAACTGGCCCTCGACGGGGCGTTGCGGATCGATGGCGGCACCCTCGACACCAATTTCGACATCCGGCGGCTCGACGGCCCGGGAGGCCAGTTCGCGCTCGCCGCCGCCTTCTCCAACGAGACGCGGGTCCTGGACCTCGACCTGACACTCGACGAGCCGGCCGACGGCGTCGTTGCCAACCTTCTCAATGTCGAGGGTCGCCCGCCGCTGAAGCTCACCCTGTCGGGCAGCGGACCTCTCTCCGCCCTGGATCTGAAACTGTCGCTCGAGGCCGATGGCGTTCCGACCTTCGGCGGCACCGCGCAGTTCCGCCAGCGCGACGAAGGGCTGGGGTTCTCGGCGCGGCTTGCCGGGGCCGTGGCGCGGCTCCTGCCCGCGCAGTTCCGCGACTTCTTCGGTGCCGGCACCACAATCACGCTGAACGGCCTCTCCAAGGCCGGCGGCGGTGTCCTCCTGGAAAACCTGCGCGTCGCCAGCGCGGCAATGCGCCTGGAGGCGGCGGCAGAGACGGGCAGCGACGGTTTCCTGACCGCCCTGTCGCTAGACGCCCGCCTAGCCGATCCGGACGGCAGCCGCGTCCTTCTACCCGTGGCCGGCGGCCAGACCTCGTTGCAGACGGCGGCCTTCAACGTCACATTCGGCGAGGCCGGCGCCGAGCACTGGAACGGCAGGCTCGACATCGACGGCCTGCAGACAGCCGAATTCGCGGCCGGCAGGACGCAACTGACCATGGGCGGCCTCGCCCGGAATCTCGACCGGCCGGCGGAGCGCCACATCAGCTTTTCCATCGATGGCGGTCTCTCGCAGATCACCGCCAGGCGGGAGGATATCGCGCAAGCCCTCGGCGAGGCCCTGTCCCTCACCGCCAGCGGCGACTGGCGCGCCGGAACCCCCGTTGCGATCGAGAATGCCGGCATTTCCGGAAACGGCCTGGCGATCATGCTGAAAGGCGCGGTGGACCAGTTCGTGTTCGACGGCGAGATCGATGTCAGCGCGGCAAGCCTTACCCCATTCTCGGCCCTTGCCGGCCAGGACCTCGGCGGCGCCATCGATCTGAAGGCGACCGGCAAGGTGATGCCGATCGGCGGCGGCTTCGACCTCGTGCTCGATGGAACCGCGACGGATCTCGAGATCGAGAACGAGGTCGCCGGCAATCTCCTCGCCGGCATCACACGCATCGACGGCGGGGTCGGCCGGAGCCCCGAGGGCCTGACGGCGCGCGAATTGCGCCTCACCAACGATCAGGTCACGCTGTCGGCGGACGGCACCTTTGCCAGCAGTGCCGCCAATTTCCTCTTCGAGGCGGAGCTTGCCGATATGGCGAGCCTCTCCCCGCGCGCCAGCGGCCCACTCACCGCTTCCGGCCGTGCCCGCGGCACGGAAGGGCGCATCAACCTCACCTTCAACGCCAGCGCACCGCGCGGCGAACTGGTCGGCCGCGACCTCACCGAAGGCCTTCTCGGCTTCGACGGCCTGCTCGACGCAGGCACCCTCACCGGTCGGCTGTCGGGCAATGCCTTCCTGGCCGGCGAACGCGTCGAGCTGGCCGGAGACGTTCTCGTCGGCGAGGAACGGCGCCAACTCTCCAACCTTTCCTTCCGCGCCGGCGGCGCGAGCGCCAACGGCACCCTTAGCCAGGGAGCGAACGGTCTCATCGAAGGTCAGGTCGCGGTGGACGCCGCCGACATCTCGACCGCGGCCGCCCTCTTCCTGCGTCAGGCGAGCGGTGCGCTCCAGGCCGAGATCAACCTGCAGCCGCAGGACGGCCGGCAATCGGCCGAGGCGAACGCGACATTGCGCGATCTGCGTGTGGAAAACACCCTGATCGGCAGTGGCGACCTCGCAGCGACCGTCGACGATCTCTTCGGCGTGCCGGTCGTCGCCGGCACCATCGCCGCGCAGAACATCAAGGCCGGCAACCTCGACATCGACCGTTTCGATGCCGAGGCCGACCACACGGGCGAGACCACCAGCTTCTCGGGCACCGCGCTCCTCGCCGTGGGCACGAGGATCGAGACACGCGGTACACTGGCGCCGCAGGATTCCGGCTACAGGATCGGCCTCGAGCAGCTCTCCCTGGCGCAGGGTTCCGTCGCGGCCCGGCTTCTCGAGCCCACCTCCCTTCTCGTCCAGGGCGACAATTTCACCCTCGAGCCCTTCAATCTGGACGTTGCCGGCGGCCGCGTCAGCGCCGCTGGGCGCATCACCTCGACGCTCGACCTGACGGTTGCGCTCGATCAGGTTCCCCTTTCGATCGCCAATGCCGTCCGGCCCGACCTTGCCCTGGGCGGAACGCTCGACGGCAACGCCCGCATCGAAGGCTCGCGCGACGCGCCAAAGGTGACGTTCGACATCACCGGGCGCCAGATCGCCTCGGCCCTTCTCGGCCAGGCCGGCCTCAGCACCCTCAGCGTCGATGCCAGTGGCACGACCAATGGCGACCGGCTCGACATCGACACCACCATCACCAGTCCCGAGGGCCTGCGGGCAACCGCGCGCGGCGGCGTCCCGCTTGCAGATGGCGCGCTGTCTGTCGACGTGGCGCTCGAGGCCTTCCCGCTCGCCGTGCTCAACCGCGTCGCCAGAGGGCAGGACCTGGCCGGACAACTGACGGGCACGGCGCGGGTGACGGGCCGCCTCGCCGCGCCCGAGGCGGCGTTCGATCTGAGGGCGATCGGCCTCAGCGCCGCGGCGCTCTCCGGTGTCGGTCTCGGCCCACTCCAGCTTGCCGCCAACGGGCGCTATGCCGACAACGGCGTTACCCTGACGCGCCTGACCGCAGAAGGGCCGTCCGGCCTCAGCGTCGAGGCGAGCGGCACGATTCCCCTGCGCGGTCAGCAGCTGGCGCTGACCATCGCCGGCGCGGCGCCCCTGTCTATCGCCAACCGGGCGCTTGCCGCGCGCGGCACGCAGCTTTCCGGTTCGGTCTCTGCAAACGCCACCGTCGGCGGCAGTCTCGACAAGCCGGTTATCAACGGCACGATCACCACGGCCAACGCCGCCGCGGTCGATCCCCTGACCAATCTGCGCATCAACGATCTGCGCCTCGCCGCCAGCATCGCCGGCGACCGCATTGCCATCACGGAAGGATCGGCAGCGCTCGCCGCCGGTGGCCGCGTCTCGGTCTCCGGCAGCATCTCGACCGATGCCGCGGCGGGCTTTCCGGCCGACCTGCGGATCCGGCTCGACGAGGCCCGCCACACCGACGGCGAAATGGTCACGGCGACGGTCAGCGGCGCGCTGTCGCTTGTGGGGCCCCTGACCCGCGATCCGCTGCTGTCCGGCGATCTGACCGTCGCCCGCGCGGAGATCGTTGTGCCGGAAAACATCGCCGGCGGCTCCGCGGCGGTGCAGGTGCGGCATCTGAACCCTCCGCCGGCCGTGCGGCAAACGCTGGAGCGGGCTCGCGCCGACGACGGGACGCCGATGCCTTCGGCGCGGCCCAGCGTCATGCGTCTTGACGTCAATGTCAGCGCCCCGGCGCGGATCTTCGTGCGCGGCCGTGGTCTCGATGCGGAACTCGGCGGCACCGTGCGCCTCACCGGCCCGGTCACCAACATCCAGCCGGTCGGCGGCTTCAAGCTGATCCGCGGGCGCCTCTCCATCATCGGCCAGCGCATCACCTTCGACGAGGGCGAGGTCACGCTGATCGGCGATCTCGACCCGCAGCTCAACTTCGTCGCCCGCTCGCGCGGCAACGACATCATCGTTTTCATCACCGTTCAGGGCCGCGTTTCGGATCTCGACATCAGCTTTTCCTCACAGCCGGAGCTGCCGGAGGACGAGGTGCTGGCCCGCCTCATCTTCGACCGCGGCATCGACGAGTTGTCGGCCGTGCAAATCGCCCAGCTCGCCGCTGCCGCCGCCGAGCTTGCCGGCGGCTCCAACACCTCGCTCCTCGGCTCGCTGCGCAACGCCGCCGGCCTCGACGACCTCGACGTCATCACCGACAGCCAGGGCAATGCCGCCGTGCGTGCCGGCCGCTATATCCAGGACAACATCTATCTCGGCGTCGAGGCCGGCGCCAAGGGAACGACGCGCGGCACGGTGAATCTCGACATCACCGACGATCTGAAGGCGCGCGGCAGCCTCGGCTCGGACGGCGATTCGAGCCTCGGCATCTTCTTCGAGAAGGACTACTGAAGCCGCACCTGCGGCTTCTTGCGGTCAGCTGGGATCACCTGACGCCCACAAAAATGCGGAAAACATGAAGATTGAGCGCCGCGCGTCGGGTTCGACGCCGGCGCTCGAAAAAGAAGGCCGACCGGTGAACCGGCCGGCCAATGGCGCGCATTGTTCGGGTCGGGGGGGTGGGGGGAAAGCGCGCCTGTTCCCGAAACACACTGCGCCCGGAAAGGTTCCAACTTTTTTCCGCCGGCCGAATAAAGCAGGCCGTCAGCGCTGCCAGCCTTGCGCGCCGATGAGCGGCACGAAGGACACCTGCGCCAGCGCCTCATTCCTGAAATCGTCCGCTGCGTCCCGCACCACCCGGGTCAGGGCCTGGGCTCCCGCCGCCGCACCCACCGGCATCACCAGCTTGCCGCCCACCGCGAGCTGGGCTTGCAGGGCGTCCGGAATCCGAGGCCCCGCGGCGGCCACGATGATGGCGTCGAACGGCGCCTTGTCGGGCCAACCCAAGGTTCCGTCGCCGACCCGGATCGAGACGTTGCCGGCAAAGCCGCTCGCCTCGAGCCGCTGCCGCGCCGCCTCGGCCAGCGCCTCGTGCCGTTCCACTGAATAGACCTCACCGGCGACAGCCGAGAGAATGGCCGTCGAATAGCCGGAACCCGTGCCGATCTCCAGCACACGGCTTTTCTTGTCGATTCCCGCCGCCTCGGTCATCAGGGCGACGATGTAGGGCTGCGAGATCGTCTGCCCCTCGCCGATCGGCAGGGCGCCGTCCTCATAGGCAAGTTCCGCAAGGTGCCCCGGCACGAACGCGTGCCGGGGCACGCGCTCCATCGCGTCGAGGACGCTCTGCGAACGAATGCCGCGCTTCCTCAGCAGCGCCGCCATGGCCTGGCGGCGCTCAGCAATTCGATTGTCCTGGCTGTCCGTCACTCCCGCCTTGCCGATCAGTCCTGGGTAAGATGATGCTCCTATATTGACTCCAAATCCCGATCCGCGTCCATCCCGAACACGCGTCCTGCCGATGTGGAATGAGGAACAGTGCGCGGCCGCCCTCCACCCGCACTCGGCTCTAAATTATTGGAACCGTTCACCTTTGCGATTCCGGATGGAGGCAATCCAAAAGCGCCGCGATCCGAGGCGGAGCGGCCGGCTCCGGCACACCGACGGCCCTGCCCCGGTCAGCGCCCATAGGGCGAGCGGCAGCGCCGGCGTGCGCCCTTGCGCGGCTGGAAACTGTTGTCGTCGGCCCGGTAGGATCGGTAGTGCTGCCGGCACCAGGCCCGGTGCGCCACCTGCGCATCGTGACCGGGATAGATCCGCCGCGCCGGAGGGGCGCTTGGCCACACCCGCTCAGGCCTCGCCGATCTGCGGCGATAGGCCGGCTGGAACAGATAATCCTCGCCGTGGAAATAGATGCCGACCCGCCTGTCCCGGTAATACCGTTGTTGCCAGAACGGGTCGCGCCGATACCGGTAGCGGTCGAGATCGCGCCAGGCGTCGAGGCGGTGCCGGCGCTCGCCGAGGGTCGCCCTCAGCCGCCCCTGGAACAGGCAATCGACCGGCCGCGACCGCGGCCAGCTATCATACCAGCCGAAGGAGAACGCATGACGCGGGAAGCAGGCCGCCTGCGCGACGTCGAGAAACAGCAACGGAAACAGGATGGTCAGTAAAAATCTCGCGAGCGAAAACATGGCACTCTCCAAACCGAAAAGCACCGTGATCGCATCTGCGGATATCACTATAAAAGTCTGATTTTCTTAATGTTTGCTCATTCTTGAAAGCAGCCCGGCGATGGTGCCGGACAAAGAAATGGCGCGGTCAAGCCGCGCCATCCCGGTAAAATGCCGGCACATCACCTGTAGTAGGGAGAGATGCACTGACGACGCGGCCCGTGATAGGGCTGGAAGGTGTTATCGACCGCCCGGTAGGACCGGTAGCGGTTGTAGCACCAGTTCACATGGGCGCGCGACAGGGTGACCCGCGGATAGTAGGGCCGGACATAGCGCGGCCGCGCGTAATAGGGAGCGGGCCTGCCGAACTCCAGGTAGAAGCCGGAGCGCGGTCGGTGGTACCGCCACCCGCGATCCCTTCTGTGGTGCCGCCACCGGCGGTCGCGGTGGTTGGCGTTCACGACCGGTCCTTCCGGGGCGATCTGCACGATAGCGTCGGACAGCGCTCCACGAGCCATGCCGACGGCATTCGCGTTGGCCGGGCCAGCGGCCAGGGCGAAGCCGAGCGCCAGCAGCCCGGAGCAGGCGAACGTGATCAACTTGTGTTTCATGACGGTCTCCAGTTTCACAAGCCCCCTTGTGTCCCTTACGTTCAAGTCTCCCTCACGTTCATGCATCCCGATCCGCGGTAATTGTATCATAACAAACTGTACGCCAGATGAACGCGCAATGAATGCGACGGGTTGCATGGCGCGACCGGGGCGCGCCTCTCCCATTGAGCTGCGCACTTTGCGCAATCGGGCTTGTATTCGGCGACGCGCTGGGTAAACGTGCCGCCATGTCGCTGCGGCTCGCCACATTCAACGTCGAAAACCTGATGAATCGGTTCGATTTCTCCGGTTTCCGCAACGAACTCAACCAGGATCGGGCGCTGGCCCTCTACGAGATCGCCGACGAGGCGCAGTATCGCGCGCTCGAGCAGGCGCGCGCCATCGCCCTCACCGACGACGCCCGCCAGCTGACGGCGCTCGCCGTCGCAGCCACACGCGCCGACATATTGTGCCTCCAGGAGGTCGACAACCTCGCCGCGCTGAAGGCCTTCGAATACGGCTATCTCTTCAAGATGATCGGCCGCGGCTACCAAGACAAATATTCGGCCGCCGGCAACGATTCCCGCGGCATCGACGTCGCCGTCATGATGCGCCGCGAAACCGCGCACGGACAGCCCATCGAATTCGTGCGGATGACGAGCCACGCGCATCGCACATTCGCCGAGCTCGGCCTGCACAACCCCGCCCTTGCCGAACTCGGCATCCAGCCGCATGAGCGCGTGTTCCGCCGCGACTGCCTGGAGATCGACGTCTTGGTCGGCGGCCGGCCGCTCACCCTCTATGTCGTCCACTTCAAGGCGATGAGCCCGCCGCGCAACGGCATGAACGGGCGCGATGCGTCGATGCCCGTGCGCATCGCCGAGGCCGGCGCGGTGCGCCGCATCATCGAAGAGCGCTTCGGCCCGGAAAAGGCGGCCGACAAGCGCTGGGTGATCTGCGGCGACCTCAACGACTATCGCGAGCGCGTCGTCATCGAAGGCGATGCGCATGAAGGCTACCGCTTCACGCCGGCGCAGGAGACCGTTTCCTGCATCGACGTGCTCACCGAGGGCGGCTTTTGCGAGAACGTCGTCGAACGCCGCCCAGAAATGGACCGCTGGACGCTCTACCACACGCGCGGCCCGGAGGAGCGGCATCTGTGCCAGCTCGACTACCTGCTCCTGTCGGCCTCGCTGGCGCGCCGCAACGCGCGCGCCGTCCCCGAGATCATCCGCGCCGGCCAACCCTGGCGCACGATCTTTCCGCCGGGTCAGGAGGTGCAGCGCTACCCCCGCACCGGCTGGGATCGCCCGAAAGCCTCCGACCACTGTCCGGTCGCGGTGACGCTCGACATCGCCTGACGCACGCCCGGACTGTTTTTTTCCGCATTTATGCGGACGTCAGGTGATTCCACCTGACTGCAAAATCTCTATTCGTGCCGCAGGGCCTCGATCGGATCCAGCCGCGAGCCGCGCAAGGCGGGAAAAAATCCGAACGCAATGCCGATCAGCATCGACAGCCCGGCCACGAAGAGGATCGAAGCCAGGCGCGGCGCAAACGGAATGTCGATCAGCGGTGCCGCCGCCCAGGCGACGAGAAGGCCGAAGCCGATGCCGACCACACCGCCGAGCAGGGCCAGCACCAGGGCCTCGACGAGGAACTGCAGGAGGATGTCGGCCTTGCGCGCGCCGATCGCCATGCGGATGCCGATCTCCCGCGTCCGCTCGGCGACCGACACCAGCATGACATTCATGATGCCGATGCCGCCGACCAGGAGACTGATGCCGGCGATGGCCCCCAGGAAGGCCGTGAACATGCCGATCGTCTCGCTGGCGAAGGCGAGGAGTTCGGCCATGTCGTCGACGACGAAATCGTCGCGCCCATCGGGAGCGATCCGGCGGCTCTCCCGCAACGCCTCCTCCGCCCGGGCCTTGACCCGGACAGCCTGCGCCGCCGCGCCTGCACTGACCAATATCGACTCTACCTTGCGATTCCCGGCGATACGGGTCTGGAAGGTCTCGAGCGGCAGGAACACAGCATCGTCCTCGCGACCGCGGAAGGACGATCCTTTCTCTCTCAGAAGCCCGACGACCGTGCATGCTAGCGCACCGAGCCGGATGCGGGCCCCAAGCGCGCTTTCCGTGCCGAACAGCGTCTTCTGGACGGTCTCGCCGATGATGCAGACGCCGGCGCCGCTGTTCACTTCTGTCGGCGTCAACTCCCGCCCAGCCGCGATGGACCAGTTGCGCAGGCGCATATAGTCTTCCGTGACGCCGTTCAGCGTGACCTCCACTGAATTCGGGCCAAAGGCTGCCCGCCCGGCTTTGGAGGCAAGGGCCGCCACCGTGGCCGCACCGCCGAGACGGCGCTTCAAGTGTAGTGCGTGTTCGATACGCAGGGGTGGCACCTTCTCCGGGGTATAAACGCCACGGTCATTTCTGTATCCCGCCCAGACGACGAGCAGATCGCTGCCGAGGGCGGAAATCTGCGAGCGCACCTGCTCGCGTGCTCCGCCGCCGATGGTCAGCATCGCGTTGACGGCGGCCACGCCGATGATCATACCGAGCAACGTCAGGAACGATCTCAGCTTGTTGCGCGCCACCGAACGGAACGCGAGCAGAAAGGACTGCGCAAGCATCATCGGGCCTCGGTCTGCCGGCGGTCATCCGCGATGCGACCGTCGTGAAAGCGGATTTCGCGCCCTGCGCAAGCGGCGATTTCGGCTTCGTGCGTGACGAGCAGGATGCTCATGCCGCGCTCCCGGTTCAGCATGATCAGAAGGTCCATGATCTCGCGGCTTCGCTTGGTGTCGAGATTGCCCGTCGGCTCGTCCGCGACCAGCAGCGTCGGCGCCGACACCAGGGCGCGCGCGATCGCCACGCGCTGCTGCTGCCCGCCCGAAAGCTCCATCGGGGCGTGGTGCTCTCTGCCCTGCAGCCCGACCTGCTGCAATGCGTCTGCCGAGCGCTCCCGCCGTTCTCGCGGCGGAACGCCGCGGTAGATGAGCGGCAGTTCGACATTCTCCAGCGCGGTGGTGCGCGGCAGGAGGTTGTAGCCCTGGAACACGAAGCCGATATGCGCGTTGCGCAGGGCGGCCCGGCGATTGCGGTCGAGCCTTCCCGCATCCAGGTCGAGGAACCGATAGTTGCCGGCCGTCGGTGTGTCGAGGCAGCCGATGATGTTCATCGCCGTCGACTTTCCCGATCCCGAAGGCCCGGTGATCGCCACGAATTCCCCGCGTTCCATCGAAAAGCTCACGCCGGCCAAAGCGTCGACGCGCGCATCTCTTTCGCCATAGCTCTTCCACACCGCGTCGAGGCGGATGAGCGGCAAGGGCGTGGGGTCGTTCATCGCGCAAGCGGCCCGCCGGCTTCGCCGACGATCACCGGCGCCCCCTCCTCCAGCCCGGAGAGCACCTGCGTCTTCTGCCAGTCGCCGATCCCTCTGCGCACGTCCACCGGCCGGGGAGTGCCTTCCTGCAGGACATAGACGCGGTCCCCGGCGACAGGCCTTGCCCCGCCCTCGCCGTCGCCCGGCGCCTCCTCCTTCCCGGCCGGCCGGTAGCGGAAGGCGCTCGAGCTGACGAGCAGCGCCCCCTTCGCCTCGCCCGTGACGATGGATACGGCGGCGGTCATGCCGGGCCTCAGAAGCAGTTCGCTGTTGTCCACCTCCAGCCGGGCGCCGTAGGTGACGATGTTGTTCTCGCTCTTATGGGCATAGGAAACGTCGCTGACCTCGGCGCGGAAGACCCGCCCCGGAAAGGCATCGACCGTGAAGGTCGCCTTCTGCCCCTTTGCGATCGCGCCGATATCCGCCTCGTTGATCCGGGCGATCAGTTCCATCCGCTCGAGGTTCTCTGCAAGCGTGAAGAGAACCGGCGCCTGGGTGGACGCGATCACCGTCTGCCCCGGGTCCGTGCGCCGCGCCAGGATGACGCCGTCGATCGGCGCGCGCAGGGTGCTGCGTGCCAGGTCGAGCCGCTTCTGCTTGAGATCCGCCTGCTTGATCGAGAGATCGGCTTCGGCCGCCGTGACCTGGTTGGCCGCACGATCCCGCGCCGCCGTCGCCTCCTCCACCTTTTGCGGCGTGATCACCCTCTTCTTGCTGAGCGCCAGCGCCCGGCCGACCTTGCCCACCGCCTCGGCCAGCGAGATCCGGGCATCGCCGAGCCGCGCCTGCGCAGCCTTGAGCGCCGCCTCGGCGATCTCCACGTCGAGCGTCCGCGTCGCGGTGTCGAGCCTGCCCAGGACGTCGCCGCGTCTGACGCGCTGGTTTTCGCGCACATGAACGCTCTGCATGGTGCCGTTCAGCTCGCTGGAAAGATCGACCTGCGTGAGGGGCCGCATCGTCGCCGTGGCGGCGATGCGGACGACCAGGTCGCCGGTCGAGGCGGGCGCCGTCAGATATTCGTGCTGCTGGGCAGCGTCGGTGCCCGTCAAGCAGTAAAACGCGACGGCAACCGCCGGCAGCAGGAGGATCGCCGCCACCAGCCGCCGCGCCGACCATAGGGGAACGCACTTTCGTTCGCTGCTTTTCAGGGCATAATGGCGGTGCGCCGCAGCCATCGGCTGCCTCGAAGACCGCCAGGAGATCCATTTCATGGCATATTCTTTAAATATTAAACCTCAAAAACAGGACAAGAAAGAAAAGTTCCATCCCGGCAAAAGTATGGCGAATATAGAAATTTAGAAAAAACATATATATAAAAGGGAAATTATGATGAAAAGAAACTATTATATATATGATGTCTTTTCAGCCACCCGACTTGCCGGCAATCCACTTGCGATCGTCCTCGACAGCCAAGGCCTGGGCGACGACGCGATGCAGAAAATCGCCGGCGAGTTCAATCTGTCCGAGACGGTGTTCGTCCAGCCGCCGGAGAATGCGCATCATTCGGCGCGGATCAGGATCTTCACGCCGCGGGTGGAGCTTCCCTTTGCCGGTCATCCGACGGTCGGCACGGCAGTGGCGCTGGCCGAGCGGGACGGCGCTCTGGAGGAGCGGCGCACGGCCATCCTCGTGCTCGAGGAGGCGGTCGGTCCGGTGCGTTGCGCGGTGACCGTCGGCAAAAGCGCCGGCTTTGCCGAATTCGACCTGCCGCGCCTTCCCGAGCCGGTTCCCTTCTCCGGCGAGCCGGAGGCCGTTGCCGCCGCTCTCGGCCTCGATCATCACGAGATCGGTTTCGAGAATCACGTCGTCACCGCCTGGAGCGCCGGTGTTCCCTACGTCTGCGTGCCGGTGGCCGATCTCGACGCCGCCGGGCGGGCGCATCTCGACGCGGCGCTCTGGCATGACGTCGCGCCGACGGTCGGCGGCCTTGTGGCAGCCCCTTACGTCTATTGCCGCGAAACCGTCAACCACGACCATGCCTTCCATGCCCGCATGTTCGCGCCGCATGACGGCATCGTGGAGGATCCGGCGACGGGCTCAGCGGCCGCCGCCTTCGCCGGCACCCTCGTCCTGCACGATGCGCCCGTCGACGGCTCGAGCCGCTTCCTCATCGAACAGGGAATCGAGATGGGTCGCCCTTCCAGCATCCGCCTGGAGATCGACGTCGACGGCGGGACGATCGAGGCCGCCCGCATCGGAGGCCATGCGGTGCGTGTCGCCGAGGGCGTGCTGTTCGCCTGAGGAAAGTGCAGGAAAACAGCGGAATTTCGCCCGTCTTGCGCTGGCGCAAGGACGGCGGAGCCCGGCCCGACGGCAGCCTCCCCGCCGCCGTCCCAAGGAAATGACAATCCCGTGTCAGATCGACTTGCATGCCGGCGCGAAACCGTTTAAGGAGCCCGTCATTCGGTTGGCGAACACGCTTCGCCGCCCGAAGGTCGGGTGATTAGCTCAGATGGTAGAGCAGCTGACTCTTAATCAGCGGGTCGTAGGTTCGAGCCCTACATCACCCACCAATCTTTTCAAAGATTTAAGCACCAGGAAGCTAGAACAAGACTGGAACACGAGACGCCTGTAGGGCCGTCTCACGCCTCACGTGGAGCTTTTTCTGTTCTAGGCCTGTTCCCCCTGGCGTTTCCACCTGCCCGACAGATGCCCTTATAGCCTTGCCTGGCGCAGCTCACACGACTCTGCACCGCGTTCAATGCGTAACCATTGATGGCGACACCCCATTTATGCATAGCAAATATGCAGGATTGGAGATTGCCGATTCTTTGGGCAAATCGTATTCATTGCCTGTCGCCATCTCCTCCTCCCAATCTTGATGGCGACGCTGACGCGGTACACCTCCTCCCGTACCGCCGATCAGATCAAGCCCGCCGCTCCTCCTCCCGCGGCGGGCTTATTTTTTCTGCCAGCGCCCGCGATCGGACATCCGGCCACCTTTTTTCCGGATCGCGCCGGAACGTTTCATTTCCCGCTGCAACCTTGTTTGAAACGGCAATGCCCGGCCCGCCTTCTTTTCGACCGGACGCCCGCCGTATGGACCTTGCCGGACATGAACTGTTCAAGCCTGTTTGACCGGAGATTCCAAAAGCATGAAACCGCTCAACCTGATAACCGCCGCCTGCTTCGCCCTCACCGCCCTTTCCTTCCCCGCGGCGGCCGATCCCTGGAAGAACGAAGGCGGGCACGGCCGCTGGGGCAAGCGTTACGAACAACGGGAAAAATACTGGAAGCCGCGCGGTCCCCATCGCGCGCACCCGCATGAGCGGCAGGGCTATTGGAACGGCTATCGCGGCTACAGGGAGCATCGCCGCGGCTATCGGCGCCACAATGACGGTTGGTGGTATCCGCTGGCCGCCTTCGGCGCCGGCGTGATCATCGGCGAGACCGTCGCGCGCCCGGCGCCCGCATACCGGCCCGCCCCCGCCTATCGGTCGGCCGACAGCGCTCACGAGGAATGGTGCTACAGCCGCTATCGCTCCTATCGCGCCTACGACAACACCTTCCAGCCCTATTACGGCCCGCGCAGGGAGTGCATATCGCCATACTGAAGCCGCGACCGGGCGCTTCCCGCCAGGGCGGCGCCGGGGAGCACCCGGCCGTTCACAGATCGCCGCAATCGTCGGAGACGTTCGACTGAACGCTCGCCCGTATGCGGTCCGCATCGATCCGGAACTGCTCGTTCATCAGAACCTGGTTGCCCGGAAACTCGTAGCAGACCGCCACGATCGCCATCCCGTCCTGCTCGCCGTCGACACGGTAGCGGATGTCGGCGCCGCGCACCGATTCCTCCCACTCGTCGAGCGCGGCGAGGAATTCCTCCTTCGACTGCTCGATGCCGAGATCGTCGAGATGAATCCTGGCGTCGTCGGTCAACAGATCACCGATCCGCTGGCGGTCGGCCGCGATCAGCGCATCGTACCAGGCGGAAAGCGTCGACGCGTCGTCGGCAGCGCAAGGCAGGGGCAAGGCGACCACCGCCACAATCAGGAGATACCGGACCGTTTGCATTTCTCGACCCTCCATCGGTAATGATAACACGGAAACGCCCGCCCGCTCCTGCGGCTCCCGATTTCCCGTCCGTCAAGTACAGAACTTGTAATTCTGCGCAACAATCAGTGACTGGATAGCTTTTCAAGAATCGACTGAGGTTATCCGGCGGCGGACCTTAGGGCACCGCTCGGTCGGCGCAGAAGGCCCGCCCGCCCATGCGCCGGCCGGTTTCGTCCTCCACGGCAGAGCCGGCGGGCGGCGGCAAGGCTCCTTCTCCCATGCATGGAACGGTGCGGTCATCGAACCCCTGTGGTTTGCCGGCAACGATCTATTGGATCGCCAGACGGAGACTTCGCGGGCTCGCGGAAAGTTTCCCGGCTTAATATCGCATTTTAGATAAGAACGGCTGTGGATATTATTCTTTGATTTTCACTTCATCCGCATCTTGATCTTGGGCGGCAGGATCGGAGATTGTGGTGAAGAGTGATTTTTCCGCTGCGCGCCTCCATTTGGAACGGGCCCAGGACTATCTTCGCGGCAGTGACGCCACCAGCGAGCAGATCCGCCAGGCGCTGGATTGCCTGATCGATGCGGTGGCCGCCGAACAGTGCTGCAAGCCTTCGGCAGAAGCGGCAAACCGCCCGTTCGAAAAACCCGGCGCGAACCTGTAGTTCTGCTTGCGACAGCAATCCTCATCGCACAAACCGTGTCACGTCATCTTGTGAAGGCCGGCACGGCTCGATGAATACACACGATAAGGATGTATTTCGCGAATCCGGCCAAAGTCTCCAGACACCACATCTGTTGCCATCGAGACACATGACGGGGATTGTCTGAAGAAGACCACGCGCATTTGAAATAGAAGCGATTGACAGAGCGGCGTTTCAGGCGCCTCTTCTAATCGACGTCATTGTCATGGGGGTTCTTATGAACAAGGCTCTTTGCACGGCAGCGTTGTTGGCGATGACGCTGTCTCCAGCTCTCGCCGCGGACCCAGCCGTTTATGAGCCGGCGCCGGCGGCTGCACCCATCTCCTCAGCCTATGACTGGACCGGCTTCTATATCGGCCTGCAGGCCGGTTACGGCTGGAGCCGTGTGGACCAGCCTTGGTCGGCGGTCGGCGGCCCGTTCGTTTTCACGCAGGACGATGCGGATGGCGACGGATGGCTTGGCGGCGTTCACGTCGGCTACAATCGGCAGTTCACCCCGTGGGTGCTCGGCATCGAGGGCGACTTCGAAGCCTCGAACATCGACGGCGACGACGGCGGATCGGGCGGTCACATAAACGGCTTCGAGTTTGAGTGGCTGGGCTCGGTGCGCGGCCGGGTCGGCTATGCGATGGATCGGCTGCTGCTGTACGGAACGGGCGGCTATGCGTTCATGCGCGGATCGGCCGATGCCGTGGAGGGCTTTGGCGGCGCCGTTGCGGAGAGCCACTCGGCCACGTTCCACGGCTGGACCCTCGGCGCCGGCGCCGAATACGCTGTCACCGGCAATTTCACCATACGTGCCGAGTATCGCTACACCGATTTCGGGGCCAAGCGGATCTCGTTCCCGCTCAACGGTTATGACGAGGAGATCGACCCGTCGTTCCATGCCGTGCGGCTCGGCGCCAGCTACAAGTTCTGACCGCTACAGCGCCGTGCGTCCATTCGGACGCAGGACACTGTAGTTCCTGAATCTGCACATCGTGCTTTCCGAAAATCGATTCCGGTTTTCGGGCCGATGCGCCAGGCAGCAAGCAACGTTGCAAGCCGAGTGAGCAGCCGCGAGCAGCGATCGTGGCTGTTTTTCGTGGCGAAGCGAAGAGTCCGCCACCATCTCGCCTCCCGGGCACGAGCCGGCACCCCCGATCAGGAAACGCTCCTCCTATCAGGGGACGATCACAAATCCCGCCCGCTGCCCGGCACGGCTCTGGCATCGCCACAGCCCGTCGCGCAAGGTGCCGGACACCACACCGCCCGCCCGATCGATCACGGCACAATGGAGGCCGCATTCCATGATTATCCTCCAACAACACTCCCGCAGCACCATCATGGCGCTTGCCGCCCTTGCCACGTCGCTCGCCTGCGGCGGCGCCGGCGCCAGCGAATTCAAATGCAGCGGCGTCGACACGCATCTGACCCAGCAGCGGCAGGCTGAATACAAAAGGCTGGTCGCGCAGGCCATGGAGATGAAGGCGAAAGCCGCGCAGATCGGGATCGAGAACTTCATGCAGAGCGGCGCCTGGAGCGCGGTCTACGCATCGACGCCGGTGTCCGACGACGGGGTCCTGTTCTTCCAGACGGTCGACGGGAAAAAACGGTTCAAGGACGTCTGGGGCGGCTATGCCGATCCCTCCGAGCGCAAGGAACTGGTCGACTGGGCGAAGGATCTCGGTGCGCCGGAAAGCCTGGCAAAATGCTTTGCGCACCTGATCGTCGACGGGTGACGGCACCGGCCTCAGCGGGTCTTGCCGGCTGAAAGCTTGCGCAATTCTCCCGGCGTGACCGATTGCACCCGCCGCATCGTCGCGGTCATGTGGCTGTGATTGCAAAAGCCCGTCAATCGGGCGATCTCGCCAAGCGGCAGGTCCGTGTTCAGGATCAGTTCCTGGGCCTTGCTCAGGCGCAGCGTCAAAAGATACCGGTATGGCGGCATCCCGGCCGATTTCCGGAATGCGCGCAGGAAGTGGCTGTAGGAGAGCTTGCAGCGCTCGGACAGGGTCTTGAGACTGATGTCGGAGGCAAGATTGTCGCGCAGATAGCCGTCGATGTCTTTCCAGTGCCGAGGGGACAAGCCCCCCTTGAAAAGCTGCTCGTCCGATAAGCCGCCATCCCCCGCGCTGGAGTGGTTGCGCAAAAGATTGGCGGCATAGCCGATGACGAGGCCCTCCAGATACAGCCGGCTCGGCCGCGCCTTGGTCGCGATCTCGTTGCGGATGAGTCTGGCGATCTGGTGACCGACCTTGTCGACCGTTCCCGGCCCCGGCGGCCGCATCTCCAAATGCCCGCAATCGAAATCCTGTTCCGCCATCCGATCCAGCCATGCGCGGTCGAATGCGAACAGGCAATTCTCCTTCGGTGTGTGCCAGCGGCCCGAGAAGTCCGAGGCAGCCGGAATCACCTCCAGCGTGCCCGGTTCGGCAGCGAATTGCCGCGAGCGGCCGGAAGACAGCGCCACTTCCCGTTTCGACTGGGCCGAGAGCATCTGCACCACGTAATGCGCGCCAGCGGTGAAGGCCACCGCATTGGGTCCTGTTCGGGTCAGGGTCACGCTGAAATGGTCGAAGTCGAATTTCGGCCCCCAACTGTCCGGCACGAAGTCGAGCAGACCTCGCCGGGGCTTGGGGCGGTCGGATGCGGGTTCGATTGCGGGGCTCCCGCCGTCGTTCGTCAACGCCTGCCTCTTTCCCCTCCCCGCCCCTCAGCGGCACCGCAACCGCAATTGGGACTCGTCGCGCGTGCGGACAGAAAAAATGCGCACACGTCAGCGTGCGATATCAACGAACGAATAATACATCCATGTCAAGCCAGCTTCGTGGGAATATACATGCCGACGAAATAATTCGAATTTCTGCTTCCTACTCTCCTGAGACCGAAGAACCCATGTTTTCAGTAATTTCTATCTTGAAATTGCGGTGCAATCGGAACTGAAAATCCGATCTTCAAGTAATCGACTTCCCATCACCTTCCTTGGCAACCTATCGCATCGCCGCAGAGCAGGAGCTTGGCAGCCTTAGGAGCCGTCTTTCGGCGCGCTCGCATACATACCGACCAGCCGCGACAGCAGCACAACGGTGTAGAGCACGCCGAGCACGGCCTCGAAGGAGGCTATGGCCTGCGCGTAGCTGCCAACCGGGGTGATGTCGCCATATCCGACCGTCGTGAGCGTGACATAGCTGTAATACACCATCTGCTGCCAGGTGATCGCCGCCCCCGAACTGGCGACGAATGAGCCGGGTGCCAGCCATTCGATCAGGGCGAGGATCGCCGCAAAACCCGATCCGATCACCAGATAAAGCGACGTCGCGGCGAGCACCACGTCGCTCATCACCGTCCGGGCGCTGAAGGTATAGCGCACCAGCGCGACGCCCATCACGAGGTGATAGGCGATCGAGGTGGCGAAGACGGCGAGCGCGACCTGCGGCCCCGGCGCATAGGAGTTCGCCAGGCCCGCGACGAGCACCGCCGCGCCCGTCGCCGTCGCCAACAGCCGCAGCACGCGGTCCGACGACAGCGCCCAGGTGCCGGCCACGAAGATCGAGGCGTAAAACAGGTAGAAGACGGCCGGCCAGGGGCCGGACGCCGTCGACAGCGGATAGCTCAGATTGTGGACCAGGATGGCGGCCAGAAGCGCCGCATTGGCGACAACACCCTTGTTCGATCGCAAGGCCATCATTGCCGCGCCGCCTTCAGGTGTTCGTAGCTGCACAGAACGAGCATGATTGCCAGAACCCCGGCGGCCAGCAGCAGGCCGGACAAGTGGAGCGTCAGCACCAGCGTGCACCAACCCGCAAGAAACGCCACGGCAACCAGGTAGACCGAGCGCGCTGTGCGCGTCATGACATGAAGGAAGAAGGCGCTGCCGAAGAGAAAGATGGACGGGCCGGCCGCCGCCGCGAGCGCCGTCGGCGCATGGATCGCCTGGAGCGGATGGGCGACGACCATCTCGATGGCGACGGCGGTGACGATCGCCCCGCACACCATGACGCCATGCGCATAGGCAAGCCCGGCGCGGGCCAGCCGCGTCTGCTCGGCCGCATGCGAAAGCCTGTGCTCGCCCGTTTCCGTCAGGTGAACGAAATAGAGCCACCACAGCGAGACGATCAGCAGGAAGCCGATCGCCGCGGTGAAGAGCATGTCGGCGTGAAGCGGATTGTCCACCAGCATGGCGCCGAGCAGCAGGATGGATTCGCCGAGCGCGATGATGAAGACCTGCTGGTTGCGTTCGAGCAGGTGAAGGCCGCGGAGCGGCCAGCTTTCCATCGCCGTGCATCCCGCCCCCGGCAGCCAGAAACCGGCATAGGGCGCCGCATAGTCGAGCCCGACGGCGAGAAGCCACAGCCAGATGCGCTGTTCGGGCAGCAGCGCGCCAGCGATCCAGCAGAGCCCCGAAAGGGCGCTCCAGGCACCGAGCTGCAGATAGTTGCGGCTCATCCGCTGCCCCCGGAAGACGAGCGCCATGTAGCCGGCCCGGATCAGCGCCATCGCGACATAGGCCCCGGCGAACAATCCGGCACGGTCGGAATAGGCTTCCGGCAACGCCGCCGCCATGAGCAGCGCGCAGGCCATCAACACCACCATCAGCAGGCGGCCGCTCCTGTGGTCCGGGTTCAGCCAGTTCGTCGCCCAGGCCGTGTAGTTCCAGGCCCACCACACGGCGGCGAAGAGCGTCGCCGCTTCCAGCACGCCGACGAGGCTCTGATGAGCCAACAGAAAATGCGACAGCTGGATGATGGTGAACACGTAGACGAGGTCGAAGAAGAGCTCGACATTCGACACCCGCGGCGTCTGGCCCGGCTCGAGCGCGCGCAGGGCTTCGCGCGGAACGATACGGTCGAGAAGAGATCGCCTGACGGCGCTCGGCGAGCTGATGCGTGTCATGATCGTCCCGGATGTGCCCCTCTGTTTCCCACCATCCGCAGCCTATGCTGGCCGCACGGCTCCGGCAATGGAGGCGATAAAGCATCCCACGTCCACAGGTTCCTTCGGCGCAGCGGCGGCGATCACTGGGAGCTTCCGAAATATTTGAGGCGAAGGTCTTCGATCGCCCCGTCCTCCTGGAGATCGAGTATCTGCAGCGTCACCTGCCGGGTCAGGTCGCTATCGTGGGGGAAGGCGAAGCCGTATTTGTCGGGATGGAAGAGGCTGCCGACGACGGCGGTCTTCTGCTCGGGATGCGTGTGGGCGTGATATTCGAGTATCGGCGCGTCGGCGACGATCGCATCGATGCGGCCTGCCTGCAGCGCGGCGACCGCTTCATCGATGTCCGAGTAGGACCGGGCGCCGATGCCGATCTCGTTCAGATAGTCCTCCGCTGTGCTGCCGGTGAACACGCCAGGGGTCCTGCCCGGCAGGTCGGCGAGCGAATTGATCCCCTGCTCGATCGACACCGCCGTCATGACGCTCGTGACCGAGGAGGTGATGTAGGCCACCACCGCGACTCCGCACACCATCCATAGCGCCGACCAGACGCGGCCCTTCCAGCCGAACAGGTTCTTTCTCGCCGTCTTGCCGGACGTCGCCACCGACATGACATGGTAGAAGCTCTCCGCGATCCCCTCGCGCCATCGGCGCGGAAAATCCTTGTCGAACCTGCGGTCGAAGAATGTCAGGACGATCGTCGAAAGCACGATCACGAAGGCGAGCCAGGCATAGGCGCGCAGATGGCCGGCATTGCTGAGCCCCGTGACGACGCTCCAGAAGCCGGCCGGCGCCTGATCCAGCACCATGATGCGCAGTCCCGCATCGTACCAGGGCTGGGTGAAGGATATGGCCTCGGCCCGGTCGTGGGTGATCGTCAGATTGGTCACGGCCGCGTCGATCTCGCCGCTGCGCGTCGCATCGACCAGCGCCCGGATCGTCGGATAGGCGACATAATGGGTGGCAAGGCCAAGATTCCCGGCGATCTTTTCCCAGAGATCGATTGCCATGCCGTCATATCCCCCGGCCTGTTCGGTGACGAACGGCCGGCTGACATAGACGCCGACATTGACGCTCCTTGCGGTCCCGGAAGGCTCGGGCTGAGCCGCCACCTCCTGGGTGTCCGCCAGCGTCGCTGCGGCAAGAAACAGGATCAGGAGGCCGAGGCACCGCAGGCCTCGGCTGCGTATGGTGCCCCTGTTCTCAGGCGGGAATCCTCGGCGTGAAAACGTCATCGGTCCTTTGCTTGCTGCGTTGTCGTTGCAGTCGGGGCCGCGGAGCCTACCGCGTGAAGCCCTTTGCCTTCATGCATGATTCGATGAGCTCGGCTTCGTCCATGCCGCGCTCGACGCCGCTGGCGAGCCCGTCGGCAATCGCATCGCCCCATGTTTTCGGCCGGCTGTTGGCACCGATCGTCACGGTCGCGGCTTCGGCCTGGTAGTTGCAGTCCGCCAGGGCCTGGTCTGCTTCCGACTTGGGGGTGTCGTCCTTGACCCACTGGCTCTCCGTGGTGGAGCAGGCCGCAAGCACGAGCGGAGCGGCCAGAACGAATGCATGGAAACGAGACTTCACGGTTTACCTACCTCCATCGATCCAGTGTCGCGGTCGTCGGAACGGTCCTGGTGATGCGATCGACGCCCGCCAACGAGGAGACCCGACGCAGCATTCCTATTCGCACATATCCCACGCGTGGCCGAAAGCCTCTGAGAACTGGGCCAGCACCGCATTCGGGATCCCTCTGCGCTGTTTTAAGGGCGCAAAGAGCATGCGGTGCAACCACCGGCCGCCGATCCCGCCCGGCAATTTGATTGTTTCTTGAAAAATTGAGCGCTTCTTGAAAGCGCCCCGCCTCAGCCGGCCTTGAACAGCGCCCGATATTCGCTCGGTGTCATGCCGCGCAATGCCTTGAATTGGCGGTTGAAGTTGGCGAGCGCGTTGTAGCCGACCGCTTCGGCGATGTGGCGGACGGGCTGGCGGGTGCCCGACAGCCGCGCGCAGGCGTCGCCCACCCTCAGCCGCATCACATAGTCCGAGATCGTCGTCCGCGTGTGGCGGGCGAACAGGCGGTGCAGGCCTGAAAGGCTGAGCGCGGCGAGCGCCGCCAGCTCGCCGTTGCGGATCGGTTCGGCGTAATGCGTGTGGATGTGCGTCAGCACCCGGTCGATGCGCGCGCGGTCCTCGCTGCCGACATCCAGCGGCACTGAAGCGCTTGCCAGCGGCTCGGCCTCTCCATCGCGGGCCAGCGCCATCAGGACGCGCACCAGCAGCAGCAGCCGCTCCGGCACCGGCGCGGCGAACAGCGCTTCGATCTGCGGCCGCAGCCGCTGCGCCATCACAGCGCTGAAATGCAGGCCGCAGCGTGCCCGCCTCATCAGCTCACCGATCGGCTGCAGCTCGACGAAGCCGTCACTCAACCGCGCCGCCCAGTCGCCGTCGAACCACATGACCAGCGCCACATGCGGCCCATCCCGCTCGATCTTCTCGCGCGAAGCCCAGGTGTGCGGCAGGTTGGGACCGACCAGCACCAGATCGCCGTCGCCGTAGAAGCCGACATGGTCGCCGATGAAGCGCTGCCCGCGCGAGTTGAGCGTCAGGGTCAATTCGTATTCGGGATGATGGTGCCACTGGAAGGGAATGGCATCGTCCAGCCTGCGATTGAGCAGGCCCCACGAGGCGCCCGGAATGGTCGGCAGTTTCTCGAGATAGGGCCTCATCCGGCATATTTTCCTCTTAAAACGCCAGAATAGTATCAAGATAGGCGATCTCAGTACAACATCGCCCGCTCCGCGCCGCTAGACTGATGCCAGACATGCGCCACGGCGCAGCAAGCATGGGAGGAAACCTTGCAGACAATCGCAGCCGCCAAACGCGACACCCACCCCTCGACCACGCAGACCACCACGCCGCTCAAGGACATCAAGAAGACCCTGCCGCTGCGCGTTCTCTCCGAAGAGGACTGGCAGCACTGGACCCGCAAGGGCTACGTCATCGTCCGCCGGGCCGTGCCGCAGGAGAATGTCGAGCGGCTCGTCGACCTCCTCTGGCGTTTCGACGAGAAGGACCCCGGCGATCCCTCCACCTGGCATGCGCCGCAACGCCGCGAGCACAAGATGAAGGAGCTGAACAACACCGGCATGCTGGAGATCTACAATCACCAGTATCTGTGGGACAACCGCATGGCGCCGCGCGTCTATGACGCTTTCGTCGACATCTGGGACCGCGAGGATCTGTGGGTGACCATCGACCGCGCCAATCTCAATCCGCCGAAGAAGGTGAAGGGCAACCCCAACGGCTTCATCCACTGGGATGCCGACACCTCGCTCGATCCGCTGCCAATCGGCGTCCAGGGCGTGCTGAGCCTGAAGAAGCAGGACGGCGACGTCGGCGGCTTCCAGTGCATTCCCGAGCTGTTCGAGCATTTCGACGAATGGGTGACGACGCAGCCCGAGGACCGCGATCCCATGCATCCCGACACGACGGGGTTCAGGATCACCAACATCGACATGGAAGCGGGCGATCTGCTGATCTTCAATTCGCTGCTGGCGCACGGCGTGCGGCCGAACCATTCGCACGACCGGGTGCGCATGGCCCAGTACATCTCCATGCATCCGGCCGAGTGGGACAACGAGGAAGAGCGCCTGGAGCGAATCCGCCTGTGGCGCGAACGCGACCACCCGAAACGCGACGCCTTCCCCGGCGACCCGCGCGACTGGGAGAAGAACAATGCCGAGACGGCGAAACTCACCCCGCTCGGCGAGAAGCTTCTAGGGCTGAAGGCCTGGTGAGCTGAAGGGAGGGTGCGGCGGCGGCCGAAAAAAGGGCCGCTCCCGACCGCGCCCGAAACGGCACAAAAAGGCCGCGGCATCGCC
>NZ_JANKOF010000065.1 GCF_024655565.1 Nitratireductor sp. ZSWI3 | reverse complement strand
TCCCAAATGTCGATCCGTCCTAGCGCAATCTGCTCGATGTGTTTGGCGAGTCCGCTGTCCACTCCGGTGCTGACGCACTGTTGATTTTCCCGACTGCCCGCTTTCAGGTCCCCATGAATGCAGCGCGAATTGCCCAAATGAGGCGCGTTCTTGCCAGCGGTTTTGAGGCCGACTTCTGACTTTCAGGTTTCATCCGCCGCACCGCGCCAACAGTGGTGAACCCGCTCTTCGGATAGACCGAAATATGCTATTTTCAAAATATTGGAACCATCAGGCCCACAATCTGGAGGAAAGAATGTTTCAAGGACATGGAAGTGCCACGGACTTGAAAGCGATCGACAGGGTGCGGGATGACCACGTGGCGGCACTAAATGCTGGAGATGCAGATAAGTGGGTGGCGCAATTTAGTGAAGATGGTGTGCAAATGCCCCCGAATGCGCCGGCTAACGTCGGGAAGAACATGATCAGGAGCTGGTCCCGTGGATTGCTCAGCATCTTCCGTATAGCGTTTAATCTTGACGTGGACGAGGTGAGAGTGCTGGACGATTGGGCATTTGAGCGCGGCGGATATTCGATCAAAATGGATCCCATCGCTGGAGGCCAGATGATCGAGGACACTGGGAAATACATTACGATCTACCAAAAGAATACCGACGACACCTGGAGAATAGCACGAGACATCTGGAACAGCAGTCGACCGCTTTCAGGTATGTAGCACTGAGCAAGGGATGGGCACTCGAATGAACGGTAGTTCGGGAAAGCCGCGCAGCGGCAGGACGCACCTTCGAACGACCGCAAAGGGCCGCCTTCGCCGATCACAGCGCGATCCGAGCGACTTGGCTGCCACCGAGCGGAGATTGACCTGGCAAACCCGAAGCTGACTGTATCGAATGCGTTTGATCCGTTATACTCGTTCAGGTTAACGGCCGACACCAACGCCATGACCCAACCTCTGGAGGAATGAATGATTGCGTTGGGACCACCGCTGCGATTGGCTAGAGACTCGGATGCATCTCAACTCGCCGACCTGGTGAACTATGCCGGAGAGGGGCTGCCTTACCACATCTGGACAAGCCTTGCGGAAGACGGCCAAGACCCATGGGAGATCGGCCGCACAAGGCAGGCTGAAAAGGCGCGTGACGGTCAGATTGTCGTAGTGGACTTCGGAAACGGCGCGGTGGCGAGCCTGACCGGCTATAAGATTGGGGCAGCACCGGTGGAGATTGGCGAGGATTTACCGGCCCTGTTCCGGCCATTGCAGGAACTGGAGAACCTGGCGCTTGAAAGCTGGTATGTAAACGTTCTGGCCTGCTATCCTGAGTACCGCAGTCAGGGTTATGGATCACTCCTGCTGGATCTGGCAGACGAAATCGCTCGGGCAGAAGGGCTATCCAGAATGAGCGTCATCGTGACTGGCGACAACATAGGGGCACGGCGTCTGTATGAACGAAAGGGATACAAAGAGGTCGCGCAAGCTCCGTGCCTGAAAGAAGACTGGGATACAGATACCGAGCATTGGGTGCTTCTGATCAAATCGCTCTCATGATCTAGGTCTATGCGAATAGGTGCTATCGGCCTTCTCAGACACAGTGTTTGAGCAAACGCAGCGAAAGGCAGCTTCGAAGGGCCGCACCGCAGCAGCGAGATGCCAGTTCGAGCGTCCGGTTAGGGGCCATGTATGGACGGCTCTTGGTTGGCAAGTTTTTTTGAGCCTTTTGCATCTACTGGTTGGTGCGGTCATGTATCCAACCTGTAGGTGCGGCTTTCCATGTGTCGCTGGCCATAATGCCATTCACGCGGCTCGGATCCCGATTGTTGGCTCGCACACGAGGTGCACGGCCCCAGTGGGTTCTCCTGATCCGGCGGTTTCAACCGGCTTTGTGCATTAGCTCTTGTCCGTCCTTTCCAACCTCGTCGGCGATCGCTCGCCTCGTGTCGTTCTATGCGATGGTGGGCTCGCCGCCAGTCATCGATGTCCAGACACATGGTCCAGAGAATCGTCAGCCCGGCTATGGCAAGGACGGAGGTCGTCATCCGCATAACCAAAGCCTGCAAAGCTGCCCAGCGGCGGTTACACGGCCTCCCAGCCAGGCACCGGCCATGCCGGCAAGTCCGGATACCCCGAACACCAAGCCCCGCAGATTCTGATCAACTCCACCCAGCTCGATAAGTACCGGCGACAAATACGTCAGAAGCAACATGTTCGCCGCCATGTTCAGGAAATTCGCAGCAAAGCCGAGCACCAACGGCCGCGACAACAATGGAACGAGCACCACTCAGGTGGGGCTGAGCAGTTACACACATGCTGCGCTTCCTACAGAAAACACCGACCGTCAGATTTCGTCAGAATTGAGTGGTGGAATCTGTTGCATGACACTCTGTAATAGAAGAAGAGTTGAATGGATGCTCCTCTTCCAAACCGGGAAATTTGGAGCGAGGCATGACGTTGAAGAAGACCAGGGCCCGGCCATAAGATGCCAAGGCGCCGGTTCCGAGTGTTTTAGCAAGAGCCATTGTTTCTCTTGTCTGCGGAACACTGGAACCTGTTTCCGCCACGACGGCGGTGGACAGAGCCTTGTTAGTCGCCGGGTGGTAGTCAACCGGTAGGGATGATGTCGAGCGACGGGGGGCTCGCGATGCCAGATTTGACGCTATTGGTGTATCGATTAGGCCTGTTCGTGGGTACAGCCCTGCTCGTTCTTTTGGCCGTGATCCAGAAAGCGGCATTCGGCACCAGTTCCAAACTGCCCACCTGCGCCCGTCATTCTCGAGGACACCATCAAGGGAGCAGGATTCCAACTTGGTTTACGCAGATGTTCGTCGTGAACCGTTTCATCCTGTCGGGTCTTGCGCTTCTGATTGGCGTGCTGGTCTCGCCAGTGATGGCTTTCGCCGCTCCATCTGTCTACTGTCCGACCCTGAGCGCCACTGTCGCCAATGGCGGATCGGTGGCCATCGATGTCAGCACATGCGACGGCCCGTTTGACGGCGGTATGAGCGGTCCGATCGCGCCGTTCGCGCAACACGGCACGGTGACCATCGGCGTCAACAGCGGCGGCACGCAGTTCGTGACCTATGCGCACAGTGGCGATTCGGTGACGAGCGACCAGTTCTTTCTGGAAGACAACGACCTCGGGGTCGTGACGGTCAACATAACCATCGATCCGCCGGCCTCGCCCATCACGGTCTCGCCGGGCACGCTGCCGGCCATGACCGCGGGAACGGCTTTCAGCCAGGCGCTGTCGGCAAGTGGCGGTACGGCGCCTTACACCTACAGCCTGCAGTCGGGATCGTTACCTCTCGGAATCTCCATAAACTCGGGGGGACTGCTGAGCGGAACGCCAACGCAGCGCGGTGGTTACGCTTTTACCGTAAGGGCGACCGACAATATCGGGCAGTTTGTCGACAAGGGCTACACCGGCACGGTGCAGAACCCGGCGCTTTCCATTTCCCCGACATCGGCGGCGGCCATTCAGGGCATCTCGTTCTCGCAGACCATCTTCGCCAGCGGCGGTGTTGCCCCGCATACCTTCGCCGTGGAGAGCGGCCTTTTGCCGGCGGGGATATCCCTGTCCAGCAGCGGCCTTCTCAGCGGCACCACCTCCAGCGCGCCCGGATCTTACCCTCTGGTGCTGCGGGTCACGGATTCCAGCACCGGACCGGGTGCCTATTTCGAGCTTGAGAACTTCACTCTGACAGTCGCAGCGGCACCGTCGGTGTCCATCAGCGTCAGCCCGGCCTCGGTGAGTGAGGACGGCGCAGCCAATTTGGTTTATACGGTCACACGCAGCCAGAACCTGGCGAACTCCACCATCGTCAATCTCGGTTACACCGGCAGCGCTGATGCCAGCGACTATAGCGGTGCGACCTTGACCGTGACCATTCCGTCCGGCTCGACGAGCGGCATCGTGGTGATAAACCCGTCCGCCGATGTCACCGTGGAGGCGGACGAGACTGTAGTCGTTAGCATACAGAGCGGCTCAGGCTATACCATCGGTGCGCCTTCCTCTGCCACAGGCACGATCCTGAACGACGACCTTGGGGTTCTGACGATCAACAATGTCACCATTCCCGAGGAGGACTCCGGAACTCAAGCGATACCGTTCACAATATCGCTCAGCAGTCCTGCCGGACCCGGTGGTGTAACGTTCGACATCGCAACCGCCGACGGCACAGCGACAGCAGGCGAGGACTATCAAGCGAACAGCATCGTGGGCGCCACCATCGCGCCGGGGGAGAGCACTTATGTCTTCTCTGTTGATGTATACGGCGATACGTCCAACGAACCCAATGAGACGTTTTTCGTCAACATCACCAACGTGACAAACGCTATCACGGGCGATGGCCAGGGCGTGGGCACCATCGTCAACGACGACCCTCCGGCCCCGTCGATCACTTCCATCTCGCCGAACAATGGTCCGGATTCCGGCGGCACACCGGTGACGATCACCGGCGAGAACTTCACCGGCGCAACGGCCGTCACCTTTGGCGGTACGCCGGCTGCGAGTTTCAGCGTCGACAGTAGCACAACTATTTCGGCGGTGACGCCGGCCGGGACGGCCGGGGCGGTGGACGTGGCGGTGACGACACCCGGCGGCACGGATACGGAAACAGGTGGCTTCACCTACAATCCGCCCGTGCTTCCTACTCTGACGATCAACAACGTCACCTTACCCGAGGGTGACACGGGAACTCTATCGGTACCGTTTACAGTGACGCTCAGCAGTCCCGCCGGTGCCGGCGGGGTAACGTTCGACATCGCCACCGCCGACGGCACGGCGACAGCAGGCGAGGACTACGAAGCAAACAGCATCGTGGGCGCCAGCATATCGGCAGGGGGGAGCACCTATGTCTTCGATGTTGATGCGTACGGCGATACGGCCAACGAGCCTGATGAAACATTTTTCGTCAACATCACCAACCTGACAGGCGCAGTCGGCGGCGATCTCCAGGGACAGGGCACCATCGTCAACGACGATCCCATACCCGCGATCACCCTGGCTCCTGCCAGCCTTTCTGCAACGACAGTCGGGACGCCCTACAGTGAAACCCTGACCGCCAGCGGCGGGACGGGTCCCTACACCTATGCCGTCACCGCCGGCATCTTGCCCGCGGGCCTGACTTTGGCCTCCTCAGGCGCTCTGTCCGGCACGCCAATGGCAGAGGGCACGTTCAATTTCACCATCACCGCGACCGACAGCAGCGGTGGAACCGGGCCATACAGCGGCGGCAGGGCCTATGCGCTCACCGTCGCGGCGCCCGTCATCGCCGTGAGCCCCGCCACGCTGCCGCCCGCCACCCAGGGTGTCCCCTACGCCCAGACCATAACCGCCAGTGGCGGCACGGCGCCTTATACTTACTCGATTGGCGCCGGCACCTTGCCTTCGGGCCTGAGCCTGAGCAGCACTGGTGTGCTCTCCGGCTCGCCGACGGTAAACGGAACATACAACTTCACCGTCACCGCCACCGACAGCAGCACCGGCAGCGGTCCATATAGCGGCAGCCAGGCCTATTCATTTCAGATAAGCGTCGGCGTGCCGCCGATGGTTGGTTCCGTGAGCGTTCCCGCCAACGGGTATTATCGCGCGGGGGAGGTTCTTTCCTTCACGGTCAATTTCAACGAAACCGTTCTGGTCAACACCTCTGGCGGTTCACCGAGCCTTCCCGTGGTAATCGGTGCCGCAACGGTCGATGCCAGCTATGTGTCCGGCAGCGGATCGAACGCACTTGTCTTCCAATATGTCGTCAATCCGGGCGATCTGGACCTGAACGGCATTCAGGTCGCAGGCGCCATCGGTCTGAACGGCGGCGCAATTGCAAACGCCTTCAACACGCCTGCCGACCTGGCCCTCAACGGCGTAGGCAGCACCGCCGGTGTCCTCGTTGACGCGATAGCGCCAACGGCAACTTCGAGCACGGTGAGCGGCAGTCCGGCGCCGGATGCGGTCGCCGTTGATTTTCTGGTGACATTCTCGAAGCCGGTGACCGGCGTCGATTCATCGGATTTCGTCCTGACGACCACCGGGACCGCCGCAGGGTCCGTTACCGGTGTCGCCACCTCGGACAATGTGACATATACGGTCAGCGTCACCGGTATTTCCGGCATCGGCTCGCTGCGGCTCGATGTCCTGTCGGACGGATCGATCACCGATACGCCCGGCAATCCGATGACCGCAGCGTACGCGTCCGGAACGCCCTGGGTGCGCAGCGGATCCTCCAACGCTTCGCTGGCCGGCCTTGCGCCGAGCGCCGGCGCCCTCGATCCCGCCTTTGATGCGGCCACGTTCGGTTATGCCGTTGCTGTCGTCAATTCGGTTGCCAGCCTCACCCTGACCCCGACCACCGCCGACACCAATGCGACGATCACCGTCAACGGCACGGCGGTTGCTTCGGGCAGTGCCAGCCAGCCGATCGCCCTCGCAGTCGGAGCGACGGCGATCCCTGTCGTCGTCACGGCGCAGGACGGCACGACCGTGCAGACCTATACCGTTACCGTCACCCGCGCCGTCTCAACCAACGCTTCACTGGTCGGCCTTGCGCCGAGTGCTGGTGCCCTCGACCCCGCATTCAATGCAGCCACGTTCGGTTATGCCGTTGCTGTCGCCAATTCGGTTGCGAGCCTCACCCTGACCCCGACCGCCGATGACGCCAATGCGACGATCACCGTCGACGGTATGGCGGTTGCGTCCGGCAATGCCAGCCAGCCGCTCGCCCTCACGGTCGGGGCGACGGCGATCCCCGTCGTCGTGACAGCGCAGGACGGTACGACCACGCAGACCTATACGGTCACGGTCACCCGGGCATTGCCCGCCCCGACCGTCCTCTCACGCACCATCGAAATCAATGCGGGTCAGACGGCATCCGTCGAACTCACCGAAGGTGCGACGGGCGGCCCGTTTACGGGTGCGGCCATCGTCGACATATCCGACAGCAGCGCGGGTTCCGCGCAGATCGAACAGAACGGGCAGAGTTTCCTGCTCGTCTTCGCCGCCAGCCCGACCTTCTCGGGCGGAACCGATATCCGCTTCACGCTCTCGAACGCATACGGAAGCTCAGCTCCCGGAACGATCTCCTTCACCATTCTCGCAAGGCCCGACCCGTCGCTGGATGCCGAGGTGATTGGGTTGCTGAGGGCCCAAGTCGATACCGCGAAGCGCTTCGCGCAGGTGCAGACCCGCAATTTCAACGGGCGGCTGGAGCAGCTGCACGATGAGGGCGACCGCCGCAGAAACAGCATGAATGTGCGGTTGGGCTATAATGAAAACGCGAAGCGCGGCGACCGCACGGCCCAAGCATTGAACGAAGCGGGAGCCGATGCGCCTGGTCTCCTCGGCTATGCTCCGCAATCTTCCGGCGAGGCCGGGAGCGGAGGGCTTGCCGCAGGCAAGGCGAATGGGCTGGGTGCCTCGGATGGCCGCGGCATGGACCTCGGACCCTACGCAATCTGGACCGGCGGCTTTGTCGATTTCAGCGAGAGCGACAAGGGCGGCATCGATCTCGACAGCACGCTCGTCGGGGTAAGCGCCGGCGTCGACTATCGCTTTTCCGACAAGTTCATCGGCGGGTTCGGTGTCGGGTTCGGGCGCGACCGCACGGATGTGGGCGCAAACGGAACCGAAAATACGGGGCGCGCCTACAGCGCCGCGCTCTATGGAAGCTACAAGCCGGTCGATAATTTCTTCATCGACGGGCTCATCGGTGCGAGCTGGCTCGATTTCGACAGCCGTCGCTATATCACCGCGACCGGTGATTTCGCCGCGGGCAGCCGGTCGGGACAACAGGTCTTCGGATCGCTGAGCACAGCTTACGAGTTCCGCGACGAAACATGGCTCCTTTCACCCTATGGCCGCATCGAGATGTCCCGGACCTGGCTCGACGGCTTCGCTGAGGACGGCGGAGGCGCTTTCGGCCTACGCTACGGAGACCAGACCATCGACACGGTTTCCGGCGTGATCGGTCTTCGTGCGGAATATGCGTTCACAAGGCGCTGGGGCACGCTGATACCCGGAGCGCGTATCGAATACACGCATGATTTCGCCGGGTCGAGCCGAGCGAATCTGGGCTATGTCGACCTGGATCACCTGCCCTACTGGCTCGACGTTGAAGCCTCCAACAGGAGTTATGTGACGCTGGGCCTATCACTCGATGCAGAGCTTCCGCAGGCATGGACGCTCGGTTTCGACTATCGTACCGCCTTCGGAAATGCGCGCCAGGATCACACATTCGGGCTGAAAGTCGGCAAGCAGTTCTAGCGGCTCTGTCGCAAACCATTCGGTACTGGCGAGGAGGGCATGAAGGCTCCATGGTTTCGGGGGCGTTCGTCATGTTCAAGGGCCGTCATTTGGACCACTCGGTGATTGTGCTTTGCGTACGCTGGTATCTTGTGGCCTGCTGCCGGTTTCGTGGACCCGAGGTTAAGCTAACATAGCTCGGTCCTCGAACTCCACGGGGCTCAGGTAGCCCAGTGTCGAGTGCCGGCGCCGCGGATTGTAGAAGCGCTCGATGTAATCGAACACGTCCGCCCTGGCGTCATCCCTCGTCCTGTAGACCTTGCGGGCCGTTCGCTCGGTCTTCAGCGAGGAGAAGAAGCTCTCCATCGCTGCATCGTCCAGACATTGCCCGACCGGCTCATCGAGCAGGTGATGCCGTGGTCGGCCATCAGGCGCTGGAACTGCTCACTCGTATACTGGCTCCCCTGGTCCGAATGATGCATGAGGCTGTCGGGCCTGCCTCTCCTCCAGATCGCCATGATGAGGGCGTCTGTGACGAGCTGCGCCGTCATCTCGGCCTTCATCGCTCTGTCCGGGTTCAGCGCCAATGAGACAATTTCGGCTTAACAGATAGAGGAGGATTTCTGGTTCATCGTAGCCCTTCAAGGAGCGAAGATGAGACGGAAATCCGGGACGCAGAAGGAGCCGGCGGAGAAGGTCATCAAGGACATCCGCCGTGCCACCCGCAAACAGTATTCGGCGGAAGAGAAGATCCGCATCGTGCTGGAAGGCTTGCGCGGTGAGGAGTCGATTGCCGCACTGTGCCGGCGTGAAGGCATAGCGGAGAGCCTCTATTACAATTGCTCGAAAGAGTTCCTCGAAGCCGGCAAGAAGCGGTTAGCCGGCGACACCGCGCGTGCGGCCACCAGCGACGAAGTCAAGCATCTGCGCCGCGAAGCCCGCGATCTGAAAGAGGTCGTCGCCGAACAGGCGCTGGTCAGCGCTGATAAGGTCCTCGCAGCCATCGACGGACTGGAGGACGAATTCGGTCTCCAGTCCGTCGGCATCGCCGCCGCCTTGGCGGAGCGCGGGCTGGTTCCGCTTTACGGCATGCCCACGCGCACGCGAAACCTCTACATGGAGCTGAAGAAGGCGAAGCGAAGCTTCGAGGCGGAATGGGACACCATCGACCGCGATCAGGACATGGCGATCTTCGATTTCGCGCCCGGCAGTGTCCGGACGCGGGAGAAGCTCCGGCATCGTTGCACCGGCTTCACAGGCGTTCTTCCGGATCCCGACGAATTCATGACGGACTTCGTCGTTCCGATGCGGCCATACAGTCCATGGCACAAGGACGACTTCCGTCTGAGGTTCTGCGGCGGATGCGGGGCATGGAGCCGGGGAGGGGAAGAGGCTGCCACGTGCCCGGCCTGCGGCGCAGACAGCTCGGATCCGGGAATTCGATGCATAACGCCCTCGGGATATAGGACGGAGTTCAAACCGACGGACGAAAACCTTGCGTCGAAAGTCGGGCAGCGGATTACGCTGGCAAGCCTTGGCAAGGTCGACAAGCAGAAGACCGACGCGAACCTGCGTGTGAATTTCGCAGATCAGTCCGAGATCTTCCTGGTCAATCCCGGTTTCAGGGATGAAGAGGACTTCACCGGATTCCAAGTCCAGGAAGCTACCGACCAAGACGCCCAGAGGATCGGATGGTGGACAAGGACCAAACCGCTGGTGAAGCTTGCCGGCGGGCGATCAGTTCGCAGGTTCTTGCTGAAGACCGGAGTGGCCGCTACAAGGCAGAGGACGATGTCGTGAGCGCGTGGCTGGCCTCGATGAAGATCACGAACTCGCTCCAGATCAGCCCTATCCGCCTGAACCCGAACCTTCGCCTGCTCGACATGGATGTCGGTCTGTCAATGGGAAGGAGAGACCCCTCGCGGACGAGCGTTCGCGCCGCAGCAATATCCGCCACCGAGATACTGGTGCAGCGTGCGGCGCTGGATCTAGACATCGCGCCGGAGGAGTTCGATGCGCTTGCCCCCAACATCATGGTGTCGTCGTCGGGAGAACGACTGCCGTACCTGCAGATCTCGGACGCTCTTCCCAACGGATCCGGCTTCTGCCGACATCTCCTCGGCGACAGCACGATCCCCGTCTCCGACCTAATCAGGAGCATTCTCGATGATGCTGAAGCCGCAAATACGGCGTCAGCGACACGACTTTCTACAAGTGGCGTTCCAAGTATGGCGGCATGGAGGTTTCGGAAGCCAAGCGGCTGAAGGCTCTCGAGGAAGAGAACGCGAAGCTGAAGAAGCTTCTGGCGGAGTCGATGATGGATGTCTCGACACTCCGCGAGATTTGCCAGACCCGTGTGCGCTTCGGCTACCGGCGCGTGCACGTCCTGCTGCGACGGGAGGGCTGGCAACTCAATCAGAAGAAGACCTATCGCATTTACAAGGAGATGGGCATGCAGTTGCGCAACAAGACGCCCAAACGACGGGTCAAAGCCAAGCTGCGCGAGGATCGCGCTGAGGCTGTCGGCCCGAACGATGTCTGGGCCATGGACTTCGTGCACGACCAGCTCGCGACCGGCCGCAAGATACGGGTGCTGACGGTGGTCGACACCTTCTCGCGCTACGCGCCGGCGCTGGATGCAAGGTTCAGCTACCGCGGTGAGGATGTGGTTGCCACGCTGGAGCGGGTGTGCGCCCGAACTGGCTATCCGAAGACGATCCGCGTCGATCAGGGCTCCGAGTTCATCTCCCACGACCTGGACCTGTGGGCTTACCAGCGCGGCGTCACGCTCGACTTCTCGCGGCCGGGGAAGCCCACCGATAACGCATTCATCGAAGCATTCAATGCACGGCTGCGGGCGGAATGTTTGAACGTCCACTGGTTCTTGAGCCTTGCGGACGCGGCGGAAAAGTTGGAGGCTCGGCGCAGAGACTATAATGAACAACGGCCTCACGGTGCGATCGGGAACAAGGTCCCGGCCGCGCTCATGAAATCGGCACACGCAGCCAGCCCGTGTTGCTGATCAAGGCGGGAAAACTCTAGCGCCGGATGAGGGCGCGTTGGGGAGCGGTCCATCCTGTCTGTCGACAGCGGGCCCGAATGCGGACAAAACGGGGAGCACGTCAGCCATGGTGTAGTACATCTATACTAATGACTGCTTCCTTGGAAGTGGTTAGTCTTAGAAACGGTGCTGATCGCGTTATTTTCTGACGATGAATTGAGAATCTCTCGATCAGCTGGCGGTAAGAGAGATAGAAAGTGGGATCACACGGGTCTAATGGGTACTGTTTCTGGAGATTGCCCAAATATTGGAGCTCCCCAGTTAACTGCACGGGTACATTCCGGGTGGGAAACAATACAAATAGAACCGGTCACCTGTTGCCTCTGGTAGGGTGTGACCCCTATGGCCCACCACCGAAGCTGAGGAGCGAGACCAAAGTGAAGAACATTGCATGAGAGCACTGAACAACAACGAGTAGAGAACCGTATCTGGAGGTGTTGTCGCTGCGAATGCGCAGGACCTTCTGCAAGGCAAGATTTGCACCGAGGATCACTCAAAGTAAGGCGAATCCAGGGTACAAGCAAACCAAGGCACCTCAGTGGATGTTGGCTGAGGCGGCATATAACAGGAGAAATCCCATGCAGATACTTGATACATACCAACTGGATCACGTTTCCGGCGGATCACAAGGCTCGGACTGCGCCAAGGGAATCATAGCTGCCGGTACATTAGGCGGAACTGTGGGGGGAAGGGCAGGTGCCATAGGAGGCGGTGGCTGGGGTTTGATTGGTTTCGGTATTGGCGCGCTTGTCGGTGGCGCTATAGCTGCACGAAAACTTCCAATTTGCCAACTAACGGAATAAGTAGCCGAGACAATTTTTACTCGAAGAAAAAGAGACCGCCCAGCCAATATTTCTGAGCGGTTTCTCACTCGCGGTGATCAATGGACCGGATCTGCATTATGGCTGATCAGCCACACCTGAGTCGTCCAGTTTGATTGTTTGCGCGTGACCGGCTTGTGTCTCACACCGTAGTTGGTCCAGGCTTTAAATGACCTTTCGGTTCTCCAGTTATTGATCCGGGCGCGTTCGTCATCCATTGACAGGAATCATAATGCATTCAGGCATTCCTGGCGCAGTCGGCTAGCCGGATCAGTGACTGTTGTTTAGAAGCTGGCGTCCCGACCGTGACGCCGCTTTACTGATCGGCGTGCGCATGCCCCAAAACTCTCCCCTTTTTAGAGCTGAATCGCTCGAGGCGCGTCGGCAATCCTGGCTGGGCCGGCCTGCTGTTCTCAACACGATCTCGTCAGCCACTTTCGCATGGTGCTCGGTGGCCCTTGTGGTCGCCGTATTGCTCTTTCTCGTCTTTGGTGAATACACACGCCGGATCCGGGTTTCCGGCGTGATCCTTCCGGTAGACGGCCTGACGCGCATGGTCGCGCCGCAGGCGGGCTGGGTCGCCGAACTGAAGGTGCGCGAAGGCGCCCAGGTTCACCAGGGCGACGTTCTCTATCGTGTCAGTATCGACAGCACAACCACGCTCGGCAACACCCAGGACGCCATCACCACGGTTCTCCGTGATGGGCTTGCAGAGCTGCGTGCGGCCCTCTCCAGGCAGAAGGCGCTTGACGCAATCGAAAAGCAGAGCCTCGTCACGCAAAAGCGTGACCTCGAGCGCGAGATTGTTCAACTTGAGGAGCAAATCCGGCTGGGAGAAGAATTTACCAGTCAAATGGCCGAGTTCGCCGAGCGGCAGCAACAATTGATCTCCAAAGGTATTTCAGTATCGCGCGAGTATGAGGTGCGCTTGCAGTCGCTAAATTCCGAACGTGCGCAATTGGCTGGCCTGCGTCGGGAGCTCGTCCAACTTTCGTCGCGTTTCAATCAGGTTGAGAACCAGCTCTATGGTTTCGATCTGACAGCGGAGGCCAGAAAGGCGGAAATCAGACGGCAAATCCTTTCAGCCGAACAGAACCTTTCGGAGGGTGAAGCCAAGCGCGAACTGCTGATTACCGCGCCTCGCGACGGCAAGGTGACGGGGATTATAACCCTGGAGGGACAGACGGTCGGTGCAGGAACGCCGTTGCTGACCATCGTCCCGGAGGACAGACCACTCGTTGCACAATTGCTGGCGCCAAGCAGTGCGATCGGTTTCATACGCGAGGGCACGGAAGTGCTTCTGCGATATGAGGCGTTTCCCTATCAGAAGTTCGGCCAGCATCCAGGCAGGGTATCGCTGATCTCGCGCGCCAATCTGAGCCCGGAAGAGGTGGCCCAGTTCAATCTGGGCAAATTCAATCCGCAGACCGCCCCTACGCTTTATCGCATAACCGTTCAGCCGGACAGTGCGCGGGTGATGGCCTATGGGCGTCCAGAGCCTTTACAGGCCGGCATGCAATTGGAAGCGCACCTGCTCGTGGAAACGCGCCCTCTGTATCAGTGGATACTTGAACCCATCTACAGCTTGGGTGGTTCCTTCGTGACGGAGGGAGAGGAGTAGACGCATGGCCACGATGGAACTTGCATCCCGAATCTCGGGCCGGCTCTTTTCCAGAACCCCCATCATACTGCAGACCGAAGCGGCCGAATGTGGACTAGCCTGCCTGGCGATGGTTGCCGGCCATTACGGTCATGCAATGGACCTGCCAGCCATTCGACGACGCTTCACGGCCTCGATCAAGGGTACAACCCTGAGGGATCTGGTTCAGCTTGGCAGCAGCCTCCGGCTGGCAACTCGCGCATTGCGGTTAGAACTTGAGGACCTGCCCAAACTGAAACTGCCATGCATACTGCACTGGGGGCACAACCACTTTGTTGTGCTCGTCAAAGCAGGGGCGACGAGCGCTGTGTTGCACGACCCCGCGATTGGACGCCGCACGCTTTCACTTGCCGAACTGTCAAGGCAGTTCACTGGTGTGGCACTGGAGGCTTGGCCGACCGAGGGGTTTCAACCCAGGAACGAGAAGACCAGCATCAGGATCAGCGATCTCGTGCGCCGCACCAGGGGTATTGGTGTGGCGGCGCTCCAGATACTTGCTATCTCGCTGCTCATCGAACTGGCAACACTGGCGATGCCGATTGGTTTCCAGGTCGTACTGGACGAGGTGATCGTGGCGGCAGATTACGATCTTCTGACGATTATCGCACTTGGGCTGATTGTACTCCTTCTCCTTCAGGTCGCAGGAGCACTCGCGCGGTCCTGGACCACGATGCTTATTGGTTCGAGCCTGGTTCTTCAGTGGAAAGCATCGCTGTTCGACCGGCTGATGCGTCTGCCGCTTGGCTTCTTTGACAAGCGGCATGTCGGCGACGTCGTATCCCGCTTCGGCTCGATCGATGCGGTTCAACGCACGCTTACGACGAGTGCAATCCAGGCACTGCTCGACGGAGTCATGTCGGTCACCCTCGTGCTTATGATGTGGCTCTACGGAGGCTGGCTGGTCGTGATCGCCTTGGCGAGTGTCGCGATTTACGCGGCCATCAGGCTCCTGTGCTATCCTCCCTACCGGACGATTTCCGAGGAGGCCATTGTTTATGCCGCCAACGAACACTCTCACTTCATGGAATCGGTTCGCGGCATAAGCAGTCTGAAGGTTCTCAATCTTGAGGAAAGACGCCGGGGCGTCTGGATCAACCATCTTATCGATCGGGTGAATGCGGAACTGCGGGTCGGAAAGTTCGACGCATTGTTCTCGGCCGCCGGCAGTGCGCTCTTTGGTCTGGACCGAGTGTTGCTCATCTATCTCGGCGGAAGGGCCGTTCTGGCAGACGATCTGTCCGTTGGTATGCTGGTAGCGTTCCTCGCCTACAAAGATCAGTTTGTCGCTCGCATCAACAGTTTCATCGATACGGTTCTGCAATTCGTGATGCTCTCGCTCCATGGAGAACGCATTGCCGATATTGCCTTGGCTGAGCCAGAGGAAGAAGAGCGAAAATCGCTGGCCACCGCCGGTGAGAGCTTTCTGGCGAAAGGACCCAGCGCGCTCGAGTTCGTAAACGTCCGGTTTCGCTATGCTGACAATGAGCCGGAAGTGCTGAATGACATCAGTTTCCGCGTTGCGCCTGGTGAATGCCTCGGTATTGCGGGACCTTCCGGATCCGGCAAGTCTACGTTGCTCAAATTACTCGCCGGGCTTGCCCAGCCGACCTCTGGCCAGGTGCTGATAGACGGAATTCCCATGACATCCCTCGGTCTTTCCGCCTATCGCGGTCGCGTGGGCTGCGTGCTGCAGGACGACCGGCTTTTTGCCGGCTCGATCGCAGAAAACATTGCATCGTTCGACATGGCGCCAGACCCTGACTGGCTTCTCGCCTGTGCGCGCATGGCGGCAGTTCACCATGAGATCGTGAGCATGCCGATGGGCTATGAAACGCTCGTCGGCGACATGGGCAGCGCCCTATCCGGGGGCCAGAAACAGCGGATTGTTTTGGCACGCGCAATCTACAGAAAACCGGCCATACTTCTGATGGACGAGGCGACCAGCCACCTCGATAACGCCAACGAAGAGGCAATCAATCTAGCTGTCAGCAAGCTGCGGATGACGCGTGTCGTGATCGCTCATCGCGAATCGACACTGGCGATGGCGGACAGGGTCTTGAACTTGGTCTCATCACGAGATCTCGTCCCACGTGAACAGTTTCAGAACCGGGTTGGCGCGACAGGATTGTGATGCGAGGCACCGCGTCGGGACTACGGGGCGGTCTCCCCAAGCCTGCCGAAACACGCTCAAGCGTGCCAAACGCTCCAAAAAGGAAAGCAAATTCAGACACTTGCTAGGACTTGTGCGTAGAGGCTTCGGCGAAAGGGAATGTCGGGAGAAGAGGGGATGGTGCCAGGGGCGGAATCTAAGAATAGAAAATTTTGCCTATTTTCCAAGTGGTTGGATGGTGATCGTTGAAATCCGAACCAATAGAAATACCAACAAAATATTTCTGTGGATTGGTTCGGTTCCTGCAAACACTTCAAGTGGCTTCATCCTGCAATACTGGCACGAGCCTTCAAAGCGCTTGACGGGGGCGTTTCCAGACCTCTGGCGGCGGATTCCGCCGCTGTAGTGGCCAGGCTTCGCGTCGTGTCATTGGCAAGACGCATGCTGCCGGTTAGCGTAACCTATATGGGGCCACAGTTGAATTTGCCGCATCTGCCGCTTGGCCCACTGCCGGGCCCTTGCTCGACGGAAGCTGGCCGCGATCACCCGCATAGGTCCTGCGCCGATCGCCGAGGAAGGTGTGCGGCTTATCCGCGAGCTCGATGCCATCGAAGCCGATATCCGAGGGCTGGATCTCGATAGCCATCTCCCCGCTCGCCGAATACACTCAGACAGAGTGAAAGCTGCACATCACTACCCAAACCCCAGATCAAGCCTTTCACCAACTGTCTGAATCTATTTGAATGACAGCGCTGGCGCTTCCGGCACCGTCACTTCGGCATCGGTGAACAAGTTGGGAAACAGCCGCTCCCGGTAATCTAAGGGAAACGCTATCCGGACCGGTGCCTTCGGGGTATCGGATTTCAGTAAGCCGCGGTCGACGAGATCCGACAGCGTGTTCCGGGCAGTGCGCTCGGAAGTCTTGAGCACAAAATTGGCCTCTCCCCTGGGAAGGCTGCCATACCGCAGCACGGCCGACACCAGATCAGGTGCCCGCTTGTCATCAACGACATCTTCCACGAGCGCACGGTACCGTGGCTCGAGCCGCCCGAGGTCGAACATCGTCGTCGAGAACCGCACCTGGTCGAGGGCGACCGCCAGGAACCACTCGCAGAAATCCTTGAGGGCGCTTTCCGACAGATTTCCTCGACCGTCCCGGTCGCCCTGTCTGGGGCTATCAGCGTGATCCATCATCCGTTTGTACTCGCCTCGGTCCTTCAGGCCACGGGCAAGGCCACGCGATATCGACCAAAGACCATTGCCGCCGATACCGGCCTTCAGCGCCATCGCATGAGACATCAGGCGACTTACCCTGCCGTTACCGTCGGGGAATGGATGGATGAAGTTCAGGCGATGGTGCGCCGACGCAATGGCTATGATCCTGAGGCTGGCCTGCTTCTCGGCCATCGCATAGCGCTTCTGAAAATACTCCATGAAGGCCAATATCCGCTCCGACGATGGCGGCTGGTGGCGACCGACAGTGACGTCGTGGTCTGATATCGTTCGAAATTCGCCGGGCACGATTTCGGCCTTTGTGCCGTCTGGCTTGTCGACGAAACGGAATTCATCGGGCATCTCTTCATAGAAGCCGCGATGAACCCATTGGACGAAATCAATGGAGGCGGGCGAGGGCAGCTTACCGCGTAGTGCGAGGCCGTCGATCATGCGCTGGACTTCAACATGGGCCTTGGCTTCCAGAGCCAAGGGACGGCGTTCGGGATCGATTTCGGCTCCGGCTAGAGCACGCTCGATATCACGGGGGCGCGTGTTGTGGCCTTCGATCAAATTGCTGTAGTAGCTATTCATGACCCGAACGAGATCGGCCAGTTCGGCAGCCGACTCCGGATGCAGGCCCCGGCCGAGTTCATCGGCGGCCTTCTGCAGCTCGATAGCGATATCGGCCAGCACGGTCGGTACCGCGTCGTCGAAGAACAGCGGCTCAATACGGGCAGGTGTTTCAAGCATTTTTGCCGATCTCGGTGACATCTTAATCGGCTGTAATATAAGGCATTCGAGATTGAAAGTCAGCATGGTTGCCGATGTCGGTTGCCGATCTCTTTTGCCGATAAAGGATGCCGATCAGGACGCGAACCATAACGGCGCAGGAAGTCGGCCGGGCAGGGAGCGACAGATTGCATGGAATCTCCGACAGCGTTGTAACCAGGCGCGTGCCGAGCATTCGCGCTTCATCTGAACGATGAGGATCGTGCCACCGCCAGTTTCAGGAGCAATGGAGCGCAAGAGAAGGTTCATCGCCCCTTCCTGAATCCTCCCGAATCCAGACCGCAGGCCGTAATCGGCTTGATCGTACCGCATTGGCGCAAGGCTTCAGCCTTCACCTATACCGAAAACCTGCTCCCCGATGCGCCCACCAACGTGGAAACTAGCGGCAGCAAAGCCAAGCCGCTTCAGCCGCCGAGCGCGGCCACGCCCATCATCCGGCGCGTTCTGGATCAGATGGAAACGGAAGACGGCTGGGCGCCGCTCGGAGCGGTAGGAACGCAGCTGGCAAACTTGTCGTCGGATTTCGATCCGCGCAATTTCGGTTTCCGCAAGCTCAGCGATCTTGTCCGCAAGACCGACGCCTTTGAGATCGAGCATCCAGAAGGGCAAGCCGTCCGTATCCGCGAAAAGCCATCATCGAAGAGAGTCTCGACTAGACGGAAATCGTAATTTGCCTTGTCAATGCACTGTTCGTGGTTGCCGTTTAACAGGAGCGGGGCCGACAGCGGCCCACCCGCTATCAGGAAGCAGTTGGGAACAAGCTGCCGTTCCCTAGCCTCCTATCTACGCCGCTCTCGGTCGAGAACGACCGGCTTCGAAGTAGACGTTGCATCTCTTCCCCGAAACCGGACATTGAGCGCAGCCAGCACGATCACCCGCCGGACTTCCTCCCCCGAGAGCGGATATCGTTGTGATCAATGGCCTCACCTTCTCGGTCATTTCCCGTACGACCGACGAAGTGCGAAAGGGGCCAAGAAGTTGACTTGGCCATTCGTCGGCACCCAGGTCTCGGCGTCAGCGGATATAAATCGTAAGGACCCCTTCATCATCCATTGTCGCGGCAACGACGCGCCCTATGTCAACCGAACGTCGTCTGAGTTCCTGTTCGATTGAGTCATTGCTTATGATCGCGGTTTGCACCATCGCCCAACCGTCATCGGTTTTGCCGAGGGCAGTCTCCAGCGCTTGATATTCCTCGCTCGACTCGAAGGGGCTCAGGTCCACCACTTCAAGACGAACATAGGAATCGATCTCACGGAGCTCGTTCGCGCTCAAATCGTCGACCCCAAGCGCGGCTATAATTTCATGGATATTCACTTCGCGATCGGTCAGGTCGCCTCCTGGCGCGGTTACCGGCCAGCTTCCGAATGCGATCAACGCGATGAGCCAGATAGCACTCGATTTCATCGCAACTCCTTACCGAAAGTGACCCTCGTCAATCGTTGCACACGGCACTCCCGTTGTCACTTGACAACGCGCGCGCCACAACCGACGAGGAACGCAGCGAGTAATGTGCGTCAACCCATACTCGAACCGAGCGTTAAGTTATGTTTGCGTCCGTCCAGCGGAACGCGCACGCACGCGCTGGTACACTGGAGAGGTTCCCCGTCCATGACCGCGAACCAGTCACCTGAACCGCGTCGGATCGAATTGTCTTTGCGGATGTTGTAGTGAGTCGTGCCCACACGCACTGTGGCTTCAAATCCCGGCCAAGCCGGCGGGATACACGGGTCGACGATGAGGAAGTTCCCGTCGCGCCGGATGCCCAGAATGCCCTCTATGCCAGAACGGTACATCCAGGCGGCGGAGCCGGTGTACCAAGTCCATCCGCCCCGACCGACATGCGGCGCGACGGAATAGACGTCGGCGGCAACGACATAGGGTTCGACCTTGTAGCGCTCGATATCCGCAGGCGTCAGCGCGTGGTTGATCGGATTGAGTAACGAGAACAGATCGTGCGCCTTGTCGCCCGCACCCGATTTCGCAAAGGCCAGGATCGCCCACATCGCCGCATGGCTGTACTGGCCTCCATTCTCACGCAGGCCCGCCGGATAACCCTTGATGTAGCCGGGGTCGTGCGGCGTCTTGTCGAAGGGTGGCGTGAACAGAAGCGCCATGCCGTCGTCACGGCGGATAAGATGCTTCTCCAGCGATGCCATTGCCGTTGCCGCCCGGGTCGGATCGGCGGCGCCCGACAGGACGGCCCAGGACTGGGCGACGGAGTCGATCCGGCATTCTTCGCTATCCTTCGAACCGAGCCAGGTTCCATCGTCGAAGGTCGCTCTGCGATACCATTCACCGTCCCATGCATGCTTCTCGAGCGCCTCACGGACGGAGGCTGCGTGAGCACGCCAGCGCTCGGCGCGCGATGGGCTGCGGCTTTCCGCCAGGGGGGCGAACAGCTCGATGGTGTGCACGAGCAGCCAGCCGAGCCAGACGCTTTCGCCCTTGCCGCCCTCGCCGACCCGGTTCATGCCGTCGTTCCAGTCGCCGGTGCCGATGAGCGGCAGGCCGAGCTTGCCGGTGAGTTCCAGGCACTGGTCGAGGCCGCGGGCGCAGTGCTCGAACATGGAAGCGGAGTCGGCCGCCTGCGTAGGATGGAAGAAGGCGTCGTACTCGCCGGCGCCAAGCGGTGGGCCGTCGAGGAACGGTACGATCTCATCCAGGATAGCGGCATCACCCGAAGTATTCACGTAGGTCGCCGCCGCAAATGCCAGCCAGACGCGGTCGTCGGAAATCCGTGTGCGGACGCCTTGTCCGGATTGAGGCAGCCACCAATGCTGGACATCGCCTTCGACGAATTGCCGACCGACCGCGCGCAGGAGATGGCGTCGCGTCTCTTCGGGCCCTGCGAGCGTCAGGGCCATACCGTCCTGAAGCTGGTCGCGGAAACCGTAGGCGCCGCTCGCCTGATAGAAGGCCGAGCGCGCCCAGATGCGGCAGGCGAGCGTCTGGTAGAGGAGCCAGCCATTGAGCATGATGTCCATCGCGCGGTCCGGCGTCTTGACTTGGACCGTCTGCAAAAGGCCAGTCCAGTGGTCCGTGACCTCTCGCAGAACCGCATCGAGGTCGGCGGCGCGATAACGCGCAAGCAGCGCCTGGACCTCATCCTGCGAGCCGCACTGCCCGAGGAACGAGACGATCTCGACCGTCTCACCTGCGCCGATCTCGATGGTCTGCTGCAGGGCCGCGCAAGGATCGAGACCGGCGCCGGTAGTCCCGGAGAGCGGCATTCGACCGGTGAGCGCGCGAGGCATTGATGGGGAGCCATAGCGGCCAAGGAACTCGGCCCGGTCGGCCGTCCACGCGGTCTGCCGCCCGCCAAGATCGGCAAAGGCGATGCGGCCGGAGGAATTGATGCTCCAGGGGTTGCGCGCCAGCATCGCGCCGGTACCCTCATCGATCTGCGTCACTAGGAAGGGCGCCGTGGCGCTGCGCGAAGTGCCGAGCACCAGCTCCGCATAGCTCGTGACAGACAGGTGGCGGCGGCGGCCGGAAAGGTTGCGAAGGGTCAGTCGCGATATCTTGATGGGATCAAAAAGAGGCACGTATTGCAGGAGATTGAGCGCGATGCCGTTCGCCTCGTGCTCGAAGCGGCTGTAGCCGAAACCATGGCGCGAGACATAGGTGCCGCTGCCGCGGATCGGCTGCGCGGTCGGGCTCCACAGGTCGAGGGTCTCTTCGTCGCGGATGTAGATCATCTCGCCGCTCGGGTCGACGACAGGATCGTTCGACCATGGCGTAAGCTGGTTCTCGCGGCTGTTTTCCGCCCAGGTGTAGCCGCTTCCTTCCGCCGAGACCTGAAAGCCGAAATCGGGGTTGGCGATCACGTTGATCCATGGCGCGGGCGTGACGGCGCCACCGCTGAGGATCGTCACATATTCCCGTCCATCCTTGTCGAAACCGCCAAGGCCATTAAAGAATTCGAGCATCGGCGTGTGCGGCGCAGACGGCTCGGAGTTCTGCCGCACGGGTTTTTGCAGGAGAGTGACTGAGGTGTCATTGACGGATAGGATCGGCAAACGATCAAGTTGTTCGGCTATCGATCCAAGGCGTGCCGAGCATGTGACACGGGCAATAGAACGGAGCCGGTCACGCGCCTCGGCGCTCATCAGATCAGCACGAAGGGTAAAGACGGAGCCTTGCGCCAGCTCCAACCCGAAGCGCGGCCGTGACTGGCTGCTGCGCACGGCGGTCTCGATCGCAATCTGCAGGTCCTGCGTATAGGAGGATGCCCGCTCATTGATAATCACCAGGTCGACCGCAAGGCTTTTCATCCGCCAATATTCATGGGCGCGCAGCAACTGGCGAACCTGGGCCATGTCTTGGGGATCGTCTATGCTCAGCAAGACGATCGGCAGGTCGCCGGAGATGGCGAGATGCCAGAGGCCCGATTGCGGGCCGGCGCCGCGGACAATCTTTTCGGATGGCGCCCGGTAGCGCGGGTCGGCGTAGAGGATGGGGGCGGCCAGGCGCTGAAAATCCGCCGCCTCTCCGGCATCGACATCGAGATGGCGGAGCTGGACCTGCCCCTGCGTCCACGCCAATGTCCTGGCGCGTTCGAACGCGCTGCGGTCGTGGTGCTTGTCGATCATGTCCAGGAGCTCGGCGCGCGATGATGCTACGACGGTCCAGTAGGCGATACGCGCGACCTTTCCGGGCGCGATCCTCACGCGCTGCCGCAGCGAGAAGATGGGGTCGAGAACCGTCCCAACAGTATTCGAGAGTGCACCTGCTTCCGCAATGGCGGCCGCGGTGCCTATCGAGCGACCACGACCGACGAATTTGGCACGATCGGTCTCGTACTGCGGATCGGAGACGATCTCGCCTTCGACGACGGCCAGATGGGCAGCCCATACCTGCGGTTCGGCATGCAAGCGCCGGCGGCGCGTTGCGATGAGTGCGCCGAATTCAACGGCATGCTCGGTCTGCACGAACATCTTGGAGAATGCCGGATGCGCCGTGTCGGCGGCAGGCGGCGCCAGGACGACTTCGGCGTAGGACGTAACCTCGATCTCGCGCGACCGTCGCCCGCCATTGTTCAAGGACAGGCGGCGGACCTCGCAGTCGTCTTCGCCGGAGACCAGAACATCCATCGTGGTCGTCAGATTGCCGTCGCGACGGATGAACTGGGCGCGATTCTCATCGAAGATGACTTCGCGGTGCTCCCCCTCGATGCCGAGCGGCTGGGCGCCGGCGGACCAGACATCCCCGCTTTGGATATCACGCAGGAAGATGAAGGAGCCCCAGTCGTCGCGGGTAGCGTCCTCGCGCCAGCGGGTGACGGCGATGTCGCGCCAGCGGCTGTAACTCGCCCCTGCAGCCGTCAGCATCACCGCATAGCGGCCATTCGACAGCAACTGGGTGATCGGAGGGCCTGCGGTGGTGGCGGTAACGCGGCGCGAGGTGGGAATTTCCATATCCGCAGTAGCCGGGGAAACCTTTACCTCTTCGGCCTTCGGATGGCCGGTCGCGACGTTGCGCGGCATGCGCTCCTGAAGCAGGAGTTCGCAGGCCTGGATTATCGGCTCGCGATGGAAACGGGCCCGCATCTCGCCATCGTGAAGCGTGTTGGCGATGGCGAGAATGGTCATGCCCTGATGATGGGCCATGGACGTGCGGACGACGGCGACATTCTCCTTCTCCGGAAGCCGCGACCGTGTGAAATCCAGCGCCTCGAAGAAGCCATAGCGGCCACTGGCGCCCATTTGCGCGAGGCGGGCGTAGTTTTCTCGTGCGCCTTGGGGATCGACCATCGTCGCAAGCCCCGTCGCATAGGGTGCGATCACCGCATTCTCCGAAAGACCACGCTTCAGACCAAGACCCGGAACGCCGAAATTGGAGTATTGATAGGTGAGTTCCATATCGCGCGCGTTGTAGGCGGACTCGGAGATCCCCCATGGAATTCCGAGCGACCGCGCGTAAACCTGCTGGCGCTCCACCACAAGCCGGTTGGTCTGTTCAAGCAAGCTGCCTGCGGGAGCGCGCATGACGAGCGACGGCATCAGATATTCGAACATGGAGCCGGACCAGGAAATCAGCGCCGAGCCGTTCCCCAGAGGTGTCGCGGAGCGACCCAGGCGGAACCAGTGCCGGGTCTCGACATCGCCTTTAGCGATGGCGAAGAGGCTTGCAAGCCGGGCTTCCGATGCAAGCAGATCGTAACAGCTCGGGTCAAGGCTATCGTCGGCGAGGGAATAGCCGATCGACAAGAGCTTGCGTTCAGGATCGAGAAGGAAGGCGAAGTCCATCGCCAACGCCGTCTCGCGCGCATCCGTGGCAAGCGCCCGCAATCGATCTTTCAGAATGGGGTCAGCCACCCGATCACGTGCGTGTTCTGCCACGGTCTTCTTGAAGGACTCGATCCAGAAGACGAGATCCGGGGCGACGTCTTCGAGATCCGCCGGAACTATATCGCGCGCAGTGGCGCAGGCCTTGTCAGCCAGGCGCGTCAGCACGGGAGACAGTGCGTCGAGCGTCTGCGGACCGTTCAACAGGGCTTCGATGTCATCAAGCATCAGGGAGAGTTGGGCTTCGCGGTGGTTCCCGGACAGGGCATCGAGCGCTTGACGTGCAAGCTGGATATTGTCCGTCATGCCGAGCCGTGCACTTGACGCAATGCCATCGTTTACCCACACCTCGCATGCGTTGGCGAGCACGATCAGATGTCCGGCGAGGTTTCCGCTGTCGACCGATGAGATGTAGGCAGGTTCGAGAACACGCAGGTCCTGCGTTGCATACCAGTTGAAGAAGTGGCCGTTGTGCCGTGCGAGCTTACGCATGGTTCCCAGCGTGGCTCCCAGCCGCTCCACGGTCTCGACCGTACCGGCCCAGCCGAAGTCGCGGGCGGCAACTGCGGAGATGAGATAGAGCCCGATATTCGTGGGCGACGTCCTGTGCGCGACTACGGGCTTCGGATCCTCCTGGAAATTGTCCGGGGGCAGCATGTTGTCGTCGGGCGTCACGAAGGTCTCGAAGAAGCGCCAGGTGCGACGTGCGATGAGGCGCAGCTCGGTCGCATCCGAATCGAAAACCGCAAGGCGCGGTCCGGCCTTCGGCGACCGGCTCGCCCACAAGGCGAGCGCCGGCGCGGTCAGCCACAGCAAGGCAAAGGGCAGGACGAGCGGCAAGGACGAAGGCGACAGGGCAATGACGCCCACGGCCAAGACAAGCCCAAGCAGCGTGCCGGATGCCATGCGGCGATAGAAACCGGCGAAGTTCAGGCGCGGGCTTCCCTTGGATTGCGCCGCGGTGGTCCATTCCAGCAGATGGCGGTGGGACCCAAAGAGCCGCACGAGTGTCCTGACAATGGCATCGCCCATTCGCCACGCTTGGTCAGGCAGAAAAACGATGGAAAGGATGCTCTGGACGGCGGCGAGCCGCAGGTCTGCAGCAAGCGTCGCGAAGTGATTGCGCAAGCGAATGCCGGCGCGGTGCGGCACGAGGGTGAAGAAAATCGGCAAGAATGCCGGGATCGCAATGGCGGCAAGGAGAAGCACGGTTCCCGTCATCGCGGCTGGCAGCGGCATCAGCCATGTGAATCCCAGAGCCAGGAGCGTGAGCGGCGCCAGCAGCGAGCGCCTCAGATTGTCCAGCATCTTCCCACGGCCGACGGAGGGAAGTGTGAGGTGTCCTCTTCGTAGCCCCGTCACCCAGGGAAGAAGCTGCCAGTCGCCGCGCGTCCAGCGATGCAGGCGCTTGGCGGCGACATCGTATCGGGACGGGAATTCCTCAATCACCTCGACGTCGGACGCGAGGCCGGCGCGGGCGAACACGCCCTCGAAGAGATCGTGGCTGAGCATGGTGTTCTCCGGCACGCGGCCAGCAAGCGACGCCTCGAAGGCGTCGACATCGTAGATGCCCTTGCCGGTGTAGGTGCCTTCGCCGAAGAGATCCTGATACACATCCGAGGCGGCAGACACGTAGGGATCGATGCCGCCGGGGGCAGAGAAAACGCGCTGGTAGAAGGATCCTTCGCGGCCGACGGGAAGTGAGGGCGTAACGCGCGGCTGGAGAATGCCATAGCCATCTACAACGCGTTGCTCGGCTTCGCTGAAGCGCGGCCGGTTGAGCGGATGCGCCATCTTGCCGATCAGACGATGCGCGGCATCGCGCGGCAGCCGCGTGTCGGCGTCCAGCGTGATGACGTAGCGCACATCGACCGGCACCTGCGGCGGCTTCCCGCCTAAGGGCATGAAGGTGGTGTCATTGGCGCCGCGCAGAAGCCGGTTGAGTTCGTGCAGTTTTCCGCGCTTTCGTTCCCACCCCATCCATTTGCCTTCGCCGGCGTTGTAGACGCGGCGCCGATGCAAGAGGAGGAAGCGGCTTCCGCTTGGGGCGGGCTCGTGACGCCGGTTCAATCGGGCGATCGCCTCGGCGGCACTATCGAGCAGCCGAGCATCCTCCTCCGTGAATTCCTGATCGGCATCGGTCCCGTCCGTAAGAAGAGCGAAGACGAGGTCGCCGCCGACGCCGGAAAGGTGATGAACCTCAAGTCGTTCCACCTGCTCCAGAAGGTCGGCTTCACTGGTAAGAAGCGTCGGCACCGCGACGAGGGTCCGCATGGATTCCGGCACGCCCTGCTTTAGCGAGAGACCGGGCAGGACCGTCGCGCCGAAACTCCAGGTCGTCGCGCGGTTGACAATGGCCGTCGCCACTTCGGTGGCGGGGAAAAATCCGACAAGGGCAAACAGGACGAGCCAGAAGGAGGCGAGACCGAAGGTCGAAAGCGCCCAGAGCGCAAGCGCCAGCAACACCGCGGTGACAAGCAGGATCGAGCCGATATAGCCACCGATGCCGAGCCGTGTATTGAGGCGGCTGATCCGCAGCCGCGGCGGCGGCCGAAAACAGATCGCCTGCTCAAGGGCGGGCCTGCCCTGGGCAATCAGATGGTAGCCAGGGTCGCCAGCGCGCGCCGCACTGGCTGCATTGTCCGCCTCAGCTG
>NZ_JANKOF010000064.1 GCF_024655565.1 Nitratireductor sp. ZSWI3 | reverse complement strand
GGACGCACGGCGCTGTAGCCCATCACGTTTCGATCGGGGCAGTGCGAGGATTATTCCTCGTCGTCTTCATCCTCGGTCTTCGACTTCAGCGAGGAAAGCTTTGCGAAGACGGCATCGGCGTCGAGCTCCTGCTCGTCCGAGGCGGCGTCTTCATGCCTGGCATCGCTGATCGACAGACCTTCGGTCTGCGAGGCCGGCAGCAGCGTGTCTCCGGCCGGTGCGGTGGGCGGCGCGTAGCGCGCGGCGCGCTGCACCTCGAGGTCGAGATCGATCTGCGAGCACAGGCCGAGCGTCACCGGGTCCATCGGCACGAGATTGGCCGAGTTCCAGTGGGTGCGCTCGCGGATCTGCTCGATGGTCGACTTGGTCGTGCCGACGAGGCGCGAGATCTGCGCATCCTTGAGCTCGGGATGATTGCGCACCAGCCACAGGATGGCGTTCGGCCGGTCCTGGCGCTTGGACAGCGGCGTGTAGCGCGGCCCCTTGCGCTTGGTCTCCGGCACCCGCACCTTCGGCTCGGAAAGCTTGAGCCGGTGGTTGGGGTCGCGCTCTCCAAGCGCGATCTCCTCGCGAGTCAATTGTCCGGTCATCACCGGGTCCATGCCCTTGATGCCTTGCGCTGCGTCGCCATCGGCGATGGCGCCCACCTCGAGCGGGTGGAGTTTGCAGAACTCGGCGATCTGATCGAAGGTCAGCGCCGTATTGTCGACCAGCCACACGGCGGTGGCCTTTGGCATGAGAAGCGTGTTGGCCATAGATATGAATCCTCTTCCTTCGCCCGCGTCCCTGGCGCGAGCGGTGGTCAGTACCACCAATGTTGGGAATATAGGGCTATATAGACTGAAACCCGCGCGCGACGCAACAAAATGCACGCGCCGTCAAAAATAAGGACAGTCATCAAACTGTAATCAATACGTCATCTGTTTGAAATCCGGGCTCCCGATTGTGCCGCGTCCATGGGTTACGAGGGAGCTTTCAAGATGAACCGCCATGCCGCATTCCTGAGCCTGCTTCTGGGCACTGCCGCCGTCCTGCCGGCGCAGGCCGAGATGACGTTCAAGAGGATCGCCACCTTCCCGGTGGCCGAGAACCTGCCGGCCGATGCCGACCCGGCGACCGAGACGTCCTCCGAGATCATCGCCCGCAGTGCCGACGGCAAGACGCTGATCTATTCCGACAGCCCCTTAGGCGGCGTCGGCATCGTCGACATCACCGATGCCGTTGCCCCCAAGGCCGGCGGCGCGCTGTCGCTCGACGGCGAGCCCACCTCGGTCAGCGTCGTCGGCAACAGGGCGATCGCGGCGGTCAACACCTCGCAGAGCTACACCCAGCCTTCCGGCAGGCTGATGATCATCGACCTCGCCGCCAGGACGGCCGAGCCATCCTGCGATCTGGGCGGCCAGCCGGATTCGGTCGCCGTCAGCCCCGACCGGCGCTTCCTTGCGGTGGCCATCGAGAACGAGCGCGACGAGGACCTGAACGACGGCGTCCTCCCGCAGATGCCGGCCGGCGACCTGAAGATCTTCACGCTGGCGAACGGCCTGCCCGATTGCGGCAGCATGAAAACCGTCGCGCTGACCGGCCTTGCCGAAATCGCTCCCGAGGACCCGGAACCTGAGTTCGTCGATTTCAACGACGCCGGCGAGATCGCCGTCACGCTGCAGGAGAACAACCACATCGCCGTCGTCTCGGCCGAGACGGGCGAGGTGGTGAGCCACTTCCCCGCCGGCACCGTCAGCCAGACGGGCATCGACACGCTGGACGACGGCGCGCTCGGCTTCGACCAGGCCGCCGCCGACTTGAAGCGCGAGCCGGATGCGATCAAATGGCTCGACAACGACCGTTTCGTCGTCGCCAACGAGGGCGACTACGAAGGGGGCTCGCGCAGCTTCACGATCTTCAGCAAACAGGGCGAGGTGCTGTTCGATTCGGGCAGCGACCTCGAATACCGCGCCGCCGCCGCCGGCCACTATCCCGACAAGCGCTCGGACGCCAAGGGCACCGAGCCGGAAGGGCTGGAAGTGGCGAAGTTCGGCGACCAGCAATATATCTTCGTCGCACTGGAGCGCGCCTCGCTCATCGTCGTCTACCGCGACACGGGTGCCGCGCCGGAATTCGTTCAGGTGCTTCCCTCCGGCATCGGCCCCGAGGGCCTCGTCGCCATTCCCGAGCGCAACCTGCTCGTCACCGCCAACGAGGCCGACCTCGTCGAGGACGGCGGCGCGCGCTCGCATGTCATGATCTACGAGCTGAGCGAGGGCCCGGCCGCTTATCCGACAATCGAATCGGTCGCCAATGAGAGCGGCGCGCCGATCGGCTGGGGCGCCCTTTCGGGACTGGCGGCCGATCCGCAGAAGCCCGGCATGCTCTATGCGATCTCCGATTCCTTCTATCGCAATCAGCCGGCGATCTTCACCATCGACGCGACGGCGAAGCCGGCCAGGATCACCCGCAAGATCGTCGTCACCCGCGATGGCGCACCGGCCCAGAAACTCGATCTCGAGGGCATAGCAGCCGACGGCAAGGGCGGCTTCTGGCTCGCTTCGGAAGGCAACAGCGACAAGCTGACCCCGCACGCCCTGCTCCAGGTGGACGCCGAAGGCCGCATCCGCAAGGAGATCGGCTTCCCGGGCGAGCTCCTCGCCAACGAGATCCGCTTTGGCATGGAAGGCATCACCGTGGTCGGCGAAGGCGACGACCAGACGCTGGTCATGGCCGTCCAGCGCCCCTGGAAGGACGACCCGAAAGACCAGGTGAAGCTCCTCGCCTACAAGCCCGCCTCCAAGGAGTGGTCGGCCGTTCGTTATCCGCTCGACGCCGGTGACAAGGGCTGGGTCGGCCTGTCGGAGATCACCGCCCACAACGGCAAGCTCTACATCGTCGAGCGCGACAACCAGATCGGCACCGCCGCGAAGATCAAGAAGCTCTACAGCGTCTCGCTCGACGGCTTCGCGCCGGCCGCCCTCGGAACCGACCTGCCGGTGGTGGAGAAAACCCTGGTGCGTGATCTGATCGGCGACATGCAGTCGGCCACCAACGGCTACGTGCTCGACAAGATAGAGGGCTTCACGATCGACACCGACGGCACTGCCTATTTCGTCACCGACAATGACGGCATCGACGATTCCTCGGGCGAGACGATCTTCGTCAATCTCGGCAAGCTCGACGCCGTCAACTGATCCGCATCAGCCTCCCAAGGCTTGCAGCCCCGGCCGAAAGGCCGGGGTTTTCCTTTCGAACCTCAGGAGACGTCGAGCACGATCTTGCCGATATGCGCGCCCTCTTCCATCCGCTCATGGGCCCGCCAGGCCTCGTTCAGGGGAAAGATCATGTCCATCACCGGGGCGATCTTGCGTGCCGCCAGAAGCGGCCAGACATGGGCCTCGAGCTCCGTGGCGATGCGCGCCTTGAAGGCCACCGAGCGCGGCCGCAGCGTCGAGCCGGTGTGGGTCAGCCGCTTGCGCATCAGCAACGAGAAATCGGCGGTCGCCTTGGAGCCCTTCAGAAAGGCGATCTGCACGATGCGGCCGTCCATCGCCGCGGCCCTGTAGTTGCGCTCGATATACTCGCCGCCGATCATGTCGAGGATCACGTCGGCGCCGTTGCCGCCCGTCTCCTCCTCCACCGCCGCAACGAAATCCTCCTCGCGGTAATTGATGGCGCGCACCGCACCGAGCGCCGCGCAGGCCGCGCATTTCTCCGGCGTGCCGGCCGTCGCGATCACCTTCGCGCCGAGCGCGGCGGCAAGCTGGATGGCCGTCGTGCCGATGCCCGAAGAGCCGCCATGGACGAGCAGCGTCTCTCCCTCCTTCAGCCCACCGCGCTGGAACACGTTGTGCCAGACCGTGAAGAAGGTTTCCGGAATGGCCGCTGCCTCCGTGAAGGTGAAGCCGTGCGGCACGGGCAGGGCGTTGGTCTCGTGGGTCAGGCAGTATTCGGCGTAGCCGCCGCCGGGCGTCAGCGCCGTCACGCGATCGCCCACCTGCCAGCGCTTCACGCCCTCGCCGATCGCCGCCACCTCGCCCGCCGCCTCCAGGCCGGGCAGATCAGACGCACCCGGCGGCGGCGGGTAGAGGCCCTTGCGCTGGAAGACGTCCGGCCGGTTGACGCCCGCCGCGCGCACCTTGATCAGGATCTCGCCCGCGCGGGGCCTCGGCAGGGGCCGCTCCTCCGGCTTTAGCGCCATCGGGCCGCCCGGTTCGCTGATCGCCACGGCAGTCATCTTCTCGGGAAGTGCATTTTGTTCCATGATGTCCCTGCTGATTTGCCCTCTGCCCGGCACGTCAAGGCCGGGCGGAACTGTGGATGAGGTCGCGGCGCAATGCCGGACGGATCCATCGGTTATGCATCGTGTAGTGGGTGGGAGGCAACGGGAGAAGGCGACATGAGCATTTTCGATGACGATGGGGACAAGCCCGTTCCCGGCCACCAGGTCGGCCAGGATCTGTCTCTTCTGTCCGTGGAGGAACTGCGTGAGCGCGTCGACCAGTTGAAGCGCGAGATCGTCCGGCTCGAGCAGGAGCTCGCCAGCAAGGGTGCAACCAAGGACGCCGCCGAGGCATTGTTCCGACGCGGCTGAAAGCCGGCGACAGCGCAATCCTGCTCCCGGAGGGCGGATTTGCGATGCCGGCGGGACCGATTGTCTGCGCATAATATCGTTTCCGGTGTAAGGCCGGAGGTTCGGGCAGAAGCCACGCGGACGCCATGAAGGGAAGCCAAGCTCCGGCGCGTTGGTCGCCACGCGCAGGAGTGCGTCGGACACCACGCGCAAGCAAGATTGAAGCTCAAACCACGCGGATCACATATTCATGCTGTCTCCCCTCGGCTCGATCATCGCCCTCCTTTGCGGAACGGCCTTTCTCCTGACCGCCTCGGGGCTGCACGGACTGCTTCTGCCGTTGCGCGGGCAGCTGGAAGGCTTTCCCACCGCCTCGCTGGGCGCGCTCGGAACGACTTGGGCCGCCGGCTTCATCGCCGGCTGCTTCGTGGCGCCGCGCCTGGTGCGCCGCGCCGGGCATGTGCGCGCCTTCGGCGCCTTTGCGGCGTCGGGCGCGATCATCGCCCTCCTCACCGGCATGTGGGTCGATTCCGTCGCCTGGATCGTCCTGCGCGTCTTCACCGGCTTCACCATGGCCGGCGCCTTCATGGTGATCGAGAGCTGGCTCAACGAGAAATCCACCAACGAGAACCGGGGCACGGTGTTCGGCATCTACATGATGGTCACCTATGCCTCGCTGACGGCCGGGCAGATGGCCGTCGCTTTCGGCGACGTGTCGAACACGATCCTTTTCATGACGACCGGCATCCTGTTCTGCCTCGCCCTCATCCCGACCGCCGTCTCCAAGGCCGTCACGCCGCAGCCGCTTGCGCAGGTCTCGCTCGACCTCAGGGGGCTCTACGCCAATTCACCCGTCGCCGTCGTCGGTTGCGTGCTGATCGGCATCGCCAACGGCGCCTGGGGCACGCTGGGCGCCGTTTATGGCGGCGCCATCGGCATCTCGACGCTGCAGATCGCCACCATGATGAGTCTTGCCGTGCTGGCCGGCGCCGCCCTCCAATTGCCGGCGGGCCGGCTTTCAGACCGCGTCGACCGCCGTTTCGTGATCAGCGGAGCCGCGTTCGGCTCGGGCCTCATCGGCCTCATGATCCTGCTGACCACGCCGCGAGACGGCAGCTTCGTGATCGCCATGACGGCGGTCTACGGCGCCTTTGCCTACACGCTCTACTCGATCATCGTCGCGCATGCCAACGACCACGCGTCCTCAGAGGATTTCGTGAAGGTGTCGAGCGGCCTGCTGCTGCTTTACGGCTTCGGAACGATGCTCGGGCCGCTCGTCGGCGGCATCCTGATGGAGCGGATGCTGCCCGAGAGCCTGTTCCTGACCACGGCCCTCGCCCATATCGCGCTTGCGGCCTATGCGCTGCTGCGCATCTCGCGGCGCGCGCCGGTGCCGGTCGAGGAGCGCGAGGCGTTCAAGACCCTGCCATCCGAGCGGGCCGCGACACCGCAGGCCGCTGTGCTCGATCCGCGCAGCGACGGCGAGGCCGAGACCGAAGACGAATACGAGAGTGTCAAATAGAGCGTTTTGCAGTCAGGTGGAATCACCTAACGACCGCATAAATGCGGAAAAACAAAGAGATGGAACGGGACAGCGTTTCCATGAAACGATGAACCGCTCTAGAAGGCGCCGTATCGGCCACGGGTCCGTCGGAAGCCGGGAGGGGCAGGAAGACCCCCGCGCCCTGGCTAGGGCAACTCCATACTTGAAACGACTGCGTTGCAGTCGTTTCAAGTAAGGCAAAGTTGCCCTAGATTCAAAGGCTTAACTGGCCTGCTATCCCATCCAAACCAATCGGTTTGGATGGGGCAGGACACTCGCGCGGATGCGGGGGCCGGAAATCACGCGGGATCAGTGGCGGGTGCGGCCCGTCTTGAGCTTCTCCATCTCGTCCTTGATGGCCAGCTTGCGTCGTTTCAGTTGAGCGATGTCGAGCTCGTCCACAGAGGGATGGAGCATGGCATCGTCCAGCTCACGCTCCAGTTCTCCGTGTTTACGCTTCAACTCGGCAAGATGGGATTCAAGAGACATGATTGCGATCTCCTTCGTTTCCTCGTTTGCGCGCCGGAGCGGACAACCGCCAATTCGGACCGGCAGCGTCCTACAGTCTGCCACCGCAATTGTGGCTTGTCGAACACAAGCTGGTAGGATTTTCCGGCTGGCCGAAATATGATATAGGCAGCGGGCTGCCAGGTGTTTTCGGTAGCGCGTTCGACAACGTGATCTACAGCGCCGTGCGTCCGTTCGGACACAGAAGGACGCTGTAAGTCTTTGAATCTGCGCATCGTGTTTTTCCGAAGATCGGGTTCCGATTTTCGGGCCGATGCGCGAGCGCCGGAAATTGCACACTTGTGGACCAGCGGACAGTGGTGACATCGGAACAGGAACAGGCTGAAATTCGTCTCGAATTCGCGCGCCTCAAACAGGACCACGCGGACTTCGATGCCGCAATTGAGGCAATGATCGCCACGGGCTGCGACCCCCTTCGCATCCAGCGGATGAAGAAGAAGAAACTGGCGGTGAAGGACCGGCTGCAGCAGCTCGAGGACCGGATCATCCCGGATATCATCGCCTGATTTCCTGTTGGCACGGCGCGCCCGCAGCAGGCCGCGCTTGCGATGGGCAGTGCTTTTGATTACAGCCTCTCTATAAAAAGCGAGGGGATTCAATGGCCGAACAATCCGCCCCCGTGGCAATCATCATGGGAAGCCAGTCCGACTGGGCGACGATGCGCCACGCCGCAGACACGCTTGATGCGCTCGGCATCGACTACGAGGCGCGCATCGTTTCCGCGCACCGCACGCCTGAGCGCCTCTACGAATTCGCGAGGAGCGCCCGGGACGAGGGCTTCCAGACCATCATCGCCGGCGCCGGCGGCGCGGCCCACCTGCCCGGCATGACGGCGGCCCTGACACCGCTCCCCGTATTCGGCGTGCCGGTTGAATCGAAAGCCCTGTCGGGCCAGGATTCCCTCCTCTCCATCGTCCAGATGCCGGCCGGCATCCCCGTGGGCACGCTGGCCATCGGCAAGGCCGGCGCGATCAATGCCGCGCTGATGGCGGCGGCCGTCCTCGCCCTGCACGACGACGACCTTGCCGACCGGCTCGACGCCTGGCGCGCCGCGCAGACGGCCCAGGTGGCGGAGTATCCGGTAGATTGACCATGGACAAACCGCTTTCTCCCGGCGCCACGATCGGAATACTGGGCGGCGGACAGCTTGGCCGCATGCTCGCCATGGCCGCGGCCCGGCTCGGCTATCGCGTGGCGATCCTCGACCCCGCCGCCGACAGCCCGGCCGCGCAGCTCGCCGACACCTTCATCAACGCCGCCTATGACGATGCCGCCGCGCTCGGCAGGCTTGCCGATCTCTGCGATGTGGTGACCTACGAGTTCGAGAACGTTCCCGTCGCCACCGCCCGTCTGCTGGCCGAGCGGCGGCTGGTCTTCCCGCCGCCCGAGGCGCTGGAAACGGCGCAGGACCGGCTGACGGAAAAGATCTTCCTGAACGCCGCCGGGATATCCACAGCAGCCTTCCTGTCTGTGGATAGCGAGGATGACCTTGCCCGCGGGCTGCGAAGCTTTTCCGGCAACGGCGTCCTGAAAACGCGCCGCATGGGCTATGACGGCAAGGGCCAGCGCGTCTTCCGCTCCGCCGCGCCGGCCGACATCGCCGGCGCCGTGGCGGCGATGGGCGGCGTGCCGCTGATCCTCGAAGCGCTGGTGCCCTTCACGAAGGAAGTGTCCGTCATCGCCGCGCGCGGCAGCGACGGCGCCGTCGCGGTGTACGATCCGGTCGAGAACGAGCACCGCAACGGCATCCTGCACCGCTCCTCGGTGCCCGCCGCGATCACGCCGCAGACCGCCCAGGCGGTGCGCGAGGCGGCTAGCGGCATCCTCAACGCTCTGAGCTATGTGGGCGTCATCGGCGTCGAGTTCTTCGTGCTCGGCGACGGCGGCGTGCTCGTCAACGAGATCGCGCCGCGCGTGCACAATTCCGGCCACTGGACGGAGGCCGCCTGCGCGATCTCGCAGTTCGAGCAGCATGTGCGGGCCGTCGCCGGACTGCCGCTCGGGGCCACCGGGCGCCATTCCGACTGCGTGATGGAAAACCTGATCGGCGACGACGTGCTGCGCGCGCCGGACCTGCTGCGCGAGCCGGATCTCGTTCTGCATCTCTACGGCAAGCCGGACATCCGGCCCGGCCGCAAGATGGGCCATTTCACCCGCATCACGAGCAGGTGACGTCGCCCTCTTCGCAGTTGAGAGCGGCATCGAGCTGCTTCGTGCGCTCCTCCGTCAGCTCCTCGAGGCATCCTGCCTGCAGCATCGGCCGGATCGAGCCGCCCGTCGCGCCGATGGTGGCGAAGTTGCATTGCGCGTCCCTGAATTTGATCCACGCGCGCTGCGCCTCGACAAGCGCCTTTCGCCCATCCTGATCGTCGGCATAGCGCGCCGTCAGCGCCTTGTAGCTGGCGTTGAGCTTGGCATCGGCGGCCTTGTAGTCCTTGCTGGCGCAAATGTTCATGTCGGCCTGTGTCTGCGGATCCCGGCAATTGGGTTCCTGGGCATGGGCTGCCGCAAGGCTTCCGGCGAGCAGCACCGATCCCAAAATCACGCGCTGAAACGGCTTCTGTACAAACATCGGATTCTCCAATCGCAAAATGCTGTCTGTGAAGCCCCCCTCGGAATTCAACACCGAGAGGCGCGCCGAAAGCAACAGAAAGCGGCCCGAAAGGTTGACAGGAGCAAGCTTCCTCGTCTAAGAGCCGTGCAACTTTCGGCGCGCCGCAAAAGCGCGCCTTATTGTTTGCGGGCCGTCCGGCCCAACCATGGACAAGACCGATGAAGATCAAGAATTCGCTCAAGGCGCTGAAGAGCCGCCACCGGGAAAACCGCATGGTCCGCCGCAAGGGCCGCATCTACATCATCAACAAGTCCAACCCGCGCTTTAAGGCACGGCAGGGCTGATCGCCCGTTCACGCGAATTTCAGTTTTCCTGGAACCTGCCCGCGCGTATGATCGCGGCATGGTTCGATTCATCGCAACCCTCGGATCCCTCCTTCTCGCGCTCGCGCCTCTCGCGCAGGCGGATGAGCCTGGCGGCGGGGTTGCGGCCGGGACGGCGGTGCAGAGCGCGCCATCCAGGCTCGATACGCTCTTCCAAGACCTGAAGCGGGAGCGCAATGAACGGGCGGCGCGCCGCATCGCCATGCGCATCGGCGAAGCCTGGATGCATTCCGGCAGCGCCACGGCCGATCTGCTCATGCAATGGGCGAATGAGGCGATCAAGGCGGAGAAGTTTTCCGTCGCGCTCGATCATCTCGATCAGGTGGTGATGCTCTTTCCCGATTATGCAGAAGGCTGGAACCGCCGCGCCACGGTGCATTTCATGATGAATGACTATGCCCGTTCGATGACCGACATCTCGCGGACGCTCGAACTGGAGCCGCGCCATTTCGGCGCGCTGGCCGGCATGGCGCGCATTCTCCAGGCGACGGGGCGGCAGGAACAGGCATTGCAGGCCTACACGCGCATCCTCGACATCTACCCGATGCTGCGCAGCGCCCAGCAGGCGGTCGCCGAGATTTCCAACGAGCTCGACGGCCGGGGAATCTGACCTCCCGGCGAAGAGCCTTCCTTTCATCTGTGCTTAAAGCGCCGGGTACGCCTTCGCGCGCCCCTCTGCCCTGCCCTCAAGGGGCAGATGCCCGGTGGGCCGATGCGCAGAGCATTTCATCTTTTGCCTGGAGCCGCGGCGCCCCTTCGCGCACCCCCCTCTGCCCTGCCGGGCATCTCCCCCTCAAGGGGGGAGATCGGACGGCCGCAAGGATTTCGACCACCGTCCAACGTTGCAGGAGATGCGATACGGCGCTGTCCGCTAATCTCCCCCCTTGAGGGGGAGATGGCCGGCAGGCCAGAGGGGGGTGTGCCGCGCGCCGACACCGCTGGACCGAAACCACGGCCGACCGCTTCCGTCAAAACAGGAAACGATCTAGATGCCGCCCAGCCCGTCCGAGCCGATATAGGCGATGCGCAGCATGTTGGTCGCGCCGGGTGTGCCGAGCGGGACGCCCGCCGTGATGATGACGCGTTCGCCGGGCTTTGCCAGCTTCTCCTGATAGGCGATGCGGCAGGCGCGGTTGACCATGTCGTCGAGGTCGCTCGCATCCTCGGTCACCACGCAGTGCATGCCCCAGACGAGGGACAGGCGGCGCGCCATCTGGACCACCGGCGACAGCGCCACGATCGGCACGCGCGGCCGCTCGCGGGCGGCGCGCAGCCCGGTCGTGCCCGACGAGGTGTAGCAGATGATGGCGGACAGGTTCAGCGTCTCGGCGATCTGCCGCGCGGCCATGGAAATGGCGTCGGCGCCGGTCGCCTCCGGCTGGCTGCGCTGGGCGTTGATGATGTCCGTATAGGTCGGGTCGCGCTCCACCTGCTTGGCGATGGAATCCATCATCGCCACCGCCTCGACGGGATACTCGCCCGCCGCCGATTCCGCCGATAGCATGATCGCATCGGCCCCTTCGAACACGGCCGTTGCCACGTCCGACACTTCGGCGCGGGTTGGCACCGGCGCGGAGATCATGGATTCCAGCATCTGGGTGGCCACCACCACCGGCTTGCCGGCACGGCGGCAGGCCCGCGTGATCTGCTTCTGGATGCCCGGCACGGCCTCGAGCGGCATTTCCACGCCTAGGTCGCCGCGCGCCACCATCAGCGCATCCGACAATTCGATGATCTCCGCCAGGCGCTTGACGGCCTGCGGCTTCTCGATCTTGGCAAGCAGTGCGGCGCGGCCGCGCGCCACTTTCCGCACCTCCGCCAGATCCTCGGGCCGCTGGATGAACGACAGCGCGATCCAGTCGACATCGGCCGACAGCACCGCGTCGAGATCCTTGCGGTCCTTCTCCGTCAGGGCGCCCATCGGCAGATCGGTGTCGGGCAGGCTGACGCCCTTGCGGTCGGAGATCTTGGTTCCGGCGATCACCTTGGAGAGAATGGACCTGCCGTCCACCTTCACGGCCTCGAGCTGCAGACGCCCGTCGTCGATCAGCAGCCGATGCCCCGGCTCGACCGATTTCAGGATCTCCGGATGCGGCAGGAAAACGCGCGTCGCGTCGCCCGGCGCGGGGTTGTCGTCGAGCGTGAACTCCTGCCCCACCTTCAGCTCGGCGCTCTTGCCGGCAAAGGTGCCGACGCGAAGCTTCGGCCCCTGCAGGTCGGCGAGGATGCCGATCGGATGGCCGACCTTCTTCTCCACCGCGCGGATGCGATCGACCAGCGTGCGCATCAGCTCATGGTCGGCATGGCTCATGTTGATGCGGAACACATCGGCGCCGGCTTCGAGCAGGCGCTGGATCGTCGCTTCGTCCGACGATGCAGGCCCCAGTGTCGCCAGGATCTTGACCCTTCGGTTGCGCCTCATTGCGTGCCACCCGCGCCGGTGAGCGCAGCCCCACCTTCCGGGCCGTCGGTCAAATCCACCATCCAGTTTTCCTGTTCCCGCGTGTCGTATTCCTGAAAGCCGGCGCGCTGGAAGCCACGCGCGAAGCAATCGTTGGTGCCCGCGATTTTGAATTCGGTCAGCGCTATGCACATCTGCGTCGGGCCTTCCCAGCGCCCGCCACGCGCCGCATCCTCGGCATAGATGTAATAGTAGCGCGATTCGAGCGGCCCCTCGATCAGCGTCTTGCAGCTCGACTTTTCGATGTGCCACCAGCCTTCGCTCACCCAGCCGCTGCCGGTGCGATAGCCGATGGCCACGCCGACGAGGTTCTGGGTGGAATTGCAGACACGGAAATCGGCGCGCGCCGGGGTGGACGCCAGGAGCGACCCCCACAAGCCGACACAGGCGGCAAGCAGCACGGCCCCCCGGCAGTTCACGCGTGACGCCCGTCGAAGCATTTTTGAAAACCCTGATCCCGACCTGAGCATATTTTCCTTTTCGGCAATGTCCGTGCGCCTGTCAACGCGGCAGTGGCGATTTCGCGCCGGCCATTGCGATCCGACGCGCTTCGTGAAAGGAAACGGTCATGAAGTCATCAGATTGCGCTCCCGATCCGTCTTCCTGAAAAACCGTCATGACCTTGCATCCCTTTTCCGCCCCTTTCGAAACCATCCCCGGAAACGAGCGCCAGGGCCTGTTGCTGATCGCCGATCACGCCATGCGCGCCATGCCCGCAACCTATGACGGGCTCGGCCTGCCGGCCTCCGAATTCGAACGCCACATCGCCTATGACATCGGCGTCGAGGCGGTGACGCGGATGCTGGCGCGGTTGACCGGCGCGCCGGCGGTGCTGTGCGGCTTCTCGCGGCTCCTGATCGACCCCAACCGTAGCGAGGACGATCCAACGCTGATCCGGCAACTCTATGACGGCACCATCGTGCCCGGAAATTATCCGATGAGCCCGGAAGAGCGGCAGGCGCGGCTCGACCGGTTCTACCGGCCCTATCATGAGGCCGTCGACGCGGCGATCCAGGCGATCCGGACTGCAAGCGGCGCCGCGCCGCTGATCATCTCCATCCATTCCTTCACCCCCGTCATGCAGGCGCGCCACCGTCCCTGGCACGTCGGCATCCTGTGGGACCGCGACGACCGCGCGGTGCTGCCGCTGATCGCCGCGCTCGCCGCCGATGAGACCCTCACCGTCGGCGACAACGAACCCTATGACGGCGCGCTGCCGGGCGACACCATGCACCGCCACGCGACCATGAACGGCTTCGCCCACGCGCTGATCGAGATCCGCCAGGACCTCATCGCCGACAAGAAGGGCGCTGCCGGATGGGCGGAGCGCCTCGCTCCGATCCTTGACGCGATCAACGCCCGGCCCGATATGCACGAGGTGAAGCATTTCGGATCGCGGACCGACACGGTCTGAATGGGAGCCCGCCATGACCAAGCTCAGCGAAGAACAGAAACGCGACCTGGAAGCGGCCGCCTTCCGCCGCCTCGTGGGCCATCTGCGCGAGCGCAGCGACGTGCAAAATATCGACCTGATGAATCTCGCCGGCTTCTGCCGCAACTGCCTCTCCAACTGGTATCGCGAAGCGGCCGAGGCCGACGGCATCGCGCTGTCCAAGGAGGAGTCGCGGGAAATCGTCTACGGCATGCCCTATGACGAATGGCGCGCCCGGCACCAGAGCGAAGCGACGCCGGAGCAGAAGGCGGCCTTCGCGGTGAACCGCCCGAAGGATCATTGAGCGCCCGCGGCACCGAATCCCCGTCTGCGACCCTTGACCGCCGGCCCCGGCTGGGGCATCGAACCTGCCACGCCAAAACGCCCCGAGTCGCGGGCTTCTGATCCATCAACGGAGTTTCGCATGGCCGACGATATCACCACCGAGACCGCCCAGACCGTGGCCGCGGGCCAGCTTCGCGCCTTCATCGAGCGCGTCGAGCGTCTCGAGGAAGACAAGAAGACGATTTCCGAGGACATCAAGGAAGTCTATGCCGAAATGAAGGGCAACGGCTTCGACACCAAGGCCGTTCGCACCATCGTCCGCCTGCGCAAGAAAGACCAGGCCGAGCGCCAGGAGGAAGAGGCGATGCTCGACCTCTACAAAGCCGCACTCGGCATGGAGTGAGGCCCGGCCGCCGGCCGCCTCACCAGCCGTGCCGTGAGCGCCGGGTCGGCGACAGGCTCGCGGTTTCGAGAGGGCGCCAGAGCTGCGCGTCGAGCCAGGCAAACGCCGATCCCGTCCAGGCCGGCGATCGCGCTAGCCTGTCGGTGTGCTGCATGTAGCGGGCCTCGTCGGGAAATGCGGAAATCCACACGAAAACGGATTCTCCCTCCCGCACCGGCAGTCTGGGAAACGAATTCACACTGCGTTCGGTGACGAAGGCCGCATCGATCCTGGCACCGCAGGATTCCAGCACCGGGCGGCAACTCCTTTCCCATTCGGCCGCGACATCCTCTTCCCGGCCCGGCGCCAGCGAACAGACCGAGACGGCAACAAGGCCGCCGGTCCCATAGGTGCCGGCGAACGGCAGGCTGTTCCCTGCAGCCTTCAGAAGAAGCACGTTGTCCGAATTGAGCATCGTGTCGTTCGCCTCCGATCCCCACCTCCTCCAGACCTCGCCCCCATAGAACGCCGACAGGGCGTTCTTCCGCCGCGCCATGTCGGGAAAGCTGCGCATCCACACGAACGCGTCAGGATCGTTCCTGTCGCGATAAAGCCCGTGCAGCGTCATCCCGGCCTGCTCCTGCGGCTCGACGAATTCGCGCTCGAAGAGGTCGAGCAGCCTTTCGCGCTTCTCCGGCTGGAGGCGGTAGCGCCGCAACTCGAAGACCGGGGCGGTGTCGGACATGGCATCCTCACAAAACAGGTTATATGACCTGTTTGATTACAGGATGATTGACCTGTTATGTCAAGTCGCTTGAGCGGGCTGGAAAGTGCGGAGCGGCTTTCTGTCGGAATCCCACTCCAGCTTGTTGAACGCGGAGCACATCGTCATGTCCCAGCGAACGAACGATCCCGAAGGCACCCGCCGCCAGGTCGTGAACGCGGCGTTCGAGCTCTTCACCCGAAAGGGCTATGAGGGGACGCCGATGCACGCTGTCCGCGATCTTGCCGGCGTCTCGTCCGGTGCGCTCGCCCATCATTTTCCGACCAAGCGCGATCTCGGCCTGGCGGTCATTCGCGGGCCGGTGGCCGAAGCGATCGCCGGGACATGGATAGAGCCGGTCGCGCGGGCATCGAGCGCATCTGCGGGCGTGCGGTCGGTCTTCGAGGCGACGATCGCCGACATTGTCCGTACGGGAACGGTGGCCGGCTGCCCGCTGGGAAACCTGGCCGCGGAACTCTCGACCCGGAACGACGCGTTGAGGTTCGAACTCAACGCGATCTTCGATCGCTGGAGGGAGGCGATCGCGGCGAAACTGCAGGCACAACAGCCGCCAGACGCAGCCGGAAACAAGGATGCAGGCGCCCTCGCAAACCTCATCGTCGCCTGCTTCTCGGGTGCCATTCTGATGGCCAAGGCCAGCCAGTCGGCTGTCCCGCTGCAGGCATGCTGGACGCACCTCCAAAACATCCTCGAAGCCCGCACGCAAAAGGGCGATGGCTAGAGCGGGATGAGGAAAAGTGTGAAGCGGTTTTCCGCCCGCATCCCGCTCTAACTTTTTGAATGCGATCGCGTTCATGATTTTGGATTGAGCCAATCCAAAATCATCGCAATCTAGTGGTGCATCGGCCGTCAAACCTGCATGGTTGACAACATGAAGGCCTGCCCGTCCGGCATATACGGCCCCCGCACCATATGGCCGTTGTCCTCGGGTGTGTTCCACGCCAGACGATCCGGCGTGACGAACACATGCGCAAGCCGTGAAGCCGGCTATTCGATGTCGAAGGAGACGCCCTGCGCCAGCGGCAGGGCGCGCGAATAGTTCACCGTGTTGGTGGCGCGGCGCATATAGGCCTTCCAGGCGTCGGAGCCCGATTCGCGGCCGCCCCCCGTCTCCTTCTCGCCGCCGAAGGCGCCGCCGATCTCCGCGCCCGAGGTGCCGATGTTGACATTGGCGATGCCGCAATCCGACCCCCGCACGCTGAGGAAGCCTTCCGCCTCGCGCATGTCGGTGGTGAAGATGCAGGAGGAGAGCCCGGCGCCGACGGCGTTGTGCATCTCCAGCGCATCGTCGAAATCGCTGTATTTCATCACGTAGAGGATCGGCGCGAAGGTCTCCTCCAGCACCACGCCCGCCTGCTCCGGCATCTCGACCAGCGCCGGACGGGCGTAATAGGCATCGGTGTTGCCGCTGTCGAAACGGGCGCCGCCCGTCACCGTGCCGCCCAGTGCCTTCGCGGCTTCGAGCGCCTTCTGCATGTTGTCGAAGGCGGCCTTGTCGATCAGCGGTCCGACCAGCGCGTCGGTCTCGAGCGGGCTGCCGACGGAAACCGATTCATACGCCTTGCGCAGCCGCGGCAGGAGCGCGTCATAGACCGATTCGTGCACGAACAGGCGGCGCAGCGTGGTGCAGCGCTGGCCGGCCGTGCCCATGGCGCCGAAGGCGATGGCGCGCAGCGCCATGTCGAGATCGGCCGAGGGACACACGATGCCGGCATTGTTGCCGCCAAGCTCGAGCACGGCACGGGCGAAACGCTTCGCCAGGCGCGGCCCCACCTCGCGGCCCATGCGCGTCGAGCCGGTGGCCGACACCAGCGGCACCTTGGGGTGATCGACGAGCATCTCGCCGACCGCCCGGTCACCGACCAGCACCGTCAGCAGGTCGGCCGGCGCGTCGGCGCCGAAGCGGGCCGCAGCGCGCCTGAAGATCGCCTCGCAGGCGAGCGCCGTGAGCGGCGTCTTTTCCGACGGCTTCCACACCACGCTGTCGCCGCAGACGAAGGCCAGCGCGGCGTTCCACGACCACACGGCGACCGGAAAATTGAAGGCCGAGATGACGCCGACGACGCCGAGCGGATGCCAGGTCTCCATCATGCGGTGGCCGGGACGCTCGGTGGCGATGGTCAGCCCGTAGAGCTGGCGCGACAGGCCGACGGCGAAATCGCAGATGTCGATCATCTCCTGCACTTCACCGAGTCCCTCGGAGCGGATCTTGCCGACCTCGATGGAAACCAGGCGGCCGAGATCCTCCTTCGCCGCCCGCAACTCCTCGCCGAGCAGCCGCACCAGCTCGCCGCGACGCGGCGCCGGCACCTCGCGCCAGGCCTTGAAGGCTTCATGCGCGCGGTCGATGGCGGCGCCCGCCTCGCCCGCCGGGATCGTCTCGACCTCGGCGATCAGCTCGCCGGTGACCGGCGTGCGCACGGCCAGTCCGCCGCCCGCAAGGGCCTTCGCGTCGACGCCGAGGCGCGCCAGGATGTCGCTCGTTTCGTTCTTGATGCTCATGGGTGCTTCGCTCCCTTGAATTTGCTGATTGTCCGATGGATGGCGGCGTCGAGATGCCGTCTGCAACCCTATGGCGCTTCGCCCGGAATGTAAGGATCGGCGGCCGGCAAGGGAAACGGAAAATCGGTCTCGATTGATGACGCCCGCTCATGCTTTGCCCGGCGATCGGTGCCGGTTCGTCACAAGCGGCCCGTCAGACCTGCTGCACCATCCAGGCGACGAAGGCATCGGCCGACGGGTTGTCGACGCCGAGCGGCTGCACGAGGAAATAGCTGTTCGGCGTCTTCAGCTTGGTCTGCCCGACCTGTCGCAAGGCACCGGAGCGCAGCTCCTCCTCGATCAGATAGGCCGGCACCAGCCCGGCACCCAGCCCGGCGGCCGCCCCGGCGATGACCATGGTGAACTGGTCGAACTGCTTGCCCGGCAGCACCGACCCCTCCTCGACACCCGCCTCGCGCATCCAGTCGATCCACACGCCGGGCCGGCTCTGCAGATGGAGCAGCGGCACGTCGAGCAGGGTTTCCGGCCCGGTGATGCAGTGTTCCTCGATGAAGCGCGGCGAGGCTACCGCGATCATCGCCTCGTCGCACAATTTGGTCAGCTTGGCGTCCGGCCAGTTCTCGCGGCCGAAATGGATCGCCACGTCGAAGCGCTCATGGGCCAGATCGAACGGGTTGATGCGCGCCGTCAGGTTGATGCCGATGCCGGGATGCGTGCTCTCGAAATGCGGCAGACGCGGGATCAGCCAGCGGCTGGCGAAGGTGGGCAGGCTGGCGACATTCAGCGTGGTGCCCTGCATGCCGGCGGCGATCGCCCGATGCAGCGTCTGCGTGATGCGGCCGAGATCGTCTTCCAGCGCATCGGCGAGGCTCTTGCCGGCCGGGGTCAGCACCACGCGCCGCCCGACGCGCCGGAACAGGCTGAAGCCGAGTGCCGCCTCCATGTCGCGGATGTGCCTGCTGACCGCGCTCTGCGTCAGGTTCAGCTCTTCCGCCGCCAGGGTGAAGCTCTGGTGCCTTGCCGCCGAGGCAAAGCTGCGCAGCACGGAGAAGGAAGGAAGAAAGCGCCGCGCGAACTTGTCTGCCACCATCGTCGTCCGCCCCCGTTTCATGCCATGGCCCGTTTCATGCCATGGAAGGTTTCAGGCCGCCGCCAGAACCTGCCGCGCGCTGTCCTCGTCGGTGATGAAGACGGTCGGCTCGACGAGCTTCATGGCACCCACCAGCGCGTCGATCTTGTCCTCGCCGCCCGAGGTCAGGATTCGCATCCGGGCGCGGCGCAGCCGGTCCACGTCCACCGACATCACCCGGTCGTTGATGGGGTGGTCGACCAACGTCCCCGCGCGGTCGTAGAAATGGTAGAGGATGTCGCCCACGGCGCCCTTTTCCTCGAGCGCCGTCCGCACCGCCTCTGACAGATAGCCGCCGCGGTAGAAGGTGGTGGCCGAGGCGAGGCTGCCGACCGAGACGATCACCGCGTCGAGCGTGTCGGCAAGCGTCAGGATCTCATGCAGCCCGCAGCGCTCGATCAGCGCCGTCTTGGTCTCGACGCTGTCGACCACGGCCGGCGCCGGGATCAGGTAGCCGTCGCCGTGGAAGGCGCGCGCGAAGCGCCAGGCGAATTCGGCCGGATTGAAGCGGCGGGCCACGCCGACGCCGCCGAGCAGCGAGATGACCTTGAAGTCGGTCAGCGGCCGCGCACGGATATAGGGAAGCGACCCGAACAGCGTGCGCCCCCAGCCGACACCGACCGCCATGCCCGACGCCATAACGTCGGAGACGAAGCTGCCGGTCGCGGCGCTGATCGCCGGAATGGGATCGGCCAGCGGGTCCGACACCGGCGCCACCACGGCGCGTTCCAGGTTGAAGCGCTTTTCCAGCGCCCGCTCGATCGCCGTGATCTCGGCGAGCTCGCCTTCGATGGTGATCTTCACCTCGTTGCGCGCCCTGGCTTCCGCCAGCATGCGCACGACGCTCACGCGGCCGATGCCGAGAATCTCGGCGATCTCGTTCTGCGTCTTCTGTTCGACGAAATACATCCACGCCGCGCGCACCCGCAGGCGATCGGTCTTGCCGCCGGTTCCGCCTCCCTTCGACGCCTCGCCGTCGATCTCTCCCGAACTGGTCGTACCGGCAGGCCGTTTTTGCACCTTCGCTTTGTTCATTTGGCTTTCCTGCGGTTTCCCCCGGCCGATACACGCATCGGCTTGATTTCCATGAAGACCAAAACAATGATGTGGCCATCCGGTCAATGCCAGGCGGCGGAAAACCGTTTACGTGAAGGTAATACCATATGCTGAGAGACGCCTCGCTGGATGTGGCTGTCCACCTCAAGGACCGGCTGCGCGACATGCGTGATTTTCTGCGCACCCAGCGCCGCGGCCTGCTGGCGGAACGCCCGCCGCAAAGGCCGCCGTTCCAGATGGAGGCGCTGCTCGGCCACGCCGTCGGCGTCGTCGACGACACTCTGACACTCGCCGAATCCGTCTCCCGCGCCGTGCTTCCCGGCCGGCAGGACGGCGAACCGGCGGTGTGGCCGCTGACCGCCTATTTCACGCCCGACCCGATCCGGGGCGAACGCGCCTTCCGTCGCCACATGTACCGCACGGCGAAGGCATTGGCCGCCACGGTCGAGGACGGTGCCGCGCCGCCGATCCGCGAAACGACCTTCGCCGCTGCGCATGCGGCGCTCCGCCGCCGGCACGGTCACACGCTGGTCACCTTGGCGAGCGCAGCCCCCGAGGCGCGTCCGCGCGTCGCGGCCGTTCTTCTTGCCGCGCTGCTGCAGGAGATGTGCGCCCAGGCGCTGGATCACGATGATTTCGGATCGACCGCGCTCAGTGGGGCGAGGCGCGATGCCGGCGAAGCGCCGGTGCCTGCCGTAGCCGGCCGGCGCGCCGCTTGCATCCGCTGTTTCGCACCCGGCCTGTTGGCCTCCGGGCTTGCCCTCTCCAATGATCTGCCCGCCGCCGACCTCTTCGAGATCGCCGGCCTTGCCGTCGCCGCGCGCAGCGAACGCATGGCAGCGGCCCTGCGGGCCGACCGGTCGATCGCCGATCTTGCGGGACTCTTCGAAAGCCTGCTGATGCATCTGCCCTGAAGGGCGCCTCCCTTGGTATCAGGTCATCGGCTCGGCGGTGCCTTCTCCCCTTCGAAAAGCGCCTGGAGCTGCTTCTTGACGGCCTGGATGGAGGCGGGGCTCATGCTGAGCTCCGTCAGCCCCATGCGGATGAATTCGGGGATGAGGTCGGCGCGCGCCGCCGCCTCGCCGCACATGCCGATTTCGATGCCGGCCGCCACGGCCGCCTGCGCGGCCTGCTCGATCGCCGCCATCACGGCCGGATGCGCCGCGTCGTTCAAGGCCGCCACGGCCGGGTTGAGGCGGTCCGCGGCCATGACATACTGCGTCAGATCGTTGGTGCCGACGGAGAAGAAGGCCACTTCCTTCGCCAGCGCCGCCGCGCCGAACACCGCCGCCGGCGTTTCGATCATCACCCCCAGCGGGAAATCGGCATGGGCGACGCCTTCGGCGGCAAGCTCGGCGGCGCATTCGTCGATCAGCGCGCGGGTCCTGCGCACTTCCTCGACCGCCGACACCATCGGCAGCATGACCCGCAGATTGCCGTGGACTGCGGCGCGCAGCAGCGCCCGGAGCTGCACCTTGAAGATGTCCGGCCTGTCGAGGCACATGCGGATGCCCCGCCAGCCGAGGAAGGGATTCTCCTCTTCCGGGAACTCGACCCCGGCGATCGGCTTGTCGCCGCCGATATCCAGCGTGCGCACGATCACCGGATGCTCGGGAAACGCTCTGGCGAGCGCCGCATAGGTTTCCGCCTGCATGTCCTCGGAGGGCAGGTGCATGTGCCGCATGAACAGGAGCTCGGTGCGGAACAGGCCAACCCCCATCGCGCCGGCCTCCTGCGCCGCCTCGATCTCCTCGAGCGAGCCGAGATTGGCCGCCACGTGGATCACCGTGCCGTCGGCGCGTCGCGGCACCACGTCCTTATAGGCCTTCAGCGCCTCTTTCTCACTATCGGCCGCGCGGATCATGGCGGCGAAGCGTGTCCGCGTGCCGGCATCGGGATCGGCGAAGACGAAACCGGTGCTGCCGTCCACCGCCGCCTCGGCGGCGTCGCGCAGCGCGTGCACGCCATCGCCCAGCCCCAGCACGGCGGGTATGCCATGCGTGCGGGCGATGATCGCCACGTGCGAGGTGGCCCCGCCATGGCCGCAGACCACCCCGCCGAGCCGCTTCAGCGGCGCGCGGGCAAGGTCCCAGGCGCCGATGTCCTCGGCGACGAGGATCGCGCCCTCGGCGATGTCGTCGAGCTTTGCTTCTTCCTGGCCGAGCAGCGTCAGGCAGATCTGCCGCGCGATCGCTTCCAGGTCCTCGGCGCGCGCGCTCATATAGGCATCGTCCAGGTTGCGGAAATCGGCCGCCAGCCGCGACGAGGCGGCGATCACCGCCGACACCGCGTCGAAACCGCCGTCGATGGCCTCCAGCGTCCCCTCGCGCAGCGCCTCGTCCGAGGCGATGTCGCGCAGCGCCGTCACGATGCCGCGGTCGCTCGCCTGCATGTCGCCGGCGCCGAGCGAGCGGTCGAGCTTTTCCTGCAAGCGGCGCACGGCCTGCTCGAAACGCTCCTTCTCGGCGCCAATCTGGTCCCCGGTCAGCGTCTCGTTGCGCGGCACGATCTGCGGCGGGAAATGGGCGAAGACCGGCCCGAGCCCGAATCCCGCGCTGGCGGCGACGCCGCGCAGGCCGCCATGCACATCGGCGGCGACCGGTGCGGCAGCGGGCGGTTGCGGCGGCGCAGAAGACGCATCGGCCGGCGCTTCCTGCCCCGCAGCGCCCTCCTCGACGCCCGACCGAGGGTTTTCCAGATAGGCGATCAGCGCCTCCACCGCCTCGATGGCGTCGGCACCGTTGGCGCGTATCGTCACCTCGTCGTTTTCCTTGACGCCGAGCAGCATCAGCTTGACCGAGCTCTTGGCGCTCACCGCCTTGCCGCCCTTGACGATTTCCACGTCGCTTTCAAAGCCCTTCGCGAGCCTCACGAAGCGGGTGGCGGGCCGGGCATGCAGTCCTTCCTGCACCCTGACGATGGTCGAGCGTTCCATGCGGTCCGGTGTCCTTGGTATTAGATCGCGATGACGCGATCGCTCTCGATAGATTGAAGCGGAATGTGGGCGGAAAACCGCTTCACACGGTCCCCCATCGCACCACTAGTCGCCGATGGTGATGACGGCGCCGGTCGTCAGCGCCGCGACGAGCACGGCGGGCTCCACCTGCGAGGCGCAGATCTCGCCGGGCCGCTCGACCGCCTCGGCACCGTTGAAATTGATCACCACATGGCCGATCTCGCACACCTTGTTCCAGGCTGCCTCGCCCATCGCGGTGATCTCGACCGAGATCGTATCCACCACCACGCGGGTGCCCGTCAGGGGCGCCGCCGCCGCCGGTCCTTCCTCGACCGCATGCAGGACCGAGACCTCGGCCAGTTCCTCCGGCGCGCCGTCGGCAAACAGGATCAGAACACCGCCCTCGGCCAGCTCCGCCACTTCGGGACCGACCGCCGTTATGCGCGTCTTGAGAAACACCGCCATTCGAAAACTCCATACACCGTTCACGGAAGGAAGGGCGCCGGCGCTCGCCGCCGCCCTTCCGGTTGTCAAAGCACCAGCAGGCTCACCACCCAGGCGATGGCCACGGAAACCGGGCCCATGATCTGGCGGCTGATGAGCACGGCCGGCACGCCGATCTCGATCGTCTTCGGCTTGGCCTCGCCGAGCGCCAGGCCCACCGGGACGAAATCGCAGCCCACCTGCGTGTTGTAGGCAAACAGCGCCGGCAGCGCCATCGCCGGCGAGATCGTCCCGTTGGCGATTTGCGGGCCGATGATGGCGACGCCGATGACCTGCGCGATCACCGCCCCCGGCCCGAGCACGGGCGACAGGAACGGCAGGCCGCAGATGGCCGAGATGATCAGCAGGCCGACGATGTTGTTGGCCAGCGGCCCCATGGGCTGGGCCAGCACGTCGCCGATGCCCGTATACAGGATCAGGCCGATCAGCATGGTCACGAAGGCCATGAAGGGCAGCACGTTGCGCACCACCTGGTCGATCGTGCGGCGGCCGGCATTGAAGAAGATGCCGACCACGCGGCCCATCACGCGGCCGATGCTGCTGATCAGCCCCACCAGGCCGCCCTCGCTCGGCCGCTCGACGGGCGCCGCCGGCGCGCTCGACGCTGCGGCGCCGCTGCTTCCCGCCACGGTCGCCGCTTCGCTGCCGTCGGCCATCTGGATGTTCTCGGCTTTCACGCCGGACACGTAGATGTCCTCGGTGATGAACTGCGCCAGCGGGCCGGCCTGGCCGACCGGCGTCAGGTTGACGGTCGGGATGCGCTTGCGCGGATAGACGCCGCAGCGGGCCGTGCCGCCGCAATCGACCACCACCACCGCCATCTCGCCCTCGACCGGCGGGCTCTTGAAGCCGTCCACCGCTTCCGCGCCCGTCATCTCGGCGATGCGCTGGGCCACCGGATGGATGCCGCCGCCGGTGACCGACACGATCTTGTTGCGTTCGCTCGTCGGCTCGATCACGAGCGGACCGCCCCAGCCTCCCGAGCCCCTGGAAATCTTGACTGCCTTGTAGGTCTTCGCCATGTTCTGCCCCTCCCCTAGAGCTCAACGCCCTGACGGCGCGCCATGATGGCGGTGATCCTCTCCGTCAGCATGCCCTTGAGGAGGATGACGCCGAGGCCGACGATGGCGTACCAGATGGCGACGGTGATGTGGTAGCCGCCGGGCACGGTTCCGTTGCGCTCCAGCTCCAGCAGCGCGACCAGGATGCCGCCCCAGACGAAGTACTCGCCGGGATTGATGTGCGGGAACAGGCCGAGCGGCGGATGCACATAGGAGACCGCCGCGTCGTAGAAGGCCGGCTTGTGCTTCTCCTCGAGGAACGACCCGAACGTATAGGCCATCGGGTTGGTGAGGAAGAACACGGCGAGCACCGGCAGCACGGTGTAGCGTGTCAGCGCGATGCGCCCGGCGCTTTGCGCGAGGCCGTGGACGCGCTGTTCGCCCACCAGCTCGGTGACGGCGTAGAAGGCCGTCATCAGCACCACCAGTGTCGGAATGATGCCGGTCACGAAGCCGGCGAACACCTCGCCACCCTTCTGGAAGATGCCGATGAAGTATTTGCCGGCGGCTGTCAGCCATCCGAGCTGCTCTTCCTGGGTCACGGTGTTCAGCTTCTCGCGGAACTCCTCGACCGAGATGTCGCCGTTCGCCTGCGCCAGAACGACGAGGTCGTGCATCGCGCTCTTGGCGGCAAGCTTGCCGTGCAGTGCGGCCTCGCCTGCCAGCGTCCCGGCCATGTGCAATCCCTGCACGGCCGTGTCGGCATGCTGCGCCATAAGTGATATGACTGCCATTGTCCTCCCTCTCCCTCCTGGTTCTTCCGGGCCGTCTGACCGCGGGAAGCTCGTGGTTTCTCCTTCACGCGCCGGCTGCGGCGAGCGACGCCCTCAGCGGCGGCTCCTCGCCCGAGCGGGTACGGTCGATCTGCGCCACGGCCTGCGTGATCGCCGATGTCAGGCCCGGCTGGTCGTCGCCGAACAGCGCTGGGCGGGCCCGCAGATCATCGAGCGTCATGCCCTCGAATGCCGCGTGCCGCGTGAATTTGGCAAAGACCGAGCGGCCGCTCATCGTCAGGATGCGGCGCACCGTCAGGTCCGGCGCCACGACGACGATGGCGATCGCGCCCTTCTTCAGGAAGCGGCCGTGAAACGCGCCCGTCCCGACATAGCCGTCGGTGAATTTCTGTGTGATGCCTTTGAAGACGTCCGAGTAGTGGCGCATCTGCAGCCACACGCCGTAGGATTGCAGCGCCCATACCACTGCCAGGAGCAAAAGCCCCCATTGCCATAATGCCATCAGGCAACTCCTCCCAAACCGCCTATCTCCGTGGCCGAGACGCAGGGCGCTCTTCGGCGGAGACCGGAAATTTAGAACATTTGTTTTTTGGAATGTCAAATTGTATATTCGAGAGAGGCGCCCGCCAGCCACTTATAGGATTGGAACGGGCGACCTGCATGCTATGGTTTTCCCGAAGGAGCTTCGCGTGGATCTGGATTTCAAGAACGAGCTGGCGGTGATGCCCGACCTGCGCCACAGGCTGCGGCAGCTACGCTGGTTCCGGGCCACGTTCCGCGGCAATGCAAGGGCCGTCACGCAGCACTACGGCATCGCCTTCGACATCGACGAGGAAAAGCTGACACGCGTTTTCCTCGACTGGGTCGAGATGATCGATGCACGCAAGGCGTTCGCCCGGCTCGACCGCGCCGACTTCATCATCTACGCCGCAGGCCTCGCCTTGAAGGAGCTGATCCGCCGCGCGCCAGCCAGTGTCCGGCCGGAAAGCGCTGCGGGTGCGGACAGCACCGGCAATGCCGAGATCGTCCGCTTCTGGCCCGAAGGCTTCCTCTATACGAACTACTGCGTCTGCGCGATCGCCGCCATCTTCGAGCAGGAGTTCGGCGAAGCGCCGAAGCTCGACCGTTGCGCCGACGACCTGCGCACCTGGTGGTCCTACCGCGAGAACACCCGCGAGATGCCGGCCTCCGCCGTCGCGTTCCTCGACCGTTTCCTCGGCGCCGAGCCCAACTGGGTGGCTCCCGACCTCGTCGAGGGCCGGCGGGCCATGCGCACGGCCATCGAGGCCGGCCGCCGAACGCTCGACGCCCCCTCCATCTTTCCCGACCCGGCCGCCTGAGCCGCGCCGGGACCCGCCTTACGCCGCGGCCGGAAGACCGCGCCCCTGTCCTCGCCAACCTTCGGAGTTCCCATGAAGCGCCCCCTGGTCATATTCGATTGCGACGGTGTCCTTGTGGACAGCGAGCCGCTCGCCGCGATCGCCTATGAGCGCGCCTATCGCAAGCACGGCATGGCGCTCGGCGCCGACATCGTGCGCCAGTGCATCGGCATGAAGCAGGCCGACATCATCGTCCGCATCCGCGAATTGACCGGCCACGCCTTCCCCGAGCACGCATCCGAAGACATCTGGCTGGAGACCAGGATGCTGATCGCCGAGGAGCTCGAGCCGACGCGCGGCATCCTGCCCTTCCTGCAGGCGCTCGAGGGCGCGCGCTGCGTCGCCTCGTCCTCCTCCATGGAGCGCATCGCGCTCAGCCTCGATGTGACGGGGCTTGCGGATTTCTTCAGCGACAACGTCTTCTCGACCTCGATGGTGAAGAACGGCAAGCCCGCACCGGACATCTTCCTGTTCGCCGCCGAGCGCCTCGGCGGGACCCCAGGCTCATCCGTGGTGATCGAGGATTCGCCCTTCGGCGTTGAGGGAGCCGTGGCCGCCGGCATGACAGCCATCGGTTTCACCGGCGGCAGCCACAGCTTCCCCGGCCACGCCGAAAAGCTCGTGGCGGCCGGCGCCCATGCCGTCTGCGCAAGCTGGCCGCAGGTGGAGGACGAACTGGCCCGGCGCGGCTTCAGCGCCGGCGTCCCGGCGGCGGGGTGACGGCCGCCACAGCTTCTTGCAGTCAGGTGCAATGAGGAAGACACCTGCCTTCGGCGGTAAAAAAATGGCGCTGTCTGCGGCAATGCAGACAGCGCCCAGTTGCACGGTATTTCTTCCTACACCAGCATGGCCAGCGGGTTTTCGACGATGGTCTTGAAGGCGGCGAGGAGCTCGGCGCCCAGCGCCCCGTCCACCGCCCGATGGTCGGTCGACAGCGTCACCGACATGACGGTGGCGATGCCCACCGCGCCGTCCTTGACCACCGGCCGCTGCTCGCCCGCCCCG
>NZ_JANKOF010000063.1 GCF_024655565.1 Nitratireductor sp. ZSWI3 | reverse complement strand
GGGAAGAAAGGCTGTGCGCTCGATCATTCCCCTCCCCCTTGAGGGGAGGGGTAAGGGGTGGGGGTACCGCGCCAACGCTTTTCCAGGAGCTCATCCATGACCATTCTCGATCGCTTCAAGGCCATGGATTACGGCCCGGCGCCGGAATCGCGCGGCGAGGCCGATCAGTGGCTTGCCGGCCGCGACATGACGAAGACCCTGTTCATCGACGGCGAATGGCGCGCGGCCAGGTCCGGCGCGCAGTTCACCAGCATTGAGCCGGCGACCGGCGCACCGCTCGCCGAGATCTCCGAAGCCGGTGCCGCCGACGTGGACGATGCGGTCAAGGCGGCGCGCAAGGCGCTTGCCGGCTGGCGCGGCAAGAGCGGCTATCAGCGCGCCCGTATTCTCTACGCCATCGGCCGCGCCATGCAGCGCCATGCGCGCCTCTTCGCCGTGCTCGAATCCCTCGACAACGGCAAGCCGATCCGCGAGAGCCGCGACATCGACGTGCCGCTGGCGATCCGCCACTTCATCCACCATGCCGGCTGGGCGCAGACGCTGGAACGCGAATTCCCGGCCCATGAACCGGTCGGCGTCGTCGGCCAGATCATCCCGTGGAACTTTCCGCTGCTGATGCTCGCCTGGAAGATCGCCCCGGCGCTGGCGACCGGCTGCACCGTGGTGCTGAAGCCGGCCGAATTCACGCCGCTGACGGCGGTGCTGTTCGCCGAGATCTGCGCCCGCGCCGGCGTGCCGAAGGGCGTCGTCAACATCGTCCAGGGCGGGCCGGAAGCGGGCGAGGCCATCGTCAGCCACCCGGACATCGACAAGATCGCCTTCACCGGCTCCTCGGAAGTGGGCAAGAGCATCCGCCGGGCGACCGCCGGCACGGGCAAGAAGATCTCCCTCGAGCTCGGCGGCAAGTCGGCCTTCATCGTCTTCGAGGATGCCGACCTCGACAGCGCCGTCGAGGGGCTGGTCGACGGCATCTGGTTCAACCAGGGCCAGGTCTGCTGCGCCGGCTCACGCCTGCTCGTCCAGGAAAGCGTCGCCGAGCGCTTCCTCGGCAAGGTCAAGGCGCGCATGAGCCATTTGCGGCTCGGCGACCCGCTCGACAAGAACACCGACATCGGCCCGCTGATCGCGCCCTCGCAGCTCGAGCGCGTTGCCGGGCTGGTGGCCGAGGGCGCGCGCCAGGGCGCCGAATGCTGGCAGCCGGCCTGCGACGTGCCGCAGGCCGGCTACTACCACCTGCCGACGCTGGCGACGCAGGTCGCTCCGTCCAACATCCTCGCCCAGGAAGAGGTGTTCGGGCCGGTGCTGGCGACGATGAGCTTCCGCACCGGCGAGGAGGCCGTCGCGCTCGCCAACAACACGCGCTACGGGCTGGCCGCCTCCGTGTGGAGCGAGACGATCAACCGCGCCCTCGAGGTCGCTCCGAAGCTCAAGGCCGGCGTGGTGTGGATCAACGGCACCAACATGTTCGATGCCGCCTGCGGCTTCGGCGGCTATCGCGAGAGCGGCTTCGGCCGCGAGGGTGGCCGCGAGGGCCTTGCCGAATATCTCGCCCGTCCGAAGGCGAAGGGGAAGTACAAACGCATCGACATGCCTGCGCCGAAGGCCGGCGACGTCGCCGACGGCCTGATCGACCGCACGCCGAAACTCTTCATCGGCGGCAAGCAGGTGCGGCCGGACGGCAATTACGCCCTCCCCGTCACCACGCCGAAGGGCCATCTGGTCGGCGAGGTCGGCGCCGGCAACCGCAAGGACATCCGCAACGCCGTCGCTGCCGCACGGGCCAGCAAATGGGGCTCGGCCACCGGCTTCAACCGCCAGCAGGTGCTCTACTTCCTGGCCGAGAACCTCGCCGCGCGCGCCGACGAGTTCGCCGCGCGGCTGGCGAGCCTGACGGGCGACAGCGCCAGGAAGGCGCGCGCCGAGGTCGAGGCCGGCATCGAGTGCCTGTTTTCCGCCGGCGGGCTCGCCGACAAATACGAGGGGCGCGTGCACCAGCCGCCGATGCGCGCCGTGACGCTGGCGCTGCACGAGCCCGTCGGCGTCGTCGGCATCGTCGCGCCGGACGAGGCACCGCTGCTGGCGCTGCTCTCCATGCTCGGCCCGGCGCTGGCCATGGGCAATTCCGTCGTCCTCGTGCCGTCCGAGCGTTGCCCGCTGATCGCCACCGATCTTTACCAGGTGATCGAGACCTCGGACCTGCCGGCCGGCAGCGTCAACATCGTCACCGGCGCCAGCGCCGAGCTTGCCGAGGTGCTTGCCAAACATGACGATGTCGATGGTCTCTGGTGCGTCGGCGACGAGGCCCTGTGCACCACGGTCGAGCGCGAATCGGCCGGCAATCTGAAACGGGTGTGGACCAATGCCGGCCGCGCCGTCGACTGGAGCGACATGGGAAGGGTGGCGGATGATTTCTTCCGCCGCGCGATCGAGGTGAAGAACGTCTGGGTGCCCTACGGCGACTGAGGATGCGCCTCGGCGTAGAGCCGGGCGAAGCTCATCGCCACGTGCGAGCGGCGGATGTGGCCGACCGTTTCCAGCTCGCCGCTCTCGATGGCGGCGACGATGTCGGCCACCTCGTGACGGAAGAAGCGGATCTCCGCCTGCAGCATGTCCTCGTAGCGGGTCAGCCGCGCCGCCGTCTTCAGCCAGATGCGCGTCGTCTGGTAGTAGAGCCTTTCGGAGAACTCGCGCAGCGGCTCATTGGCCGTCAGCGTCATCAGGAGGTGGAAGAAATCCATGTTGATGCGCGCGAATTCGCGCGCGTCGGGTTCGCCCTTCAGCCGGTCGCAGCGGTCGAGCAGCGCCCTGAACTCTTCCAGCCGCGCCGCATCGGGCCGCACCGGCGAGAGCTTTCCGACCAGTTCGGCAAGCTCTACCCTGAGCTGGTAGACCTGCTGCAGGGAATCGATGTCGATATCGGTGACGATGGTGCCGACGCCGTGCACCGAGCGCAGGAAGCCCTCGTCCTCCAGCCTCGCCAGCACGCGGCGGACCGGCGTGCGGCTGGTGGCGAACTCCTCGGCCAGATCCTCCTCGCGCAGCCGCATGCCGGGCGGATAGTCGAGCAAACAGATGCGCGAGCGCAGGAGCGCGTAGATCCGCTCGAATCGTGACCGCGCCTCGCGCTTCCCGCCGCCCGCCATGCTCAGCCCATCTTCCCCGCCAGCCGTGTCAGCATAGAGAGGCATTCCGAGAGCTGGTCAAGCGTGACGAATTCGTCCGCCTTGTGCGCCTGCTCGATGGCGCCCGGCCCGCAGATGACCGAGGAGATTCCCGCCTTCTGGAACAGGCCCGCCTCGGTCCCGAAGGCGACCACCTCCGCTTCGGTGAGGCCGGTGAGCTCGGAAACGATGCGGCGCGCCTCCGATTCGCTGACCGGCTCCAGCCCGTCGACCTCGCCGACCACATGGGTGACGATATCGGCTCCGGCGAAAACCGCCTGCATCGCCGGCTTCAGATCCTCTTCCACATAGGCACGGATTTCATCCTTGACGAAATCAGCGTCGATCGCCCGAACGGGCCGCATCTCCCAGTCGACGGTGCATTGGCCGGCGATGACGTTGTGCGCCACGCCGCCGGCGATGCGGCCGATCTGCAGCGTCGTCCAGGGAGGGCGGAAGCGGCTCTCCTCAGGCGCCCTGCCCTTCAGTTCCTCGGCGAGCGCCATCAGCCGTGCGATGTAGCGCACCGCATATTCGACCGCATTCACCCCGCGCGCCGGATCGGACCCATGCCCCTCCAGCCCGCGGAACTCGGTCGTGTATTCGAAGCAGCCCTTGTGACCCTCGATGATGCGCATCATGGTCGGCTCGCCGATGATGGCGACGGAGGGGCGGACCGCTGCCCGCTCCAGTTCCTTCACCAGCGCCCGCGCCCCGAAGCACCCCACCTCCTCGTCATAGGTGAAGGCAAAGTGCAATGGCCGCCTGAGATCGGCAGCGGCGAAATCCGGCGCCATGGCGAGGCAGCAGGCGATGAAGCCCTTCATGTCGCAGGTGCCGCGGCCATAGAGCCGGCCGTCCGCCTCGCGCAGGATGAAGGGATCACCCGTCCAGTCCTGTCCGGCGACCGGGACAACGTCCGAATGGCCGGACAGGACGATGCCGCCGTCGCCCTCCGGCCCCAGCGTGGCAAAGAGGTTGGCCTTGGTGCCGGTATCGTCCAGGGTCACCGAAAGATGCGCCCCGAGCGCACTCAGCGCCTCGCTCGCATAGGCGATCAGTTCGAGGTTGCTGTCGGCCGAAATGGTGGGGAACCCCACCAGATCGGCCAGGATGTGCCGGGTCTCGGCGAGCCGTGGATGAGCCGTCACCGCCTCAATCCTTCACGATCAGCTCGCGCGGACGGCGGCACAGCGCCTCGGCGGGACCGTCGTCCCTGATCAGGATGCTCTCGGTGATCTCCAGCCCCCAATCGGCCATCCACAGGCCGGGCATGAAGTGGAAGGTCATGCCCGCCTCGAGCACGGTCTCGTCCTCGCGGCGCAGCGAGATGGTGCGTTCGCCCCAGTCCGGCGGATAGGAGATGCCGATCGGATAGCCGCAGCGCCCGTCGCGCGAGATGCCGGCCTTTTCCAGGGACCTGTAGAGCGCATCGGCGATCTGCCCGGCCCGGTTGCCCGGCCGGGCGATCTCCAGGCCCGCCTCGATGCCCTCCTGCAGGGCCTTTTCCGCATCGAGCATGTGCTGCGGCGGCTTGCCGAGGAACACGGTGCGGCAGAGCGGCGCGTGATAGCGCCGGTAGCAGCCGGCGATCTCGAAGAAGGTGGCATGCCCCTGCTCGAAACGGCGGCCGTCCCAGGTGAGATGCGGCGCCGCCGCGTCGGACCCGGACGGCAGCAGCGGCACGATGGCCGGATACTCGCCCCAGTCGTCGTCGACGCCGCGGATGGCGTCGGCGTAGATCTCGGCGACCAGATCGCTCTTCTTCAGGCCCGGCTCGATGCGCTCGACGATGCCGTCGATCATCTTCTCGGAGATGCGCGCGGCGCGGCGCATGAAGACGATCTCCTCGTCCGACTTCACCGCGCGCTGCCAGTTCACCAGCGCCGTCGCATCCACGAAGGTCGCGTCGGGCAGTTCCTCCTTCAGCACCAGATAGGCCTTGGCCGAGAAATAGTAGTTCTCGAGCTCCACGCCGATGCGCTTGTTGGCGTAGCCATAGGCGCGGATGATCTCTGCCAGGTGCTGCATCGGGTGCAGCGTGTTGGCCTGCACATAATGGTCCGGATAGCGCAGCACCCGCTCGTCATCCATGTAGACGGTGCGCACCGCACCATTGCCGTCCATCGACCGCCCCCACCAGAGCGGCGCCTCGTCCTTGAGGACGATCACCCCCTGGTGCACGTAGAAGGACCACCCGTCATAACCCGTCAGCCAGGCCATGTTGGAGGGGTCCTCGACGAACAGGATGTCTATCCCCCTGGCCTCCATGGCGGCGCGGGTCTTTTCAAGGCGCGCGGCGTATTCCTGCGCGCTGAAGGGCATTTCGGCTGCTGGCATATATCCTCCGGATCGGAAAAGCCGGGCGCTGAGGCGCGCCCGGGAAGCAAACCACATCGGCCCCAGTGGCCCGATCCGGACCGATGGCGCCCATCCGTCCGGAGAACAGTCCACCGCCATCGATCTGGTGGGGCGATCTGTCCCGACAGATGGAGACACACCGTCTGTCGGGTCCGCACCGCTGAGGCCTTGTGTACATCTAATCCAACACCACAAAACGGGGAACAAGAATAGCGCGAAAACGACACGAAAAGTCGTTGACTTGATCTCCGCGTGCATGATGTTGTGTACAAATGACCGCACCACGCGGCATTCTCGTCAGAAAATTCGAAACAGGGGAGACGTCATGAGACGCAAGGTTCTGAAAGGTATGGTGGCGCTTGGGGTGCTGGCCCTTTCTGCGGGCACCGCCGCGACAACCGCTTCCGCCCAGGATGCGCTGGAGCGGGCGAAGGAGTCCGGCTACATCCGCGTCGGTTTCGCCAACGAGGCGCCCTACGGCTTCGCCACCCCCGACGGCAAACTGACCGGTGAAGCGCCCGAAGTCGCCAAGGCCATTCTCGCCAAGATGGGCATCAACGAGGTGGACGGCGTGCTGACCGAGTTCGGCTCGCTGATCCCGGGCCTGAAGGCCGGCCGCTTCGACATCATCGCCGCCGGCATGTTCATCAACCCGAAGCGCTGCGAGCAGGTGCAGTTCTCCGAGCCGTCCTACGGCATCGGCCAGGCCTTCCTCGTCGCCGACGGCAATCCCAAGGGCATCAAGGATTACGGCAGCATCGCCGACAATGGCGACCTGAAGCTCGCCGTGATGGCCGGTGCCGTCGAGAAGGGATATGCAGAGAAGGCCGGCGTTGCCGACGGCCAGCTGGTCATCCTGCCCGATCAGTCGAGCCTCGTGAGCGCCGTCAAGGCCGGCCGCGCCGATGCTGCCGCCCTGACCGCCCTCTCCATCGCCCGCATGGCCGACAACAATGAAGGTGTCGAATCGACGGAGCCCTTCGGCGAAGTGGCCGGCGAATCCGTGAAGGGCCACGGCGGCTTCGCCTTCCGCCCCGAGGACACCGCGCTCTACGAGGAATTCAACAAGAACCTCAAGGAGTTCATCGGCACCGAAGAGCACATCGCGCTGGTGACGCCGTTCGGCTTCGGCGAAGGCTACCTGCCCAACAAGACGACCGAAGAGCTCTGCGCGGCTCAATAGGCGCAGGGACCAGCCGGCCGGGGCTGCCGGCCGGCATTTTCGTGCGAAATCGGAGGTGACGGCATGCAGCTTCGCCCGCTTGCGATCTGTGCCATCGTGTTCTTTACGGCGGGCCTTGCCGTCGCCAGCTTTGCCAATTTCCGGGAATTCATCCCAGGCCTCCTGCAGGGAGCCTGGATAACGGTGCAGATCACCGTCGGCGGCTGCATCCTCGCCGTCGTCGCCGCGCTCCTGGCCGCCGTCGCCAAGATGTACGGCCCGCTGCCGCTGCGCTGGCTGGCCGTTGCCTATATCGAGGTGTTCCGCGGCACCTCGGCGCTGGTGCAGCTCTTCTGGCTGTTTTTCGTACTGCCTCATTTCGGCATCAACCTCGAGCCGATGAGCGTCGCCATCGCCGCGCTCGGCCTCAATGTGGGCGCCTATGGTGCGGAGGTGGTGCGCGGGGCGATCTCGGCCGTGCCGCGCGGCCAGTGGGAGGCCTCCGTGGCGCTGAACATGCCGCGCATCCTGGCGCTGCGGCGCATCATCCTGCCGCAGGCCTTCGTGGCCATGATCCCGCCCTGGGGCAACCTCTTCATCGAGCTTTTGAAGGCCACTGCCCTCGTCTCGCTGATCACCATCTCGGATCTCGCCTTCAAGGCGCAGCAGATGAACCAGACCACCTTCCGCACGGTCGAGATCTTCTCCATCGTGCTCGTCATGTATCTCGCCATCTCGATCGTCATCACGGTCGGCATGCGCACGCTCGAAACCGTTGCCGCACGCGGCATGGCGCGCGGGAGGTAGGCCATGTTCTGGGACTGGAACTACGTCTGGGAGATCATGCCGAGCCTGCTCAGGGCCTCGCTGGTGACGATCGAGGCGACTTTCCTGGGCTTCCTGCTCGCCCTGGTGCTCGGCCTCGTCATGGCCATCCTGCGCATGTCCAGGTCGCAATGGATCAGCGTGCCGACGGCCGGCCTGGTCGAGTTCATCCGTTCGACGCCGGTGCTCATCCAGATCTTCTTCATCTTCTTCGTCTTTCCCGAGTTCGGCATCGTCCTGCCGGCGATGACGGCGGGCGTCATCGCGCTCGGCCTGCACTATGGCGCCTACTGTTCGGAAGTGTACCGCGCCGGCCTCGAAAACGTCCCGCGCGGCCAGTGGGAAGCCTCCACCGCGCTCAATCTCAGCCCCTACATCACCTTCCGCGACATCATCATCCCGCAGGCGATCCCGCCCGTCGTGCCGGCGCTCGGCAATTATCTGGTGGCACTGTTCAAGGAAACGCCGCTGCTGTCGGCCATCGCCGTGCTGGAACTGATGCAGACGGCGAAGATCCTCGGCTCGGAAAATTTCCGCTATGTCGAGCCGATCACGCTGGTCGGCGTCTTCTTCCTGGTCATGAGCCTGGTGGCGGCGGCGCTGATCCGCCAGGTCGAACGCACCCTCAACCAAAGCCTGCGCAACCCCGGAGGCGGACAATGACGACCCCGATGGTCAAATTCGACAATGTCACCAAGCGCTACGGCTCCTTGACCGTGCTCGATTCGCTCAACCTCGAAATCGCGCCGAACGAGAAGGTGGCGATCATCGGGCCGTCCGGTTCCGGAAAGACGACGGTGCTGCGCATGCTGATGACGCTGGAGCGCATTAATGACGGGGTGATCTATGTCGACGGCGAGCCGCTCACCCACATGGAAAGGAACGGCGGCCTCGTGCCGGCCGACGAGCGCCATCTGCGGCGCGTGCGCGGCAACATCGGCATGGTGTTCCAGCACTTCAACCTGTTTCCGCACATGTCGGCGCTCAAGAACTGCATGGAAGCGCCGATCCACGTGCTGGGCCTGCCGCGCCGGGAAGCCGAGGAAAGGGCCGCCGAACTGCTCGACATGGTCGGTCTCGGCGACAAGAAGAACCATTATCCGAGCCAGCTTTCCGGCGGCCAGCAGCAGCGCGTGGCGATCGCCCGGGCGCTCGCCATGCGGCCGAAGGTGATGCTGTTCGACGAGGTGACCTCGGCGCTCGATCCGGAACTCGTCGGCGAGGTGCTGCAGGTCATCCGCCGGCTTGCCAAGGAGCACAGCCTGACCATGCTGATGGTGACCCACCAGATGGGTTTCGCAAAGGAATTCGCCGACCGGGTGTGCTTCTTCCATTCCGGCAAGATCGCCGAACAGGGCGCCCCGGAGGCGATCTTCAACAATCCGCAGGAAGAGCGCACGCGCCAGTTCCTGAGCGCCGTGCTCGAAGCCGGCTGAACCATGAGTGCGCTGATCCTTGCCGAGGTTCTGGCCGCGCGCCGCAGGATTTCGGGCGTCGCAACGCTCGGCACGCCGCTCGTCCCCTCGCCTTTCCTCGGCGCGTTGTCGGGCGGCGATTTCCTGCTGAAGCTGGAGATCGCCCAGGCGACGGGCGCCTTCAAGCTGCGCGGCGCGGCGAACGCCGTGCTGGGCCTGCCGCAGGATGCAACGGGCGTGACCTGCTGCTCGACCGGCAATCACGGCCGGGCGGTCGCCTATGCCGCGGCAAGGCGCGGCCTCAAGGCCGTCATCTGCATGTCGCGGCTGGTGCCCGAGGCCAAGGTGGCCGGCATCCGGGCGCTCGGTGCCGAGGCCCGCATCCTGGGTGAGAGCCAGGACGAGGCGCAGATCGAGAGCCGAAGGCTCGCCGACGAGGACGGGTTCTGCGAGATCCCGCCCTTCGACGATCCGCGTGTCATCGCCGGCCAGGGAACCATAGGGCTCGAATTGATGGAGGAGCGGCCCGACCTCGAAACCCTGCTCGTTCCCCTGTCGGGCGGCGGCCTTGCCGGCGGCATCGCCGCGACGGTGAAGCAGATCAAGCCGTCGGTGCGCATCATCGGCGTGACCATGGACCGCGGGGCGGCGATGTATCAGTCCGTCAAGGCCGGCCGGCCTGTTCCGGTGACGGAGGTGGCGAGTCTCGCCGATTCGCTCGGCGGCGGGATCGGCGGCGAGAACCGCCATTCCTTCGCGCTCTGCCAAAGATACCTGGACGACATCGTCCTCGTTACCGAAGACGAGATCTATCGCGCCATGCAGGTGCATTATTTCGAGGACCGGCTGGTCTGCGAGGGCGCCGGCGCCGTGGGCGCCGCTGCCCTCGTCGCCGGCAAGCTCGGCCGCGACCTCGGCCCGACCGCCTCCATCGTCACCGGCCGCAACGTCGACATGAACGTGTTCACGGATATCGTGTCGGGCCGCGACGTCGCGCTCGGCGACGTGACGCTCGAAGGAAAACCCTATGCCGCATGACATTCTGGTCCTCACCGAAGCCGAATTGCGAAAGGCCGTCAGGCTCGACCTCGAGGCCATCGGCGTGGTGGAGAGCGCCTTTGCCGCACTCGCCTCCGGCAAGGTGGTGATGCCGCCGATCCTGTCTCTGGAGATCGCCGAGGCGCATGGCGAGGTCGACGTGAAGACCGCCTATATTCCCGGCTTCGACGGGTTCGCGATCAAGATCAGCCCCGGCTTCTTCGACAACCCGAAGATCGGCCTGCCGAGCCTCAACGGCCTGATGATCCTGTTCTCGGCGAAGACGGGACTGGTCGAGGCGCTGCTGCTCGACAACGGCTTTCTCACCGACGTGCGGACCGCCGCGGCGGGCGCCGTGGCGGCGCGCCACCTGGCCCCCTCGAAGGTGACCACCGCCGGCGTGATGGGCACCGGCCTGCAGGCGCGGCTGCAGATCCTCGCCGCGCATCAGGTGCGGCCCTTCGAGCGGGTGCTGGTGTGGGGACGCGACGCGGCCAAGGCCGCCGCCTGCGCGGCGGGCATCGCCGGCGATCTCGGCATCGAAGCGCGGCCGGAGAGCGATCCGGCGCGCCTTGTCGGCGAAAGCCAGCTCGTCGTCACCACCACGCCGGCGCGCCAGCCCATCCTCGAGGCCGAATGGCTGCATCCCGGCCTCCACGTGACGGCGATGGGGTCCGACCAGGAGGGCAAGAACGAGATCGAGCCGGCGGCCCTCGCCCGCGCCGACCTTTACGTCGCCGACCGGGTGAGCCAGTGCGAAAAGCTCGGCGAGCTTGCGGCGGCCATCGCGGCCGGCGCCTGGAGCGGCGGCAGGCCGCCCGAGCTCGGCGAGATCGTCGCCGGTCTGACGCAAGGGCGGACCAGCGACGATCAGCTCACCATCTGCGACCTGACGGGCACGGGCGCACAGGACACGGCGATCGCCACCTTCGCCCGCCAGCGGGCCTTGACATCGGGAGCCGGCACGACGATCCAGAGCTGACATCCCCTGGTACACCCATGCTCAAGCTCGACGACCGCGACATCAAGATCCTCGCCATCCTGCAGAAGGAGGGCCGCATCTCCAAGGCGGCGCTGGCCGAGCGGGTGAATCTCACGCCCGCTCCGTGCTGGGAGCGTCTGAAGCGGCTCGAAAAGGCCGGCGTCATCATCGGCTACCGTGCCGAGGTGGCGCTGTCGCGAATCGCGCCCAGCATCGCCGTCTTCATGGCGGCCGAACTGGAAGGCCACCGCGCCGAGGATTTCCAGCGCTTCGAGCGCAGCGTGCAGACGATCGACGAGATCGTCGGATGCTGGGCGGTCGGCGGCGGTTTCGACTATTTCCTGCAGATCGTCACGCGCGACATCGATTCCTACCAGAGGCTGGTGGACCGGCTTCTGGAAGCGCGGGTGGGGCTTGCCCGCTACTTCACCTACATCGTCACCAAGCCCGTCAAGCAGCCGGGCGTCATGCCGCTGGAGCCGCTCCTCGACGCCGTCCGGAAGGATTGAGCTGCCGGACCGCCCAAATTCGGAAGAACCGTTGGCGGCCGGACCGCAGAATCTTGGAAAATTTGCCGCCGGAAGGTGCACTCTCAAGCTGTTCACAGTTTGAATTCACGCATCGAGCTTTCCGAAAACCGATCTGGTTTTCGGACCGATGCCGTGGCAATCCGCCTTGGGAGTGAGCCGATGTCCGCATTCGCCGCCTTGCAGAAAACCTCGCTTTCCGGTCTGTCTGACCCACGCCTGTTCCGCGAATACGCCTATGCCGACGGCCGGTGGATCGTCGCCCCGGGCGATGCCGTCGTCGATGTCGTCAACCCCGCCGACGGAACGCGCCTCGGCTGCGTGCCGGCGCTTTCGGCCGCCCAGGTGGATGAGGCGATCAGGGCGGCGGACGAGGCTTTTCCGGCCTGGTCGGCGCGCCTGCCGCAGGAGCGCGCCGCGCTCCTGATGAACTGGCACGAGACGATCGTTGCCGCACGCGAAGACCTGGCGCATCTGATGGTGCTCGAGCAGGGCAAGCCGCTTTCGGAAGCGCGCGGCGAGATCGACTATGCCGCCTCCTTCGTCGCCTTCTATGCCGAGGAGGCAAAACGCGTCGCCATCGAGAGCGTCGCCTCGCACCTTCCCGGCGCCGACATGCAGATCACGCGCCAGCCGGTGGGCGTTGCCGCCCTCGTCACGCCGTGGAACTTTCCGAGCGCCATGCTGACGCGCAAGGCCGCGGCCGCCCTCGCCGCCGGCTGCACTGTGGTCGCGCACCCCTCCTCCGAAACGCCCTTTTCGGCGCTGGCCCTGGCCGAGCTTGCCGAGCGCGCGGGCCTTCCCGCCGGCGTCTTCAACGTGCTCACCGGCAAGGCACCGGAGGTGGTCGGCGCGATGACCGCCTCGCCGCGCGTGCGCGCCCTGTCCTTCACCGGCTCGACCGAGATCGGGCGGCTGCTCTATGCGCAATGCGCTGCGACCGTCAAACGCCTGGTGATGGAGCTCGGCGGCCATGCGCCCTTCATCGTCTTCGCCGATTGCGATCTGGAACGCGCCGTGGACAGCGCCATCGCGGCGAAATTCGCCACGTCCGGACAGGATTGCCTGGCGGCCAACCGCTTCTACATCGAACGGCCGGTCTACGACGCCTTCGTTGCCGCCTTTTCCCGCAAAGTGGAGGCATTGAGCGTCGGAGCAGGTCTCGCCGACCCGGACATCGGGCCGCTGATCAACGAGCGCGCCGTGGCCAAGCAGGAAGAGCAAGTCACCGACGCCCTTGAAAAGGGCGCCAAGCTGGTGACGGGCGGGCGCCGCGGCAAGGCCGGGCGCAACTTCTTCGAGCCGACCGTTCTTGCCGACGTCGCGGAGACGGCGCTGATCTTCCGCGAGGAGACGTTCGGTCCCGTCGCCGGCTTCACGCCCTTCGACGACGAGCCGGACGTGCTGGCGCGGGCCAACAGGACGGAGACCGGCCTCGTCGCCTATCTGCACACACGCGACCTCGACCGCATCGCGCGCTTCTCCCGCGCGCTGGAATTCGGCATGGTGGCGGTCAACCGGACCAAGATCACAGGCGCGCCGATCCCCTTCGGCGGCGTCAAGCAGGCCGGCCTCGGGCGCGAAGGGTCGCGGCACGGTCTCGAGGCCTTCACCGACGTAAAATATATCTGCCGCGACGTGCGTTAGCGCATCGGCCCGAAAATCGGAATCGATTTTCGGAAAGGGCGATGCGTAGATTCAAAGACTTGCAGCGTCCTTTATGCGTCCAAATGGACGCACGGCGCTGTAGACCGAGGCAACGATGTTCGAAAACCCGTTTGACGACATGGAGTTGAGCCGCCGTCTTTCAGCAGTGCGTGCGGAAATGGCGGCGCGCGACCTCGACATGGTGCTGCTGTCGACGCCGGAAAACATCTTCTATCTCACCGGCCTCGATCATTGGGGTTACTTCGCGCCGCATCTGCTGATCGTGCCCGCCGAGGGGGAGATGATCCTCGTCACGCGGCAGATGGAACGCGTGTCGATCGAAAAACAGGTGCGCAACGCCCTGTTCCAGGGGCACGGCGACCATGAGACGGCGGCCGACCTTGCCGTGCGCGTGCTTAAAGATTCCTTCGCTGCCAAGGACCGCTCACAGGCCGTGCTGACGGCCGTCGTCGAAGAGATCGAGGACCAGACGCAAGGAGCGCTCAAGATCGGCGTCGAGACCTGGTCGTCCGGCCATTCCTACGGCTTCGGCAAGGCGTTGCGCGACAGCCTCGAGACCGTCGAGTGGGTCGACGTGACGGACATGGTCGACCGGCTGCGGCTGGTGAAATCGCCCGCCGAGCAGGCCCTGATGCGCCGGGCAGCGTCCGTCTCCGACGCCGCGGCCGAAGCGGCGATCGCCATGATCGCCGACGGCGCGTCGGAACGCGAAGTGGTGGCCGAGTGCCACGCGGCGATGATCCGCGCCGGCGGCGAGGCGCCGGGCTTCGGCCCCTTCATCAGGCCCGGAGCGCGGCTCGGCGAGGAGCATGCCACCTGGGGCAACGGCACCTACCGCGCCGGTGAGCCTGTGTTCATCGAGTTGTCGGGCTGCGTCAGCCGCTATCACGCGCCGCTCGGCCGTCTGGTGCATGTCGGCACGATCCGCGACGAGGACGCCCTGATGGCGGAAACGACGCAGGCGGCGTTCGACGCCGTGCTCGGCGCGCTTCGCCCCGGCGCCAGGGCGCGCGACGTCTATGCGGCCTGGCAGGGGGTGGTCGACGACGCCGGCCTTAATCACTACCGCCGCCACCATTGCGGCTATTGCGTCGGCATCGGTTTCCCGCCGTCGTGGACGGGCGGCAACCGCGTGACGGGGCTGCGCCACGACAGCGATCTCGAGATCCGCGAGGGCATGAGTTTTCACATTCTTTCCTGGCTGATGGGGACGGGCAAGGGCGATTTCTTCCTCTCCAACGCAGTGCTTCTCGGCCCCGACGGCGCCGAGGTCCTGACCCGCACCCCCAACGGCCCGACCATTCGATAGGAGGCAGACATGCTGTTGAAGAACGACCAGCTCGACCAGTGGGACCGGGAGAATTTCTTCCATCCCTCCACCCATCTCGCCCAGCATGCGCGCGGCGAGAGCCCCAACCGCATCGTCACCGGCGGCAAGGGGGTCCATATCGAGGATCGTGACGGCAACCGGCTGCTCGACGCTTTCGCCGGCCTCTACTGCGTCAATGTCGGCTACGGCCGCACGGAGATCGCCGATGCGATCGCAGAGCAGGCCAGGGAGCTCGCCTATTATCACGCCTATGTCGGCCATGGCACCGAGGCATCGATAACGCTCGCCAAGATGATCCTCGACCGGGCGCCCGAAACCATGTCGAAAGTCTATTTCGGCCTCGGCGGTTCGGATGCCAACGAGACCAACGTCAAGCTGATCTGGTACCACAACAACATTCTCGGACGGCCCGAGAAGAAGAAGATCATCTCGCGCTGGCGCGGCTATCACGGCTCCGGCCTGATGACCGGTTCGCTGACCGGCCTCGAGTTGTTCCACAAGAAGTTCGACCTGCCGCTCGCGCAGGTGCTGCATACCGAAGCGCCCTACTACTACCGCCGCCTCGACCTTGCCATGAGCGAGGAGGATTTCACCGCCCATTGCGTGGCCGAGCTGGAAGCGCTGATCGAGCGCGAGGGCGCCGACACCATCGCCGCCTTCATCGGCGAGCCGGTGCTCGGCACGGGCGGCATCGTTCCGCCGCCGGCCGGCTACTGGCAGGCGATCCAGAAGGTGCTGCGCAGGCACGACATCCTGCTCGTCGCCGACGAGGTGGTGACGGGCTTCGGCCGTCTCGGCTCCATGTTCGGATCGCTGCATTACGACATCGAGCCCGATCTCATCACCATCGCCAAGGGGCTGACCTCGGCCTACGCGCCGCTGTCCGGCTCCATCGTCGGCAAGAGGATGTGGGAAGTTCTGGAACGCGGCACCGACGAGAACGGTGCGATCGGCCACGGCTGGACCTATTCGGCGCATCCGATCGGGGCTGCCGCCGGCATCGCCAATCTGGAGCTCGTCGACAAGCTGGGCCTGGTGAAGAACGCCGGCGAGACGGGCGCCTATCTGGTCGATACCATGCGCGATGCGCTGGGCGCGCACGCCCATGTCGGCGAGGTGCGCGGAGAAGGCATGCTGTGCGCCGTCGAGTTCGTCCAAGACAAGGAAGCGCGTCGCTTCTTCGATGCTTCGAGGAAAATCGGCCCGCAGGTGGCCGCCGCCCTCCTCCAGCAGGGCGTCATCGGGCGCGCCATGCCGCAGGGCGACATTCTCGGCTTCGCCCCGCCGCTGTGCCTGACCAGGGAGGAAGCGGACCAGGTGGTGGACGCCACGGTGAAGGCGGTGAAATCGGTCTTCTAGAGCGCCGTGCGTCCTTTTGGACGCACAAAGGACGCTCTATCTTCTTGTTTTTCTGCATTTATGCGGACGTCAGGTGATTCCACCTGACTGCAAAATGCTATAGCGGGATGAGGAAAAGTGCGAAGCGGTTTTCCGCCCGCATCCCGCTCTAATTTTTTGGAATCGATCGCGTTTATGATTTTGGATTGATTCAATCCAAAATCATAAACGCGATCCAGGACTGATTGCCGTCCTCCGGGCCTTGCCCCGGAAAATCAATTCGGCCATGTCTTTCTCGTCGTTTCCTGGAGAGTTTCATGGCCGAATTCGTGTTTCCGCCCGCTGCCCAGCCTTCCGTCGCCGTTGCCGGCAGCGAGGCGCGCTTTCCCGTCCGCCGCATCTTCTGCGTCGGGCGCAACTATGCCGCCCATGCCCGCGAGATGGGCCAGGATCCCGATCGCGAGCCGCCGTTCTTCTTCAGCAAGCCGGGCGATGCCGTGGTCGATAGCGGTGCAGCCATCCCCTACCCTTCGCTGACCGAAGACCTGCATCACGAGATCGAGCTGGTGGTGGCAATCGGCAAGGGCGGCTCGGACATCGAGGCGAGCGAAGCGCCGAGCCACGTGTTCGGCTATGCGGTCGGCATCGATCTCACACGCCGCGACCTGCAGGGCGAAGCGAAGAAGATGGGCCGGCCATGGGACTGGGCCAAGGCCTTCGACCGTTCGGCACCCTGCGGCGCCATCACCCAGGTGGACAAGACGGGCCACCCGGCGAAGGGCCGCATCTGGCTCGCCGTCAACGGCACCGTGCGCCAGGACGGCGATCTCGCCGAGCTGATCTGGCCCGTGGCGGACGTGATCGCACTGTGCAGCCGCGCCATGGAGCTGAAGCCGGGAGACCTGATCTATACGGGTACGCCGGCCGGCGTCGGCGCTCTCAAGCCCGGCGACCGCGTCGAAGGCGGTGTCGACGGCGTCGGTGAAATCGCAATCACGATTTCGGCAGTGTGAACGTCATGAGCGAGATCGTCCTGCACAACTACTTCCGCTCCTCCACCTCCTACCGGGTGCGCATCGCGCTCGCCATGAAGGGCATCGCCTATCGCTATGCGGCGCATCACCTGCGCCATGGCGAGCATCGGGGCGAGGCCTATCTGGCGGTCAATCCGCAGGGGCTGGTGCCGGCGCTGGTCTGGAGCGACGGGACCATGATCGCCCAGTCGATGGCGATCATGGAGTTTCTCGACGAGATGGTGCCCGAGCCGCCTCTGCTGCCTGCCGATCCGCACGGCCGGGCGCGGGTGCGCATGCTGTCGCAGATGATCGCCTGTGAAATCCACCCGGTGAACAATCTGCGCATCCTGAACGCGCTGCGGGAGCGCTACGGGGCCGACGACGCCGAGGTCGCCTCATGGTTCCGCCATTGGGTCGAGGCCACCTTCGAGCCGCTGGAAAAGATGCTCGCCGAAAGCCCGCAGACCGGCACCTTCTGCCATGGCGACAGGCCCGGCATGGCCGACATCTGCCTGGTGGCGCAGGTGGCCAACAACGCGCGCTTCGGCGTCGACATGGCGCCCTATCCGGTGATTTCGCGCATCCATGCCGCCTGCATGGAGCGGCCGGCCTTCATCGAGGCGGCGCCGATGAAGCAGCCCGACGCCGAATAGGACCCTTGAAAGGCGCCGGGCCTCAGCCCGCCGGCTCCTCGAGAACGAGCAGGACGACCGTCTCGGCGGCCAGCGCCGGGCGGTCCTCGCCCTCGATCTCCACCTCGCTGTGGTGGCGGATCAGCAGCCGTCCAGGCGCCTTCTCCTCGATCTCCTGCAACTGCGCGCGCAGCCTGACGCGGCTGCCCGCCTTGACGGGGGCCAGAAAGCGCAGCCGGTCGAGACCGTAGTTGATGATGGTGCCGAGCCTGGCGGGCCATGCACCGCTCTCATAGGACAGGCTCGACAGCAGCGAAAGCGTCAGGAAGCCGTGCGCCACCGTGGCGCCGAACGGGCCTTCATGCGCCGCCCTTTGCCGGTCCACGTGAATCCATTGATGATCGTTCGTGCAGTCCGCAAAACGGTCGATCATCTCCTGGTCGACCGTCACCCAACCGGAGATCGTGACGGCATTGCCGATCTCCTGTTCGAGCACATGTGCGTTCATGGGGGATTGCCTTTCTCAGCACCGCCGCTGTGGCGGCCGATTTGGTGGTCGGCATCGGATGTCGATGCCGGATCGTCGAGACCGCCTCTTGCGGGCGGTTTTGCGCTCCCCGGACGGCATATATTGTGCATCGCAGCAAAAATGGCAAGGAACACGGCCCTGCAGCGCAAGGCACGGCGGCAGGGCCCGGGCCTGACGAAAAGTTGAACAGGAAAATCATGTATTTGAGCAGGACACTCTGGAATTATTCTAAACGATGGGCCATATTGCGCGAAGGTTATACGAGAGGATCGTTATGCGCCTGACGCGACAAACGAATTATGCCATCCGCATCCTGATGTACTGCGCCGCGAATGAGGGGCGCTTAAGCCGCATCTCCGACATCGCCGAAGCCTACACCCTCTCCGACCTGTTTCTCTTCAAGATCCTGCAGCCCCTTGTCGAACACGGTCTCGTGGAAACCGTGCGCGGCCGCCACGGCGGCGTGCGGCTGGCCAAGGATGCAGCGGACATCACGCTTTTCGACGTGGTGCGTGTCACCGAAGACAATTTCGCCATGGCGGAATGTTTTGAGAACGACAGCGCCGAATGCCCGCTGGTGGAAAGCTGCGGCCTGAACGAGGCTCTGCGCAAGGCGCTCAACGCCTTCTTCGAGGTGCTCGGCGCCTACACGATCAAGGACCTGGTCGATTCGAAGCCCGACATGCGGCATCGGCTGGGGATCGACGAGCTGCCCATCCGGGCGGTCGCCAGCTAGCCTGCGAAAACCGGGATCGGTTTCTGGAAGCACGCGTCAATTCAGAAACAATGGCGTTCTTGTGCATTCAAGCAGAGTGCGCAGCGCTGTTGCCACAAGACCAGACATGACCGAAATCGTCGTGTCTCATGGTCCAGATGGACGCGTGGCGCCTCAAAGTTCGGCAGATTGCGGCAGGACGAACGGTGTTCCGTTCGGCGGCGGCGCCCCCACCCTGATCCGGCATTCGAAAACATCCGACACCATCTCATCGGTCAGCACGTCGCCGGGCGTTCCGCAGGCGACGAGCCTGCCGCGGTGCATCATGGCGATCCGGTCGGCATAGCGGGCGGTGAGATTGAGATCGTGCAGGATGGCGATCACCCCGCCGCCGTCGGCCGCAAAGCCGGCGGCGATCTCCATGATGGCGAGCTGATGCTTGATGTCGAGGCTCGACACGGGTTCGTCGAGCAGAAGATAGCGCGGTCGCCCGTCCAGCACCGGGCTCCAGACCTGGCACAGGACGCGCGCCAGCTGGACCCGCTGCTGCTCGCCACCCGACAGCTCCTGGTAGAAGCGTCCGGCGAAACCGGCGAGATCGACCCGCGCCAGAGCTCTTTCCGGCAGGGTCGCCAGCTCCTCCGGCCGCGCCCCCGACCGGCCGCTCAACAGCCCCAGCTTGACGATTTCCCGCACGGTGTAGGGAAAGGACAAGGTGGTCGACTGCGGCAGCACCGCCCTGTGTACGGCGGCCTGCCACGGTTTGAGGGACGACAGGGCCATGCCGTTGATGCGCACTTCGCCCGTATAGGCGATGTCGCCCGACAGCGCCTTGAGCAGCGTGGTCTTGCCCGAGCCGTTCGGTCCGACGATCGCCGTGACGATGCCGGGCGGCGCGGTCAGCTCGACGCCGGACAGGATTTTCTTGCGTCCGATAAAGACGCCCAGATCTTGCACCTCGATCGCCATCACAAGTCCAGAAGGCCGCGCCGGCGCAGCAGGATCCACAGGAAGAACGGAGCGCCGATCGCCGCCGTGACGATGCCGATCGGCAATTCGGCCGGGGCGACGACCATGCGGCTGACCGCGTCGGCGACCAGCAGCAGGCTGGCCCCGAGCAGCGCCGAGGCCGGCAGCAGGTAGCGATGCTCCGGCCCGATGGTGAGCCGCAGGAGATGCGGCACGACGATGCCGACGAAGCCGATGCCGCCGGCGACGGCGACTGACGCGCCGGTGGCCGCGGCGACCGCGACGATGGCCGCGTTCTTGATGCGCTGCACCCGGATGCCGAGATGGTTGGCGGTCGCCTCGCCGAGCACCATCGCGTCCAGTCCGCGCGCCAGAAGCGGCGCGGCACAGAGCGCGGCGACGATGATCGGCCCCGCCGCCCAGATCTTGCTCCAGGTGGCGCCGGCGAGCGAGCCGAGCCCCCAGAAGGTCAGGTCGCGCAACTGCTGATCGTCGGCGAGGTAGACGAGGACGCCGGAAAACGCACCCGCCATCGCGCCGAGGGCGATGCCGGCCAGAAGCATCGTGGCGATGGAGGTCTGCCCGCGCCGCGTCGCCACGCGATAGAGAATCAGGGTCGTCGCCAGGCCGCCGAAGAAGGCGGCGAACGGCAGGGCATAAATCCCCAGAAGGCCGATCAGCGGCCCGAGCCCGGCGGTTCCGCCGAGAACGATCACCGCGATGGCGCCAAGCCCCGCCCCGGAGGCGACGCCGACGATGCCGGGGTCGGCCAGCGGGTTGCGGAAGAGACCCTGCATGACGGCACCGGAAACGGCCAGCGAGGCACCAATCAGGCTGCCGAGCAGGATGCGCGGCAGACGGATGTCATAAAGGATGATGCTGTCGCGTGCCGACAAGGCGTTGTCGCCCTCGCCAGCGAGCCAGGCGCGCATAACGTCCCAAAAGGACATGTCGGAGGCGCCCGAGCCGAGGCTGAGCGCAAACACCAGCGCATAAAGCACCGCCAGGGCGGCGATGCAAAGACGCGCGCGCCCGGTGCGGTCCCCTTCGGCCCGCGACCAGAGCCCGACGGGGGCCGGGCGCGCCTGTCCCTGCAACATCATTCAATCCGTCGCCGTTTCGACGTCATGAAGCTTGGCCGAAAGATCGCGGACGGCGGAAGCCGTGCGCGGGCCGAAGCCCAGCAGATAGGAGCCGTCCATGCGCAAGAGCGCCTTGTTGGCGCCGGCGGCGGTGCCGGCGATGGCCGGATGCGCGAAGAGATCGGCATCGGAAACGCCCGAGCCGTCGCCGCGATCCATCATCAGGATCACATCCGGTCTGGCCTCGGCGATCGCTTCGTCGGAAACCTGCTTGTAGCCGGAAAACCCGCTTACGGCGTTCGTGCCGCCCGCCATGCGGATGATGCCGTCGGCGCCGGTATCGCTGCCTGCGGCGAGAATCCGCCCGCCCTGCATGCTCAGGATGAAGAGCACCCGCCTGCCGCCGGCAGCAGCCGTCGCCGCGGTCTCCGCCTCCTGGAGTTCCTTCCCGACACGTTCGGCAAGGGCTTCAGCCTTGTCCTCGACGCCCAGTGCCTTTCCGACGACCCTGATCTTCTCCAGGATGCCCTTGCCGCTATGGCTCTCGGGCACCAGAACCAGCTGCACCCTGGCCTTTTCCAGAACGGCCATGGTGGTCGGCGGGCCGCTGCCCTCGGCGGCGAGAATGGCCGTCGGGCTGACGGAAAGGACGCCCTCGGGCGACAGCGCCCGCATATAGCCGACATCCGGCAGCGCCAGGGCGGCCTCGGGATAGCTGCTCGTCGTGTCGCGCGCCACCAGCCGGCCTTCCTCGCCGAGGCTGTAGACGATCTCGGTCACCGCGCCGCCGATGGCGACGAGGCGGGAAGCGTCGGCGAACCTGTCGACGGTCTGTGCCACCGCGCCTGTCGGCAGCCCGCCGAAAAACGCCCCCAGGGCGCAAGCTGCGACCAGCATCCGCCAGCGACTGCCCGGCTTCCGGTTTACCGATCTCCGCTTCATGATGTCCTGCATGTCCGGCCTTGTCCCTATGCGACCTGCGGGGCGGAAAGCTTCTGCAGCCGCTCGACCATGAGGCGCCAGTCCGGCCGCTCGTCCTGGCCTTCGTGGCGTTCGCCGAAGAACTGCGCGATGAGCTGCCCTTCGGCTCCATAGGCCTCGATCGAAGTCACGTGACCGTCCTTGGTCGGCTTGCGCACGGCCCAGAGCTCGCGCACGTGATCCGTCCGCAGATGCAGGTTGAAGCCCGGATCCAGCACGTTGATCCAGGGCCCCATCGGCTTGACCGTGTGGATGGTCCCGGTGTGGATCTGGATGCAGCCGCTGCTGCCGACGAAGCACATGATCGGAACCTCGTCGCGAACGGCCTGGTAGAGCATGGCCGTCAGGGCATCGTTGTCGAGACGCCAGGCATAGTCCTCGCCGATCATGTGAACCGCCTGATGGCGGGTCAGCTTGAGCTTGCGCAGAATGTTGAAGAGCTGATGGACGTCGGTCATCGCGCTCCAGCGCTCGCGCAGCAGTTCCGCAGCCGGCAGGTCGTCGCCGGCGATGACCTCGTCGCGGATATTCTCCTGTGCCACCTCGATCAACGCGGATTGGTCCGCGCTGGCGAGATCGCCGACCAGCGCCTCATAGGCGGAGACGTCCGAGCGAGGGCGCAGATGCACCTTGTGCACCGCCTCGCCCGCCTGGTCGAAGAACTGCAGGCTGCGCCGCACGCCATCCTCGCCGTCCTTGTCGACGGCGAAGCCGAAGGCCCAGCGCGAGGGGAAGATGCGCAAGTCGATGTCGCCGCCGAGCACGAGCGCATGCTGCGAGCCCACGGTCGCTTTCTCGTAGACGCCCACCTTCTCGTGCACGGCGCTTTCGTTGCGCGTCAGCGCCATGACCTCGCCCAGCGCCTCAAGGCCGGGCAGCACGCCCGCCACATCCGGCGCGATGCGCGTGACGCCGTGCCCGACATGGGCGGCAAGCAGTTCGGCCTCCGAAATGCCGAGCTGCAGCGCCAGATCGCGTTCGCGCATCTTGGGATTCTCGCTACGTGCCCGCCTGATTCCCTCAGGCGCGCGAATTGCTTGAATGTTCATACGTCTGGTCGCCCCTACTTGTTCAGGATCAGCTTTCCCTGGCGCGTGATCTTGAGGCGGTAATAAGCACCGTGATGCTCGATCCCGATCTCCTTGCGCCCCTCGAAAAGATCGACGCTCGAAATGGTGCGGTCGGGAACGAGACCGTTCCGCGCGCCCGTCCATTTCTGCATGTCGGACTGCCCCGTCGGGTCGATAGACAAATAGGTCTTCATGGAAAAACCCTCCTCATTGTTTCGCTCGCGACCGCTGGCTTGACAGTGCATTTTCATATTCCGCTTTCTTGACTTTCCTTATCATATTTTATAGCCACCGCAATACCGGAGTGGAATTCTCAAGAAAAAATTCTTAGCCGGGTAATGCCGACAAGCCACCGCCAGTCGGCCGGTTTCATTTCTAACTGGTGGGTGATTTCGAATGTTGAGTTCCATGAGGCACCGCAGAGCATTCCTATTTTGCGGCACTGCGCTGATCACGCTTCTTCCGGCGGGTTTTGCTCCGGCCCTTGCCCAGGAAGCGGCCAGCGAACAGGAAGACGGCACGCAGGTCGAGCAGCCGGCTTCGGGCCTCACCACCCTCGACCGCATCACCGTGGTCAGCCGCACCGGCGAGAGCTCCATGGAATCGCTCGCCTCGGTCAGCCAGATCAGCGGCGAAGAACTGGAGCGTCGCATGGCGACGACCTCCAACGACGTCTTCTTCGGCGTGCCCGGCATCAGCGTCTATTCGGACGGCCGGCCCTCGGTCAGCAACGTCAACATCCGCGGCCTGCAGGATGCCGGACGCGTCTCGGTCATCGTCGACGGCGCCCGGCAGAATTTCCACAAGGCCGGCCATGAAGTGTCGCGCATGTTCTGGCTCGATCCCGAGCTGATCAAGCAGGTGGACGTCATTCGCGGCCCGAGCGCCAACACGTTCGGCTCCGGCGCCATCGGCGGCGTCGTCTATTTCGAGACCAAGAAGGCCGAGGACTTTCTGCGCGACGACGAGAATTACGCGCTGTCCGTGACCGGCCGCTACGAATCGAACGGCTCCGGCTGGACCACCAGCGCGGCGGGCGCCTACCGCTTCAACGAACTGGCCTCGATCATCGGCAACGTCGTCTGGCGCGACTATGGCGACTACAAGGACGGTGACGGTAACCGCGTCGACAATTCGGGCTTCGACGTTCTGAGCGGCCATCTCAAGGGCACCGTCAAGCCGACCGATAACAGCGAGCTGACGCTCGGCTGGACCGGATCGAGCGACGAGTGGTCGTCGACCGCAACCCGCGACTACCGGCTCGACAGCAATGCCTTCACCGGAGAATACAAGATCTCCGACGCGGAGGAGAAGTGGCTGAACCTCAACGTCAAGGGCGCCGTGAACCTGCTCGAGCTCGGCCAGTGGGACTCCGGCGCCAAGTCGGGATACGACCTGCGCACGACCAGCTTCGACATCTGGAACACCTCCTATTTCGACACCGGCGCGATCGCGCATGAGCTGACGGTCGGCGGCGACTGGGTCTATGACGACTTCACCTCGAATGCGTCGAGCGGCGGCGCCGATCCCTACAATCCCGATGGCACCCGGCGCATCTGGGGCGCCTATGCGCAGGACAAGCTCACCTATGACTGGCTCCAGGTGGTGGCGGGGCTGCGCTACGATTCCTACGAGCTCGAATCGTCGGACAAGAGCTCGGGCGACCGCCTGTCGCCGCGCCTCAGCGTCGGCGTTTCGCCGTTCCGGGACGGGCTCCTCGCCGGCCTGCAGGTCTACGGCTCCTATTCCGAAGGCTATCGCGCGCCCAACACCTCGGAAGCCTATATCAGCGGCGAGCATGCGGCCGGACCCGGCGCCACCTTTTCCTTCCTGCCCAATCCGAATCTGAGGCCGGAAACCGGCAAGACCTGGGAGGCCGGCGTCAACTACTCGGCGGCGGGCATCTTCAGGCCCGACGACACGTTGCGGCTCAAGGCGGCCTATTTCCACAACGATATCGAGGACTACATCACCACTGTCTTCGTGCCGTCCTTCCCCGGGAACAGCTGCTTCGCCCTCGGCTCCGCCTTCTGCTTCCAGTATCAGAATGTCTATGCGGCCAAGATCGACGGCTTCGAGCTCGAGGGCCGCTACGACGCGGGCCGCTATTATGCCGGTCTCGGCATCACCATCATCGACGGCCATCAGATCGACAGCGACGGCACCCGCTCCGACCTTGCGACGATCCCCTCGGCCAGCGTCACGCTCGACGGCGGCATGCGCTTCCTCGAGCGTCGCCTGACGCTGGGCGGCGAGGTGCAGTTCAACAAGGCGCCCAAGGGGGCGACGTTCGCCGAGGACTACACGCTCGTCAATCTCTACGCGAACTACCAGGCGACCGAGAATCTCCGCTTCGATTTCCGCGTCGACAACCTGCTCGACGAAAAATACGTGCTGCCGATCGTCGACACCTCGGACGGCTCGTTCAACCAGCCGGGCCTGACCGTCAAGCTCGCCGCCACCGTGCGCTTCGGAGGATAAGATGCCGTCACGATTACCCTGCCCCCGCCCGTCCAGCCTTGCCGGCCTCGTGCTGGCGGCCGGCCTGCAGGCGACGGCACTTCCCGCCGCCGCCCAGGACGGCGCGGCGCCGGCGATCAATCTGGAGCTCAACGGGCTCCAGGACAGCGACAAGGGCTGCCGCATCGCCTTCGTCGTCGAAAACGGGCTGCCGCGCGACATCGGCAAGGCCGCCTACGAGATCGCCCTGTTCGACAAGGCCGGCATGGTCGACCGCCTGCTGGTGCTCGATTTCCAGGACCTGCCGGCGGCGAAGACCAAGGTCAAGCGCTTCGACCTCGCCGACGCCGAGTGCGGCGCCATCGGCCGCGTGCTGGTCAATGATGCCTCCGCCTGCGAGGGCGACGGCATCGCTCCGGGCGACTGTATCGCCAGGCTCAACGCGACCACGCGCAGCGGCGTCGCCTTCGGCAAATAGGCGCCTGTGCGCCGGAGAGGCTCAAGCGCAGACCAACAGGATTTCTGATCATGATCGACGACATCGTCACCACAATCTCCTCCTTCTTCGAGCTCGGCGGCCCCGTGGTGGCGATCATCGCGCTGCTGTCCGTCTTCGCCCTTGCCCTTATCCTCTTGAAACTGGCCCAGTTCCAGCGCGAGCGGGTCGGCCGGCACGGGCGCTCCAACCGTGCCCTGCACGCCTGGTTCCACCACGACCATGGCGAAGCCCGGGCCCTGCTCGGCAATGCCCGTTCGCCGGTGGAGGAGACGCTTGCGACGGCGATGCGGCTCGCAGCTTCCGGCAAGGCCGCGACGAGCGCCATCGAGGACGAGGTCGCCCGCGTGGCGCTTGGCCGGCTGCACGATCTGCAACGTGGCTTGCGGGCGCTCGACGCCATCGCCCAGGTGGCCCCGCTGCTCGGCCTGTTCGGCACCGTGCTCGGCATGATCGACGCGTTCCAGAAGCTGCAGGCGGCCGGCAACACGGTCGACCCGTCGATCCTGGCCGGCGGCATCTGGGTGGCGCTGCTGACCACCGCCTGCGGTCTTGCCGTGGCGATGCCCGTCTCGCTGGTCCTCACTTGGTTCGAGACCCGGCTCGAGAACGAGCGGGTGGCGGTCGAGACCATGACCAGCGCGGTTCTGTCGCATGCCGCCCTCGGCGAAACCGGGGAGCCGCGGCCTGCGGTCGAGCGGTCGGCTCCGGTCCTGCTGCACGGAGCGCCGCGCCATGCGCATTGACGCGCATACCCTCAGGCGCAGGCGACCGCTGTCGCTCACCTCGCTGATCGACGTGATCTTCCTGTTGCTCCTGTTCTTCATGCTGTCGTCGACCTTCACCCGCTTCGCCAAGGTGGAGATTTCCGGCGGGCCGGCCTCGGCGAGCGCCGGCGGCAACGCGCCCGACGTCCTGATCCGCCTCGACGGCGCGGAAGGCTGGCGCGTCAACGGCCGGACGCTCGCCGACGACGAGGCGCTCGCCGAGCTCGCGCGCCTCGGCGATGCCGGGGCCGAGACCGCGGTGCTGCTGGTGCGCGGCGACCTGACGTCGCAAACGCTGGTCGATGCCGTCGAGCGCATCCGCAAGGATACGCACCTCACCCTCTCGATCGCGAGGTAACTGCGATGCTGCGCCTTGCCCGCCCCCGCGAGACCCGCCAGCGCGAAAGCACGATCGCCCTGATCAACATCGTCTTCCTGATGCTGATCTTCTTCCTGGTCGCCGGAACGCTGACGCCGCCGCTCGACAACGAGATCGATCTCATCACCACCGCCGAGGCGGAGCGCGCCGAGCCGCCAGGCGCGCTGTTCGCCACCGAGACCGGTGAATTGCGCGCCAAGGGCGAACCCGTCGAGGCGGCCCGCTTCGTCGCGGAGCGGCGGGCCGAGACCGATGCCGGGCAGGCCCTGGAGATCACCGTCGCCGCCGATCGCGATCTTCCGGCGGCACGCCTGGTCGACATCATCGGCGCCCTGAAGGCCGCCGGCGCCGGCAAGATCAGCATCATCACGGAACGCGCCGCAGAATGAACGCCCGATCGTTGAAATGGACGGCAGCGCTCGTCGTCTCGGTAAGTCTGCATGCGGGCGCCGCCGGGTTTGTCATGCTGCGCGCGCCGCAGGTCGAGATCGCCGGCGGCGGAACGACGGAGATCGCCATCGCCGGCGATGCCTTCGCCGACCAGGTCGCGGCCGGCGAGGCGACCGAGGAAGTGCTTCCCGTCACCGAGGAGGCGCCGGTGCAGGTGCAGCCGGAAATCGCGCCCGTTGTGACCGCCGAGACAGCCGTCGAGACCGCCGTGCCGGAGCAGCCCGTCAGCGAGGTCGAGCCGACCGCCGAGGCGGCCGAAGCGGAGCAGCCGGAAACCGCGGAGGCGGCTGCCGAGCCGGTCGAGCCGGCGGAGGAGATCGCCGCGGTCGCCGAGATTCCCCTGCCCAGCCCACGCCCGCAC
>NZ_JANKOF010000062.1 GCF_024655565.1 Nitratireductor sp. ZSWI3 | reverse complement strand
CCGGCGCATGGGGCGCCGGCGGCGTTCGATCAGAAAGCTGGCTTAGGTCCTGAGCGTCACGCAAAGGCGCCGTGGCAATGCTTGTATTTCTTCCCGGAACCGCAGGGGCAAGCCTCGTTGCGGCCGACCTTGCCCCAGGTGGCGGGGTCGTTCGGGTCGCGATCCTCGGCGGCGACGGCCGCCGTCTCGGTGCGTGCCAGCGTGATCGTGTCGCCGCCGAAATCGTCCTCGCCGGTGGTGCCGTCGATGTGGTGGCCTTCCATGCGCGGAGCCTGGGGAGGCGGCGCATCGGCGGCCTCCCGGACGAGCTCGACGCGCATGAGCTGCGAGGTCACTGCCTGGCGCAGATTGCCCAGCATGGCCTGGAACAGCTCGAAAGCTTCGGATTTGTACTCGTTGAGCGGATCGCGCTGCGCATAGCCGCGGAAGCCGATCACCGAGCGCAGATGGTCGAGATTGACGAGATGCTCGCGCCACAGATGGTCGAGCGTCTGCAGCAGGATCGACTTTTCGACATAGGTCATGATGTCGGGGCCGAAGCGTTCGGCCCTGTCCTTGGCTGCCGCCTCGACAGCTTCGGAAATGCGCTCGCGGATGTCGTCTTCGGCGATGCCTTCCTCGCGCGCCCATTCCTCGATCGGCAGATCGAGGTTGAGCGAGGCGGCGACGCCCTCCTTCAGTTCCGCCACCTGCCACTGTTCGGCATAGGCGCGCTCGGGAATGTGGCGTTCGACCAGATCGTCGATCACGTCGCGGCGCATCTCAGCAACGGTCTCGGAAAGGTTCTCACCGTCCATCAGCTCCAGACGCTGCTCGAAGACCACCTTGCGCTGGTCGTTCATCACGTCGTCGAACTTCAGGAGGTTCTTGCGGATGTCGAAGTTGCGCGCCTCGACCTTCTTCTGCGCCTTCTCCAGAGCCTTGTTGATCCAGGGATGGACGATCGCCTCGTCTTCCTTGAGACCCAGCTTCTGCAGCATGCCGTCCATGCGGTCGGAGCCGAAGATGCGCATCAGGTCGTCCTGCAGCGACAGGAAGAATTTCGAGCGGCCGGGGTCGCCCTGCCGGCCCGAGCGGCCGCGCAACTGGTTGTCGATGCGGCGGCTTTCGTGGCGCTCGGTGGCGAGCACGTAGAGACCGCCGGCGGCGATGGCCTGCTCCTTCAGCCGCTGAACGTCCTCGCGGATGGCTTTTTCCTTCGCCTCGCGTTCGGCGCCGGGCTCCATGTCGCCAAGCTCCTCGGCGATGCGCATTTCCGGATTGCCGCCGAGCTGGATGTCGGTGCCGCGGCCGGCCATGTTGGTGGCGATCGTGATGGCGCCCGGCTTGCCCGCCTGGGCGACGATGTTGGCCTCGCGCTCGTGATGACGGGCGTTCAGCACCTCGAAATTCTTGATGCCTTCCTTGCGCAGCCGCTCGGCCAGGAACTCCGATTTCTCGATCGAGGTCGTGCCGACAAGGATGGGCTGGTTCTTGGCGCTCGCTTCCTGGATTTCCCGCACGATGGCGCGGTACTTCTCCTCGACGGTGCGGTAGACCTCGTCGTCCTCGTCACGACGCTGAATCGGCAGGTTCGTCGGCACCTCGACCACGTCGAGATTGTAGATGTTGCCGAACTCCTCAGCTTCGGTGGAGGCCGTGCCGGTCATGCCGGCGAGCTTGTCGTACATGCGGAAGTAGTTCTGGAAGGTGATCGAGGCGAGCGTCTGGTTTTCCGGCTGGATCGCCACCTGCTCCTTGGCCTCGAGCGCCTGGTGCAGCCCCTCGGAGAAGCGGCGGCCGGGCATCATGCGGCCGGTGAACTCGTCGATGATGACGATCTCGCCGTTGCGCACGATGTAGTCCTTGTCGCGCTGGAACATCTTGTGCGCTTTGAGCGCGTTGTTGAGGTGATGGACGATGGCGACGTTCTCGATGTCGTAGAGGGAATCGCCCTTGAACAGCCCCGCCTCGCGCAGCATGTTCTCGACCTTCTCCGTGCCGTCCTCGGTGAAGATGGCGGTGCGCTGTTTCTCGTCGACCTCGAAGTCGTCCGCTTCCAGCTTGGGGATGAAGGTGTCGATTGTGTTGTAGAGTTCCGAGCGGTCGTCGAGCGGACCGGAGATGATGAGCGGCGTGCGCGCCTCGTCGATCAGGATCGAATCGACCTCGTCGACGATGGCGTAGAAGTGGCCGCGCTGCACCATCTGCTCGCGCTCGTACTTCATGTTGTCGCGCAGATAGTCGAAGCCGAGCTCGTTGTTGGTGCCGTAAGTGACGTCGCAGGCATAGGCGGCGCGGCGCTCTTCGTCGGACATGCCGTGAACGATGACGCCGGTGGTGAGGCCCAGAAAACCGTAGAGGCGGGCCATCCATTCGGAGTCGCGCCGTGCCAGGTAGTCATTGACGGTGACGACGTGCACGCCCTTGCCCATCAGCGCGTTCAGATAAACGGGCAGGGTGGCGACCAGCGTCTTGCCTTCACCGGTCTTCATCTCTGCGATGGAGCCCTCGTGAAGCACCATGCCGCCGATCAGCTGCACGTCGAAGGGGCGCATGCCGAGAGCCCGGCGGGAGGCTTCGCGCACGGTCGCGAATGCGGGGACCAGGAGGTCGTCCAGCGGCTTGCCGGCGGCAATCTCCTTGCGGAACTCCTCGGTCTTGGCGCGCAACGCCTCGTCGGAGAGGGCTTTCGTCTCCTCCTCGAGAGCATTGATCGCCTCGACACGCGGGCGGAAGCCCCTGACGCGTCGATCGTTGGAGGAGCCGAAAACCTTGCGGGCGAGACCGCCGAAACTGACCATCGAGTGGTCCTTTCACTTCCTGACAGACGGCACATCGCGGGCTGGACAGAGTTTCGCCCGCGCCATGCTGAAGCGGTGATATGACAATAAGCGCCCGGAAATAGGTTCTGGACGCAAGACCACAGGACAGATAAGAGGGGCCAAGAGTGATGTCAACGCCGCGTTAAACCTGCGCCAAGGCGCAAAATTCCGCCATATTCCACAGGCGGTTTGGGCAAAATTCGGAATCACGATCGGAGAGTTCTATGCTGAAATCGTTTCGCCGTTTCCTGGCCGTTCAGGTCGGGGCGGGTCTGACGCTGGCCGCCGTGGGCATGATGCCCGCGACGGCTGCGGACACAGACGTCATCGCCACCGTGAACGGGCTGGAGATCACGGAAGGCGATCTGGCGATCGCGGCGAGCGAATACGGCCCGCAATTCGGCAATCTGCAGGGCGAGCAGCAGCGCGCCGCGCTGCTTTCGGCACTGATCGAAATTCGCCTGCTCGCCTCGGAGGCCGAGAAGCAGAAGCTTGCCGACAACGAGGATTTCGCCCGTCGCCTGGCATTCCTGCGCCAGCAGGCGCTGCACGCAACCTTCATCGACAAGGTCGTCAACAGCGCGGTGACCGACGAGGAAGTGCGCGCAAGCTACGACAAGCAGGTGGCGGACGCGCCGGCGGTCAACGAAATCCGGGCTCGCCATATCCTGGTGAAAACCAAGGAAGAGGCCGAAGCCATCATCAAGCAGCTCGATGAAGGCGGCAATTTCGAGGAGATCGCGAAGGAGAAATCCACCGACGGCGCCGCAGCCAACGGCGGCGACCTCGGATATTTCACCGAAGGCCAGATGGTGCCGGAGTTCGAGACGGCGGCGTTCGCCCTCAACCCGGGCGACTACACCAAGGAGCCGGTTGAGACGCAGTTCGGCTTCCACGTGATCAAGGTCGAGGACAAGCGCGCCAAGCAGCCGCCGGCGTTCGAGGACGTCAAGGATCGCGTGCGGTCGGTGCTGGTCCGCGACAAGTACATCAAAGAGGTGGGCACGCTGCGCGATGCGGCGCAGATCGACGTCAAGGAGCCCAAGCTCAAGGAGATCATCGACGGCATCGAGAAGCAGCGCAAGGGCGCTGCTGCCGAGGACGACGATGCCGAGAGCCCGGCGAAAGCCGAATAGCACCTTCGCATCAGCGGTGTTTTAACGAGGGCGGCGGAGGCGATGCTTCCGCCGCCCTTTTGTCATCCGGACGGTGCGGCGCCGTGCAGCATGGTGCGCACGGCATTGGCGATGTTCGCCTCCGGCTCTGCCAGGGAATGCGTCAGAAGCCGCATCCAGGCATAGGACAGGATCAGGTCGGCAAGGATCGAGGCATCCATGTCGGGATGGCTGTCCGCCCTCGGCTGGTGGATCATCTCGGCGATGCGCTGGTGTCGTTCCGAGATGTATTTGAGGAACGCCTGGCGCGCGGTTTGATCCGCCTGCGCCTCGGCCATGACCGAGCGGAAGATGTCGCCCGACGGACCGTCGCGCCAGTGACGGAAAAGGCTCCGCAGGAAGATGACGAGATCATGCTCGAGATCGTCGGTGACCGGATATTCGATGTCGCGCTTCTGCCCGTGGTAGACGTCGAGCAGCAGGGCGGTCTTGCTCGGCCACCAACGGTATATGGTCGGCTTTCCGGCCCGGGCGCGCCGCGCGACCTTCTCGATCGAGAACCCTGCATGGCCCTCTTCGATGAGAACGTCGAGGGCTGCCGCCCTGATGGCGTCGGCCGTGTCCGGATTGCGTCTCGCTCCGATAGACTGGCGTCGAGGCGCCGTGTCGTCCCTGGCCGACATCGTGAACACACCTTTCACCGTTTCGTGTCCGCCGAAGGATAGCATGAGGATTGACGAAACGAAACGGCTCGTTTTATATTAACGAAACGTATCGTTTTGATGGAAAGCACTCGCATGACGTCCTCCCCCCGTCCCACGCGTTTCTCCCGCCCCCGCTTCGCCTTGCTCGTCTTCCTCGGGGTCTATCCCCTCGTCACAGGATTGCTCCATCTGGTCTTCCCCCTGACGGATGGCTGGACGCTCTGGCAGAGGACGCTCATCATCGTTCCCTGTGTGGTCGCGGCGATGGTCTGGCTGCTGATTCCGATGGTCCAGCGCGTGTTCCGCAGCTTCCTGAATCCCGTCATACGGTAGATGAGAGCAGCCGAAACCACGCCTTGCGCACCGGTTTCGGCTTGCCTCGGGCAAAATTCTCGGGCAGATCGACGGCATCAGAATTCTTAATCTCGAGTGCCGTTGACCCATGTCCGTCGCAGTCTCCCCCCTCGCTCCCAAGAAATACCCTTCGATGCCGAGCGTCGAGGGCGTGCGCATCGCCACGGCCGAGGCCGGGGTCAAATACAAGGGGCGAACGGATCTTCTGGCGATGGTCTTCGACGAGGGGACCACGGTGGCGGGGGTCTTCACCCGCTCCAAATGTCCGTCGGCCCCCGTGGATTTCTGCCGCGCCAACCTGCCGGGCGGCAAGGCGCGGATCCTGGTGGTCAATTCGGGCAACGCCAATGCCTTTACCGGCAGGAAGGGACGTGAGACCACCGCTGCGGTGGGAAGGGCTGCCGCAAAGGCGGTCGCAAGCGCTGAAAGCACCGTTTTCATGGCGTCGACCGGCGTCATCGGCGAGCCGCTGCCGGCCGACCGCATCACCGCCCCGCTCGCCGGCATGGCAGGGGAAGCCCGGCCCGAGGGCTGGCTGGAGGCGGCGCGCGCGATCATGACCACCGATACCTATCCCAAGGTGGCGACCGCGACCGTCATGCTCGGCGACACCGAGGTGGTGATCAACGGCATCGCCAAGGGGGCCGGCATGATCGCTCCCGACATGGCGACGATGCTCTCCTTCGTGGCGACCGACGCGCCGATTGCCGCTCCCGTGTTGCAGGACCTCTTGGCCAGGGGGACGGGCAAATCGTTCAACGCGGTAACGGTCGACAGCGACACCTCCACCAGCGACACGCTGATGCTGTTCGCCACGGGTGCGGCTGCAAAACGGGGCGCCCCGCTGATCAGCGACGTGAAGGATGCACGGCTGTCGGGTTTCCGCCGGGCGCTGAACCGCATCCTGAAGAGCCTCGCCTTGCAGGTGGTGCGCGACGGCGAGGGCGCGCGCAAGCAGCTCGAGGTCACCGTGACGGGGGCGAAATCGGCCCGCTCGGCCAAGAAGATCGCGCTGTCGATCGCCAATTCGCCGCTCGTCAAGACAGCGGTGGCTGGCGAGGATGCTAATTGGGGCCGCGTCGTCATGGCCGTCGGCAAGGCCGGCGAACCGGCCGAACGCGACCTCCTGTCCATCTGGTTCGGCGATATCCGCGTTGCGCATGAGGGGGAGCGTGACCCCGGCTATTCCGAAGAGGCGACCTCGGCCTATATGAAACGGGATGAGATAGTCCTGCGGGTCGATCTCGGCATCGGACGCGGCAAGGCCACGGTTTGGACCTGCGATCTCACGAAGGAGTATGTCGCCATAAACGGCGACTACAGGAGCTAGGTGTGCCAGGCCGCGTGGGGCAGGAAGAGAGTATGGATCTTGCGATGATCCGCCGTTTCGAGGCGGCGGGTCTGCGGGCATGGCCGGCCGAGACGGTCTCCTACGACGGGACATGGGTGCTGCGCCTGACGGCAGGACACCCGGCAAAGCGGCTCAACTCGGTCAATCCACTCGATCCGGGCGACGATCGCAACATCGAGGAACGCGTCGCCCGCGCCGTCAAGCAGTTCGAGGCCTATGGGCGCAAGCCGACGTTCCGCATCTCGCCCCTTTGCTCGCCGTCGATCTCCCGTTTCCTCGACGAGGCGGGATGGACGACATTCGGCCACTCGCTCGTGATGGTGCTCGATTTCGACAATGCCGCGCTGGGCGAAGCGATGGACCAGATCCCGCTCAAGGACCGCCAGCGCTTCGTCAATGCCACCCTCACGGTGCATGGCTACGAGGAAAAGCTGAGATCGGGCCTGTCCCGCGTCATCGGCTCCATCAGGCCCGACACGGGTCTGTTTGTCCTGGAAGAGGACGATGAGCCGATTGCCACGGCGATCTGCGTGCGCGACGGTGCGCTGGCCGGTCTGTTCGAGATCGCCACGCAGCCGGAGTGGCGGGGAAAAGGCTTCGGGCGCCGCGTCCTGCTGTCGGCGCTGAAATGGGCGCGTTCGCAGGGCGCGGAAAAGGCCTGGCTGCAGGTGGAGGCCGACAACGGGGCAGCCCTGCGCCTGTATCAGGCGCTCGGTTTCCGCGAAGCTTATCGCTATCATTACCGCCAGCCGCCAGAACGGCTTGGGGAGGAAAGAGCCAGATGACGGAGGCGGTGAAGCCCATTCTTCTCGTCGCAGCCTGCGCGCTCGTCGATGCCGACGGGCGGGTCCTTCTCGCCCAGCGCCCGGAAGGCAAGGCGCTCGCCGGGCTGTGGGAATTTCCGGGGGGCAAGGTCGAGCCGGGCGAGACGCCGGAGATGACGCTGATCCGCGAATTGCAGGAAGAGATCGGTGTCGAGACGAAGATGGCGTGCCTTGCCCCGCTGACCTTCGCCAGCCACAGCTATGACAGCTTTCACCTTCTGATGCCGCTTTTCGTCTGTCGCCGGTTCTGGGGCACGCCGCAACCGCGCGAGGGGCAGGGGCTGAAATGGGTGCGGCCGCGCGATATGCGCGATTATCCCATGCCGCCGGCGGATGCGCCGCTGATCCCCTTCCTCATCGACCTTCTGTGAAGCAGGCTTAAGCATTCCTTTACGCAACGGTGAAAAATTCCGAGGCGGGGACGGGCCGCGCCGCGGCTTGCATGTGACGTTGCTGGGGAACGGCCATGGCTTCTGGGGCAGAATGGGAAACGGATAGCGGCGCGCGGAGCAGCCGGCTGAGCCATGCGGGCGTGGGTGCGATCCGCATTGCCCTCCTGTTCGGCTCGGCGGCGGTCGCCCTGACGCTGATCCTGACCCCGATCGCCGACAAACGCACGCGTTCGAGCCTCGCACTGTCCGGTGTGCCGTTCGGCATCGATCCGATCACCACCGCATCGACGAAGCGCGGGGCGGGAACCTATACCGTACGGCGCAGCGTTTTGCAGCCGACCCGTGACGCCGTCTGCGTGATCCGCGAGAACGGCAGCCGCAGCGGCCATTGTTAACGGATCGCCAACGCCGCTCCTACAGCGCCGTGCGTCCATTCGAACGCACGAAGGACGCTGTAAGCCCTTGAATCTGCGCATCATGCTTTCCGAAAACCAATCCGATTTTCGGGCCGATGCGTTAAGGATTCTTAACGGTTCGCCGGTAGCTTGTGCCCCGACACACACGGATGGTGACGCGATGCGCAAGCGGTTTCATGCCGACAGGTCCGGGGCCACGGCCATCGAATACTCCTTGATTGCGGCTCTTATCGCGATGGCGATCGTCGTTGCCGCCCGGCAGACGGGAAGCGCCGTGGAAGGATTGATGAACCGTGTCGCCGACGAGGTGACCGAGGCAGGTCAGTAGCCGGCGCGCCGCCAGCGCTCAGCGCCGTTTTTCCAGGGCATCCTTCAACGACATCTTGGCGCTGCCGGGAGCAAGCGGCTTCTGCTGCGACGCGTGCGGCGCCCAGCCCGACATCCAGACGAAGTTGAACGTGGCTCGTATGCGCCCGTCCGGGTCGGAGAAGCGCTCGGCATAGATCTGCGCCGCGCGCAGGAAGAGCGCTCGCGTCGCGGGCCTGAGCGAACGGGCCTGAAGCGCATTGGTGGCGCCCATGGCGCGCAGATCGCGCATCAGGTCGAACATGGTGGCATACCGGACTGTGAGGCTCTCGATATCGGCCACCGGAAGGGCGAAACCGGCGCGCTGGAGAAGCCCGCCGACATCGCGCACATCCGCGAACGGGCTGACGCGCGGCGCGGCGCCGTGGCTGATCTCCGTTTCCGCCTCCAGCAGCGACTGACGCAGTTCCTGCAGGGTGCCGGCACCGGCCATCGCGCCGAGAAAGAGGCCGTCAGGTTTCAGAGAACGGCGAATCTGCGCCAGAAGGCCGGGCGTGTCGTTGGTCTCGTGCAAGGTGAGGAGCGACACCGCAAGGTCGAGGCTGGCTGCCTCCAGCGGCAGGGTTTCGGGCGGGGCGACCACGCCCTCGCCATCCAGGAAAAGCGGGTCCGCCTCGATCCGCACGACATCGCCGACCTTGCCGCTTTCCCGCAAGGCGGCCGCGGCGTCACCCGTCAGGCAGAAAAGCGCCGCCGCCTTGTCGAAACGCCGCTCGACGGTCGCCAGGCGCTCCGAAAGATCCGCGGCGGCGCGCTGCATCAGAAAGTCGGCCCCCGCATCGCCGCGCTGCAAGGCGCGCTTCTTGCGCGCGATCAGAAGATGGGGGTCGAACAGCGGTTCCATGGACGCTCGGTCTTTTCATGTTCCGCATTCATGCAGGCGTCAGGTGATCTCACCGGACCGCAGAATGCCATATTGTCTGGTGCGCAATCGCACAAAAGGACTATGCTGGAAAAGAGGCAATTGCTGCTTGGGGGCATAAGTTGGTGGGTGGCGCTGCGAGCATGGGGGCTGCTGTGCTCGGCTGGGCGCAGCGCGTGCTGTTCCCGCCTGTCTGTCTCGGTTGCCCGGATCTCGTGACGGAGCCGGGAACGCTGTGCGCCAGGTGCTGGCCGCGCTTGCGCTTTCTCGAACGGCCCTGGTGCAGCGTGATGGGAACGCCCTTCTCCGTCGAGATGGGCGACAACATCCTATCGGCCGAGGCGATCGCCCATCCCCCTCCCTTTGCCCGGGCGCGGTCCGCCGTTGTCTACGAAGGCGTCGCGCGCCAGATGGTGCAGGGGCTCAAATTCCGCGACAGGACGGATCTCGCGCCATGGATGGCCCGCTGGATGCTGCGCGCCGGCGCGGAACTCATCGCCGATGCGGATGCCGTGATCCCGGTGCCCCTGCACAGGAGCCGGTTCCTGGCGCGCCGCTTCAACCAGTCTGCGGAGCTCGGACGTTCTCTCGCCCGTCTCGCCGGGCTCGACTATGCTCCAGAGGCGCTGATCAGGGCGCGCAGGACCCGTCCGCAGGTGGGGCTCGGGGCGCGCGAGCGTGAAGCGAATGTGCGTGGCGCGTTCCGCGTGCCGGCCGATCGCCTGGCCGGTGTCGCCGGCCGTCGGATCATCCTCGTCGATGACGTCTACACGACCGGGACCACGGTGTCGGCGGCGGCACGGGTCTTGAAGCGTGCCGGGGCGCGGGATGTCGACGTTCTCACCTTCGCGCGGGTTCTGCCGGGGGACTTCCTGCCCGAAGACGAAAACCCTATATAAGCTTCAAACATTCATGGAACGAACGAATGGCTGACGTAACGATCTATACGAGGATGATGTGCGGCTACTGCGCCGCCGCCAAGCGGTTGCTCGACCACAAGGGCGTCTCCTACACCGAGCATGATGCGAGCTTTTCTCCCGAATTGCGGCAGGAGATGATTCAACGCGCCAACGGCCGGTCGACCTTCCCCCAGATATTCGTCGGCTCCGTGCATGTCGGCGGCTCAGACGACCTGCATGCGCTGGAGCGCGAGGGCAGGCTTGACACGCTGCTGGCCGGAGTGGGCGCATGAGCATGGTTCGCGTCGCGGCCCTTCAGATGCGCTCCGGCACGGAGCCGGAAGCCAATGCCGACGCTTTCGAGGCGCTGGTCCGCGAAGCTGCGGATAAGGGCGCACAATATGTGCAGAGCCCGGAAATGTCCGGTGTCCTGGTGCGCGGCCGGGACGCGCTCCTCGAACGGATCGGCGGCGCGCGCGGGAAACTGCTGATCGATCGCGCGCAGGCGCTGGCCGAAGAGCTGTCGATCTTCGTGCATCTGGGATCGACAGCCGTGGCGCTTGATGACGGCAAGGTGGCGAACCGCGCCTTTCTCTTCTCGCCGGATGGCGGGCTGGTTGCCACCTACGACAAGCTGCACATGTTCGACGTCGACCTCGATCATGGGGAGAGCTGGCGCGAATCGGCGACCTATGCGCCTGGCGAGACGGCCGTCGTCGCCGATCTGCCGTTCGGCCGGCTGGGCTTTGCGATCTGCTACGATCTGCGCTTTCCGCAGCTCTTCCGGGCGGAGGCCGTTGCCGGCGCGGAGATCCTGACCGTGCCCGCGGCCTTCACCCGTCAGACGGGCGAGGCGCACTGGCATGTGCTGATCCGCGCCCGCGCCATCGAGAACGGCGCCTTCGTCATCGCCGCTGCGCAAGGCGGCAGGCATGAGGACGGGCGCGAGACGTTCGGACATTCGATGATCGTCGATCCCTGGGGCAAGGTGCTGGCCGAAGCTTCGGGCGATGCGCCCGGCGTGGTGCTTGCCGATCTCGATCTGGCAGAGGTCGGTGCCGCGCGCGGCAAGGTCCCCAACCTCAGGAATGCGCGCGACTTCACCGTCGCCCGGGCCGGTGTGGAAGGGCCGCTGGAAAGGAAGGCTTCATGATCAGCTACAGCCTGATCTGCGAGCACGATCACGCGTTCGAGGCCTGGTTTCGCAACGGTGCGGATTTCGAGGCCCAGCGGCAGCAGAATCTCGTTTCGTGCCCGCACTGCGGGTCGAGCAGCGTCGAGAAGGCCTTGATGGCGCCGGCGGTGTCCACCGGTCGCCGCAAGGCGCAGATCGCGATGGCCATGGGCGAGGAGCAGAAAAAGGCGCTGGCGCAGCTCAAGGAGCTCTCCAAGAAGGTGCGCGAGAATGCCGACTATGTCGGTGACAAATTTGCCGAGGAAGCCCGCAGGATCCACTTCGGCGAGACCGAAGCACGGGGAATCTACGGTGAGGCGACGGCTGACGAGGCCAAATCCCTCATCGAAGACGGCGTCGAATTCATGCCGCTGCCGGCTTTGCCCGAAGACCAGAACTGAAGCTTGGCATGGCCGCCGGGTGGCGAGCCGTTCAGGCCGGGCCAGCCTCGGACGGCTTGGTTGCCGCAACCATGTAGTTGACATCCATGTCGCGCGACCGCTGCCAGCGGTCGGCGAGCGGATTGTAGACGACGCCGCTGCGGTCGGCGATAACGATGCCGGCCGCCGCCAACGCTCGTTCCAGCTCCTCGGGGCGCACCAACTTTTCGTATTGATGGGTGCCGCGCGGGAGCCAGCCGAGCAGGTATTCCGCGCCGACGATGGCAAGACCCCAGGCCTTCAGCGTGCGGTTGATCGTGGCGACGAACATCAGGCCGCCCGGCTTCAGCATCGCTCCGCACTTGGAAAGAAACAGATCCATGTCCGCGACATGTTCGACGACCTCCATGTTGAGGATGACGTCGAAACGCTCTCCGGCATCGGCCAGCGCCTCTGCGGTGGTCGCCCGGTAGTCGATCGTCAGATCACCTTCGGCGGCATGGAGCTTGGCGACCTCGATATTGGTTTCCGAGGCGTCCGCTCCGACCACTTGGGCGCCAAGCCTCGCCATCGGCTCGCACAGCAGGCCGCCGCCGCAGCCGATGTCCAGCAAGCGCAGGCCGGCGAACGGCTTTGCCGCGTGCGGGTCGCGGCCGAAATGGGCGGCGATGTGGTCGCGGATATAGGCGAGGCGCACCGGGTTGAACTTGTGCAGCACGCCGAATTTGCCGGTCGGATTCCACCATTCCGCCGCCAGGGCCGAGAAATGCTCGATTTCGCGCGCGTCGATCGTCGTTTGCCGGGCTTCGGGCATTGGATGGCCTATCGTCGATGTTCAACTCGTTCCGCCGCCATGAAGTCGGGTGGCGGACGGCAATTGTCAAGGCGGCAATTGCATCAGGCCCGCGGGCTTGCCACGCGTTGCCTGATCCTTTCGGCCACGGTCGGGCGATCGACGGGCCGCCCTCTCATTGCTTGCAGAGGTGCGGCGTTTTGGGTAAGGAAGCCGCGGCGCGCGGCGGCATGCTGCCGTGGCGCCGGCTGAATTCCGTCCTCGCGGACGGTTGGAATTTCCGAGCAAAGGCACTCCGTTCCCATGGCGCGCATCGTGATGAAGTTCGGCGGAACCTCCGTCGCCGATATCGACCGCATCCACAATGTGGCGCGTCACGTCAAACGGGAGACGGATGCCGGGCACGAGGTGGCGGTGGTCGTCTCGGCCATGGCCGGCAAGACGAACGAGCTCGTCGGCTGGGTGCAGAGCATGTCGAAGGTGGCTGGTTCCGGCACACCGTTCTATGACGCGCGCGAATATGATGCGATCGTCGCCTCCGGCGAGCAGGTGACGAGCGGGCTTCTGGCCATCGCGCTGCAATCCATGGGCGTCGACGCACGCTCCTGGCAAGGCTGGCAAATCCCCGTCAGCACCGACAACGCCCATGGCGCCGCCCGCATTCTCGAAATCGAAGGCAGCGAGATGGTGCGCCGCATGGGCACCGGGCAGGTCGCCGTGGTGGCCGGTTTCCAGGGCATCGGACCCGACAACCGCATCGCCACGCTCGGCCGTGGCGGCTCCGACACCAGCGCAGTTGCCGTGGCGGCGGCCGTGAAGGCCGACCGCTGCGACATCTACACGGATGTCGACGGCGTCTACACGACCGACCCGCGCATCGAGCCCAAGGCACGGCGCCTGCCGAAGATCTCGTTCGAGGAAATGCTGGAGATGGCCTCGCTCGGCGCCAAGGTGCTGCAGGTGCGCTCGGTCGAGCTCGCCATGGTGCACAAGGTCAGAACCTTTGTAAGGTCGTCGTTCGAGGATCCGGACGCGCCGGGCATGGGGGATTTCGACAACCCGCCCGGAACACTCATTTGCGATGAGGATGAAATCGTGGAACAGCAAGTCGTCACCGGCATCGCCTACGCCAAGGACGAGGCGCAGATCTCCCTGCGCCGCGTGGCTGACCGGCCGGGCGTGTCCGCCGGCATCTTCGGTCCGTTGGCCGAGGCCAACATCAATGTCGACATGATCGTGCAGAACATCTCCGAGGACGGTTCGCGCACCGACATGACCTTCACCGTGCCGTCCGGCGATCTGGACAAGGCGGTGGCCGTGCTCGACAAGGTGCGCGATACGGTCGGCTTCGACGCGATCCAGTCGGAAGCCGGCCTGGTCAAGGTTTCCGTCATCGGCATCGGCATGCGCAGCCATGCGGGTGTGGCGGCCACGGCCTTCAAGGCGCTGGCCGACAAGGGGATCAACATCCGCGCCATCACGACCTCGGAAATCAAGATCTCGATCCTCATCGACGGTCCCTACGCGGAATTGGCGGTTCGCACTTTGCATTCTGTCTACGGTCTCGATAAGCAGTAGACGAAGAAAAACCCGAATCTGGCTTTTGCACCGCCCTGTGCTGCGGTTAGCATGAGGCCAATGGAAAGGGGTTCGATGCGAGACACTGCCGGTGGTCCACGTGTGCTGTTGAGGCGTTTGCGCGAGCTGATGGCCGAAGCGCTCGAACCGCAGGAGCGCCTCGACCGCATCGTTCGCGAGATCGCCCAGAACATGGTCGCGGAGGTGTGCTCGCTTTACGTGTTGCGCGCCGATTCCGTGCTCGAGCTCTATGCCACCGAGGGTCTGAACCCCAGCTCGGTGCACCTGGCGCAACTGCGTCTTGGCCAGGGTCTGGTCGGCAGCATCGCCGCCAGCGCGCGCCCCTTGAACCTGTCGGACGCCCAGAAGCACCCGGCCTTCGCCTACCTGCCCGAGACGGGCGAGGAGATCTACCATTCGTTCCTCGGCGTCCCGGTGTTGCGGGCCGGGCGGACGCTGGGCGTTCTCGTCGTCCAGAACAGGACCATGCGCCATTATCGCGAGGACGAACTGGAGGCCCTCGAGACGGTCGCCATGGTGATCGCCGAGATGATCGCCACCGGCGATCTGGCGCGTCTGACGCGGCCTGGCATCGAACTGGATCTCAGCCGACCCGTCAGCCTCAAGGGCCTGCCCTTCAACGAGGGCGTGGGCCTCGGCCACGTGGTCCTGCACGAACCGCGCATCGTCGTCACCGCGCTGTTCAACGAAGACAGTGACGTGGAACTCGAAAGGCTGGAGACGGCGCTGGATTCGCTGCGCCTGTCCATCGACGACATGCTGTCGCGCCGCGACGTGGCGTTCGAGGGTGAGCATCGCGCCGTGCTCGAGGCCTATCGCATGTTCGCCAACGATCGCGGCTGGGTGCGCCGCCTGCAGGAGGCGATCAACAACGGCCTGACCGCGGAGGCGGCGGTCGAGAAGGTGCAGAGCGACATGCGGGCCCGCATGCTGCACATGACGGATCCTTATCTGCGCGAGCGGATGAGCGATTTCGACGATCTTGCCAACCGGCTGCTGCGCCAGTTGATGGGGCGGGGGCCGGAAGCGCTGGCCGAAATCCTGCCCAAGGACGCCATCGTCGTCGCGCGCTCGATGGGCGCTGCCGAGCTTCTCGATTATCCCCGCCACAAGCTGCGCGGCCTGGTGCTCGAGGAGGGCGCGCCGACCAGCCACATCGTCATCGTCGCGCGTGCCATCGGCTTGCCGACGGTGGGCCAGGTGAAGGGCGTCGTCTCGATGTCGGAAAACGGCGATGCGATCATCGTCGACGGAGAGGACGGGCAGGTGCATCTGCGGCCGCAGGCCGACGTGGAGGCGGCTTATGCGGAGAAGGTGCGCTTCCGCGCCCGCCGCCAGAAGCACTACCAGGAGCTGCGCGACCGGCCGGCCGAGACGAAGGACCGCGTGCATGTCGACCTGATGATGAATGCCGGGCTTGCCGTCGATCTGCCGCAGCTGGCCCAGTCCGGCGCTGTCGGCATCGGGCTGTTCCGGACCGAGCTGCAGTTCATGGTGGCGGCGGCCTTCCCGCGTGTCGAGGCGCAGGAGCGCCTCTATCGCGAGGTGCTGGACGCGGCCGGGGACAAGCCTGTGACCTTCCGCACGATCGACATCGGCGGGGACAAGGTCCTGCCGTATTTCAAGGGAGCGCAGCAGGAAGAGAACCCGGCGCTGGGCTGGCGCGCCGTTCGCCTGACGCTCGACCGGCCGGGGCTCCTGCGAACGCAGATCCGTGCGCTTCTCAAGGCGGCGGGAGGGCGCGAGCTGCGCATGATGCTGCCGATGGTGACCGAGGTGGGGGAAGTGCGGCAGGCGCGCGACATCATTGATCGCGAAGTGCGCCACCTTTCCCGTTTCGCTCACCACCTGCCGACCCGGCTGAAGCTCGGTGCCATGGTCGAGGTTCCGGCGCTGCTCTGGCAACTCGAGGAGTTGATGCAGGCGGTGGATTTCGTCTCGGTGGGGTCCAACGATCTGTTCCAGTTCGTCACCGCGACCGACCGCGGCAACACGCGCATCGCCGACCGGTTCGACCCGTTGAGCGTGCCTTTCCTGCGTCTTCTGCGGCAGATCGTGCGCGCCGGTGCTGCCTGGGGAACCCCGGTGACGCTGTGCGGGGAACTCGCCGGACGGCCCATCTCGGCGATGGCGCTGCTCGGCATCGGCTACCGGTCGATCTCCATGGCGCCGGCCGCCATCGGCCCCGTGAAGGCGATGCTCTGCGAGTTGCAACTTGCGGAACTAACAAAGGTGATGGACGAAGCCCTTGCCAATCACAGCGCATCCACCGATATTCGCGCGCTGCTTCGGCAATTCGCCGATGCCCACGACGTTCCTCTTTGATTTGACAGGCTTTTTTTGCGGATGACCGACTTGCCGCGCGATCGCATGGATCAGGTGCTCAAACGTTTCGAGCTGATCGAAACGCAGATGGCGGCCGGGCCGGAGCCGGAAGCCTATGTCAAGCTCGCTTCCGAATATTCAGAGCTGCAGGAGGTGGCGGGCAAGATCCGCGAACTGCGCCAGGCGGAAACGGAGCTTGCCGACCTGCAGGCAATGATCGCCGATCCGGCGACCGAGCGCGAGATGCGCGACCTTGCCGAGGCTGACCTCGAGGAGGTCGAGGAGCGCATCGAAACGTTGAGCGCCGAAATGCAGCTTCTGCTCCTGCCGAAGGACGAGGCGGACGAGAAGAATGCGATCCTGGAAATCCGCGCCGGGACCGGTGGTGACGAGGCGGCGTTGTTCGCCGGCGATCTTTTCCGCATGTATGAGCGCTATGCGACCGAGAAGGGTTGGCGGGTGGAGGTCGTCTCGGCGAGCGAGGGCGAGGCGGGCGGCTACAAGGAAATCATCGCCACCGTTTCCGGTCGCGGCGTCTTCTCCCGGCTGAAATTCGAGTCCGGCGTTCACCGCGTCCAGCGCGTGCCGGCGACCGAAGCGCAGGGGCGCATCCACACATCGGCGGCGACGGTTGCGGTGCTGCCGGAAGCCGAAGAGATCGACGTGGACGTCAAGCCGGAAGATATCCGCATCGACACGATGCGCGCCTCCGGCGCCGGCGGCCAGCACGTCAACACGACCGATTCAGCCGTCCGCATCACCCATATACCCAGCGGCATCGTCGTGGTGCAGGCGGAAAAGTCCCAGCACCAGAACCGCGCCCGCGCCATGCAGATCCTGCGTGCCCGCCTGTTCGACATGCAGCGCATGAAGGCTGCCGACGAGCGCTCCGAGGCGCGGCGCCTGCAGGTGGGTTCCGGCGATCGCTCGGAGCGCATCCGCACCTACAATTTCCCGCAGGGACGGGTGACGGATCACCGCATCAACCTGACGCTCTACAAGCTCGACCGGATCATCGAAGGCGACCTCGACGAGGTCATCGGCGCGTTGATCGCCGATCACCAGTCGAAACTCCTGGCGGAAACCGGCGCCGATGGCTGAGGCCGGGAAGACGCTTGGCGACCTTCTGGCCGCCGCGCGCAACCGGCTGGCGGAGGCGGGTATCTCCGATGCGGCGCTCGATGCGCGCCTGCTGGTGGAGCATTTTACCCGAACCACCCGGACCGATGCGTTGGCGCGCCCGGAGCAGCCGGTCGACGGCGAGCGGGTGAAGGCGGTCGAAGCGGCCCTCGACCTGCGGCTCGGCGGAATGCCCGTGCACCGGATCATCGGCCGGCGGGAGTTCTACGGGCTCGATCTCACGCTTGCGCCGGAAACCCTCGAGCCGCGTCCCGATACCGAGACGCTCGTCGACCTCGTGCTCGCGCAGGCCCGGCGCAACGATGGCGAGGACCGCCCCTGGCGCATTCTCGATCTCGGCACGGGAACCGGCGCCATCGCGCTTGCGCTGCTGAGCGCTCTGCCCCAGGCAAGCGCGGTCGGCGCGGATATTTCGGCACAGGCGCTTGCAACGGCCGAGCACAATGCCGATATCAATGGTTACGCCGGTCGGTTCAGCACCCGTTTGTCCGACTGGTTCGCGAAAATTGAAGGGTGCTACGATTTCATTGTTTCGAATCCGCCCTATATTAGGGACGAGGATTGGCGGGGATTGTCCCGCGAAGTCCGTGAGTTCGATCCGCAGCGTGCGCTGGTCGCAGGTGCGGACGGGCTCGATGCCTACCGGGCAATCGTGGTTGGATGTTCGGATCATCTCGGCATTGGCGGGATGGTCGCCGTTGAAATCGGCCACGATCAGAAGGATGCGGTGACGCAGCTCTTTGCCGCCCGGTCGTTTCGCCTCGTGGCGGCCGCAAGCGATCTTGCCGGTCATGACAGGGCGCTGATTTTTGTTAGATCACAATGAAGCAATCCAAATTCATCGTGATCGCTTTCAAGACGTTAGAGCGGGATGCGGGCGGAAAACCGCTTCACACTTCTCCTTATCCCGCTCTACGGAAAACGTCCGGTGAACCGGGTTGAAAAAAAACTTGGCATTGGAACCGAATGCGGATAGGTTCCGGCTACCGGATGAGACGAAGCAGACAGCGCCGTTATCGATTCGGTTCCCGAGGACTTGCTGTCATGAAAGGCGTTTATAACGCCTGAGCTTCATTACGGGGATTGTCCGGCAACTGACATGAAGCGGAACAGAATGGCATTCGCGCCCGCGTCAGGCGGCGCGGCATATGGCCAAGGGGAGATGTGAGACTGCTGGCTTCCCGCCATCGTCCGCCGTGTCGAGAGTTATCGTTTCAAACCAACTGTCTCAAACAAGCAGTCTCGAAAACCAAGAGAGTCGAATGAGGCCACAACAGCAGAACAGGCGCATGCGCGGCCGCGGAAACAACAACAACAACCGCAAGGGCCCGAACCCGCTGGCGCGCAGCTATGAGAGCAACGGCCCGGATGTGAAAATCCGTGGAACGGCGCAGCAGGTTGCCGACAAATACGCTACCTTAGCGCGCGACGCGCAAAGCTCCGGCGATCGCGTGATGGCCGAAAACTACCTGCAGCATGCCGAACATTACAACCGCATCATCGCCGCCGCGCAGGCGCAGCTCCAGCAGCAGAGCCCACGCGAAACCCGCGATGATTTCGACGATGATGGCGATGAGCGCGACACCGTCGAGCAGAGCAATTTCAACGGACACAAGCAGCGCCAGCCGCAGTCGCGGGTGGAGGACGGTTCGGGTCCGCAGCCCGAGATCGAGGGCGTTCCGGCCGAACTCGCGCTGAAGGGCGACAATCCTGGCCCCGCATCGAGGACTGAGGCGAAATCGGGCGAGGCCAACGGCCATGTGACCGAGAGCGCCGATGCCGCCGGCGAGGAAGACACCGCAAAACCGTCCGCCCCGAGGCGTGGACGCCGCCCCGCCGCTGCCAAGGCCGAAGAGGCACAGGCAGACGATGGCGACGACAAGCCGGCCCGCCGAACGCGCCGCCCCCGGGCGCGCAAGACGGATGAGACGGAAATCGCCGCCGCTCCCACGGAAGAGGCGGCAGCCCAGGGCTGACGAGCAAATTCTCTCATCGGAACTCATGTGGAAGCGGCGGGATCTCCCGCCGCTTTTCGTTTATGGGCCGTCTTGTCGCCATGCGTGTGTCTTCCCATATCCAATGCAGTTGGGCCTGCCTGTCCACAGCTGTGATAATCTCTTTGCGTCGCGGTTGAAGGAGGCCCGTCACATCGGACATTGCCGGTGCTGCCAAGCAGGCCGGCATGGAAGTGGAGACATTCATGAATATCGAGAAATATTCCGAGCGTGTGCGCGGTTTCATCCAGTCGGCGCAGACCCTGGCGCTTTCCAGAAACCACCAGCAGTTCACGCCTGAACACCTTTTGAAGGTCCTGGTCGACGACGAGGAGGGGCTTGCCGCTTCGCTGATCGAGCGTGCCGGGGGCCGTCCTCAGGACGTGAGGCTCGCCGTCGAGGCGGCGCTGAAGGCGATGCCCCAGGTGGAGGGCGGCAACGGACAGCTCTACATGGCGCAGCCGCTCGCCAAGGTCTTTTCGACCGCCGAGGAGATCGCCAGGAAAGCCGGCGACACCTTCGTCACCGTAGAGCGGCTGTTGACCGCCATGGCTGTCGAGAAATCGGCCAAGACGGCGGACATCCTGTCCAAGGCGGGCGTCACGCCGACCGGCCTCAACCAGGCCATCAACGACATCCGCAAGGGGCGCACGGCCGATTCGGCCAGTGCCGAGCAGGGCTATGACGCGCTGAAGAAATATGCGCGCGATCTGACCGCCGATGCGCGTTCCGGCAAGCTCGATCCCGTCATCGGCCGCGACGACGAGATTCGCCGCACCATCCAGGTGCTGTCGCGGCGCACCAAGAACAATCCGGTCTTGATCGGTGAGCCCGGCGTCGGCAAGACTGCCATCGCCGAGGGCCTGGCCCTGCGCATCGTCAATGGCGACGTGCCCGAATCGCTGAAGGACAAGCAGCTCATGGCGCTCGACATGGGCGCGCTGATTGCCGGCGCGAAATACCGTGGCGAGTTCGAGGAGCGCCTCAAGGCCGTCCTCAACGAGGTGACGGCGGCGAGCGGCAACATCATTCTTTTCATCGACGAGATGCACACGCTGGTCGGAGCCGGCAAGGCGGACGGGGCGATGGACGCCTCCAACCTTTTGAAGCCGGCGCTGGCGCGCGGCGAACTGCATTGCGTGGGCGCCACGACACTGGACGAATACCGCAAGCACGTGGAGAAGGACGCTGCGCTGGCGCGTCGCTTCCAGCCGGTCTTCGTCGAGGAGCCGACGGTCGAGGACACGATCTCGATCCTGCGCGGCCTGAAGGAGAAATACGAGCAGCACCACAAGGTGCGTGTCTCCGACTCCGCGCTGGTTGCGGCCGCGACGCTGTCGAACCGCTACATCACCGACCGTTTCCTGCCGGACAAGGCCATCGACCTGGTCGACGAGGCCGCCTCGCGGCTGAGGATGCAGGTGGATTCCAAGCCCGAGGCCCTGGACGAGGTCGACCGCCGTGTCATGCAGTTGAAGATCGAGCGCGAAGCGCTCAAGACGGAGAAGGACGAAGCCTCCAAGGACCGCCTCGCCAAGCTCGAGAAGGAGCTTGCCGGCCTCGAGGAGGAATCGGCCCGGCTGACCAGCCGCTGGGCGGCGGAAAAGGACAAGCTAGGCCTTGCCGCCGACCTCAAGAAGCAGCTCGATGAAGCGCGCAACGAACTGGCGATCGCCCAGCGCAAGGGCGAGTTCCAGCGGGCCGGCGAGCTGGCCTATGGCCGCATTCCGGAGCTTGAGAAGAAGCTGGCCGAAGCCGAGGCGAACAGCGAAGACGGAGCTGCCGCCGGCATGGTCGAGGAAACGGTCACGCCGGACCATGTGGCCCACATCGTCTCGCGCTGGACCGGGATTCCGGTCGACAAGATGCTCGAGGGCGAGCGTGAGAAGCTCCTGCGCATGGAAGACGAGATCGCCAGGCGTGTCGTCGGCCAGGGCGAGGCCGTGCAGGCCGTATCGAAGGCGGTGCGCCGTGCCCGTGCCGGACTGCAGGATCCGAACCGGCCGATCGGCTCGTTCATGTTCCTCGGCCCGACGGGCGTCGGCAAGACGGAACTGACCAAGGCGCTCGCCAACTTCCTGTTCGACGACGAGCAGGCGATGGTGCGCATCGACATGTCGGAGTTCATGGAGAAGCATTCCGTGGCCCGGCTGATCGGCGCTCCTCCCGGTTATGTCGGCTATGAGGAGGGTGGTGCGCTGACCGAAGCGGTCCGCCGCAGGCCCTATCAGGTGATCCTGTTCGACGAGATCGAAAAGGCGCATCCCGACGTCTTCAACGTGCTGCTGCAGGTGCTCGACGACGGACGTCTGACAGATGGGCAAGGCCGCACGGTGGATTTCCGCAACACGCTGATCGTCATGACGTCGAATCTCGGCGCTGAATATCTCGTCAGCCTCGGCGAGGACGAGGATGTCGACAAGGTTCGCGACGAGGTGATGAGCGTTGTCAAAGCCTCGTTCCGGCCCGAGTTCCTGAACCGTGTCGACGAGGTGATCCTGTTCCATCGCCTGCGGCGGCAGGACATGGGGCAGATCGTCAGGATCCAGCTCGACCGGCTCGAGCGTCTCCTGGCGGATCGCAAGATCGTGCTCGATCTCGACGACGAGGCCGTCGAATGGCTTGCGTCCAAGGGCTACGACCCGGCCTATGGCGCGCGCCCCTTGAAGCGGGTGATGCAGAAGGAGCTGCAGGATCCGCTGGCCGAGAAGATCCTGCTTGGCGAGATCTTCGACAACTCGACCGTAAAGGTCACGGCGGGTTCCGACCGTCTGAACTTCCGTCCGCGCAGGAGCGCGGAGGAACAGCAGGCCGAGCAGGCCGCCTGATATCGACAGGGGAAGGGCCTATGCAGACCGAGACATTCAATCGCGTTTGCGCGGCCCTTCCCCAGACCACCCACGTGGTGCAATGGGGTGGCTCCCAGGTCTGGAAAGTGGGCGGCAAGGTGTTTGCGATCGGCAGCGGCGAGGGGTCTCTCGCCGTCTCGTTCAAATGCTCCGAGACCGCCTTCGACATCTTGCGGGAACAGCCGGGGCTGCGCCCGGCGCCCTATCTGGCCTCGCGCGGCATGAAATGGATCCAGCGGCAGACGGACGAAACGATGGATGATGCGGCCCTTGCCGACTATCTTGCCGAAAGCCACCGGCTGGTCGCTGCCGGTCTGACGCGGAAGCTGCGTCGCGAACTCGGGCTGGAGGCGTTGTAGCGAAAGGACGGGCCACATGCGCGGCTGCCATCTTCACGTCCGGTTCATCTCCTATGGTGAATAATTCGTCAAACCGCGAATCGCATCGATGGCGGTTCGTGTGCAGCATGGGTGTTGAAGACGAAGGGGCGACGTTTTGAAACTGCATCTTCTGCCGGTTCTGTTTCTGGCTGCTGGATCCAGCCCGGCGCTTGCCGAGCAACCGTTCTCGCCGGCACCCGCCGAAGCCCCCGTTCAGCTTGCCCAGAACTACGATTTCGACGTGTATGTCGATCAGCACGGGCGCGAGATCATCGTCGATGCCTATACGGGCGAGGTCGTGGAGATCCGTCCACCGGGTGGCGGCGAGCCCCGTCCGGCGCTTCGCGAGCAGCCGCGCCGGGACCGCGAGTTCGGCGGTCGGATCTACGATTTCACCGACCCGCGCGAGGTGGAGCGCTATCGCAGCGATCGCCGGGTGCTGAGCGGTCATCCCCCAGCCGACACCTATGATCCCTATGCCGACCGGAGCTATGGGAATCCGCCGTCCTATGACGACAGGCGGGTCTACGAGGAGCCGCCGACTTACGGAAATGACGGCATCCAGCGGGCTCCGCTCGGATCGCCCGGCGGCGGGAACGACATGGCGTCGATCCCGGACGCGGAGATGGATCGCGGAACCGGCTTCGGCGATACGGCGCGCACGCCGTCGCTGCCCGGCGAAAGCGCGGTCGTGGTTCCTGGGGGCGCCAGCGAGGATGTGGCGCGGTTTCAGGTTCTGCTCGACCGGGCGGGCGCCTCGCCCGGTGTCATCGACGGGCGCACCGGCGACAATGTCAACAAGGCCATCCGCGCCTACCGGGAGATCACCGGCGAGAGCCTGAAGACCTATGACGCCGACTGGATCAAGGCCGAGCTGGAGCGTACCGGCGGGCCGGCCTTCCAGGAATACACGATCACGCCCGAGGACGCGGCGGGCCCCTTCATCGCTTCGGTTCCGGCAGATTACAGCCACAAGGCCCAGCTCGACGCACTTTCCTACACCTCCGTGGCGGAGAAGCTGGCCGAGCGTTTTCACATGGACGAGAAATATCTCGTCGCCCTCAATCCGGAGGTGAACTTCAACCGCCCGGGCAGCGTCATCAAGGTGGTGAACCCGGGCAAGAAGCTGAAGGCGGAGGTGACGCGGATCATCGCCGACAAGGCGGCCAAGCAGGTGCGCGCCTATGGCGCAGACGGTCGGCTGATCGCGGCCTATCCGGCCACCATCGGCTCTTCCGACACGCCCTCGCCCTCCGGGGAGCACACCGTGGCGCGCATAGCGATGAACCCGGAATACACCTACAACCCCAAGGTCAACTTCAAGCAGGGCGCCAACGACAGGGTCCTGCGGATCCCCCCCGGCCCCAACGGCCCGGTCGGCTCGGTCTGGATCGCCCTGTCGAAGCCGACCTACGGCATTCACGGCACGCCCGATCCGTCGAAGATCGGCAAGACCGCCTCCCATGGCTGTATCCGGCTGACCAACTGGGACGCCGAGGAGCTCGCAAAGCTGGTCAAGCCAGGCGTTGCCGTCGTCTTCCAGGAATAGGCGCTGGCCGGAGCTGGCAGGTGGGGTGCCGGCGGCGATTGTTGCCGGGCCCGGTAGCGGCTAGTCTTCACTCCATGCAAAGCCCCTGCGAAACAGGCTCGGACGCCGTCCCGCTGACCAGCGCATCCACAAACGGGACATTCTGCCCGCAGCAGCGGCGTCCTTACGTGCTTCTCGCCGCCATCCTGGCATCGGCGCTCGGTTTCATCGACGGTTCGGTCGTCTCGGTGGCCATGCCGGCGATCCGCGCCAATCTCGGCGCCTCGCTCTCCGATGCCCAGTGGATATCCAACGCCTATGCGCTGACCCTGGCGGCCCTGATCCTGGTGGGAGGCGGGGCGGGCGACAAGTTCGGCCTGCGCCGCACCTTCATTGTCGGCATCGTGCTCTTCGTCATCGCTTCGGTCGTCTGCGCGGTGGTGCCCGACGCCCGGTCGCTGATTCTCGCCCGGGCCGTCCAGGGGGTCGGCGCTGCCTTCATGGTGCCCGGCAGCCTCGCCATCATCGCCAAGGCGTATCCGAAGAAGGAACGCGGCCGGGCCATCGGCATCTGGGCGGCGTCCTCCGCGCTGACGACGGCGATCGGTCCGGTGCTCGGCGGCCTGATCCTGTCGACCTTCGGCGCGGGCGCATGGCGGGTGATTTTCGCCATCAACCTTCCGCTCGGGGCACTGGCGATCCTGCTGCTTCTCAGGGTTCCGGCCGACGAGGCGGGAGAGCAGCGGCGGCTGGATCTTGGCGGCGCCCTGCTGGCCGTCGTGGCCTTCGGAGCCCTGGCCTATGGGCTGACTGCGACGACCGCGGAGGCCGATGCGTCCCGTTTGCAAGAGGCGGCTCTGTTCATCCCAGCCGGTCTCGTGGCGCTCGCCGCCTTCGTTGCCTGGGAAGCCTTCCGCAAGGAACCGATGATCAATCTGGAGCTGTTTCGGATCCGGGCTTTCGCCGGGGCCAACGCGGCCACCTTCGCCCTCTATTTCGCCCTGTCGGGCATCCTCTTCTATCTGCCGATGCTGCTGATCGCCGGATGGGGTGTGGGAGAAGCGACGACCGGGCTTGTCTTCCTGCCGCTTTCGCTGGCGATCGCGGCGCTTTCGGGGCCGGCCGGCAAGCTGTCCGATGCGATCGGCCCGCGCTTGCCGATCGCTGCCGGCAGCCTGATCGTGGCCGCCGCGTTCGCCGGTCTTGCCATTCTGGTGGGGATGCAGGTGCACGCCTTCTGGGGGGCGTTCTCCCGATGATGGCGCTGATGGCGCTCGGCATGGCGCTCGTCGTCTCACCGCTCTCGACGGCGGTGATGACCTCGGTGGAAGACGACGACACCGGCGCCGCCTCGGGAATCAACAACGCGGTTTCGCGCATCGCCGGCCTGATCGCCGTGGCGGCGATGGGCAGTCTTGCCGCTTATCTCTTCGGCGCGTCGCTCGGCGGCGATGCGGGTGCCGTTCCAGCGTTCGGCGAGCCGGCGTCCGGGCTTCCCGGGACGCTCGAAGCAGCACGCGTGAAGGCCGGCGATGCCGCCTTCTCGGGCATTGCCTGGGCGATGTCGGCTCTCAGCCTGCTGGCCGCGCTGTTGTCCTGGGCGACCCTGCGCTCGGGGAAGGAGGTGGAGACCGGAAAGGCCGGCGGGTAGCCCGTTCGAAAAAGCCCCTATCTCTTTGCTTTCAGCATTTATGCGGATGTCAGGTGACACCACCTGACTGCAAAATGCGCTAATTGCCGGCCGCGACGGAGAACGGATTGTCCTCGTCGGTCTTCAGCAGCGCATCGATGCGGTCGCGTTCGCGCGTGAAAGCCTCGAGCTCCTCGCCCCTGAGGGCGCGATTGTCGGGCAGGCGCACGCGCATCGGGTCGACCTTGGTGCCGTTGACCATCATCTCGTAATGCAGGTGATTGCCCGTCACGAGGCCCGTCGCCCCGACATAGCCGATCACCTGGCCCTGCCGTATCCTGGCGCCGGGCGTCACGCCTTTGGCGATGCCGCTCTGGTGGTTGTAGGAGGTCTCGAAGCCGTTGTTGTGACGGATGATCGTCTGACGGCCGTAGCCGCCGGCCCATCCGGCCTTTTCGACGACGCCGTCGCCGGCGGCGATGATCGGGGTGCCGCGCGGTGCCGCCCAGTCGACGCCGGTGTGCATCTTGCTGTAGCCGAGCACGGGATGCCGGCGCATGCCGAAACCGGAGGTGAAGCGCCCGTTGGGCACGGGATTGCGCAGCATGAAGCGCCGGGCGCTGCGCCCCTCCTCGTCGAAATAGTCGGCGGTCCCGTCCTCGAACTGATAGCGATAGAATGTCCGGGTCATCCCGCCAAAGCTCGCCTTCACGTAGAGGAGCTGCGATTCGGACGTCGCGTTCTCGTTGGTGTCCGGAGCGGAGAAGAAGACCTCCAGCCTGTCGGTGGGGGCAAGGCGCGCCTGGAAATCGACATCGGCCGACAGCAGCTTGATGAGGCGCTTCGTCATCTCGGGCGTCAGGCCGTAGGAGTAGGCGGCGCGATAAATGCCGTCATAGACCCGCGGCAGGTCCGTCCGCGCGCGCCGCGGGGCGGCCGGGTGATCGAAGGCGGCGAGAAGGACTGGATTCATTTCCGGCTCGCTGGCCGGCACATATTGCTTGCGGTCGTCGAGGGCGATGGTCAGGACGTGCTGCTTGCCGTCATAGACGCTGGTGCGGACGATCCGGCTTCTCTCACCCAGCGTCTCGACGCCGATGCGCAGGATCGTCCCGGCTTTCAGCTCCGTCGCGTTGAGAAGCTTGCCGATCGCCTCGACCATGGCGTCCGTGTCCTCGCCCCGGTAGCCGGCCTGCTTGAAGACGTCGGCGATCGGCCGTTCCGTGCGGAAGGGCACGAGGTCCTCGGCGAATTCCGGCACCATTTCGGGCGCCGTGCGCGCGGCGATGGAGACGTTCTCCGGGATTACGCGCGCCCCGAAGGCGGCCAGGGCCTGGGTCGACAGCGTATCGCCGAAGCGCTGGGGGTCGACATAATGAAGCGCCGCCACCTGCACGCCGCCGTCCGTCAGGATGGCGCCCGTGTTGCGCACCATGATCTCGACCTCGTCGGTGGTCAGGCTGCGGCTGGAATTGAATCTGTCCGAATCGAGCGGAAAGGCGACCGTCTTGAGCGCCACCTCGCTTTCCACCTTGGCGCCGTAGATCAGTCCCATGCGGGCCGTCCGGTCCGTGCCGTCCTCGGCGAAGATCGCCAGCGGATCGAATGTCGGATAATCCTTGGTGGTCGCATGGTTGGCGGTCAGGGCCATCTTGACATGCACGAAGGGCAGCGTGCGCACCACATCCGTGTCGCCCGTGCGCATGACCGTGGAGACTTCCATCATGCGCCGGTCGTCGGCCCGGCTGACCGTGCGGGGCGTGACGAGGCGCGAGGTCTTGGCCGCTTCGCTCGGCTGATCGGCGAGCTCGCCGAGGAGCGCCACCTCGGGCGGGGTCGCCAGCTGCTGGCGCCCGTCCAGGGCGGCGGACAGGGCGACGCCCATGAGCACGGTGGAGGTGACGCCGGTCAGGAACGTGCCGATCAGCCAGCGCGCCGATATTTCGCGCCGGTCCGGCGGGCCGCTGCGGCCGTCCGCGATGATGGGGGCGTCTTCGCCAATGGTCTCCAGAGCGGGCGTGCTGCTGTTCATTCCCGGTGCTGCCTCGATGCGCGGCCCTCATTGTTATATGCCTGGGCCAACACGCGCCCGGCTGATCTGCACACGCAGGGCCCGCGAATGCAGCGAAATTTGCCCGGTGGTCCGTCACAAGTCAACGCCGACGACAGTGTCCCCCGATTCCCGGGCACCGACCGTTCCGCCCATTCTTATACGGGGCGCGCGCGGTCAGCGCCGGGTGCTCCGACTGCTAGTGGCCAAATCCGGCTCCAATGTGACCGCTTGTGGACCGTCCGGGGACGGAACCCTGCTTTTCCAAAGACTGCCAAATGGGGCCGCCAAGGGGAGGGGGCAGGGGCTGTGGAAGACGGGCTTGCCGCTGTCGCAAAAAATTCAAAAATCTTCGGATTCCCCGTTGACAGTGCGGACGGGTGGAGCCTATATACGCCTCACCAACGAGGGCGGTTCGCCGCTGGCGGCGAGGAAATTCGGCCTTCTTGGTGGTATTCAAAGAGAGCCGCGTGAGCGACACTCGTATTGGCCCGGTGCTGGGTTTAGCGTTGGGCCGTGACTTTGCGTCTTGTGAAGTCTGATCTTTGACAATTGAATATTGAAGAAAGAGAAACGTGGGCGGCAGAGTTCCTGCGGATCCGGGTCCCGGACGGGATTATGGGTCC
>NZ_JANKOF010000061.1 GCF_024655565.1 Nitratireductor sp. ZSWI3 | reverse complement strand
GGCGAAATAGCCGCCGGCCGCCCCGAGCACCAGAAGGAGCGCGGCGGCGGCGGTGAACCGCAGGAGCGTTCCCGATGGGCCGAAAGCACGGGGCGGCGACCGCCTGGTGCCGTTCTTCAGGCGGGCCGGCGGATCCTCTTGGGCAATCTCGCCTAGGGCCTGATGCAGGAGGGCACGGTCCGACGCGTAGCGCGCTCTCAGCATGCGCATTTCCGGATTCGCTTCGAGCCAGGCCTGAAAGGCGGCGGCGTCTTCCGGCGGCAATTCGCCGTCGAGCGCCAGGTGGATGTCCCGTTCGTCGAATTCGCTGCGCCCCATTATTCCACCGCCTTGAGGATTCGCCGCCGCCGCTGGTGATCGAGGATGTCGCGGAGCTCCTGGCGCCCGCGCGCAACGCGCGACATCAGCGTCCCCGTCGGAATGCCGAGAACACCCGCCGCCTCGGCGTAGCTCATGCCCTCGACGCCCACGAGCAGGATCGCCGCCCGGCGCTCGGCGCCGATCTCCTGCAGCGCATCGAGAACGTCGCGCAGGTCGAGAAACCCGTTCTGGGGCGGGGCTGCGAACTGCGTCTCGATCACCGGGCCGGCTTGCGGCGTTTCCATGCGCCGCTTGCGGGCGCGCACGCCGTCGATGAACAGGTGGTGCATCAGCGTGAAGAGCCAGCGCCGCGGCGACGTGTCGGTCTTCCAGGCGTCGATGCGGGAGAAGGCGCGTTCCAGGCAGTCCTGCACGAGGTCGTCGGCTTCGTCCGCGTCACGCAGCAAGGCGCGCGCGTAGCGTCGTAATCCGGGAATTTCAGCGAGAATCGCGCTTCTCTTTGCTTCCACCCCTGCCAGTCTCCTGCTGGTCATACGCCCATAATAGCATGACAACGCTTGAGAGCCGGGGTCTATTCCGCTGGATGCATAAGCAGAATTGAACGAACATACCGGTTTAATTCATTTGCGCTGATACGAGGCGGTGGATTATTTTGCGGCGAACCACGCCACCGGCCTCATCGACCGAGGCCGCCATCACATGAGAGCCCGATGTCCCGGACTTCCGCAGCCCGCGCGAGCGCGCAATCCTCCCTTCCCTGGATCATCGTCATCTGCGGCTGCCTGATCGCCGCGCTCAACTTCGGGCCCCGCTCGGCGATGGGCTTCTTCCAGCTTCCCATGCTCGCCGACACGGGCTGGGACCGCACCACATTCGGCCTCGCCATGGCGATCCAGAATCTTCTCTGGGGCATCGGCCAGCCGATCTTCGGCGCCATCGCCGATCGCTTCGGCACCTGGCGCGTGCTTGCCCTGTCGGCCATTCTCTATTCCGCCGGTCTGCTGATGATGGCGACGGCGACCAACGAGGCGATGCTGCACATCGGCGGCGGCGTGCTGGTCGGGCTGGGCGTGGCAGGCGGCTCGTTCAGCATCATCCTGGCGGCCTTCGCCCGCAACGTGCCGGCGCACAGACGCAGCTTCGTTTTCGGGCTGGCGACGGCAGCAGGCTCGGCCGGCATGTTTGTCTTCGCCCCCATCAGCCAGGGCCTCATCAGCGCCTATGGCTGGTCCGACACGTTGATCTACATGAGCATCGCCATGCTGATCGTGCCGATCCTGGCGATCCCCCTGGTGGGCAACGCCGCTTCCAACGAGGCCGCCCAGAGCGAATTCCAGCAGACCGTCCGCGAAGCGCTGCGCGAGGCGCTCGGCCACCGCAGCTTCGTCCTGCTGGTGTCCGGCTTCTTCGTCTGCGGCTTCCAGGTCGCCTTCATCACGGCGCACTTTCCCGCCTATATCGGCGACATCGGCATCGACGCCCGTTACGCGGTGATCGCGCTGGCGCTGATCGGCTTCTTCAACATCATCGGCTCCCTCGCCTCCGGCTACATCGGCCAGCATTATCCGAAGCCCGCGTTCCTCTCGCTGATCTATCTCGGACGGTCGATCGCGGTCACGCTTTTCCTCGTCCTGCCGCAAACACCCACCAGCGTGATCATCTTCGCCGTGGTGATAGGCCTCCTGTGGCTGTCGACCGTGCCGCCGACGAACGGACTGGTGGCGGTGATGTTCGGCACCAGGCATCTCGGCCTTCTGGGCGGCGTGGTGTTCTTCTCGCACCAGGTCGGCTCGTTCCTCGGCGTCTGGCTGGGCGGCTATCTCTACGACCTGTTCGGAAGCTACGATCCGGTGTGGTGGCTCGGTGTCCTGCTCGGCCTGTTCGCCGCCGTTGTGCACTGGCCGATCCGCGAGCAGGCGGTCGAACGCCCGACCCTGGTGGCGGCGCAGTAACTCCTAATCTGCGCCGGCCCGGGCGCTGCGCGCCAGGGCCGCGAGAAATCCGCCGCGCGCGTCGGGCTCGTCCATGCCGCGCGGCTCGTAGACATTCCGCTGGAAGAAGAACCCGGTCAGCCGGAACGCCTGCTCCACGGCCTCGCCGTCGGCGGGAGCCCCGGCATCACCGACGAGAAAGGGCGGCAGCGGCAGCAACCGGTCGCGCCAAGGGGCTCCTGCCGCCTGCGTCACGGCCCGGCCGGATTTCGGCGACACATAGGCGAGACCGCTGCGGCTTCCCGTCAGCGCACACTGCGCCAGGTCGAGGCCGAACCCCAGCTCATCGAGCAGCGCCAGTTCGAAGCGCACCACCAGCGCGCCGGCGATCGCCGGGTCGTCGAGATGCGACATGATGATCTTCAGGCTTTCGTAGAGCCCGGCATGCGGGTCGCGCTCCGGCATCAGCCGCAGGTGCGCAGCCAGCAACTGGATGCCGTAGACGGCGCAGGCCGAGGCCAGGATCCGGGCGGCGTTGAGCTCCACCGGCTCCACCTGGAACAGGCCTAGATGTTCGTCCAGCCGCGCGCGCCAGACCAGCTCGACGCGGTTTCCCGGCTGCAGGAGAGGTTGCATGCGGCGCGAGCGCCCACCCTTGACGAGGCCGAGATGACGGCCATGCGCCGCCGTCATCGTCTCGAGGATGACGCTGGTTTCGCCGTGCCGGCGCGCGCCCAGAATGATGCCTTCGTCACGCCATTCCATGGGCCGACTGTCCTCCCCTCACCCGGGGAATTCAAGCCCCATCTCGCGATAGCGCTCGGGGTCGTTGCCCCAGCCCTCGCGCACCTTCACGAACAGGAACAGATGCACCTTCTGCTCGAGGATCGCCGCCATCTCCTCGCGGGCCGCCTGGCCGACGGCGCGGATCGCCGCGCCCTTGTGGCCGAGCACGATCTTCTTCTGGCTTTCCCGCTCCACATAGACGACCTGATCGATGCGCACGGACCCGTCCTTGCGCTCCTCCCATTTCTCCGTCTCGACATGGATCGCATAGGGCAGTTCCTGATGCAGGCGCAGGAACAGCTTCTCGCGCGTGATCTCGGCGGCGAGCTGGCGCATCGGCAGGTCCGAGATCTGGTCCTCCGGATAATACCAGGGCCCCGCCGGCAGCGTTCCGGCGAGATAGGAAAGCAGGTCCTCGCACCCCGAGCCGGTAAGCGCCGAGATCATGAAGGTGCGCTCGAAGGTCACCGCCTCGTTGGCACGGGCGGCAAGGTCCAGAAGAACCTCCCGCTTGACGCGGTCGATCTTGTTGAGGATCAGCAGCTTCGGCTGCGCCACCTCCTTCAGGCGTTCCAGGATCGCCGCGGCGTCCCCCTTGATGCCGCGCTCGGCGTCGATCAGCAGCGCCACGATGTCGGCGTCCTTGGCCCCGCCCCAGGCCGTCGTCACCATGGCCCGGTCGAGACGGCGGCGCGGATTGAAGATGCCCGGCGTGTCGATGAAGACGATCTGCGCATTGTCATGGGTCGCGATGCCGCGGATGATGGCGCGCGTCGTCTGCACCTTGTGGGTGACGATCGACACCTTGGCGCCGACGAGCTGGTTGAGCAGCGTCGACTTGCCGGCGTTGGGGGCGCCGATCAGCGCCACGAAGCCCGAGCGGGTTTCCGTGGGCGCGCTGGGTGTTCCGGTATCTTCGCTCATGAGGCGACCTCGCTCTTGTCCCACACGCCTTCCCGTTCGAGCATACCGGTGGCCGCCGCCTGTTCGGCCTCGCGCTTGGAGCGGCCGCGGCCATGGGCGGGCTCATAGCCCTTGACGCGCACGGCGACCGAAAAGATCGGATCGTGGTCCGGCCCCTCACGCTGCTCGACGGCGTAAACCGGGGTGGCACCGGAGACCTGATGCGCCCATTCCTGCAGCGCCGTCTTGGGATCACGGCGCGCCGCCTCCTCGGAGCGGGCGCGCAGGCTCCAGTTGCGGCGGATGAAGGCGCGCGCCGCCTCGAGCCCGCCTTCCAGATAGATCACGGCGAGCAGCGCTTCCATCACATCGGCACGCAGGTTGACCTGCTTGCGGCTTGCCGCCGCACGCAGGTCGCTGCCGATATGGATCAGCGGGCTGATCTTCAGCACGTCGGCGATCTCGGCCAGCGTCTCGGCGTTGACGAGGCCGTTGAGCCGCACCGACAGCTCTCCCTCCGGCGCCTGCGGGAACATCTCATAGAGCAGTTCGGCGACGGCCAGACCGAGCACGCGGTCGCCGAGGAATTCCAGGCGCTGATAATCGGCTCCCGCCTTGCCGCGGGCGCTGGCATGGGTCATCGCCTGCTCGACCAGCGCGGCGTCGCGGAAATCGAACCCGGTGCAGGCGGAGATGGCCTCGACCAGTAGCTTTCCACGCAGCCGCTTTGCAGACATGGTTCCGGCCAATCTCAGTCGACCCAGTTGAAGATGCGCGACGGACGCACCTCGTACGGCCAGCGCCACAGCTCGAGCGGGCTGGCGCCGCCGGCGATGGAGAAGAAGATGATGTTGGCGCGACCGACCAGGTTTTCCGCCGGCACGAACCCGACCGAGAAGCGGCTGTCGGCGGAGTTGTCGCGGTTGTCGCCCATCATGAAATAGTGGCCCTCGGGCACCACGAACTCGCGCGTGTTGTCGCCGATGCCGTTCGGTGTCAGGTCCAGCGTCTCGTAGGAAACGCCGTTCGGCAGCGTCTCGCGGTAGACGTCGACGGGCCGGTCCATCTCGGTGATGTCGGGGTCGTTGATCTGGCCGGTCTTCTCCCGCTTGACGGGCTCGTTGTTGATGTAGAGGACGCCTTCGCGCATCTGGATCGTGTCGCCGGGCAGGCCAATCACGCGCTTGATGTAGTCGATCGAGGGGTTGGGCGGAAACTTGAAGACCACGACATCGCCGCGCTTCGGCTCACCGCCCCAGATCCGGCCGGAGAAGATCGGCGGCGAGAACGGCAGCGAATGACGCGAATAGCCGTAAGCCCATTTGGTGACGAACAGATAATCGCCCTCGAGCAGGGTCGGACGCATCGAGCCGGACGGGATCGAGAATGGCTGGAACAGGAAGGTGCGGATCACCAGCGCCAGGATCAGCGCCTGGACGATGACATTGATCGTTTCGCCCACCCCGCCCGATTTCTTCTTCGTCTTGTCGGCCACGCTCATCATTTCCTCGGTTCGAATGTTTCGGCTCGGTCTTATCGCGCCCGGCGCGTTGCCGCAATGCTAGTGGTCTGACCGAAACAGATGGTACCCATCTGTTGGGATCGCACCACTAGGGCGCGCAAAGGTTTCCTTTTCAACCGCGCCCGCTCATGTCTGCGGCACGGCTTCGATGATGACGAAAGCCTGCGCCAGCGGGTAGTCGTCCGTTATGGTGAGGTGGATCCTTGCCTGCATGCCGTCCGGCACCATCGCCGTCAGCATCGCCGCGGCGCCGCCGGTGAGCTGCATGGTCGGTTTGCCGCCCGGCAGGTTGACGACGCCCATCTCGCGCCAGAAGACGCCGCGCGAGATGCCGGTGCCGAGCGCCTTGGCGCAGGCTTCCTTGGCGGCGAAGCGCTTGGCATAGGAGGCCGCCCGCTCGGCGCGCCGGTCGGACTTGGCGCGCTCGACCTCCGTAAAGACGCGCTGCGTGAAGCGTTCGCCGTAGCGCTCCAGGGTCCTGGAGACGCGGCGGATGTCGATCAGGTCGCTGCCGATGCCGATGATCATCAGCTTGTCGCGGTCCGGGGGCTGAGGGTTTGCGCCTTGGCGCGGCGTCGCGCCCGCTCGGCAAGCCGCTTGCGGCGCTGCTCGCGAAACGCGATCGTCGCCCAGCGCGTGAGAAGATAAAAGACGAGGCCGAAGAACAGACCGAGCGGCAGGCTGCCGACGGTCATCGGCTTGATCAGCGGCGTCCAGAGCTGGGAGAACTCCAGATGGCGCAGCATGCGTCCGAGGTGGACCGGCGCGCCATGCGACGATGCGCCGCCGGAGAGGATAAGCCGCCCCGTCTCGAGCGTCGCCCCCCATATGAAGGGAAACGTCAGCGGGTTGCCGACGGCCGTGCCGATGGCCGAGGCGACGAGGTTGCCGCCGATGCACCAGGCGATGACCGCCGCGATCACGAAATGAAAGCCGAGAAACGGGGTGAAGGAGGCGAACACGCCGGCGGCGATGCCGGCGGCGATCGCATGCGGCGTGGCGGTCAGCCGCAGGGCGCGCTTCACATAGTATTGGGCCGAGCGCCAGAACGAGCGGCGCGGCCATACCAGCGTGCGCGCCCGCTCCCATAGATCAGCCGGTTTTCTACGTCGAAACAACATACCTGTGACACCGCGCCCCAGTGAAGCAAAACCCTTTCCGGACGTGAGACCATTCTACGCCCTCCCCCTTAACGGCACGTTCCCCCCACGAAGCGCCACCCACGAGATATAGGCAGGCCGGTCCGCCATGGGCAAGGGCAAGACTGCATCCGCGTGCATTAAAGACAGTGGGCAGGGCAACGCAGCAGGGCTAGCCGTTTGAAGCGGCGGAATTGCGGCGCATGCCGAGGCCGCTGCGGAATGTTCTACCCGTTCACCCGGTGGGCGTCGCTGACGCAGCTGATCTCCTTCAGTTGCGAGATCAGCCGGTTCAGGTGCTTCAGATCCCAGACCTCGAGATCGAAGACCATGTCGGTGAAATCCGGTGCCGTGCGCTCCATCGACAGGGTGTGGATGTTGGCATCGTTGGAGGCGATCACCTGCGAGATCTCGGCGAGCGAGCCGGGCTCGTTGATCGCCGTCACCGAGAGGCGGACCGGGAAACGCTCCTTCATGTTCTCGTCAATGTCCCAGCGCACGTCGATCCAGCGCTCCGGCTGGTCGTCGAAGGCCGTCAGGGCCGGCGACTGGATAGGATAGATGGTGATGCCCGAGCCCGGATGCAGGATGCCGACGATGCGGTCGCCCGGCACAGCGCCCTCCGGCGCGAAGCGCACCGGCAGGTCGCCGGAGACGCCGCGGATCGGAAGCGCGCCCGGCATCCCTGCCTGCCCGCCCTTCGGCTCCTTGGCCCCGTCACCTCCCTTGGCGCGCTTGGCCTTGCGCGACGAGCGGCCGGGGATCTGGAACAGCATGCCGGCGGCATTGCGCAGGTTGAACCAGCCCTCCTCGCCACGCTCCTTTGGCGGCTGGGTGATGCGTTCGTCCTTGTAATCGGGGAAGACCGCCCGCACCACGTCCTGCGAGGAGAGCTCGCCGCGGCCGACCGCGGCCAGCACGTCATCCACGTCCTGCCGCGCCAGCCGGTGCAGGACCGGCTTCAGCGCCTCACGCGAAAAGACCTTGCCGGCCCGTTCGAAGGCGCGCTCCAGGATTCGCGCGCCAAGGCCGGAATACTGCTTGCGGATGGCGTTGCGCGTGGCGCGCCGGATGGCCGCGCGCGCCTTGCCGGTGACGACCACCGATTCCCACGCCGCCGGCGGCACCTGCGCCTTGGAGCGGATGATCTCCACCTCGTCGCCATTCTTCAGTTCCGTCATCAGCGGCATGATGCGGCCGTTCACCTTGGCACCGACGCAGGTGTCGCCCACATCGGTGTGCACCGCATAGGCGAAGTCGATCGGCGTCGCCCCGCGCGGCAGCGCGATCAGCCTGCCCTTCGGCGTAAAGCAGAAGACCTGGTCCTGGAACAGCTCCAGCTTGGTGTTTTCCAGGAAATCCTCGGGCGTATCGCCTTCCGACAGCGCCTCGATGGTGCGGCGCAGCCATGCATAGGCGTTGGTGTCGCGTGAGATCTTGTGGTCGGCGCCGTTCACCTTGCCGCCCATGTCCTTGTAGATCGAATGGGCGGCGACGCCGTATTCGGCGATCCTGTGCATCTCGAAGGTGCGGATCTGCAGCTCGACGCGCTGGCGCGAGGGGCCGACGATCGTCGTGTGGATCGAGCGATAGTCGTTCTGCTTGGGCGTCGAGATGTAGTCCTTGAACCGCCCCGGCACCATCGACCATGTGGAATGGATGAGGCCGAGCGCGCGATAGCAATCTTCCACCGTGTCGACGAGAACGCGGAAGCCGAAGATGTCGGAGAGCTGCTCGAACGACAGCGCCTTGGTCTCCATCTTGCGGAACACCGACCAGGGCTTCTTCTGGCGACTCTTCACCAACGCCTTGATCCGGTGCTTGGCGAAGAGGTGCGACAGCGCTTCCTCGATGGCCTTGATGACGCCGCGGTTCTTCTCGAAGAACTCGGCCAGACGCTCGGTCACCGCGCGGAACGCTTCCGGATTGATGTAGCGGAAGGCAAGTTCCTCCAGCTCCTCGCGCATGTCCTGCATGCCCATGCGACCGGCGAGCGGCGCGTAGATGTCCATCGTCTCCTCGGCGATGCGCAGGCGCTTGTGCTCGGGCACGTGGTCGAGGGTGCGCATGTTGTGCAGCCGGTCGGCGAGCTTGACGAGCAGCACGCGCACATCGTCGGAGATGGCCAGCAGCAGCTTGCGCAGGTTTTCCGCCTGATGCGCCTTTTTCGACACCAGGTCGAGACGCTTCAGCTTGGTCAGCCCCTCGACGAGCTTGCCGATGTCCGGGCCGAACAGTTCGTCGATCTCGGCGCGCGTCGCCGTCGTGTCCTCGATCGTATCGTGCAGGAGCGCGACCGCGATGGTCGCCTCGTCCAGATGCATGTCGGTGAGGATCGCCGCCACCTCGAGCGGGTGCGAAAAATAAGGATCACCAGAAGCGCGGCGCTGATGGCCGTGCTTCTGCATCGCGTAGACATATGCCTTGTTGAGAAGCGCCTCGTTGACGTCCGGCTTGTAGCGCTGGACACGCTCGACAAGCTCGTACTGACGCATCATGGGCGGCTTCCTTGTTATTGTTTATGCAAAGCAAAACATGCGCCGCGAGGAACGCGGCGCATGCTCAGGATAGGCACGAAAATTGAGTCACGGAAGAGACCGTGCGGCGAAACCGCCGTGCCGGTCAGAAATCGTCGTTCTTTTCCGGCGGGACGAGGCCTTCGATGCCGGCAAGCAGCTCTTCCTCGCTCATACGATCGAAGGAAACCGCCTCTTCCTCGGTCTCGGCGCCCATCTCGACATCGGCCTGGCCGGCCTCGCCGCCGATGGCCGGCAGATCCGCTTCCGGCTCGTCCACTTCCACGTGCTTCTGCAGCGAGTGGATCAGCGCCTCCTTGAGGTCGCCCGGCGAGAGCGTCTCGTCGGCGATCTCGCGCAGCGCGACCACGGGGTTCTTGTCGTTGTCGCGGTCGACCGTGATGGACTCGCCCTGGGAGATCTGGCGGGCGCGATGGCTGGCCAGGAGAACCAGCTCGAAGCGGTTGTCCACCTTGTCAATGCAGTCTTCAACGGTCACACGGGCCATGAGTGCCCCTTTCATGCGTCAATCTGTGAAGGAATCTCGGGCGTCCATAGCTCGCCTGCCCATAAAATTCAAGGGCGAGGCGCAGCGCTTCGCCGCCGGACAACCAGCAAAATGAGGCGTCGTGATGGCGAACACCACCCTGCATTGCTTGTTTTCGCGATAAATTTGTTTATTGGTTGGAACTATCATTTTCCAGCGCTATTTCACCATAAGTGATAGCTTTTCCGGACCGTTTTTGCAGCGAGTGTCCCAGCGACGTTCCAACTCGGCCATTGCGACAAAGGACTTTTGACGATGTTCGATCCGCGTGAAAAAATAGCCTTGTTCATCGACGGGGCCAATCTCTACGCAACCTCCCGCGCCCTTGGCTTCGACATCGATTACCGCAAGCTGCTCAGCAGTTTCCGCGAGCGCGGTTACCTTCTGCGCGCCTACTACTATACGGCGCTGGTGGAGGATCAGGAATATTCCTCGATCCGGCCGCTGATCGACTGGCTCGACTACAACGGCTACAAGGTCGTGACCAAGCCGGCAAAGGAGTTCACCGATTCCGCCGGCCGCCGGAAGATCAAGGGAAACATGGACATCGAGCTGACCATCGATGCCCTCGAGGTCGCCGACGTGGTGGACCACTATGTCATCTTCTCCGGCGACGGCGATTTCCGCACGCTGGTCGAGGCATTGCAGCGCAAGGGCCGCAAGGTCAGCGTCGTCTCGACCATCCAGTCGCAGCCGCCGATGATCGCCGACGACCTGCGCCGGCAGTCCGACAACTTCATCGACCTCGTGTCGTTGCGCGATGCCGTCGGGCGTGCCACAAGCGAACGGCCCGCCAAGCGGGTGGAGCCCGAAGAAGAGCCGTTCGACGATCTATGAATTCTGCTTCATTGCGCGCGGAGCCGCCGCGCGACTGCGCGCTTTGCCCGCGCCTTCATCAGTTCATCGCCGACTGGCGGGCGCGCGAGCCGGCCTGGCACAATGCGCCCGTCCCCACCTTCACGCCGCCGCAGGGCGATGCCGCCGTCCGCCTGCTGATCGTCGGCCTTGCGCCCGGACTGCGCGGTGCCAATCGCACGGGCCGGCCGTTTACCGGCGATTACGCGGGGGACCTTCTCTACGACACGCTGCGCCGGTTCGGGTTTGCACGCGGCGAATATGCCGCCCGTCCGGATGACGGCCTGCAGCTCATCGGAACGGCCATCACCAACGCGGTGCGCTGCGTGCCGCCGGAGAACAAGCCCGTCGGCGCGGAGATCAACACCTGCCGGGAGCACTTCTTCGCCCCGACGCTGCAACGCTTTCCCAATCTGGCGGCCGTCGTCACGCTCGGGCTGATCTCGCACCAATCGACAGTGCGGGCGCTGGGCGGACGCGTCGCCGCCCATCCCTTCGTCCACGGCGCACGCCAGGATGTCGACGGGCTGGCGCTGTTCTCGAGCTATCACTGCTCGCGCTACAACACCAACACCGGACGCCTGACGGAGGAGATGTTCGTGGATGTGTTTGCGGCGGTGCGGGATTATCTGGGTGAATGGTGAATGGTGAATGGTGAATGGTGAATGGTGAATGGTGAATGGTGAATGGTGAATGGTGAATGGTGAATGGTGAATGGTGAATGGTGAATGGTGAAGCAAACCCGCCCGCCCCGCGCCCGCAACACTTTTCTATTCACTATTCACTATTCACTATTCACCATTCACCACTTACCCATGCTGCTTCAGCAGCCGCGCCTTCTCGCGGTTCCAGTCCCGCTGCTTCGAGGTCTCGCGCTTGTCGTGCAGCTTCTTGCCGCGCGCCACGGCGAGCTGCAGCTTCGCCAGTCCGCGCTCGTTGAAATAGAGCTTCAGCGGCACCAGCGTCATGCCTTCGCGCTCGATCGACTGGGCAAGCCTGGCCATCTCGCGCTTCGACACCAGCAGCTTGCGCTTGCGGCGCGGCTCGTGATTGAAGCGGTTGCCGGCGAAATATTCGGGGATGTACGAGTTGATCAGCCAGAATTCCCCGCCCTCCATAGAGGCATAGGATTCCTGGATGTTCGCCTGCCCCTCGCGCAGCGATTTCACTTCCGTCCCCGTCAGGACGATGCCGGCCTCGAGCGTGTCGAGCACCTCGTAGGAGAAGCGCGCCTTGCGATTGTCGGCAACCGTCTTGAGGTTCGGGTTCTTGTCCTTGGCCATAAGCTCTAGATCATATCTGCTATACCGCGCGGCATCCCGCCCTCATGGTGGGCCGCCCGAACTCGTCGAGAGGCGAACCACGAGGGTGAAGATACCGGGCGCTGAACCGGGCGTCAGTTGATCAGCCCGGCATGCTTGAGCGCCGCGTCGATGCGTCCCGCCGTCTCGGCCTCGATGGGCACCAGCGGGGCGCGCAGGACGTTCTCCATGCGGCCGAGCCGCGACAGCGCATATTTCGCGCCGCCCGGATTGGGCTCGATGAACAGCGCCTTGTGCAGCGGCATCAGCCTGTCGTGCAGTTCGATGGCGCGGGCGCGATCGCCCTCCAGCGAGGCCTTCTGGAACTCGGAGCAGAGCCGCGGCGCGACATTCGACGTCACCGAGATGCAGCCGACGCCGCCATGAGCGTTGAAGCCGAGCGCCGAGGCGTCCTCGCCGGAAAGCTGGATGAAGTTCGTGCCGCAGGTGGCGCGCTGCTCGCTGACGCGGTCGACCTTCGCCGTCGCGTCCTTGACGCCGACGATGTTGGAGAAATCCTTCGCCAGGCGGCCCATCGTCTCCGGCGTCATGTCGATGACCGAACGCGGCGGAATGTTGTAGATGAGGATCGGCAGGCTGGTGGCGCGCGCGACGGCGGAGAAATGCTCGTAGAGGCCGCGCTGGTTGGGCTTGTTGTAATAAGGCGTCACGACCAGAACGCCGTCGGCGCCGACGGATTCGGCGTATTGCGCCAGCGCCACGGCCTCACGCGTCGAGTTGGAGCCTGCCCCGGCGACGACCGGCACACGGCCCGCCGTCACCTCCACGCACAGGCGCACCACCTCGCGGTGCTCCTCATGGCTGAGCGTCGGCGATTCACCCGTGGTGCCGACCGGCACCAACCCGTTCGTGCCCTCGGAAATCTGCCATTCGACGAGTTCGCGGAACGCTTTTTCGTCCAGGCTCCCGTCCTTGCCGAACGGCGTCACAAGCGCTGTGAGGGACCCCCTGAACATGTTCTCGAACTCCTGAATGATTGCTTCTCAATGCGGCGGCACACCGCCGCCGCCCGCTTCTAGCCGAAGATCGGGTCGCGCACCATAGTCTTGCCATGTCTGGGCTGCAAGAAAGCCCGGTCTGTCGCCCTTCCGACACAAGGACCGCGCATCCGCCTGCCGATGAAAGCCCTGGTTAAAACGACCTTTACGATCATGGGTCAGTCTGCGCATTCCAGACCGTGTCGCACTGAGGAAAGCCGCTGCCCCGTGAAACCCCGGTTTGCGCTCGCCGCCCTGCTCTTTGCCCTTCCCGTATCCGCTGCGGCGCAGGCGCTGCCGGACATGGCGCCGATCCCCTTTGCCAGGCCGAACGCAGCCGCCGCGCCACAGGCGGCGATCGATCAGCTCACGCAGACGGCGACCGTCCGCCCCGATATCGACGGTGCCGTCCCCGGCCTCGACGCGGAGCTTTCGACCCTCATGGAAGGGCTCGATGCGGTCTCCCGCGGCGACCTCGACATGGCCCGCCAGCTGCGTGACCGCTCGGCCGGCAACCGGCTCGATCGGCGCATCCTCTCCTGGGCGATCGCCCTTTCCGGCGATAAGGCCCTGTCGAGCGCGGAGATCGCCAGGACCAGCCGGGAGCTCGCCGGCTGGCCGGGCATGGAGGACCTGCGCGCCAATGCGGAGCGCGCCCTTTTCCGCGAGCGGCCCTCGCCCGAAACTGTGATTGAGATTTTGGGAAACAGCACGCCGAAGACCTATGAGGGCGCTGTCGCGCTGGCGCGCGCGCATCTGGCCAACGGCCGGCGCTATGCGGCGCGCGCCGTTCTGTCGCCGCGCTGGCGCACACACAAGCTCGAGGCGGCGCAGGAGGTGGCCTTCATCCGCGAGTTCGGCGAGCTTGTCTCAAAAGCCGACCATCGCTTCCGCATGGAGCGCATGCTTTATGAGGACCGCGTCCGCTCGGCCGAGCGCGTGGCCGGCCTTGCCGGCGCCGAAGCGCTTGCCGATGCCTGGGCAGCCGTCATCCGCGGCGAAAAGACTGCCGGCAAGCTTCTCGATGCCGTGCCGGCCGCCCAGCGCAGCGCCGGTTACATCTTTGCCAAGGCCCGCCATCTGCGCCGGCGCGACCGGTATCGCGAGGCCGCCACCGTCATGCTGACCGCGCCGCGCGACGCGGCCGCCCTCGTCGATCCCGACGAATGGTGGATCGAGCGACGCGCACTGTCACGCGAACTGCTCGACATCGGCGACGCCAAGACCGCCTATCGCATCGCCGCCGCCCATGCGGCCGAAAGCCCGGCCCGGGCGGCCGATGCCGAGTTTCACGCCGGCTGGTACGCGCTGCAAGCGCTGAAGGACCCCAGGGCCGCCGCCCGGCACTTCGCGCGCATCGCCGAGATTGCCGAGGGACCGATCTCCAACGCCCGCGCCTACTACTGGCTCGGCCGCGCGGCCGAAGCGGGAGGTCCCGGCGAGGCGGCCGCGTATTTTGCACAGGCCGCCGCCTACGGCACCGCCTTCTACGGCCAGCTTGCCGCGGCGAGGATCGGCCGCACGGTGCTTGCGGCCACCTATCCGGAGGCGAGCACGGAGGACCGCCGGGCGTTTTCGGCGCGCGAGGTGGTGCGGGCGATCAAGAGGCTGGAACAAACCAGCCATGCCTGGCGCGCCGCCCGTCTCTACCGCGACCTGGCGGGCGAGCTGACGAGCCCCGGCGAACTCGCCCTTCTTGCCGCGATGGCCGAGCAGCGCGGCGACCACATGCAGGCGCTGCGCGTCGGCAAGATCGCCGCGGCGCGCGGCATCGGCATCGGCGCGCTGGCCCATCCGCTGGGGGCGATACCGGCCGAGGCGAGCCTCGCCTCGGCGCGTCAGGCGCTCGCCTATGCGGTGGCGCGCCAGGAAACCGAGTTCAACGGTACCGCCGTCTCCCCCGCCGGGGCGCGCGGCCTGCTGCAGCTCATGCCCCGCACCGCACAGGAGATGGCGCGCAAGAGCGGCCTGCCCTATTCGCGCGACCGGCTGACGCAGGATACCGCCTATAATGCACGGCTCGGGGCGGCCTATCTCGACGAGCAGCTGCGGCGCTTCGGCGGCTCCTACGTCCTGACCTTCGCCGGCTACAATGCCGGGCCGCGACGGGCCGCCGAATGGATCGAGCGCTATGGCGACCCGCGCGGCAAGCCCATCGACGAGATCGTCGACTGGATCGAGCGCATCCCCTATTCGGAGACCCGCAACTATGTGCAGCGGGTGATGGAGAACTACCAAGTCTACAAGATGCGCCTTTCCGGCCGGTTCGACATTGCCGGCGATCTTGCGGCCGGCGGCTGAATCGCCGCCGCCGCCCTTCTGCCGCCCGAATTGCCCGGCTACAGCGCCGTGCGTCCGAACGGACGCACAAAGGACGCCGTAAACCCTTGAATCTACGCATCGTGCTTTCCGAAAATCGATTCCGATTTTCGGGCCGATGCGCCAGACCGGTTCATCGTTTCATGGGAACGTTGCCCCGTTCTATCTCTTTGTTTTTCCGAGTTTATGCGGTGGTCAGGTGATTCCACCTGACTGCAAAATGCTCTATACCTTGCCGCGAAGCATGGAGGGCGACGATGGCGGACGGCGCATACCGCGACATCTTCTACACCGCACAGGACGGGCTGCGGCTGCATGCGCGCCTTTACGGGCAGGAGAACGGCGGATTGCCGGTCGTGTGCCTGCCCGGCCTGACGCGCAATGCGCGCGACTTCCACGCCCTGGCGCTGCAGCTCGCCACGCGGCCGCGGGCGCCGCGCAAGCTGGTCGCCTTCGACTACCGGGGCCGCGGCCAATCGGCCTATGATCCCGACTGGCGCCGCTACGACGTCGCCGTCGAGGCGGCCGACATCGCGGCCGGGTTGGCTGCCATGGGCATCGAGCATGGTGCCTTCATCGGCACGTCGCGCGGCGGCCTCATCGCCATGGCGCTCGCCGCCTCACGCCCGATGCTGCTGAAGGCCGTCGTGCTCAACGACATCGGCCCGGTGATCGAAGGCGACGGGCTGGCGCAGATCCGCGCCTATCTGGAGCGCGCACCGAGACCGGAAACGCTCGCCGAGGCCATCGAGATCCAGAAGGCGATTCACGGCGAGGCCTTCCCGGCGCTCACCGAGGAAGACTGGGCGCGCTTCGCCGCGGCGATCTTCCGCGACGACGGCGGAAGGCTCGTCGCCGATTTCGATCCGAATCTCCTCAAGTCCCTCAAGGCCGTCGACCTCGACAGCCCGCTGCCGACGCTGTGGCCGCTTTTCGAGGGGTTGGGCGGCATTCCGCTGCTCGTCATCCGCGGCGCCAATTCGCGCCTCCTGTCCGCCGCGACGCTGGCGCAGATGGCGGCGCGGCATCCGGCGATGGAGGCGATCACCGTCGAGGGCCAGGGACACGCGCCCCTGCTGGAAACAGGCTCCCTGCCCTCCCGCATCGCCGCCTTCATCGACAAGGCTGAGCGACAGCCTTCCCGCTGAGCCGACACAGCCCCGCATCTCAAGCTTCGAGTTGGCGACGTGGGTGGAGGTGGTGCGCAAAGATCAAGGCCCCTTCTCCCCGCACGCGGGGAGAAGGTGAGGATGAGGGGCGAGCGCCAAAGATCGAGGAGATAGCGGGATGGACGGGTGAATCAGACATGTTGGCGCACGCCCCTCATCCCCTGCCGGGACCTTCTCCCCGCACGCGGGGAGAAGGAAGCCGTCATCAATTCTGAACGATATGTGGAATGCCGCATCCCGAGCCAAGGATCGTACGGCTGCCATCGGCGATTGCCATGCCCTTGAAGGGACGGGGTAAGGGTTGGGGGCCGCGCGCCGACGCCGCCGGGCCGACACCTCGCGATCGGCTCATAGCTTCCTTCAGAAGAGCAAACGCACTAATGTCCTGCCCCAACCAAACTGATCAGTTTGGTTGGGATAAGCAGGCCACTAAGATATTGAAGCAAAGTTGCCCTAGCCCCGGCCGACCTTCTTCTTGCGGCGCTCGAGGACGTCGACGCAGGGGTCGAGATCGCTGGTCGCCAAATGCGCGTAGCGCATCGTCATCTGCAGGGTCTGGTGGCCGAGCCACATCTGGACGCGGCGCAGGTCGATGCCGCCCTGGACCAGCCGCGAGGCGCAGGTGTGGCGCAGGACGTGCGGCACCACCTGATCGTCCTTCGACAGACCGACCTCGGCCTTGGCATCGTTCCAGATGGTGCGAAACTGCGCCTGGCGCAGCATCGCGAACGGGCCTTTCAGGCCGTCGCGCGGCACCTCGACCGCCTTCTGCGCCCGCTTGGTCAGCGGAACGGAGCGCGCCCTTGCCGATTTGGTGATCCAGAAGCTGGCGCGGCCATCGATCACGTCGTTCCAGGTCAGCCCGAGCGCCTCACCCAGACGGCATCCCGTATCGACCAGAAAGACGCACAGGCGCCCCGCATCCTCGTTGCGGCGGGCGATCGCTCCGAACAGCATGTCCTCCTCGTCCCGCGACAGAAAGCGAATCCGGCCGGACCGCTCCTTCTGGCGCCGGAACTCCGGCAAGCTGTGGATATCACCCATCTTGTGCGCCTTCCGCAGAAGCTTGCTCAACGCAGCCATCTTTCGATTGATGGTCGCGTTGCTGTTTCCGCGGGCGCGCAATTTTCCGGTCAGCTCGTCCAGCGTTTCCTGGCCGAACGCGCTAAAGCGCTTCCCCAACATGAGCTCGTCGAGCTCACCGATGAAGAACGTCACATTGTATCTGTGTTTCCCGGGCTCCCAAAGTATGTCTGCATACTTCGCGAACAACTCTTTTAGACTGAACTCAGAAACGACCCGTAGACGATCGTCGCTGAACGTTACCGAATAGCGAGAAACCGATAGATTCCACTCGCCATCCAGTTCGTGTACCAAACTCATGTCAGGCCACTTCCCGGATGCTTATGTTTCTACTTTCGGTATCCCTCTGAGTTTGGCCCCACCCCTGAAGCTTAAAAATCTCTAAGTTCCCCAAACGTACCTAAGTCCCCAGAAGGATACTAATGTCGTCCGCTCAGGAAGGTCCACTGTTTTTTTGACTCCGCCTTGCGCAGGTGGGTTCGAAATCCGAATCCGATACCTGGCGTCGCCATGTTGGGGCAGGCTCCTAAACGCCTGTCCGAGGGGTGCATGCATTGCAATCCGGGCCCGCCCTTCGCCAAACCTCTCCCCATGGAACCCGTGACGAACCATGTGGCGCCCGCGCGCCGACGAAGAGACGGGGAAATGAAGCCCGGCGAGTTCTCGCCGGGCTTCGAACACTAAGCGCGAGGCTTAGAAGTCACGCTGGAGGCGGAGGAAACCGTTCCACTGATCAACATCATCACCCGAAGTATCGAACGACGAATACGTCACAGCCAGCTTGGCATTGAAGTTCTCGACGATCTGATAATCGATCGTGGTGCCGAGCTTCCATGCATCGATGTCACCCAAGAGGCCATGACCGATGTCGCTGTAGTAGGAACCACCCAGCGAGGCCTTCAGCTTCGGCGTGAACTTGTAGCCAAGTTCGGCTGCAACTGACCATTCAGCACCGGCGTGGAAAGGCATATTCAGCCCGGAAGAGCCAAGGCTAATGATACCGTCAAAAGGATTGACCGAGTAGTAACCGATGCCGCTCTCGTACTGGGCCATCACGCCCAACCACATGCGGTCGGAGAGATTCGCCTTCACGATACCCTTGACGGCGAATTCTTCGCCTGTGGCATCATAGGCAGCATAAAGGTCTGCGCTGCCCCAGCCCTGGCTGACGCCCAGGCGACCAACCACATTCGGCGTCCAATCGTAATCCTTGTCCGCTTCTTCGAGCGACAGCGAGGCCGTGAAGCCGTTGCCGCCGACGAAGGTGTAGTTGACGAAGTGGACGCGGCTGTAGGGGAAGAAGCCGACATCCTGCTCGCCGGAGAGGCCCGTATCCCAGATCGAGTCGGAGACACCCATGGACAGGCCGCCGAGCGAGATAATCGCCTGCTGCAGGTTCACGCCGGAACCCGTGATACCCTGCGAGTAAGCATCACCGTCGTTAAGGCCGGGAGTGGCCTCAGGAGCCCCCGAAGAGGTCGTGCCACGCAGCTTGATGAAGGCGCCCAGCGTGCCGTATTCGGTCTCGGAGCGCGCATCGAGGTTGATTTCCCCACGAGCGTACTTGTTCCAGCCATCATCAATGCCGAACTCGTCGGTGATGTCGCCATTGGAGAAGCCCATCTGGTAACGGACCATGCCGCTGATCTTGAGGCAGGTCTCGGTGCCGGGGATGTAGAAGAAGCCGGCGCCGTAAACGTCACAGACGCGGACATATTCCATCGGCTCCGGCTCGGGGACGACGATCGGATCGGCCGCCTTGGCGCCGGTCGCTGCAGCCATCAGGGCCGCGGAGCCAATCAGAAGGCTCTTGAGTTTCATTTTCTGACCTCCAGTCAGAATCGCTGACGGAGGCGGAAATCACAGGTGGCGAATTAAGCCAACCATATGAAATTCAATTGCTTTATGAGGCATTGCCGCTTTCGCAGGCACAGAACTGTGAGGGCGTCATCACAGGCGCTTGTTGGCGAATGCCTTGCCCGATCCGGGCTTGAAATACCGCTCCAGCGGCCGGGCCACGGCCTCGGTTTCGACGGCAACATAGGACAGGAGGATCAGCGGGCGGTGCATCCTCGTGGACGTCACATATCCGTCCCGGTGCGAAGCGAAGCGCCGTTTGAGATCGTTCGTCGATCCCACATAGACGTCGCCATTGCTCAATCTGAGGAAATAGACGTACCACACGGCACCGGCCTCCCCCTGCGCACTGACATCCGAAGCTCTTTCAGGAGGGAGCAGTCTCCCTACGCCAAGGCTTCGGGAGACACCCTTCGCCCTGCGGGCTCCAGGTGGCCTGCCACCCGAAGCCCAAAGGGCGTAGGGTGGCGGAGAGGATGGGATTCGAACCCACGAGACCCTTTTGGGGTCTACTCCCTTAGCAGGGGAGCGCCTTCGACCACTCGGCCACCTCTCCGGCGAATGGCTGGATAAAGAAAACCGGCCGGACAATCAATATCGCATTTGCCTTTCGCGCACTTAATATAAAGGGCGGCAGCCGGTTGCCATTGCCGTCCGACGCGGCAGGCGGCCGGGCTCGCCGGGAAAAGGGAATCGGAACGATCCGTCCGCGGGGCGCGCTCGCTGCGATTCGTGGCGGAAAACATGGGGTTCCTCATCCGGAAGTGCCGACCGGCCGGCGTCTCTGGCGGCTCCAAACGTTAAGAAAACCTTTCCCGCTCTCCCAGATCGTGTCATTTGTGCAACAGCCATTCCGGATAGCATGTCACTGGAGGCCCTTCCTGGCTAATCGCAGTTGAACCGCCGATCCCCATGAGTAATGTCGGGATCGGAAAGGGGGCGCGAGAGCGCGAACTTTTCATTCTTGGGGATGGGGCAGGGAACGCTGTCCTTCAGCAAAATACCCAGACCCGTATTTAGAACTTTGACTGGAGGTCAGAAAATGAAACTCAAGAGCCTTCTGATTGGCTCCGCGGCCCTGATGGCTGCAGCGACCGGCGCCAAGGCGGCCGATCCGATCGTCGTCCCCGAGCCGGAGCCGATGGAATATGTCCGCGTCTGCGACGTCTACGGCGCTGGCTTCTTCTACATCCCCGGCACCGAGACCTGCCTCAAGATCAGCGGCATGGTCCGTTACCAGATGGGCTTCCAGAGCGGTGACTTTGGTGATGGCGACGGCTGGAGCAAGTATGCTCGCGCCGAGGTGAACTTCGACGCCCGCTCCGAGACCGAATACGGCACGCTGGGCGCCTTCATCAAGCTGCGTGGCCACACGAACAATGACGATGGCGGTCCGGTTTTCGATCCGGGTCTGAATGACGGCGATCATTATTCGCAGGGCATCGGCGGCTACTTCCGTCTGCAGCAGGCGATCATCTCGCTCGGTGGCCTGTCCATGGGTATCTCCGATTCGATCTGGGATACGGGCCTCTCCGGCGAGCAGGATGTCGGCTTCTTCCCCTACAACCGCGTCCACTTCCTCAACTACACCTTCGTCGGCGGCAACGGCTTCACGGCCTCGCTGTCGCTCGAAGAAGCGGACGACAGCTACGACTGGACGCCGAATGTGGTTGGTCGCCTGGGCGTCAGCCAGGGCTGGGGCAGCGCAGACCTTTATGCTGCCTACGACGCAACGGCTGAAGAATTCGCCGTCAAGGGTATCGTGAAGGCGAACCTCTCCGACCGCATGTGGTTGGGCGTGCTCGCTCAGTACGAGAGCGGCATCAGCTACTACTCGGTCGATCCGTTCGACGACATCTCCACCTTCTCCTACAGCTCCACCTACTTCCCGGGTGCGGAGTGGTCGGTTGCAGCCGAACTCGGCTACAAGTTCACGCCGAAGCTGAAGGCCTCGCTGGGTGGTTCCTACTACAGCGACATCGGTCACCACGATTCGGGCATCGATGGCTGGAAGCTCGGTACGACGATCGACTACCAGATCGTCGAGAACCTGAACAGCAAGCTGGCGGTCACCTACTCGTCCTTCGACGTCCCGGGCGACGACTTCAACCAGTGGAGCGGTTTCCTCCGCATCCAGCGCGACTTCTAATCCGAAGTCCCGTTACTGGATCAAGCAAGGCCCGGCTTCTGCCGGGCCTTGTTCTTTTTGGGCGTCCGGCATCGGTTGCCCGATCGGCGAAGGCAAAAGCGATTTCGTTCGCCCGAGGCTTGCTGTAGGGTCGCGCCGTCTGAAACGAATGATGTGCCGAACCGACGCAATGCCCACCTCCCGCCCGCCCCTCACCCCGCTCGCCCGGTCGCTGCCCTCCACCGTGCCCTTCGTCGGCCCGGAAACGCAGGAGCGCGCCATGGGCCGCCCCTTCCGCGCCCGCCTCGGAGCCAATGAAAACGGCTTCGGCCCCTCCCCGCGCGCCGTCGCGGCGATGGCTGAGGCCGCCGGCGATGTCTGGAAATACGGCGATCCCGAAAGCTTCGACCTGCGCCGGGCGCTCGCCAGCGAGCACGGCGTCGGCATGGACACCATCGCCATCGGCGAAGGCATCGACGCGCTGCTCGGCCTGATCGCCCGCCTCTATATCGAGCCCGGCACGCCGGTCGTCACCTCGCTCGGCGGCTACCCGACCTTCAACTATCACGTCGCGGGCTTCGGCGGGCGGCTCGTCACCGTGCCCTATGACGGCGATCGCGAGAACCTTGCGGGCCTTGCCGAAGCCGCGGCGCGCGAGAAGGCGCCGCTCGTCTACCTTTCCAACCCGGACAACCCCATGGGCACCTGGTGGGAGGCCAGCGAGATCGAGCGCTTCATCGAAAGCCTGCCGGAAACCTCGATGCTGATCCTCGACGAGGCCTATGGCGAGACGGCGCCCGCTTCCGCCCTGCCCCCTTTCGACACGAGCCGGGCCAACGTTTTGCGCCTGCGCACCTTTTCCAAGGCCTATGCGCTGGCCGGCATGCGCTGCGGCTATGCCATCGGCGAGGCCGAGACGATCCGTTCCTTCGACAAGATCCGCAATCATTTCGGCATGCCGCGCATCACCCAGGCGGCCTGCCTGGCGGCGCTCGAGGACCGGGCGTATCTCGCCGCCACCATCGCCAGGATCAAGGCCTGCCGCGAGCGCATCGCCGGGATCGCCACCGCGCACGGCCTTGCCGCCATTCCCTCGGCCACCAATTTCGTCGCCATAGACTGCGGCGGCAAGGCGGTCGCCGAGGCGGTGATGCAGGGCCTGATCGCCCGCGACGTCTTCGTGCGCAAGCCGGCAACGCCCGGCCTCGACCGCTGCATCCGCGTCAGCGTCGGCCCGGAGGAAGAGATCGCCTGCTTCGAGGAAGCCTTCGCCGAGGCGTTGAAGGCGGTGCGCAACCAGCGCTGAAAATTGGATCGGCAGGCGAGAAATCGGATCCGCCTGCCGTCGCAACATTCTGTTTTTCTTGAACTGGAGTCTACGCCGCCAGCGCGGCGCGTGTCCTGCCGATCATCAGCGCCGCCTCGGCGGCCTCGCGCCCCTTCTCGACGAAATGCCGGCGATAGATCTCGGTGTGGTGCCCGGTCGGCTGGTAGTGGTGCGGCGTCAGCGACACGGAGAGCACGGGGATGCCGGTGTCCATGCCGGCGCGCATCAGCCCGTCGACGACCGCCTGTGCGACGAAGTCATGCCGGTAGATGCCGCCGTCGACCACGAGGGCGGCCGCGGCGACGCTGGCATAGCGGCCGGACGCTGCGAGATCCCGCGCCAGAAGCGGCATCTCGAAGGCGCCGGGAACCTCGAAAACGTCCACCTGATCGGCGGGAATGAGCTCGCAGAATCCATCGAGCGCCCGGTCGACGATGTCGGCATGCCATTTGGCCTTGATGAATGCGTAGCGGGTGTGTGTCATCGTGATCTCCTTTCGCAACGGACACGTCACCCAAGGCGATCACGGGCAGTCTCCCCGCCGCTCTCGTGGTCTGACCCAAACAGATGGTGCCCATCTGTTTGGACAAGTCAGCCCACAAGCTGTTGATCTGGTGGGGCGATTTTCCTGACAGATGGGTACCATCTGTCAGGATCGCACCACTAGACGGCACGGACCCTGCACGTTCTCTTCCATCCGGACTGTCACCGTCGGCCCAGGAATCGCACCTGGTCTGCTGGCCCTTCCCCGACTGTCGATCATGGGAAGGCGCTCGCGGGCTTGCGGCCTGCGCCGCTCACCGCCGGTGGGGACTTCCACCCCGCCCTGAGAACCGGGCGAAGATAGCAGAAGCGCGGGCACCGGCAAGCGCCACGGATGGTGAGCAGCAGCGGTGGATGCGATTTTCCCCAACTGATTGGAGCATATCCGATAGCTATGTTCTTGTTTTATAAATTCTTTTTAGAACACTTATATCCGCCGCAGATGATTGTCCCAGGCCGGCGCATCGGGCGCCTCGCGGCGGATGCTCTCGGTGCCGCCATCGGGGCCGGTGCGGACAATCGCCCCGCGGCCGCTCGTCTCCAGGAGGCGGCGCGCGCCGAGCGGCGCCAGCCCGCAGCCGTCCTTCAGCACGCGCTCGCCGAGGCAGGCGCCCGTCGCCGCGTCCCAGAAGACGGCGATCCCGCCGCGCGGCGAAGAGGTGGCGACGATGTCGCCTGCAAGGTCCGTCGACACCGAGCCGACATAATTGTCGAGCGCCTTCAATGTCGCTTGCGGCCCGGCGAAGAGCTCGATCTTGCGGCCACGGCGATGCCTGCCGACCAGCGGCGGGCGGGCGCCGTCCTCGCCCTGGTATTGCGCACCGAACCACACGAGGCCCCGGCCATCGAGCACCAGGTGGCGGATCGAGAGCTGGTGCAGTTCCGGGGCCAGGTCCACCTGCTCGAGAAGGTCGCCCGTTTCGCTGTCGACATAGGCCAGGCTCGGCTTCATGGTCGGCAGGTTGAGCTTGACCCGCTCGTAATCCGGATGGGTCAGGATGCCGCCATTGGCGACGCACAGCGTGCGTCCATCACGCAAGAGGATCACCTCATGCGGGCCGATGCCGCCGGTGGCGAACTCGCCGATGCGGCGATACCCGTCTGTCGTGTCGTAGAGCCCGGTCACACCGCGCTCTCCGGCGTAATCGTTCTCGGTGGCGAGCAGCAGGCGGCCGTCCGGCGTGAAGACGCCATGGCCGTAGAAATGGCGCTCGGGCGGCGGCGCGAAGGCCACGGGCTCGTTCCCGCCGTCGATCGAAAAGGCGACCGCGAAACGGCCCGGCGAGCGGGCGAAGGCGACCGCCCTGCGGCGCGGCGCGTCGATGGCGAAGGAGTGGCCGCGCGCTTCCAGCGGCAGCACCAGCCGGTCGCGCCCGGCCGCATCGATCACCGCCGCCTCGAAGGCGCCGCCGTTGAGCCGTGCGCCGAGAAACAGCGCCTCCCCGGCCTCTCCGGCCGCAGCTCCGGCCGGCCACAGCGTCGCCGCGCCGCAGAGCGCCAGAAAGGTCCTGCGGTCAATCTCCGTCGAGCGCATTGAACCCCATCACCAATCCGAGCGCGCCGGACAGTTCGCCGTTGAGCATGTGCTTGGCGCCTTCCATGGCCACGGCGGCATAGGCGATGCGCGCCCGGTCTTCCTCCTCGGCAAAGGCCTCTTCAGGCTTGCCCGCGACCGCCAGCAGCGCATCGCGCGCGTGGCCAACGTCGAAGACCACGCCGCGGCCATAGCCGTTGACCGTGTCGGACGGACCTTCGACGAAGCCCGCCGCCTCGACCAGCTGCTTCACCCCGTCGAGCTGGGCGGCGGCGAAGGCGAAGCTCTGCCTGCTGCGCCAGAAGGGGGCGCGGCGGCCATTGGCCTTCTGCGGCGCGTCGCCGAGCGCCGGCAAGAGCTCGGCGTTGCGGGTGAACTGCAACGCCGTGCCGGCCGCCTTGACGATTTCGGCCGCCACCTCCCCGACCGAGCGATAGGGATCGCGGTCGGCCGCCGGCGCGGTGAAAGCCGCGTGGAAGGCCGTGCCCTCGCCCCATGCCCCGATCAACGCTTCGGCGATGCCCGCAACATTGCCGGCGACCGCCGCGCCGTAGCGGCAGCGCCGCTCGTCGCCGCCGGCCGCGCCGAGCTTTTCCGCGCCGGTGCCGAACAACACGTAGTCGAGCGCCGGCAGGCCCTGCAGGGCGACGCTCTCAGCGGCGATGTCCGCCGGCAGTGCGTCTTTGGAGCCGAGCAGGCCCTGCACCTGGCGCAGTGTCACGCCGCGCGGATCGGGCCAGAAGAACACACGCTCGAAGCGGTTGCCCTCGGCCAGCGGTCCGAAGCGCAGCACCGAGACATGTCCCCAGTTGCCCACCGTCTCGGCGAAGGCGATCCGCGCCGCCTCCAGCGCCGATGGCGACGGATCGCGGCACAGATCGTCCAGCGTGCCTTTCAGCCTGCCGCTCGTCTGGCTGAAGGCGCGCAGCGTCGGGCTCACATAGTCCCGCACGACGCGCACGCCGATGTCGGGCGCGATCGCCTCCTCGGCGCGCGCGGCGATCGGTGCTGCAAGAACAAGGGCGATGATGCAAAGAAAAATGCGCGCGTGCATCAGTGTCTCCGAAAAGTTCTGCCTGGCGATGCGGGGTCAGGACCCATCACTATGGCCGGAACGGCGGCGTTGCATGGCTTACCCCTGCCGGTCTTGCGCGGCAAGGCCGGCGCGTTCAGGAGCGGGAAAGTTGATCGCCGAGCGCCGGCAGCACCAGCCCGTCATGACCGGTGACCGGCCGCGCGTGCCAGAGCCCGTTCAGCACCGCCTCCTCGGCCGCTTCCACCGCCGCCTGCAGGAACGGGTTGATGCGCGCCTCGGCGAGCCGCTCCACCATCTCCACCGTGCCGTCGAGCGACAGCCGGTTGGCGGTCGAGAAGGCGATGGCGACGTCACCGCTGCCGTCGGCCCAGAAGCTGCCCAGCCGGCCGAGCGCCGCGCCTGCACGCCGCGCCACCCGGCCGAGCTGGCGTGAATCGAGCGGTGCGTCGGTCGCGTAGAGGATGATGATCGAGCCCTTGTCCTCGGGGTCGGTGCGCTGCTCGCGTGGCGTCTTCACCCGTTCGCCGAGCACCCGCAGATCGCCCGGCCTGCCGAAATTGGAAAGCACGAGCGCGCCGAGCCTGTAGGTCTCGCCCGAAGGCAGGGCGATCACCCGCGAGGCGCTGCCGACGGCGCCGGCGAAGCCGAAGGTGCGCATGCCGGTGCCGGCGCCCACCGTGCCCTGCTCGAACGCCGTCCCGGCGGTGGCGATCGCCTCGGCGGCCAGCGCCTCGCTCACCGCCAGCGCCTGGATGTCGTTGATGCGCCCGTCATTGCATTCGAGCACCAGGGGATTGACCGTCGGCAGCCTCCGGCCGATCTCGGGGTTGTGCGCCACCGCCCGCCTGATCAGCGCGGTCACACAGGCGGCGACGCCGAAGGTGTTGGTGAGCAGGATCGGCGTCTCGATGCGGCCGAGCTCGGCAAGCTGCATCAGCCCGGCGCTCTTGCCGAAGCCGTTGAGCACGGCCAGCCCCGCCGGCACCGGATGGCGGAAAAGATCTCCGTCATGCGGCAGGATCGCCGTCACCCCGGTCCGCGCCCTTCCCGCGCGCAGCGTCGCATGGCCGACCGTCACGCCCGGCACGTCGGTGATGGCGTTTTTCTCTCCGGCCGGCAGATCCCACCAGCGCCCGTCCGCGTCGAAGATCCTCATGCCGGCCGGGCGCACCCGCCTTGCGGGCCCTCGATGTCGACGGACGTGAAGATATGCATGATCCTCTCCCGGAAGGTTTTGAGGCCGGCCGCTTCACCGGCAGCGCAGAAGGCACAAGCAGGGCTAGCCAACCCCGCAGGAGACTGCAAGATGCCAGCATCCGGTCATGGTCGATACAGAAAAGCGGCGGATCGCCGACCCGTGTCGGAATCCCTTCCGGCCGATCGTCTTCAAGGCAGGAAAACGATGGAGAGCGACGATGAACCCTACGATCACCGCCTTCGAACGGTCGCCGGACCGCGGCAACGGTCTGGCGCGCGACATGCGCGTCCGCTGGGCGCTTGAAGAAGTGGGCCAGCCCTATGAGGTTCGTCTTCTTTCGTTCAAGGCGATGAAGGAACCCGCGCATCGGACGCTGCATCCCTTCGGGCAGATCCCGACCTATGAAGAGGGCGACCTCGCGCTGTTCGAATCGGGGGCGATCGTATTCCACATCGCAGAGCGCCATGCGGGCCTGCTGCCAGGCGACGCCCATGCCCGGGCGCGGGCGATCACCTGGATGTTCGCCGCGCTCAACACGGTCGAGCCGCCGATCTTCGAGCGCAGCCTCGCCATGATCCTCGAACGCGACGAGCCCTGGTACGAGCAGCGCCTGGGCGCCCTCGAGGACAGCATCCGCAAACGGCTGGGCGATCTTTCCCGCCATCTGGACGATGGCGACTGGCTCGACGGCGCGTTCAGCGCCGGTGACCTGCTGATGGTGACGGTGCTGCGCCGCCTGAACGGCTCCGGCATGCTGGAAGAGCATCCCAACCTTGCCGCCTATGTCGCCCGCGGCGAGGCGCGACCGGCCTACAAGCGTGCCTTCGAGGCCCAGCGGGCGGTTTTCACCGCCGCATCATCCTAGTGGTGCGATCCCAACAGATGGGCACCATCTGTTTCGGTCAGACCATTAGGCCCGCCCGGCATCCGTGATAGGATGAAACCTCGATCACGATGGCGAGGTTTCCGGATGGCGATGGTTGCCGTCAGCGCACGGATCACCGGACGCGTCCAGGGCGTGGCGTTTCGCGCCTGGACGCGGGCCGAAGCCCTCCGGCACGGCCTTTCGGGCTGGGTGCGCAACGAGCCCGACGGCTCGGTGCGGGCACTGATCGTGGGAGCCGCCCCTGACGTTGCCGCGATGGTGCGCGCCCTTGGCAACGGGCCGCCGGCCGCGCGTGTCACCAACGTCACGACCGAAACGGTCGAACCTGATCCCGCCATCGCCGGCTTCCGGATCGTCCGCTAGACCACCAGGAAATCATCGAGGCAAATTCCTTGCCCGGACCGCTCCCTTGAAAAATCGCGCGTTCGGTGGCAGATAAGGGACGTGCCCGCCGCGCCCCATGGCGCCTTCCAGCCGGCACTTCGGCCATTCTCCCTTCCTGTCCCGCGCCGGCCGTCGTCTCCCCTTCTCCCGATGCTTTCGCCGATGCGCCGCTTCGGATCGTCGCGCGCGCTCCGTCCACTCCAGCCATGGAGCCTTCCATGCCGTCACGGCTTCTCCTGCCGGTGCTTGCGCTCGCCGTCTTCTTCGTCGGCGCCACCGAATTCATGATCGCCCCGATGCTGACGCCCATCGCCGGGGCCTTCGCCACCACGCCGGCTGCGGCCACCTGGCTCATCTCCTTCTATGCCCTCTCCTATGCAATCGGCGCGCCGCTCATCGGCCTTCTCGCGCATCGGGCGGAGCGGCGCCGCCTGCTTCTGGCCGCCCTGCTGCTGCTCGCCGCCGACGGCGGCGCCGTCACGCTCGCCCCGTCGCTGCCGGTTGCCATCGCCCTGCGCGTCTTCGGCGGCCTCGCCGCCGCGGCGCTCATTCCGGCCGTCTTCGCCCTTATCGCCGACCACTATCCGGCGCGGGACCATTCGGCGGCGATGGGGCTTGCCATGCTCGGCATGACGGCCG
>NZ_JANKOF010000060.1 GCF_024655565.1 Nitratireductor sp. ZSWI3 | reverse complement strand
CCGGAAGGCGGGCGGCATGCCGATGCTTATTTCAGCGAGCCCGCGAAGCGCTGGATGCGCGTGCAGGCTTCCTCCAGGAGCGCTTCCGAGGTGGCGTAGGAAATGCGGAAGTTCGGCCCGAGCCCGAAGGCCGAACCGTGCACCACGGCAACGCCCTCCGCCTCCAGCAGTTCGGAGACGAAGTCCTCGTCGGTCTCGATCACCTTGCCGGACGGCGCCGTCTTGCCGATCAATTCGGCGCATGACGGGTAGACGTAGAACGCGCCTTCCGGGACCGGACACTTGATGCCCCGCGCCTGGTTGAGCATCGAGACCACGAGATCACGGCGGCCCTGGAAGATCGCCTTGTTCCGGGCGACGAAATCCTGAGGACCGTTGAGAGCCTCGACGGCGGCCCACTGGGCGATGCTGCAGGCGCCCGAGGTCTGCTGGCCCTGGATCATGTCCATGGCCTTGATGAGCTCGATCGGACCCGCCGCATAGCCGATGCGCCAGCCGGTCATGGCATAGGCTTTCGACACGCCGTTCATGGTCAGCGTGCGCTCGTAGAGCTTCGGCTCCACCTCGGCGATGGTGAAGAACTTGAAGTCGCCGTAGGTCAGGTGCTCATACATGTCGTCGGTCAGGATCCAGACCTGCGGATGCGCGAGCAGCACATCGGCGAGCGCCTTCAATTCGTCGCTCGTATAGGCCGCGCCCGAAGGGTTGGAGGGCGAGTTCATGATGAGCCACTTGGTCTTCGGCGTGATCGCCTTTTCGAGGGCGGCCGGCGTCAGCTTGAACCCGTTGTCGATGCTCGTCTCGGCAAAGACCGGGGTGCCGCCGCACAGCGCCACCATTTCCGGATAGCTGACCCAGTAGGGGCTCGGAATGACGACCTCGTCGCCGGCGTTCAGCGTCGCCATCAGCGCGTTGAACAGGATCTGCTTTCCGCCCGTTCCGACGATGGTCTGCTTCCAGTCGTAGTCGAGATTGTTCTCGCGCTTGAACTTGGCGGCGATCGCCTCGCGCAGCGGCTGGATGCCGGAAACCGGCGTGTACTTCGTCTCGCCGCGATTGATCGCGTCGATGGCCGCCTTCTTCACATTGTCCGGCGTGTCGAAATCCGGTTCGCCCGCGCCCAGGCCGATGACGTCGCGTCCCTGCGTTTTCAATTCGCGCGCTTTCTGGGAGACCGCGATCGTGGCGGAGGGTTTCACGCGAGAAAGGGCATCGGCAAGGAAAGCCATGGTGGAGAACTCCGGTTCCGGTGAGATTTACGCTGAAGCCAGCGTGGCCTTTCATGTCCGATCGCGAGGAAAATCGCAAGGCGCAACGGATGCCAGCCATTGAACCAAAGCGTTAACGGGCAATAAACGCGTTCGGTGCCAGTCTGTCGCCAACGAACAGCGACGATTGAGGAAGCGCAGAATGCCGCGCAGCATCGGTTTGGCCCATGTCGTCCCGCAGAAGGACGGGACGGTCATGGGCGTGTGGGGGGGCTATACCTTAAAGAGCGCCTTCCAGCCGATCTTCTCCTTCAAGGACGGTCGCCTGCTTGCAACCGCTTATGAATGCCTCGTGCGGCCGTTTCGCGACCATCAGCCGGTGGCGCCGGGCGCCTTCTTTGCCGGTGTGCCGGAACCCGACCGGTTTCATGTCGACAGGCTGGCGCGCACCGTTCATCTGCTCAACGCCGCATCGGGGCTGGATCCGGATGCAGCGCTGTTCCTCAATTTCGACCCGTCCCACTTCACCGACGCCGCCGCGACAGGACGCGCGCTGCGCGACACGCAGATCGTTCTCCACGAAACGGACCTGCCCGCCGAACGGATCGTCTGCGAGATCACGGAACAGGAGACGGGCTCACACGAGACGCTTCACAACTTCGTTTCCGAGCTCAGAACCTACGGATACCGGGTGGCCGTCGACGATTTCGGGTCGGAGAGCTCGGACATGCATCGCATCGAGGCGATCGGGCCGGACATCGTCAAGTTCGACGGGGAATGGGCCTGCCGTTTGCTGGCGTCGGCGCCGGGCGTAGCCCTGTTGACCGACATGGTCGCGACGTTCGCTGACAGGGGCATCCGGACCGTCTTCGAGGGGATCGAAAACGCAGGCCAGCTGGAAGCGGCCGAGCGGTGCGGCGTGTCGATGGTGCAGGGATTTGCGCTGGCGCGGCCGCAACTGGCGCCGGCCGCGTTTGGAGCGTTCCGCGCCGCCCGCGAGGCGGCCCAGCGTGAGGCTCCCGCTCAGCCGGCACCCGAGCCCACCTGCGCCGGCGCACGGGAAGCGCCTGTCCGTTCGACCGCACGGGCTGGCCGGGCGTTCGGCCGCCGCGGGATTTGACGACATGCCGGCCGCGAATGTGCCCGGCCTTCCGGGCGGCTCCATCGTCGTCGACGAGATCGGCATCGAGACCGGTCGGTTTGGGCCGTATCATCTGAAGTCGGTCTACCAGGCGATCTACCACGTGGCCGAGGATGTCCTGACGCCCTGTGCCGTCGAAGGCTTCGTGCAGCCGCAGATCGACTTCGAGCCGGTGGCCCCCGAGACGTTCTTCGCGGCGGTCGCGCCGGAAATGCAGGCGCGCGTCAAAGCCTTGTGCCGGGGACTGCATATCGGCAATCATCATCACATCGGCGCCGACCATGTGATGCTCCACCTCAATTGCGAGCCGGGCCTTGCCGACGATCGGGACGAGGCCTTTGCGCAGATCGATTTCATGGCGGAAAGGGCGGATCAGGTCGATCTTCGCGCAGAGATGATCGTGTGCGGCTTCGTGGCGCGCGACATAAGCCATGAAGGCGTGCCGGACAGCCTGGCGAAGGCGATGCGCGCCGCAGGGTTCGGCCTGGCGGTCGACGATTTCGGGCCCGGGCACTCGGTGCTCGACCGCATCCAGCGCATCCGGCCCGACGTGGTGAAGATCGACGGCGCCTGGTTCCGGCGCATCGCCGATCTGGAGGCGGCCGCCCGGCTGCTGGCAAAGCTCGTCGCCGGGCTGCATCGCGACGGCGCGCGGGTGCTGGTCAAGGGGATCGAGACGGCCGAACAACTGGACGTCGCGCTGTCGGTGGGCGCGGATATGGTTCAGGGCTATCTCCTGAGCCGCCCGGCCATGGCGGGCATGATGCCCGACCTCAAGTCAGTGGAAATAAAACGTTTCTTCCGCGATCCGCAGAAGGTCGTCATCCCGCTGCGGTAATGCGGTGGCAGGGCAGGCGCTGTCGCGCCCTGCAGTTTAAGCGGCAGCCTGCCGCTTGCCCTCGTCCACGGCGTCCGGGCCCTTCCGGGCGTCGGGCTTCTTCCTGGTCGACAGGGCGCGGAGCACCGCGTTCAGGAGATCGATGTCGACATAGAATTGTCGTGACAGTTCGACCGCGATCCTGTCCCTCGGTACGCCGTGCGCCATCAGGCGCAGGACTTCGGCGGCCATGGGAGACGGCTCCGTCAGCCGGTTCTTGATGCCGTTGTCGACCGTTTGGCGCATGGGACCCTCTCGTCGGATCTGTTCTCTGACGCAGTACACCAAAACGCTGAACGTGAATGCCGCCGGCAAGATGGCCGGTTGACGGCAAGATTGTGATTGTCCCCGCAACCAACAGGGCGAATCACCATCATTATGCGCGGTGCGAGTCCCCTGGCAAGGGGGCGATTCTGTCCGCCGCTAAAAGGCGAAAGAGGCCTGGGCAGGCTCCGCGCCGGGCGAACGGGCGTTCTCGAGCGCGAGCATCTTCTGCTTGGTGGCGACGCCCCCGGGGGCGGAGAAGCCGCCGAGCTTGCCGCCCGCGGCCAGCACGCGGTGGCACGGAATGACCAGCGGCATCGGGTTGCGGCCCATGGCGGCGCCGGTCTCCCGGGCGGCGCTCGGAAAGCCGACCGAGGCGCACAGCGCGCCGTAGGTGGTGGTTTCGCCATAACCGAGCTTGCGCATCGCCGCGTAAAGGGAGCGGCGAAAGGGATCGATGCCCGTCAGGTCGAGCGGAATTTTGGAAAAGTCTTCGCGACAGCCGGTGAAGTAGCGCTGCGCCGCCAGGACGAGTTCCGCCATCGGGCCATCGGGTTCGGCTTCCGCGGCGGCGGGAAGGCGCTGCTTCAACTGCTCTGCGGCCTGTGCCGGCTCGGGTGTCGGCAGCACGAAGCGGGCAAGGCCCTCGGCGGTCCATGCGGCGCCGCAAAAGCCGAACTCGGTTTCGAACACATGATGACGGGCAGACAACATGCAGACCACATCCTTGCAAGGGCGAGGGTGCACCTCGATAGCACGGATTCGCGCTGGTACAAAGAGTGAACGGGGCGGCTCCTGACAGGCGATTGCCAGAAATGGCCCTGCACTGTAGAACCCCGTGCGGGTGGAGGCGTCGTGACCGAAGGAAAAATCTTGCCCCTGTCTGTTCCGTTGCCTGTTTTCGGCCTGTTGATCGCCCTGCCGCTGATGGCGGGCTGCACCACCACGCAAGGGACATCCGGCGCCGCCACGGAAACGCCGGACCCGGCGCTGGCCGCCAACAGCCTCGTTGCGGAACAGGAGGCGCAGATCGGCGACCGGCCGGTCGAGCCGGAAGCCTTCGCCGGCCAGCGGCCGCCCGCGGCCGCGCTGACGGCCCTGGAGATGGGCGGCGGGGTGTCGGATGTCGAGCCGCAGAGCCCGCAGCTCGATGCGCTGATCGCACGCTATGCGGCCCATTACGAGGTGCCCGAGCGGCTGGTGCGGCGGGTGGTCAAGCGCGAGAGCAATTTCAATCCGGCGGCCCGCAACCGCAGCTACTGGGGGCTGATGCAGATCCGCCACGACACGGCACAGACCATGGGCTACCGCGGGCCGGCCTCCGGGCTACTGGACGCGGAGACGAACCTCAAATATGCGGTCAAGTATCTGCGCGGCGCCTACATCACGGCCGGCGGCAACGAGGATCGGGCGGTCGGCCTTTACGCGCGCGGCTATTATTATGACGCCAAGCGCAAGGGATTGTTGAAGGAAACGGGCCTGCGCGGCTGACCTCCGGCCGGCGGCGGGAGATGTCAGCAGGGTTTGGCGCTTCCGCGCCGGGCGGGTTTCAAGCCGCCGGTCAACTGGTGTATTGGTCCGCGCTGCCGGATCCGGAGGAGCAGGTCCGGCTGCGGCCGGAACGGCTGTCAGGAGGACTGCACCATGAACGATGCGACGCCGGCGAAGGCGCTGTCACTGGTCCGCGAGGACATTCCGCTCGCCATCTCGGTGCGCGGGCTGGTCAAGCATTTCGGCGACGTGAAAGCGCTGGACGGGATCGACCTCGACGTGCCGCGCGGAATCATCTTCGCCATCCTGGGCCCCAACGGCGCCGGCAAGACGACGCTGATCCGGGTTCTGGCGACGCTCACGAAGCCCGAGGCGGGCACGGCCCTGGTGATGGGGCACGACCTGGCCGCCGAGCCGCAGGCCGTGCGTGGGGCGATCGCGCTGACGGGCCAGTTCGCCTCGCTCGACGAGGACCTGACGGGGCGCGAGAACCTGATCATGCTGGCGCGCCTGTGGGGCTTTGCCGGCCGCCGGGCGAAGGCGCGGGCGGACGAGTTGCTCGCCGCCTTCGATCTTTCCGACGCGGCCGGCAAGCAGGTCAAATCCTATTCCGGCGGCATGCGCCGCAGGCTCGACATCGCCGCCTCGCTGATCGTCACGCCGGGCCTGCTGTTCCTCGACGAGCCGACCACCGGGCTCGACCCGAAGGCGCGCCAGGGCGTGTGGAGCATGATCCGGCAGCTCGCCCAGTCGGGCGTGACGATCCTCCTGACCACGCAGTATCTGGAGGAGGCGGACCAGCTTGCCGCCCGCATCGCCGTCATCGATCACGGCCGCAAGATCGCCGAGGGCACGAGCCGCGAGCTGAAATCGGCGATCGGCTCCGGCTTCCTGCATGTCGCGCCGGCCGATCCGGCGCGGCTCGATGAGGCCGAGGCGATCCTCGAGCAGCGGCTCGGCGGCACCGCGCAACGCAGTCCCGAGGGCGCCCAGCTTTCGATCGTCGCCGGCTCGCCGAAGGCGGCCAACGAGGCGCTTGCCGCGCTGATCGCCGCCGGCATCGAGCTCGCCGACTTTTCCATGGGCTCGCCGAGCCTCGATGAAGTGTTTTTCGCGCTCACCGGCCAGCCGCTGGAGGAGAGCGAACAGGAGGAAAGGCGATGAGCAGCACCGACATCAGCCCCGCGACGCTCTCCAGCGTCGGCCGGCCGCCGCAGCCTTCGGCCTTTTCCAATGCGCTCGTCTTCGGATGGCGGGCGATGCTGAAGTTCAAGCACGTGCCGGAGCAGCTTTTCGACCTGATCATGACGCCGCTCATGTTCACGCTGCTCTTCACCTTCGTGTTCGGCGGTGCGCTGGCCGGCTCGACCGGCGATTACCTGCAGTTCTTCCTGCCGGGCATCCTCGTGCAGACCGTGGTGTTCAACTCGGTCTATTCGGGCATGGGGCTGTCGACGGACCTGTCGAAGGGCCTGTTCGAGCGCTTCCGCTCGCTGCCCATCTGGTCGCTGTCGCCCTTTGCCGGGCTGATGGTGGGTGACGTGCTGCGCCATGGCATTGCCGGGCTCATCATCCTCGGCATCGGCCTGGTGCTCGGCTACCGCCCGGAGGCGGGTTTTCCGGGCGTGGTCCTCTCGTTCCTGCTGCTCTTCGCCATCGGCTTCGGCACGGGGTGGATCTTCCTCGTGCTCGGCCTTCTGATCCGCACGCCCATGACGGTGATGACCATCGGCTTCACCTTCATCTTCCCGCTTGTCTTCGCCTCCAACATCATGGTGCGCCCGGAGACCATGCCGGGCTGGCTGCAGCTCTTCGTCAACAACAACCCGGTCTCGCACATGACGACCGCGCTGCGCGGCCTGATGGCCGGCACGGCGAGCGGCGCGGACGTCGCCCTGGCGCTGCTGGCGCCGGTGCTCCTCACCGTGCTCCTGGCGCCCGTGGTGCTCTGGCTTTACCGGCGCAATTGAGGGCTTGCGGCCTCATCGCCCAGCGTGGCGGGGCACGGCCGGCGATCGCCCCGGGCTGAAATATTCCGACGCATGAACGTCATTCGGGAGCGGCTTCGTTTCGCCGCGCCCTCCTTTTTTCTCACCCCGTGGCGTGAGATGATCGCCGTGGATGCGAAGAATGGAGGCTTGGATGAGCGACTGGAAACTTCCCCGCGACGGAAGCTGCCGCTGCGGACGGGTGCGCATCAGGGTGAGCGCGGCGCCGCTGGTGACCATGGCCTGCCACTGCACTGGCTGCCAGCGCATGAGCTCGTCCGCCTTCTCCCTGTCGGCCGCCATTCCCGCCGAAGGGTTCGCGGTGACCGCCGGCGAGCCGGTGGTCGGCGGCCTGCACGGCGCCACGCGGCACTATTTCTGCCCGCACTGCATGACATGGATGTTCACGCGGCCGGAGGGCATGGACTGGTTCGTCAACCTGCGCCCGACCATGCTGGAGGGGGCGGCGGACTTCGCCCCGTTCATCGAGACCTGGACGGGCGAGAAGCTGGACTTTGCGCAGACGGGTGCGGTGCACAGCTACGAGACGCTGCCGCCGATGGAGGCCTATGAGGGGCTGATGCGGGAGTATGCGGCGTGGGCGGGACGGTGAAAGGGGCCGCTCGGGATCCTTCTCTTGCGATTTCTGAGGTTTAGCCTCCGCTTCGCCCGGTTAGACCCGAGAAATCGCTTTCTCCCCGCGAGGGGGAGATAGGCGCGCTTTGACCGTTTCCGCAAATCTTCAGCATTGGCGGTCGGCACGGAGGGTGAGATCGATAATATCTCCGCCTTGGCGAATGCCAAGTCTAAGAATTTGCAATAGAGGGAATATTGCTTTCGATTATTTTCCTTTAGCCTTTACGCTATGCCCATTAGAAAACCGACTTTGGAAGTTCTCTGAATGAGTGGCCCAGTCTTCCATCATTATGTACCCTGTAGCTTCCTCAGCAATTTCACGGATGCTGGAGGATGGCTCCACATAGTTGACCGCCAACGCAGAGAATATTGGCCAAGTAGGCCAAAAAAGGCATTTGGAGAGAAGCATCTCTACAGTCTGATTGGTCCTGATGGGGCAAAGGACGCAATCATTGAGACCCGCCTGGATCGTGAGGTTGAAAATAAAGGTTTGCCGGTGCTGGCCAGAATTATTGAGGCAGCTCGAAATCAACACCTGCCGGCTCTTTCAGCGCGCGAACGACGGCGCTTAGTCAGGTTTTTAGCGGTGCAGTGGCAACGAACACCTGAGGAAATGTCAAATATTATGAACGAAAACGGTTTTAAGAAAAAATGGTGTGAAAATTTAAAAATATTTGAAAGTCTATATGGTCCTGTTGATGCCAAGGAAAAGGAGAGTGTTCTTTCGGAAAATACGATGAGAAGGTGCTTCCAGAATTTGATGGCAAGGAGTATACTTGAAGAATTCAAAGAAATAGAACTGCGAATCTTGCAGCTTGGCTTGGATGTTTATTTTTCCGAGGGTGGATCTCTAATCACTAGTAGCCGGCCTGTAGCGAAGCTTTCCCGGATAGGCACTGAGTTGGGAGGAAAAGGCTTCTACATATGGTTGTCGATCGCCACGGATGTCGCGATCGTCATGACGCCAGATCATTGCCGAGAGCGAGTAGCACCTCTTTCGCCGAGCCAGATAAGCGAAATAAATCAAACGATTGCGGGTCAATCAAGGTATATCGCCGGTAGCGACAAAGACGCCGTGATACGTTTTTCCTGACCCTCAAAAATACCCCTGCAGCGGCCTAACCTCCAAACTCCCTGCCTTCAGTGCCGCGATCGCCTCCGCCACGGCCTCCGCACCGGCCATGGTCGTGTAGTAGGGGACCTTCTGCATCAGGGTGGCGCGCCGTAGCGATTTGGAGTCCGACATCGCCTTCTGGCCGTCCGTCGTGTTGAAGACGAGCTGCACCTGGCGGTTGCGGATGGCGTCCTCGATGTGCGGGCGGCCTTCCAGAACCTTGTTGATCTTCTCGGCCTCTACCCCGTTCTCGCGCAGGAAGCGGGCCGTGCCGCCAGTGGCGAGCACGTGCCAGCCGAGGTCGGCGAGGCGCTTGACGGCGGGCAGGACGCGCGGCTTGTCGTCGTCGCGCACCGAGACGAAGAGCGTGCCCGAGCGCGGCAGGTCGACGCCGGCGCCGAGCTGCGCCTTGGCGAAGGCCAGCGCATAGTCGGTGTCGAGGCCCATCACCTCGCCGGTCGACTTCATCTCCGGGCCGAGCAGCGTGTCGACGCCGGGGAAGCGGGCGAAGGGGAAGACGGCTTCCTTGACGGCGATGTGGCCCGGATTGCGGATGTCGGGCATGGCGCCGTAATGGGCGAAGGCATCCTCCAGGCGCTCGCCGGCCATGATGCGAGCGGCGATCTTGGCGATCGGCTTGCCGATGGTTTTTGCAACGAAGGGCACGGTGCGCGAGGCGCGCGGGTTGACCTCCAGCACGTAGACCTCGCCGTCCTTGACCGCGTATTGCACGTTCATCAGGCCGCCGACATTCAGCGCCCGGGCGAGCGCCGAGGTCTGGCGCTCCAGCTCGTCGACGAGCTCGGGGGCCAGCGAATGGACCGGCAGCGAGCAGGCACTGTCGCCCGAATGGATGCCGGCCTCCTCGATGTGCTCCATGATGCCGGAGACGAAGGTCTCCTTGCCGTCGGACAGGCAGTCGACGTCGACCTCGATGGCCTCGGTCAGATAGGTGTCGAAGAGGAGCGGGTTCTTCGACAGGAGCGTGTTGATCTGGCCGGTCTTGTCGGCCGGATATTTTTGCCGGATCTCCTCCGGTACGAGGCCGGGCACGGTGTCGAGCAGATAGGTCTGCAGCATCTGCTCGTTGTGGATGATCTGCATGGCGCGGCCGCCGAGCACATAGGACGGGCGCACGACCAGCGGAAAGCCGAGCTCGGAGGCGACGACGCGCGCCTGCTCGACCGAATAGGCGATGCCGTTCTTCGGCTGCTTGAGGCCGAGCTTGACGAGCAGCTTCTGGAAGCGGTCGCGGTCCTCGGCAAGGTCGATCATGTCGGGCTCGGTGCCAAGGATCGGGATGCCGGCCTTCTCCAGCGCGTCGGCGAGCTTGAGCGGCGTTTGGCCGCCGAACTGGACGATGACGCCGTGCAGCGTTCCGGCCTGCTTTTCGGCGCGCAGGATCTCCAGCACGTCCTCCGGCGTCAGCGGCTCGAAATAGAGCCGGTCGGAGGTGTCGTAGTCGGTCGAGACCGTCTCCGGGTTGCAGTTGATCATGATCGATTCATAGCCCGCCTCGGCCAGCGCGAAGGCGGCGTGGCAGCAGCAATAGTCGAACTCGATGCCCTGGCCGATGCGGTTCGGCCCGCCGCCGAGGATGACGACCTTGTTGCGGTCGGAAACGCGCGCCTCGTCGGCGGCCTCGCCGGCGAAGGGCGTCTCGTAGGTGGAATACATATAGGCGGTGGGCGCGGCGAACTCGGCGGCGCAGGTGTCGATGCGCTTGAAGACGGGATGGACGCCGAGCGCATGGCGCTGCTTGCGCACGTCCTCGGCTTCCTTCTTCGTCAGGGAGGCGAGGCGGGCGTCGGAGAAGCCCATGGCCTTCAGCATGCGCAGGTTCTGCGCGTCGCCGGGCAGGCCATGTTCGCGGATGCGCGCCTCCATGGCGACGATCGCCGCGATCTGCTCAAGGAACCAGGGGTCGATCTGGCACATGGCGTGCACTTCGCCAAGGCTCGTGCCGAGGCGGATCGCCTCGGCCACCATGCGCAGGCGGTCGGGCGTCGGGCGGCCGAGGGCGGCGCGGATGGCGTTCTTGTTTTCCGAGGGATCGCCGCCGGTCACGTAGCCGGGGATCTCGATCTCGTCGAGGCCGGTCAGGCCGGTCTCCAGGCCGCGCAGCGCCTTCTGCAGCGATTCGGCGAAGGTGCGGCCGATGGCCATGACCTCGCCGACCGACTTCATGGCCGTCGACAGGACGGGCTCGGAGCCGGGGAACTTCTCGAAGGCGAAGCGCGGGATCTTGGTGACGACATAGTCGATCGACGGCTCGAAGGAGGCCGGCGTGGCGCCGCCGGTGATGTCGTTCTCCAGCTCGTCGAGCGTATAGCCGATGGCGAGCTTGGCGGCGACCTTGGCGATGGGGAAGCCGGTGGCCTTGGAGGCGAGCGCCGAGGAGCGCGAGACGCGCGGGTTCATCTCGATGACGACGAGGCGGCCATTGTCGGGATTGACGGCGAACTGCACGTTCGAGCCGCCCGTTTCCACCCCGATCTCGCGCAGCACCGCGATCGAGGCGTTGCGCATGATCTGGTATTCCTTGTCGGTCAGCGTCAGGGCCGGCGCGACGGTGATGGAATCGCCCGTGTGGACGCCCATCGGATCGACGTTCTCGATGGAGCAGATGATGATGCAGTTATCCGCGCGGTCGCGGACCACCTCCATCTCGTACTCCTTCCAGCCGAGCACGCTTTCCTCGATCAGCACCTCGGTGGTGGGCGAGGCGTCCAGACCGCGCTCGACGATCTCGAAGAACTCCGAACGGTTGTAGGCGATGCCGCCGCCGGTGCCGCCGAGCGTGAAGGAGGGGCGGATGATGGCCGGCAGGCCGACATGATCGAGCGCGGTCGCGGCAATGCCCATGGCGTGGTTCATGTAGCGCTGCTTGCGGTCGCCCTCGCCGAGATTCCAGTCGTTCTCGAGCTTGTCGAGGGCAACGTCGAGCGCATCGCCCGATAGCTCGGCCTTCAGCGCCTGGCGCGCGGCCTCGTGCTCGCGGCGATCGGCATCCTTGACGTCGGTGGCGTTGGCGAGCACGGAGCGCGGCGTCTCCAGCCCGATGCGGGCCATCGCCTCGCGGAACAGGGCGCGGTCCTCGGCCATGTCGATGGCCTCCGGCTGGGCGCCGATCATCTCGACATTGTAGCGTTCCAGGACGCCCATGCGGCGCAGCGACAGCGCCGTGTTGAGCGCCGTCTGGCCGCCCATGGTGGGCAGCAGCGCATCGGGCCGCTCCTTGGCGATGATCTTGGCGACGACCTCGGGCGTGATCGGCTCGATATAGGTGGCGTCGGCCAGCTCCGGATCGGTCATGATGGTGGCCGGGTTGGAGTTGACGAGGACGACGCGGTAGCCTTCCTCCTTCAGCGCCTTGACCGCCTGGGTGCCGGAATAGTCGAACTCGCAAGCCTGGCCGATGACGATGGGGCCGGCCCCGATGATCAGGATCGACTTGATGTCGGTGCGTTTTGGCATGCGGGTTCCGTTCGTGTGCGTGCGCAAGGCACCATCGCGCGCGGGCGCAAGGGCCAAGCGGAAATTGTCGGGCTAGGCGGGCCTTATAGGCAATGGCGGGACGCTACGGAACCCCGAAAATGACGATTGCGCAGGTTCTTGCCGGCTTTTGGCGGCCTCGACCGGCCGGCAGCCGCGATGCGCGCGAGACAGGCGGGCGAAAGAGGTGGCATGGCGCACGCCGGGGCGTTGGGTGTAAGCTTGCCCGGGCCTGCCGGATGGCAGAGGAAAGGCGGGCGGGCGCCGCGCGCGAGCCGGAGGAGCGATGAGCGGTCCAGTGCACCCGATGGCCTATCCGCCGCTCAACACGCTGAAGCCGGTGGCCGAGGATCTGTGGATCGTCGACGGTCCGGTGATCCGCTTCGGCATGCCCTGGCCGAAGATGTCGTTCCCGACGCGCATGACGATCATCCGGCTGAGCGACGGCGGGCTGTTCGTGCATTCACCGACGCATCTGACGGAGGATCTGCGTGCCGAGGTGGACGCGCTGGGGCCGGTGCGTTTCATCATCGGGCCGAACCGCATCCACTATTGGTGGATACCCTACTGGCACGCCGCCTATCCGCAGGCCGCGGTGTGGCTGGCGCCGCGCATTCACGAGCAGGCGCGCGGGCATATCGATTTCCCGACGCGCGAGATCACTGGCGCGACCGGCTATCCCTGGGATGCGGAGATCGCAACGCTGCCGGTCACCGGCAGCTTCATGACCGAGGTGGCGTTCTTCCACCGCGCCAGCCGGACGCTGGTGCTGACGGATTTCATCGAGAATTTCGAGCCCGGCAGAATGTCCTGGTGGATGCGCCTACTGACCAGGATCGGCGGGGTCAGCGATCCGGATGGGCGGATGCCGCGCGACATGCGGCTGACCTTCGCAAAGCAGCGGCCGGCGCTGAAGGCCGCCGTGCGCACGATGATCGGCTGGGCGCCGGAGCGGGTGATCATCGCGCACGGGCGCTGGTATCGCCGCGACGGGAAGCGGGAACTGGAGCGGGCCTTCCGCTGGCTGCTGGGCGGAGAAGGCGGCTGAAGCTCAATGGCCCGAGGTGAGTTTCAGGCCGATCATGCCGGCCAGCAGCAGGGCGGCGCTGAGGAGGCGGCCGGCGGTGACGGGCTCTCCCATCATGGCGATGCCGACGAGGAAGGCGCCGACGGCGCCGATGCCCGTCCAGATCGCATAGGCGGTACCGAGCGGCAGGGAGCGCATGGCGAGCGCCAGCAGCCAGAAGCTGCCGACCATGGCGACGGCCATCAGGGCCGTCGGGGCGAGCTTCGTGAAGCCGTGCGATTCCTTCATCAAGGTTGCCCAGGCGACTTCGAGAAGCCCGGCAACGCCGAGATAGAGCCACGCCATGTCAAAGCTCCTGTGTTGGGACGAGACGCGCGATCGGAGGGGAAATCAGGCGGTCGTCGCCAGCCGCTTTTCAGGCGGGGGCAACGTGATCGCCGTGGCGATGATCGAATCGAGCAGGCCCGGAAAGCGGGCGTCGAGATCGGCGCGGCGCAGCGAGATCAGGCGCGCCGTGCCGCGCGGCTCGACGCGGATGATGCCCGCCTCGCGCATCTTGGCGAAGTGATAGGACAGGTTCGACTTGGAGGCGAGGTCGATGAAGTTGGAGCAGGCGAGGGCCGTTCCCTCGCGGCGCGCCAGATCGCCGAGGATGGCAAGCCGGGTCGGATCGCCGAGAACGGCGAGCACATGGGGAAGGCTGATCTGGTCGACGGTCGGGTGCGGCAACATGATGGGGACAAACTAAGCGATCCGGCGGGGGATGCAAGGCACCGCGACCCCGTGTCGCCGTCGCGCGGGCTGACATGGGCTGGCAGGAGGCGGCGCCGGCAGATTGACAAAGGAGCCGTTCAGGTTCAATAGTTCAATATATTTTGAACAAGGTTCTTTTCCTTCATGGACAGACGTCTTTTCCTGCTGGCGCTCGGCGCCTTCGCAGTCAGCACGGTCGCTTTCGTCTTTGCCGGCCTGCTGCCGCTGATTTCCGCCGATACGGGCGTGACGGTGGCGCAGGCCGGCTATCTCGTCTCGGCCTATTCGCTCGCCTATGCGATCGGCACGCCCATTCTCTCGGCCGTGACCGGCGGGATGAACCGGCGTCGGGCGATCGCGCTCGCCCTGGCGTTCTTCGCCGCCGGCAACCTCACCGCGGCGCTCAGCACCGGGTTTCTGCCGCTGTTCGGCGCGCAGGTGGTGATCGGCATGGCGGGCGGGCTCTTTGCCGCCACCGCCCAGGCCGCTGCCGTCGCGCTGGCCGGTCCCGAGCGGCGGGCGGCGGCGATTTCCGTCGTCGTCGGCGGCACCACCTTCGCGCTGGCCTTCGGTGCGCCCGCCGGCTCGCTTCTGGCGCATCTCGTTGGCTGGCGTGGAGCCTTCTTCGGCCTGGCGATCGTGGGCGCCCTGTGCCTCGCTGCGCTGTGGATCTGGTTGCCGCGCGATCTGTCCGGCTCGCACTCCTCGCTCGGCGAGCGCCTGATGGTGGTGCGCCGGCCGGGCGTGCCGAGCGCCGTCCTCGTGTCGCTGCTCTACCTCGTCGGCGGTTTCGCCATCATCGCCTATCTCGGTCCGATTGTGGTCGACGGCGTCGGGCTTCCGGCCGAATACCTGCCGGCGGTGCTGCTCGCCTACGGGGTCGGCGCGATTCTGGGCAACTACACGAGCGGCCGGCTGGCCGACCGGCTGGGCGCCACCCGTGTGGTGGTCTGCTCGATGCTCGCCGCGTCGATCTTCGCGCTCGGCTTTTCGGCGATCATGAAATTCGTGCCGGACGGCATCGCCGGGCCGCTGCTGGTGGCGCTGATCGTGCCTTGGGGCTTCATCGGCTGGACCTTTCCGCCGGCGCAGGCAAGCCGGCTGGTCGGCTTCGCCCCCGACGTTGCCGGGCTGACGCTTGCCCTCAACGCCTCGGCGATCTATTTCGGCATCGGCCTTGGAACGCTGATCGGTGGCCGGGTTCTGGAATATGCGGACGTTTCCGATCTCGGCATCGCCGGCGCCGCGTTTCCCCTCATGGCGCTGGTCGTGCTGCATCTGGCGCGGCGCGAGCGCCGGGTGGCGCTGACGGGGTGAGGTGCGCGGGCCGGATCTCCCGGCTATAAGGGCCGTTCATCGTGATGCCGACCTGCAAGCGACGAGCCCCGGGGACAGAATGCAACTGCGCCATCTCAAGACCTTCGCGGCGGTCGCCGACACGCTCAACCTCACGCGCGCGGGCGAGCGCGTCCATCTCTCGCAGTCGAGCGTGACGGAGCAGATCCAGGCGCTGGAGGCGGATCTCGGCGTGCCGCTCTTCGACCGGTCTCGCCGCCGGCTCGCCCTGACGCCGGCAGGCCAAAGGCTGCTCGGCTATGCGACCGAGCTGCTCACCCTTGCCGACGAGGCGCGCGCTGCGGTCGCTGATGTCTCGGCGACCATCTCCGGACGGCTCGTCGTCGGGGGCCTCGAAACGCTCTGCTCGACCAGATTGCCGGATCTGCTCGCCGCGTTCAGCCGCCGGTGTCCGGCCGTCGAGATCAGGCTGACCACCGCCGACAGCGGAAGCCTGCGCAACGGGGTCCGCAACGGCGACCTGGACGTCGGTTTCATTTTCGGCGCTGCGCCCGCCGCGCCTGGCGTGCGCAGCGAAGCGGTCGCCGAGGAGCGCCTGCTGGTGATCCTGCCCGCCAACCATCGGCTCGCCGATCGCGCGGCGATCGGGCCGGGCGAGCTTGCCGACGAAGCGTTTGCGGTGACCGAACCCGGCTGCGTCTACCGCAAGATGTTCGATGAAGCGTTCGCCGACACCCGGCCGGAGCGGCCGAGATTGATCGGCGAATACGGCAGCATCGGATCGATCCGGGGGATCGTCGAGGTGGGTGCCGGCTGTGCGCTCGTGCCGCGGTCGGCGCTTGCCGGGCAATCCGCCAATGTCGCCGCCCTGCCATGGTCGGGTCCGCACGCCACGACGCCCGTCACGATGATGTGGCGGCACCGGCGCACGCAGTCTCCGGCGGCGCGGGCATTCCTGGCCGCCGCGAGGGAACATCTTGGCGATCAGACCAGGCGCTGACCGCCGTCGACATGGACCACCGTTCCCGACATGAACCCGTTGCGCATGACCGCTTCGATGGCCTGTGCGATGTCGACCGGCCGGCCGATGCGGCCGACCGGCAGGCGCGCCGCCATGGCCTGCAGCGCCGCATCCTTTCCTTCCCCGGCGACCGCGTCCCAGATCGGCGTGTCGACCCAGCCGGGCGAAACGGCGTTGACGCGGATCGGCGCGAGCTCGACGGCAAGCGCGTAAACGAGCGATTCGATCGCGCCGTTGATGGCGGCCACGACAGAGCCCTTGGGCGCGGGCCGATAGGCCGCGATCCCGGATGTGAAGGTGATCGATCCGCCGGCCGCGAGGCGCGGCGCACCGTGCTTGGCGACGAGGACGGGTGCGACCACCTTGGAATCGATCACGCGCCGCGCCGTCGCGACAGCCATCTCGGACAGGGGAACATAGACGCCGCCGACGTCGGCGGCGGTCGAGACGATGTGATGCAGGTCGCCGATCGAGGCGAACAGGCGCTCGACCTCGTCTTCTGACGTCGCGTCCGCGGCGACGGCCTCAAGCCCCGGCGCGTGGCCGAGCATGTCGCATGCCCGGGCGAGCCGTTCCGGCGAACGGCCGACGATGGTGACGGCGTGCCCTGAAGCAAGCAGGTTTCCGGCAAGCGCCAGTCCCATGCCCGAACTGCCGCCGACGACAAGGATGTGCTCGCGTGTGTTTTCGCCTGGCATGGTGGTCTCCTTCAATTTTCCGATCCGCTGCAGGGCGCGTGATGCCGCGCCGGCGAGCGAGGTCTAGCCGGACGAAGACCGGCTGGGGAAACGGGAAGATACGATTGCTTGCATCGGAAAAGCCGATGATCGTCGATGCCGGTGAGGATCCGCGGCCCTCATGGTGCGGGCGCCGCTGGCGGCGAGTTTCTCTTGCGTGCGGGGCGAATCTTGTTCAACTTGCGGCAGTGAAGCTGCGGCTCTGCGCCGTTGAGCCGCGTGCTGATGCCGGGCGGTACCGTCCGGCGCAACATGCTGTCATGAGCAGCCGGGAGTCGAATGCATGCGCTGGAAGGGTCGTCGTCAAAGCAGCAACGTCGAGGATCGTCGCGGCGAGGGCGGTGGTGGCGGCATGTTTCCGGGCGGCTTCGGTCGCCCCGGCGGGCGGGTGCGCCTGCCGATGGGCGGCTCGCGCAGCGCCGGCGGCGGCTTATCGGGCATCATCGTCCTGGTGGTGCTGTTCTTCGTCCTGAGGGCCTGCGGCATCGACCCGCTGGAGATGCTGGCGGGCGGCCCGACCGGAGGCCCGACCACGCAGCAGACGACGACCACATCCGCCGCCGACGACGAGATGAAGCAGTTCGTCAGTGTCGTCCTGGCGGAGACCGAGGACACCTGGAAAGGCATCTTCGAAGCGCAGGGGCTGAATTACAAGGAGCCGTCGATGGTGCTGTTCACCGACGGCGTGCGCTCGGCCTGCGGCTTCGCCTCGGCGGCCAGCGGGCCGTTCTATTGCCCAGGCGACCAGAAGGTCTATCTCGATCTCGGCTTCTTCAACCAGCTTGCGCGCCAGTTCGGCGCCTCCGGCGATTTCGCGCAGGCCTATGTGGTGGCGCATGAGGTCGGCCACCACGTGCAGAACGTGACGGGCATCCTGCCGCGCTTCAACGAGATGCGCCAGCGGATGAGCCAGGCAGAGGCCAACGCCATGTCGATCCGCGTCGAGCTGCAGGCGGATTGCTTCGCCGGCATCTGGGCGCACTACACCGGCCAGAAAGGGCTGCTCGAAAGCGGCGATATCGAGGAGGCCCTGAACGCCGCCAACCAGATCGGCGACGACACGTTGCAGCGCCGCACCCAGGGTTACGTGGTGCCGGAGAGCTTTAACCATGGCACGTCGGAACAGCGGCGGACATGGTTTGCGCGGGGGCTCAAGAGCGGACGGCTGGCCGATTGCGATACGTTCAACGATCCCGTTTGAACCTAGTGGTGCGATCCTGACAGATGGTACCCATCTGTCAGGAAAAATCGCCCCACTCGGGTAATAGCTAGGCCGGCGGTTCCGCCGCGATCTGAAAAGGCGGTACGGAGCATGTTTGGATTCGGAAGGATAGCCGCACTCGCGGTGACGCTGGCCTGCGGCCTGGCCACCTCGCAGGCGCCGGAACTGGCGCAGCAGTACAGGCAGCGCCTCAACGGCGCGATGCAGGAACTGGAGCAGGTGGTCGCGGCCTTCGATGCCGATGCGACGAACAACAAGCTGACGCGGGACGAGGTTCTCAAGGTCTACGACGCCTCGACGGTGCCGGTGCTGCGCGACCGCGGCCGCTCGATGCGTGCCGCCTTCGACCGCTTCGACCGGCTGGTCCGCCACGCGGCCCTGTTCGAGGACCTGTCGCCGGTGGCGCGCCCGCTGGCCCTGGTGAGAAGCCCGGACACGATGGTCCTCAAGGGAACGCTTGCCGATTTCGAGCCTGCCGTGCCGATCACCCCGCACGGCCTGATCTGGACCGGCGTCGGGCTGCTGTTCGGGTTCGGCCTCTTCAAGGGGCTGGCATTGCTCCTGCGGCGACGTGGGCCGCGCGTTTTCGTGCAACGCCGCCCCTTGTAAAATCCGGCGCCGTTCGGACCGCTCAGACGGCGGGGGCGCCCTGCCGCTCGCGGATCAGGTCGGCGAAGCGGCGGAAGAGATAGTGCGAATCCTGCGGGCCGGGCGAAGCCTCCGGATGGTGCTGGACCGAGAAGACCGGCCGGCCGGTGATCGTCAGGCCGCAATTCGATCCGTCGAACAACGAGACATGGGTCTCCTCCACCCCTTCGGGCAGGGTGTCCCCGTCGACGGCGAAGCCGTGGTTCATGGACACGATTTCCACTTTGCCGGTGGTGAAGTCCTTGACCGGATGGTTGGCGCCGTGATGGCCCTGATGCATCTTCACCGTCTTGGCGCCCAGCGCCAGCGCCAGCATCTGGTGGCCGAGGCAGATGCCGAAAAGCGGAATCTCGGTCTTCAGGAGCTCGCGGATCATCGGCACGGCATAGTCGGCGGTGGCGGCCGGGTCGCCGGGACCATTGGACAGGAAGACGCCGTCCGGCCGCATGGCCAGGATATCGGCGGCATCGGTCCGTGCCGGGACGACCGTCACCTTGGCGCCGAGCCCGGCCAGAAGCCGCAGGATGTTGCGCTTGGCGCCATAGTCGACGGCGACGATGTGCATGCTCGGCTCGCCGAGATTGCCATAGCCTTCGTTCCAGACCCACGGGGTCTCTCTCCAGCTCTGGGACTGGCCGGACGTGACCTCTTTCGCAAGGTCGAGGCCGACGAGGCCGGACCAGGCGCTGGCCCTGGCCTTCAGCGCCTCGATGTCGAACACGCCGTCGGGACTGTGGGCGATGACCGCATTGGCAGCGCCCTTCTCGCGCAGGAGCGCGGTCAGCGCCCGCGTGTCGACGCCGCTGATGGCGACGATGCCGCGCCGCTTGAGCCACTCGTCGAAATGGGTGGCGGCGCGGTAGTTCGACGGGTTGGAGATGTCGGCACGGAAAACCGCACCGACCGCCCCGGCGCGGGCGGCCGGGTTGAGATCCTCGATGTCCTCGTCATTGGCGCCGACATTGCCGATGTGCGGGAAGGTGAAGGTGACGATCTGGCCGGCATAGGACGGATCTGTGAGGATCTCCTCATAGCCGGTGAGCGCGGTGTTGAAGCACAACTCGCCGATCGCTTCCCCGCCGGCGCCGAGCCCGCGGCCCTCGATGACGGTGCCGTCGGCGAGAACGATCAGGGCGGTGGGCCGGGTTTCGCTCCAGGGGGCGGTGCTGGTCACCATGGGATTGTCTCCGTCCTTGTGGGTCGAGGCGCGCGGCGGCGTTTGCGCGCCCGGCGCTCGTGGCCATCGTCTGTGCATGATGCTTGTGAGCTTCCGGTTCTCACTTTTTCCCGTCGAGCGCAAGAGCCCCTTGAAAGAAGGGGCCGCATGGGCCATATGGCGCAGCGAAAAGTGTCGAGACCGAGACCGGCTGACGGTCTGCCCGGCACGAAACCATGATCGTCCATGCAGGGCGCGGACGGTTGGCACAGGCGAAAGAGCGATCACGTGTCGTTGGAAAATATTTATTGTAATATTTACAACGACTTATCAAATCGCTAGCGCTTGCTTCAGAAACCAGCCAGAGCTATGTTGACCCTGCGACGGGAGACAAATGTTATGCGCGAGCTATTCGCCAAGGCGTTGAACGACGCCGTGAAACAAAAGGACAAACGCCGCATTTCGACGCTGCGGCTCATCCAGACGGCCATCAAGGATCGCGACATCGCCAATCGCGGCGCCGGCAAGGACCCGGTCAGCGACGAGGAGATTCTGCAGATTCTCGTCAAGATGGCGAAGCAGCGCGAGGAATCGGCGCGGGCGTTCGAGGAGGGCAACCGCCTTGAGCTGGCCGAGCAGGAGCGCGAGGAAATCGCCATCATCTCCGAATTCCTGCCCAAGCAGCTTGGCGAGGATGACGTGAAGAAGGTCTGCGCCCAGGTGGTGCAGGAAATGGGCGCCGACGGGCTGCGCGACATGGGCCGCTGCATGAACATGCTGAAGGCGAAGTTTCCCGGCCGCATGGATTTCGGCAAGGCGAGCGGCATCGTCAAAGGCATGCTGCGCTGAACGCAGAGGCGCGAAGAAAAAAGCCCCGCTCAGGCGGGGTTTTTTGTTCCGGGGGCGTGTTTTTCAAGCGCATGACGCCCTTGCACATCGAATGGCGGGTCGCCTCCTGTGAATACCGTTAAGACGTGGCAGATCGCGCTTACGCCGGCGCGGTCGATCATGCTTATATGAGACCGTAACCTGAAAAGAACGACTGTCATGCGCTTTCCGAACGCCTTTCTGGACGAGCTCCGCGACCGCGTGCCGATCTCGCAGGTCGTGGGATCGCGCGTGACCTTCGATCGGCGCAAGACGAATGCCTCGCGCGGTGACTACTGGGCCTGCTGTCCGTTTCACGGCGAGAACACGCCGAGCTTTCACTGCGAGGACAGGAAGGGCCGCTACCACTGCTTCGGCTGCGGGGTTTCGGGCGATCATTTCCGCTTCCTGTCGGAATTGGACGGGATCAGCTTTCCAGAGGCCGTGGAGCGCGTCGCCGACATGGCCGGCGTGCCGATGCCGGAGCGCGATCCGCAGGCCGAGCGCCGCGAGAAGGAACGCGCCTCGCTGACCGACGTGATGGAGATGGCGGTGCGCTTCTTCCAGGAGATGCTGCAGGCGCAGGCGGGAGCCGCGGCACGCGCCTATCTGCGCGGGCGTGGCCTGTCGAGCGCCACGCAGCAGGCGTTTCGCCTCGGTTACGCGCCGCCCGGCCGCAACGCGCTGAAGGAGCATCTGGCCGCGAAAGGCGTGACGAAGGAGCAGATCGAGGCCTGCGGGCTGGTCGTGTTCGGCCCCGACATCCCCGTCTCCTACGACCGTTTCCGCGACCGCATCATGTTTCCGATCGAGGACGCGCGTGGCCGGGTGATCGCGTTCGGGGGGCGGGCGCTGTCGGCGGACGTGCCGGCGAAGTATCTCAACTCGCCCGACACCGAGCTCTTCCACAAGGGGACCGTGCTCTACAACCTGGCGCGTGCGCGGCGCAGCGTGGCCAAGGGCGGCACGGTGATCGCCGTGGAAGGCTACATGGACGTGATCGGGCTGGCGCAGGCGGGCTTCGACAATGCGGTCGCCCCCCTCGGCACGGCGCTGACGGAAAACCAGCTCGATCTCCTGTGGCGCATGGCCGGCGAGCCGGTTCTGTGCTTCGATGGCGACGAGGCGGGCCTGCGCGCCGCCTGGCGTGCCGCCGACCTGGCGTTGCCGCTGGTGCAGCCGGGCCGGTCCCTGCGCTTCGCGCTGCTGCCGGAGGGTAAGGATCCCGACGACCTGGTGCGTGAGATGGGGCCGGACGCCTTCGCCACGACGCTGGCCAATGCGCGGCCGCTGGCCGACCTGCTGTGGATGCGCGAGACCTCGGGCAAGGTGTTCGACACGCCGGAGCGGCGTGCAGAGCTTGAGAAGAACCTGCAGGCGCTGACGGCGCGCATCGGCGACGAGAACCTTCGCCGCCACTATGCACAGGACATGCGCGAGCGGGCGAGGGCGTTCTTCGGCAGCGAGGCGCCGCAGCGGCGCGGGCAGGGCGGCGGTTTCCGCGAGGGGGGCGGCAAACGCGGCGGCACGGGCCGTCCGGGCGGCGCGTCGGGCCGGCTCGCGGTCTCGGAGAGTCTAGCGCGTTCGGCGATGGTGCGCAGCTCCGCGCCCGCCATGCCGCTGCGCGAGGCGACGCTGATGGTCTCGCTGATCAACCATCCGGTGCTGATCGACGAGTTTTTCGACGCGGTCGACCAGATGACGCTGGCGAGCGCCGATCTCGGCCGGTTGCGCGCCGTGGTCCTCGACGCGGTGGCGCACAATCCGCAGCACGACCGGGCGCTCCTTCTGGCCTGCATCGAGGCGGCCGGCCTGTCGGCCGTCTGGGCGCAGGCGGAAGCGCGGGTGAAGTCCGCCTATCAGTGGCCGGCACTGGAAACGGCGGCGTTCGAGGATGCGCGGGAGGCCTTCGGACAGACGCTCTACTTGCACCGGCGCGCAGGCTCTCTACATAAGGAGCTGAAAGCAGCCGAGATGGCGCTGGCGACGGACTGGAACGAAGAGGATGCGCGGCATCTGGTGGAAATCCAGGCGGAGCTCGGCAATCTCCAAGCGACCGAGGCGCTGATCGAAGGCTTCGGCATTCTTTCGGGACGGGCGAATCGCTCCTGACCCGGTGGATTGCTTTTTGGACTTTGTGGGGTCCGGAGCGCTCCAGGACACGATATTCGGTGTCTGATTCGCTTTTTTGGCGCGAATCATGGCAGAGCGGCTTGACCTCGCGGCGGATTAGCGGAATCAGGATCGATTCGACACAATGGTGCCGTGCGCGAAGGCGCGGTGCGACAGAACAAGAGCAAGATACCGGAACTGGACGACACAGGGAGCCCGCCTAAGTATCAGGGTTAAGCGGGCATTAACGCGGCCGAAGCTAGATCACGAATCAGGTTGCAGATGCCGCTACGGACGGCCGTGGGAGCGGCGGCGACGGGGTGGCAGAAACCCCGCTCGGTTGGAGAAGGCAAAGCATGGCGACAAAAGAGAAGGAAGAGGTCGAGAACGAACGCGAGGGCTCCGACGGCCCGCTGCTCGACCTTTCCGACGACGCAGTCAAGAAAATGATCAAGGCCGCCAAGAAGCGCGGCTATGTGACGATGGACGAGCTGAATGCCGTCCTCCCCTCCGGCGAGGTGAGTTCCGAGCAGATCGAAGACACGATGGCGATGCTGTCCGACATGGGCATCAACGTCGTGGAAGACGATGAGGCGGTCGAGGACGGCGATTCGTCCGACGACAGCGAGGAAAGCAACGAACTGGCGGGAACGTCAGGCACCGCGCTCGCGACGGCGACCAAGAAGGAGCCGACCGACCGGACCGACGATCCGGTGCGCATGTATCTGCGCGAGATGGGCTCGGTCGAGCTCTTGTCGCGCGAGGGCGAGATCGCCATCGCCAAGCGCATCGAGGCCGGCCGCGAGACCATGATCGCCGGTCTTTGCGAAAGCCCGCTGACCTTCCAGGCGCTGATCATCTGGCGCGACGAGCTGACCGACGGCAAGATCCTCTTGCGCGAGATCATCGATCTGGAGGCGACCTATGCCGGCCCCGAGGCCAAGCAGGCGCCTGTCGTGCAGCGTCCCGACGAGGACGCCAAACCGGCCGAAGAAAAGCCCAAGCGTGCGCGCGGCGGCGACGACATCACCGATGTCGGCGGCGAGAGCCAGCCCGAGGAAGAGGACGAGGAAGAGGACGAGGCCAATCTGTCGCTCGCCGCGATGGAAGCCGAGCTCAAGCCGGGCGTCATGGAGACGCTCGATTTCATCGCCGACACCTACAAGAAGCTGCGCAAGCTGCAGGACCAGGAGGTCGAGTCGAGCCTTGCCGACGGCGACAGCCTGTCGGCGAGCCAGGAGCGTCGCTACAAGCAGTTGAAGAGCGAGCTGATCACCTCGGTGAAATCGCTGTCGCTGAACAACGCCCGCATCGAGACGCTCGTCGAGCAGCTCTACGACATCAACAAGCGCCTCGTGCAGAACGAGGGCCGCCTGCTGCGCCTGGCCGAAAGCTATGGCGTGAGGCGCGACGACTTCCTGAAGGAATATCAGGGCTCTGAGCTCGACCCGAACTGGACGGAGCGCATCGCGACGCTTTCTTCCAGGGGTTGGAAGGAGTTCACCAGGAACGAAGGGAAGGCGATCGACAATCTGCGTGCAGAGATCCAGAATCTCGCGCAGGAAACGGCGATCTCCATCGGCGAGTTCCGACGCATCGTCAACCAGGTGCAGAAGGGCGAGCGCGAGGCGGCCATCGCCAAGAAGGAGATGGTGGAGGCCAATCTGCGCCTCGTCATCTCCATCGCCAAGAAGTACACGAATCGTGGCCTGCAGTTCCTGGATCTGATCCAGGAGGGCAATATCGGCCTGATGAAGGCGGTCGACAAGTTCGAATACCGCCGCGGCTACAAGTTCTCCACCTACGCGACGTGGTGGATCCGGCAGGCGATCACCCGCTCGATCGCCGACCAGGCGCGCACGATCCGCATTCCGGTGCACATGATCGAGACGATCAACAAGATCGTCCGCACCTCGCGCCAGATGCTGCACGAGATCGGCCGCGAGCCGACGCCGGAGGAACTGGCCGAGAAGCTCGCCATGCCGCTGGAGAAGGTGCGCAAGGTGCTGAAGATCGCCAAGGAGCCGATCAGCCTCGAGACGCCGGTCGGCGACGAGGAGGATTCGCATCTCGGCGACTTCATCGAGGACAAGATGGCGGTGCTGCCGATCGATGCGGCAATCCAGGCCAACCTGCGCGAGACGACGACGCGGGTGCTGGCCTCGTTGACGCCGCGCGAGGAGCGCGTGCTGCGCATGCGCTTCGGCATCGGCATGAACACCGACCACACGCTGGAAGAAGTCGGCCAGCAGTTTTCGGTGACCCGCGAGCGCATCCGCCAGATCGAGGCGAAGGCGCTCAGGAAGCTGAAGCATCCGAGCCGCTCGCGCAAGCTGAGGAGCTTCCTCGACAGCTGATCGGCGAACGATCGAAACATGAAAAAGCCGGGCCCTGCGCCCGGCTTTTTCATTATGGCTGGGCGGGAAGGACGCTTGTCGCAGGAGCGGCGGGCATCGTGGGAGAATGCCCTACGCCTAATGCGTCGGTTGTCTGCCGGACCGTGCCGGGCGCATAGTTTCGATGGGCGGTACGGGTGAACGATCCGGCGCCGGCGGGCGGGACCCGCCAAGGTCACGCGTCGGCGGGAGGTGTGACATGACCACTTACATCATGCTTTTGAACTGGACGGATCAGGGCATCAGGAACGTGCGCGATTCGCCGAAGCGGCTGGATGCCGCCAAGGCGGCGCTGTCCGAGATGGGCGGCTCCTTCAAGGCCTTCTACCTGACCATGGGCGAGTACGACCTCGTGGCAGTCGCCGAGGCGCCGGACGATGCGGTCGCCGCGCGGTTCGCCTTGGCGATCGGCGCGACCGGCAATGTGCGCAGCGTGACGCTGAAGGCGTTTCCCGAGGCAGCCTATCGGGAGATCATCAGCTCGCTGGGCTGAGGCGTCGGCTTGACAGGCGCTGCCGGGCGGGGCACCACCGGAGCATGCGGCAGACGATCCTTTCTGTTCCATCCGGAGCGGGGTTTTACCAAATCACGCGGCAGGCGGCGCAATTCGTGCAGGCGGCCGGCATCCAGACCGGCCGCCTGACCGTCTTCGCGCGTGCTGCAGCTGGCATGAACGAGACCGCGGGATTTTGCGGCGGCGGCTGTCGGCGGGCGAAAATTGGCGTAAGCTTACCGTAACAAGGGGAGTAACGGCATGTCATTCTTGAAGCGGCTCTTCGGGGGCGGCGGGCAACCCGGCCAGGCAGCGGGCGAGGGCAAGCCCGTGGGGGAGGCCGTCGAGCACAAGGGCTATTCCATCCAGCCGACGCCGTTCGCCGAGGGCGGGCAGTTCCAGACCTGCGCGCTGATCTGGAAGGAGATCGACGGTGTGCGCCGGGAGCATCGCCTGGTGCGCGCCGATCGCTTCCCGAGCGCCGATCTGGCCGCCGAGCACGCGGTGCGCAAGGGGCGTCAGGTGATCGACGAACAGGGCGACAGGATTTTCGACTGAGCCGCAACGATGCCGTTTGACCCGGGGCCCGCCCTCGGGGCAAGGTCGGCACGGGGCATCGCACACCGAGGGGACTGCCGATCTTGATACTGGCCGCATCGCTGTTTCCGCTTCTGTGCTGGGTCTTCTACGCGGTGTTCGCGAGCTGGCTGGAAACGCGCCGCCCGTCGCTGTCGGTCATCATGGGCGCGCAACGCCAGCGCTGGGTGCACAACGCGGTGCGGCGCGAGACGCCGCTCGACGCCATCCTTTCCGGCAACCTGATGGGCGCCGTATCCTTCTTCGCCTCGACCACCGTGCTCATCATCCTGGCGGTGATCGCCGTGTTCGGCCAGATCGATGCCGTGGTGGAGGCGGTGTCGGTGATGCAGCCGGCCCTGGGGATCACCAAGGCGGCGGTGGAACGTCACCTGGTCGTGTTCCTGATCATGTTCGTGATGGCGTTCCTTTCCTTCACGCTCTCGCTGCGTCAGTTCAACCATTTCTGCATCATGCTCGGGGCTGCCGACCATGCCGAGGAGAGCGACCCGGACGAGGTTCGCGTCATGGCGGCGCTCAACACCATCGCTGCGCGCAATTTCAACCACGGCATCCGCGTCTATTATTTCGCGATCGGCATGATCGCCTGGTTCGTCTCTGTGTGGGCCGCCGTCGCCGTGACGGTCGCCGTGTTCGGCGCCATTCTCTACCGCGAGTTCTTCTCTGCCGCGCGCAACCTCGTTGCCGGGCTGAAGCAGGACGTCGCACCGACGGGCGTGAGGCAAGGCCGGCCGCGCCGGCCGCAATAGGCGGCGTTTTCTCAGCCTTTCGAGGCCGTCGCGGCGAGACCCTCGATCAGCCCGGCAAGGGCTGCGGTGCAGGCGCCGGCATCGGCGCCCGCTTCGATCGACAGGGCTGCCCGGTCGAAGGCCGCGGCGAGTAGACCCGTCAGCGGGTCGAGCGGCAGGCGGCGGATGAGGCCGGCGCGCATGCCCGCCGCAAGCCCCTCGCGCAGCGTCCTGTTGCCGTGGCGATCATCGATCTCGTCCATCGCCGCGCGCCCGAGGACGGCGGGTCCGTCGAGCAGCAGGAGCCTCGTCCGCCCCGGCTCGGCCATGGCGGCAAGATAGGCCTTGCCGCCGGCGAGCAGGGCATCGACGGGGGAGGCGGCATCGCCGGAACGGCGCTCGATATCCTCGGCGACCGCAGCCGCCTCGCGCTCGGCGACCGCCTGAAAGAGCGCCTGCTTGTCGGCGAAGTGATGATAGAGGGCGCCGCGCGTCACGCCGGCCGCCGCGACGATCTCCGGCGTGCCGGTTTCGGCGTAGGATTTTTCGACGAACAGCCGCCGCGCCGCGCTGATCAGCTTGTCGCGGGTTTCTTCGGTGCGCTGACGATTGGAACGGCGTGCGGTTCCTTGTTGCATACATGCAGCCTGTATGTTAATGATCATTTACATGCACGCTGTATGTTTAATCCGGACGTTGGGGAATGCAATCCCTTCGTCGGAGCAGATCAGAGCCTTTCATTGCCTTCGAGGAGAAATCGATGAAGTCGACCAGCTACTATCCGGTGATCATGACCGACAAGGTCGCCGCGACGGCCGCGTTTTATCGCCAACATTTCGGCTTTGAGCCGTCGTTCGAGGCGGATTGGTACGTCCATCTCCAGTCGACCGGGAACCGCCGCGTCAACCTGGCGATCCTGGACGGCAGTCACGAGACGGTTCCGGCTGCCGGGCGCGGGCGCGTCAGCGGCCTGATCCTGAATTTCGAGGTGGAGGACGCCGATGCGGAATACGCACGGCTCAAGGCCGCCGGCCTGCCGATCCTGCTCGACCTGCGCGACGAGGAGTTCGGCCAGCGCCACTTCATCACCGCCGATCCGAACGGCGTCCTGATCGACATCATCAAGCCGATCCCGCCGTCTGCGGCGTTCGCCGCGCAATATGCGGCCGGCGCCGCGCCGGAATAGACGCCGACGCGGTGCGGGAGCTTGTAGCTTTTCATCTTGCTTGAAGCGTGGGACGCTCCTTCGGACCCCTCTGGCCTGCCGGCCAGAGGGGGTATGCCACACGCATCCCCAAAACAACAACCGATCCAGCGATACGGCGACGGGCCAGGCCTCAGTCGCCGACGATCGCCCATTTGACGCCGAACGGGTCGCGCACCTCGCCGTAGCGGTCGCCCCAGAACATCTTTTCCAGCGGCACCACGACCTTGACGCCCGCGCCGATCGCGCGGGCCCACCAGCCGTCGACGTCGTCGACCGCCAGCGTCAGGCTGTAGCCCTGGTGCTTCTCGGCCGGGCAGCCGTATTCGGGATAGGGATCGCTCAGCATCAGCGAGCCGCCGTGAATGTAGAGATGGATGTGCATGGTGCGGCCCTGATCATCGACCGGGTGGCGCGCGACCTCCTCGGCGGCGAAGGCTTCTTTGTAGAATTCAGCGGCCTTAACGGCGCCGTCGATCATCAGATAGGGCACCACGCCGCCCAGGACTTCCGGCTTCTCTTCGGTGATGGTTTCGACATTGGACATGGCATCTCTCCTCTTTGCCGGCCCGGTTGCGGGCCCTGCAACAAGGACGAACGGAAAAGCGCCAAGCCGACAGGTGGAGAAAATATTGCGCCCGCACCGCGCCCGCTTTCCGGGCGCGG